>JBDHTD010000023.1:0-52470 GCA_039808485.1 Aquamicrobium sp. | reverse complement strand
GCGAGCGACATCGATTCCTGGCCGCCGGCGACGATGATCTTCGCGTCGCCGGTCTGGATCTGCTGCATGCCGATGGCGACCGCGCGCAGGCCCGAGCCGCAGAGCTGGTTCAGGCCCCAGGCGGTCTTCTCGTCGGGGATGCCGGCGCCGCGCGCCGCCTGGCGGGCCGGGTTCTGGCCCTGGCCGGCGGACAGGATCTGGCCCATGATGGCCTCGTCGACCTCGGCCCCCTCGACCCCGGCGCGCGCCAGCGCCTCCTTGATCGCGGCCGCGCCGAGCACATGGGCCGGCGTGTCGGCGAAGACGCCGTTGAACGAGCCTACGGGAGTGCGCGCCGCACTGGCGACGACGATGGCGGAAGCGGACATGGGCTTTCCTCGTGATCCTGCGTTTATCGGGTTCAATCCTGTAACCGCGATCTTGCCGTTTCCCCGCTTCGAGTCAAACTGGAAAATAGCAGTTGCAGCATAAGTGCGGCGGCGCACAAACCGCTTTCAATTGGCGCCGCTTTGGGCATATCCTGCCTTTCGGTTCCCAAGGCGGTTCCCAGGGCGGCCCTCAAGGCGGCCCTCAAGGCGACCATCGGGAAAGCCGCCGGGAAGACCGTTGGGAGGCCGTTGGTCAGATCCCGCTTACGTTTCGTACGCGCATTCGAGGGAGGTAATGGATGTCGACGAAAGACGATCCGGTGATAATCAAGAAATACGCCAATCGCCGCCTCTACAACACCGGGACGAGCACCTACGTGACCCTGGAGGACCTGGCCGAGATGGTCCGCAAGGGCGAGGAATTCACCGTCCAGGACGCCAAGAGCGGCGAGGACATCACCCATCCGGTGCTGACGCAGATCATCTTCGAGCTGGAGAACCGCGAGGGGCAGAACATGCTGCCCATCCCGTTCCTGCGCCAGTTGATCTCCTTCTACGGCGACCAGATGCAGATGGTGGTGCCGAGCTATCTCGAACAGTCGATGATCGCCTTCGCCAAGGAGCAGGAGCGCTTCCGCGAGCAGATGAAGACCGCCATGGGCGGCATCGGCAAGTCGCCGATGGACATGATGAAGATGACGACGCCGATGAAGGCGATCGAGGAGCAGGCCAAGCGCAACATCGAATTGTTCCAGAACGCGATGCGCATGTTCACGCCGTTTCCCCCCGCCGAGCAGGCGCAAGGCGCCGAGGCCGTCGACGACGAGACTGCCGCCGCCGGCAAGGACGACGACCTCCAGGACCTGAAGGAGCAGATCGCCGCGATGCAGCGCCGACTCGACAAGATGGGCAAGAGCTAGGGCGGGGCACGGTCGCCGCCCAGCGTTTTCCCCTGCCCCCTCAGTGCCCCCCATCCGCGCCTCCATGTCGCCCCGCCTTCCCCAGGCCGTCGCCGTCGTCGCGATCTTCGTCCTCGCCGGGCCTCTGGCCGGCGCGCTCGCCTTCGCCGTTCTCATGACGCTGCTGACCATGCTGGAAGGCGACAATGCCGGCATGCTGTTCGTCTACGCCGCGCTCGCCTTCCTGCCGCTCGCCTATCTGATCGGCGGCGCACAGGCCGCCGTCACCGGCCTCGTCACCGCGGCTTTCGCCTGGCGCAACGGCAGCGCGCCGGCCTGGGTGCCGCTCGCGGCCGCGCTGGCGGCCGGCGCGGTCGTCGCCTCGCGCAGCCATGAGGACTGGCAGGCGACGGCGATCTTGCTCGCCGTCCATCTCCTGTCCGCGCTCTTCTGCTGGTTGCTGGCGCGAAGCGCGCTCGGCTGGAACGGGCGCCCGCCGGCCGCCTGACGTCCCTCTCTCCATCTCGATGAAGACTCCCGGCGCGCTTGCGCTTTGGCGCAACAGTGCGAGGCTTGATCCGCGCCGCAGCGCGAGCGGATCGATGCCGCACCGCATCGCGAGCAGATCGAAGAACATGTAATCGCGGCTACTGAAACAGGGGGGCAGAACCGCTATGACGAAACGAGGCGCACGGGACCATCCCGCGGCGGGTCGAGGCGAAGCCGCGGGAGAGGCGGAGGCGATGACCGTTCACGATATCCACCTTGCCGGGCACCTGGCCCGCAACCCGATCGTTCCGTGGATCACCTTCCGCGACCAGTCCTGCTGGGAAGAGGTGCTGCATCTCGGCCGCAAGGTGGCCTGGAAGGCGGGAACGGTGATCCAGCGCCCCGAGGACCGGGTTTCGGGCATCTTCCTGCTGCGCTCGGGCACGATCAGGGTCGCGGCCGCCAGCGCCGGCGGCTTGCAGCGCACGCTGTGGCTGATGGGCGAGGGCTCCGTGCTCGGCGAGGCGGCGATGTTCGGCCAGCATCCCTACATGCACGAGATCGTGGCGCTGGAGACCTGCGCCGCGGTCGAGTTCTCGCGGGCGACGGTGATGGAGACGCTGCTCGCGCATCACCCGCAGGTGAGCGCGGCGCTCCTCTCCAACATGGCCGCCAAATGCTACATCATGTCGACGCAGGTCGAGGACACGGCCTTCCTTTCGGCGCCGCAGCGGCTCGGGCGCTTTCTCCACGCCGTCTGCCTGACCCGCGCCTCGCGCCGCATCCCGCTGTCGCACGCGGCCATCGCCGACCTGCTCGGCCTGCACCGGGTGACGGTGAGCAACGCGGTCAGCGCCATGCGCCGCGCCGGCCTGCTCGAAGCCTCGACCCACGACATCGTCGTTGCCGACGTCGGACGCCTCGCCGCCTTCATCGGCCAGGCCGCGCCGCCGGCCTGACACCCAACCGCAACCGCCACGCGGGCCGCGCCCGCGCGGCACAACCTCGGGATCCAGCCATGCAGACCGCCTATCCAGCCGAACCCTACAGGATCAAGGTCGTCGAGCCGATCACGATGACGACGCGCGAGGAGCGCGAGCGG
The DNA here is from genome assembly GCA_039808485.1 of Aquamicrobium sp. Lineage (GTDB taxonomy): Bacteria > Pseudomonadota > Alphaproteobacteria > Rhizobiales > Rhizobiaceae > Aerobium. The sequence continues at coordinate 49,612 of JBDHTD010000023.1, read as the reverse complement.
TTCATCGCCGAGGCCGGCCACAACACCTTCCTGCTGCGTTCCGACCAGTGCTTCATCGACCTCCTGACCGACAGCGGCACCACGGCGATGAGCGACAACCAGTGGGCCGGCATGATGCTGGGCGACGAGGCCTATGCCGGCTCGCGCAACTTCCTGCACTTGCAGCAGGTGGTGCGCGACTATTACGGCTTCCGCCACATCGTGCCGACGCATCAGGGGCGCGGGGCCGAGAACCTTCTGTCGATGATCATGATCAAGCCCGGCGACTTCGTGCCCGGCAACATGTATTTCACCACCACCCGCGCCCATCAGGAGCGCAACGGCGCCACCTTCGTCGACATCATCGTCGACGAGGCGCACGATTCGCAATTCGACGCCCCGTTCAAGGGCAATGTCGATCTCGCCAAGCTCGAACGGCTGATCGCCGAGGTCGGCGCGGACCGCATCCCTTACGTCTGCCTCGCCGTGACCGTGAACCTCGCCGGCGGCCAGCCGGTCAGCATGGAGAACATGCGCGCCGTCGGCGAATTGTGCCGCCGCCACGGCATCAAGGTTATGTACGACGCCACGCGCTGCGTCGAGAACGCCTATTTCATCAAGTGCCGCGAGCCCGGCTACGAGGACGCCTCCATCGCCGACATCCTGAAGGAGATGATGGCTCAGGCCGACGGCTGCACCATGAGCGGCAAGAAGGACTGCCTGGTCAACATCGGCGGCTTCCTGTGCATGAACGACGACGAGCTCTACCAGAAGGCGAGCGAGCTCGTGGTGCTGTTCGAGGGCATGCCCTCCTATGGCGGGCTGGCGGGGCGCGACATGGAGGCGATGGCGCGCGGCATCGTCGAGTCGGTCGACTACGCCTATATCCATCATCGCGTGTCGCAGTGCCGCTATCTCGCCGACAAGCTGTCGGCGGCGGGTATTCCGGTGGTCAGGCCGACCGGCGGCCACGCCGTCTTCATCGACGCCGGCGCCTTCCTGCCGCACGTGCCGCAGGATCTGTTCCCGGCGCAGGCGCTTGCGGCGGCGCTGTTCGTCGAGGGCGGCGTGCGCGCCATGGAGCGCGGCATCGTCTCGGCCGGGCGCAACCGCGACACCGGCGACCACCACCGGCCGAAGCTGGAGCTGGTCCGGCTGACCATCCCGCGCCGGGTCTACACCTACGCCCATCTCGACGCCGTCGCCGACGCCTGCATCCGCCTTTACGAGCGGCGCGACGAGATCGGCGGGCTGGAGATGGTCTACGAGCCGAAGGTGCTGCGCTTCTTCACCGCCCGCTTCCGGCCGTTGCAGGCGGCGACGGCGGCAGCGGCCGCCTGAGCCGAAAATTACGGAACGCGGGGGACGGCAGGCTATGCCGTCCCCCGCGTTTGCGTGAACGATGACCGGCCGAAGGCCGCCTACCAGAGATCGTAGCGCAGGCCGAGCCTGACCAGATGCTGCTTGGAGCCTTCGCTCATGACCAGCGTGGTCGGGTCCATATTGGGCGCGTCCGGCGTATGCAGGAACTGGTAGCCGAGATCGACCGAGACGTTGTCGGTCATCTTGTAGCTGGCGCCCGCCATCAGGGCATAGGCAAAATCGTAGCTGCGGTCGTTGAAGGACTTGGGGCTTTCGGGATGACCGGCAAGCGAGGCGACGACCTCGTTGCGCGAATAGACGACGCCGAGGCCGGCGCCGACGTAAGGCGTGATCCCGACCACCGTCGCGATATCGAAATAGCCGCTGACCAGGCCGCTCCATGCGGAATGCGAACCGATGGCTGCGTTGGTGGGGGTCGTGTAGGCGAACTCGTCCTTGCCGAGATGACTGACGGTCAGGTCGGCGCGGAAATTGTCGGTGAAGTGATAGCCGAAGCCGATGCCGCCGCCGAAACGGTTGTGATCGACGCCGGCGAAGGGCAGATCGTAGGCCGGCTTGCCGGTATTGTAGCCGATGTCGCCGCGCAGATACCAGCCGGAGCCGACCTCGACAGGGACGAATTCGGGCGCTTCCTCGACATAGATCGGCGGATCGTAGTCGGCGGCCGAGGCCGCGCTGAAAGGCAGGACGGGCAAGGCGAAACAGGTGGCGGAACAGGCCGCGACCGCGCGGATTTTCAGGCTCATGGCTACGCTCTCCACAGGAGGACGGCCTTCCTGCCGTCTCCAACACTGGAGGCATTGTTAACCATGATGGTTAAGTTGCGGTTAAGCATAACCGCAAAAAGGGAAAGCCCGGCGCAAGCGCCGGGCTCTGGTCCGGATGCTGCTTTCCGGCGGTTCTAGTAGAGCGAGTAGCGGACGCCGAGCTTGAAGTCGTGCGAGGTGATGTTCTTGAATGTGTACTGGCCGACATTGTCCGAACCGTCATAGGTGATGACGTCGTTGGTCATCCCGTCGCCGAGATCGACATAGCTGTAGCCGAGATCGATGGTCATGCGGTCGCTGGCCTTGATGCCGACGCCGGCATGCAGCGCCCAGGCCAGCTCCCACTCCGAGCGGGTCCCGCCATAGGCGACGCCGCCCGTGGGGGTGTTGGTGTCGGTGAAGCCGTGGATGGTGTTACGCGAGACGCCGATGCCGGCGCCGATATAGGGCGTGATGCCGTAGAAGTCGCCGAGATCGGCATAGGCGTTGGCCATCAGGAGCAGCTCGGACTTCTTGGCGTTGTATTCGTTGGTGCCGTCCCAGTTGCCGTCGCCGTCGGTGTCGTAACGGTCGAGCGCCCTGAACGACGACTTGCCGCGATATTCGACGATGCCGTCGAGGCGCAGATAATCGTTGACCTTGTAGCCGATGCCGCCGCCGATGACCGGCGCGCTGGCGAAATCGCCCTCGTTGAGGAACTCGTGGACGGCCGCGCGCGAATAGTTGGGGTTGGTCAGGCTGCCGAGGCGCTGGTTGCTCATGCCGATATGGCCGCGCAGATACCAGCCGCCATAGGCCGGGGCCGGCTCCTTGTAATCGATGACCGGCGGTTCCTCGGGGATGTAGTCGGCGGCGGCGGCCGGCAGGACCATGGCCAGCGCAGCGGCCAGGGCGAAAGGAGCTTGCAGTTTCAACATCGGGTCCACCCTTGCTGTGGCCGGCATGGTGCGGGGATGTCGCCGGCGTCGGATTCAACTCGGGATGGATAATGAAAGGGAAAGGTTAAGTCTGAATTAACCGTGTTTGCTAACCTTGATCGGCGAAACGACGCCGGCAGGCCGGGCGACGTTCCCAGGCATCGGCGGTCACGCCACCTCGAAATTCGCCGCCGGCACTTCCAGCCGATAGTCGAGCCGCTCGTCGCTGACGTCGAAGCGCGCCGTGCCGTCGAGCGACATCGGCACAACCCGCTCCAGCGCCACGCTGGCGAAGTCCTTGCGCTCGGGAAGGCCCGCGGCGCCGGCCGGCTCGCTCCAGGTCAGGACGAGCGCGGGATCGGCCCCGCCGGCCGGGCGGGCGAGCGCCGCGGTCAGGCGCGCCCTGCCGCCGGGGCGAGACAGCGCGCCGTGGCTCATCGAGTTGACGACCAGCTCATGCAGCGCCAGCCCGATGTGCAGCGCCGCGTTGGGGTTCAGGTGGACGTCGACGCCCTCGAAATTCACCCCCTCGTCGCGCTCGTCGCGATAGCGCGCGATCTGCCCCTCGACGAGCTCGCTCAGCATCGCGCCGCGCCAGTTCGACGAGGTGACCAGGTCCTGCGAGGAGGCGAGCGAATGCAGCCGGCCGCGGAAGCGGTCGAGGAAGCTGTCGATGCCGGAGGCGTGGCGTCCTGTCTGGGTGGCGATGCTCTGGATGATGGCGAGCAGGTTCTTCGACCGATGGCTCACCTCCCTGAGCAGCGTTCGCAGTGTCTGTTCGCGGCGCTTGCGGTCGGTGATCTCGACCATGGTGGTGACGACGCCGGCGATCGCGGCGTCGTCCTCCTCGCGGTCGGCGTCGATCCACATTTCGTACCAGCGGTCGCCGCTTTCGACGCCTTCATGGAATTCGAGCTTTTCCGGCTGGCCGGTGGCCAGCACGCCGCGCTTCATCTCGGCGATGCGCGTCATCATCGGGCCGGGCAGGAATTCGTCGTCGGTCTTGCCGACGATGTCGTCGACGGACCATGCGTCGGGCACGTTCTGCCCCCACAGGACGCGGCCGTCCGGCGTCTGGTAGATGACGATGATGCCAGTGTTGCGCAATGCGCGCAACAAACCCCGTCTTAGCTGCACATTTCCACCCCACGTCGTGCCGCTTCGATTTCCTGCCTGCCCTACGGCACAAGCCGGCAGCTTCGCAGGTTTCCTCCGTCCGCGCCTTCGCCCCTCGCGCCTTTACCCCGTTGCCGGCAGCATAAACGGTAAACGATGAACGAAGACTGACTCATCGATACCGGCGTCCGGTTGCAGCGGCCGAAACGACCGCGCCGGACAGCCAGGCGCAATACCCGGCTGTCCGGCGGGAGCGGAACCAGGAGTGAGGGGCTGCGAGGTTCCGACCTTGCTCCGCGCCCGGCCCCACGGCCCGACGCCTCCGGGCAGGTCCCTAGCCTGCCCGTCGCACCAGCCCTGCCACCAGCGAGATGACGAGGAAGGCGAGGAAGATGAAGAACAGGATCTGGGCGATGCCGGCGGAGGCGCCGGCGATGCCGCCGAACCCGAGGGCGCCGGCGATGATGGCGACGACGAGGAACACGAGCGTCCAGTAAAGCATGGTCAGTCTCCTTGCGGTCGGCAGTGAACTGAAACGATGTTTGAAAACGCAATATTGAGGGGTTGGTTCCCGCCGCCGCGGCATTTCGCGAGGGCCGCCCTGAAAACGGGGCGACGGGCCGCCCCGTTTTCAGGGCGGCCCGCCGGGGTCCGGTTTCACGCGGCCGGTGAGCGGAGGCGCGGCCGGGTGGCGCTCAGGGTGCCGGTCAGGGCGGCGGTCAGGCCGCCGCCTTGGCCTGGCGGTCGAAGAACAGCGCCTGGCTGATCAGCGCCTTGACCATCTCCGGGTTGAACGGCTTGGTGACGAGGAAGGCGGGCTCGGGGCGCTCACCGGTCAGCAGGCGCTCGGGGAAGGCGGTGATGAAGATCACCGGAACCGGCGTCCCGGCCAGGATCTCGTTGACGGCATCGATGCCGGAGGAGCCGTCGGCGAGCTGGATATCGGCCAGCACCATCTTCGGCCCCGTCCGGGCGAACAGCGCCACCGCTTCCTTGTGGGTGCGCGCGGTGCCGACGACGCGGTGGCCGAGGCTTTCCACCAGTTGCTCGATGTCCATGGCGATCAGCGGCTCGTCCTCGATGATCAGGATGTCGGTCGCCACCTGCCGCGAGATTTCGTCGCTCGCTTCGGACAGCAGCCGCGAGAACTGCCTGCCGTCGATATCGAGGATCTCGGCCGCCTCGACTTCGGAAAAGCCCTCGACGGCGACGAGCAGGAACGCCTGGCGCGGCAGCGGCGACAGCGCCGACAGGTTGGCCGAGGCCCTGGCCTCCCATGCCGGCCGCGCTTCCGGGTCCGGCACGCGAATGCCGACCGAGGTGAAAAGCTTGGTGAAAACGCGATAAAGTCCGATCCGGTCGCTGGAAAGGTTCGGAAACACGCTCATGTCGGCTATGATCGCCTCGAGCGTCGCCGCCACGAGCGCGTCGCCGCTGGTCTGGGAGCCGGTCAGGGCGCGCGAGAAGCGCCGCAGATAAGGCAGATGCGGCGCGATCCGTGTGGACAAGGTCATGGTATGGCGTCTCCCTCGATGACGATGCACGAAAGCCGGCCTGTCGCCGGCATGCAACAATCTTCTCAACACCGTCAGCGAAAAAAAGTTCCGCCGCGACGGAACAAAACCGAAAGAAGCGACGTTACCGCCCTTGTCCGGCCCCGAAGCGGGTTGCCGGAGAAAGGAAATGCGTGTCGACGAGGCCGGCATCCTTCGCGAGGGGGCGGGCGAAACCGGGGCCGAACGGGGGTCCAAGTGGGGGTCAAGAGAAACAGTATGAAAACAGCCAGAGCGACCGCGCCGGGCGGTCTGAAACGAGGGGGCGGCCGCGCGGACCCGCTCGGGCCGAACTCCGAGATCGGGCGCAAGCTCAAGCAGTATTACGACGATCTCATCTCCGAGAGCGTGCCGGACAAATTCAACGATCTGCTCAAGCAACTTGAAGAACGCGAACGGACGCCCGCGCCGGCGGGCGTTTCGGATCGCGAATGAGGCGCGGCGTGCAGGGCGCGAAACAGGGAGCGCAGATGGACGACCGTTCGATCTTCCGGCAGGATTTGCTTGCCGCCATTCCCAGCCTGCGCGCGTTCGCCATCTCGCTGTCGCAGAACGCCGACCGCGCCGACGACCTGGTGCAGGAGACGCTGGTCAAGGCGTGGGACAAGCAGGCCTCCTTCCAGCCCGGCACCAACCTCAAGGCGTGGGTGTTCACCATCCTGCGCAACGAGTTCTACTCGCAGATGCGCAAGCGCGGACGCGAGGTGCAGGACAGCGACGGCCTCATCACCGGCCGCGTCGCCGTCCATCCCGGCCAGCACGGCGCTCTGGACCTCGGCGATTTTCGCGCCGCGCTCGAGACCCTGCCCGAGGACCAGCGCGAGGCGATCATCCTGATCGGCGCCTCCGGATTTTCCTATGAGGAGGCGGCCGAGATCTGCGGCTGCGCCATCGGCACCATCAAGAGCCGCGTCAGCCGCGCCCGCGCCCGTCTCCAGGAGATGTTGCAGATTTCGGGCGATGCCGATTACGGCCCCGACGCCATCTCCTCGCAGGTGATGGGCTCAACCGCCGCCTGAGGACGGACCGGACGGAATCGGGGGAAGGACGAGCGCGGCCGCCAGCGCCGCGATCAGCCTGCCGCCGGCATAGGGCTTGCCGATCACCGCGACACCGGGAAAATCGGCGAACAGCCCGTCCTCGCCGGCATGGCCGGTGGCGAAGACGAACGGAATGCCACGGGCGGCAAGCTCGCGGGCGAAGCCGAAGGTCGACTGCCCGGCCAGCGTCACGTCGAGTATGCCTGCGTCCGGGGCGGCGGCGAGCGCCTGGTCGGCCTTGTCGAGCGCGTGCACGAGCACGACCTCGGCCGCGCCATGGTCGTGGCAGAGCTGTTCCACGTCCATCGCGATCAGGTGCTCGTCCTCCATGACGAGAATACGCAACCCGGCCAGCGGAAGATCGCCGCGCATCCCAACCCCTCTCCCCCTGAAAGCCGCCTTTTGGCCCGGCTTCGACAGCCTGTCATCTCACTTGATATATACGCTTCTTACAATCGATAATGGTCGATGATCCGGCCTCGACGCGAGGCGGAACCGCAAGCGCCGTCGCGCGTTCAACAGGGACATCAACAACGACGCGAACAGGAGTTCCAGACCATGGCGACAGCACCCGGCGGCAAGGCCGCCAAGGACGACGCGAAGACGATCCCGGCCGACCTCGAGGCCGAACTGGCCCAGCTTCGGGAAGACGTGGCGCGCCTGACCGATCAGCTCTCGAAGACCGGCGAACAATTGGGCCGCACCGGCGAGCACACGTTGTCTGCGGCGAAGCGCGCAGCCAGCCATGGCGCCGAACAGCTTCGCGTCAAGGGCGAGGAAGCCATGGACGCGCTGAAGTCCAACGCTGGCGACGTCGAGCGCCAGATCGCCGACGCGGTGCGCGAGAAGCCGATCACCTCGCTGGCCATCGCCGCCGGCATCGGCTTCTTCTTCGCGCTCCTGTCGCGCCGCTAGCATCGTGCCGGCGCTGGTTTCCCTCATCGCCACGATCGTTTCCGGGGAAGCCTCGGAAGCGGTCGCAAGGGCGCGGCGGACGGCGCTCGTCTATGCGCTGTCCGGGCTCCTGCTGCTGACGGGGGCGGGCTTTCTCGTCGCGGCAGGCTTCATCGCCGCGGCGCGCGAGATCGGCACGCTTCCCGCCGCGCTGTGGTTCGGCGGCGGCTTCGTCGTTCTGGCCCTGCTTCTGGTCGGCCTCGACCGGCTGGCCGCGGGCAGGCGCGCCCGGCGCGAGACCAGGCGTCGGCGCGAGGAGGCGAAGGCCGTCGCCAGCGCGGCGGCCGTCGCGCTGCTGCCGACGCTCCTGGCCTCCCGGGCCCGCGGCCTCGCCCTGATCTTCCCGGCGGCGGCCGCCCTCGCCTATGGCGTGTGGCGCGAGAACGCCCCGCGCGGCGACCGCGACAACGAAGACCGCGGCGGCTGATCCTTTTCCGCCGCCGCCGTCTCTCTCGCGCGCGCTTTTCCGCTACGTCCCTTCGCCTACGTCCCTTCGCCCCCGGCCGGCACCCACGCTTTCAGCGCGCCGGGCCGGATGCGCAGATGCGTCACGGTGTCGAGCTCGGCCAGCTCGCCGTCGATGGCGCAGCCGAAGCGGCGGCGATGGGCGACGAGGCGCAGTCGCACCTCCCGCGCCGGAAGGACGTCGACCTGGGCATTGCCTTCCCAGCGTCCGAGCAGCGCCCCCAGCGCGAAGCGCGCCAGGTCGCGCCGGCGGCGCGCCCGCGTCACATAGACCCCGAGCACGCCGCCGTCCGGCCGTTCGGCATAGGGCAGGCGATAGCCTTCGCCGATCAGATTGTTGGTGACGCCGATGCCCGAGGCGCGGACGACGGTCTCGCGGCCGTCGACGTCGAGCGCCGCCGCGAGGCGCGGCGGCCGCAGGAAGGCGGCGAACCCGGCCTGGAGCGAGGCCAGCATCTTGCCGGCGCGTGAGGTGAACGTCCGGCGCGCCCGCAGGCGGATCAGCTTGGCGTGCAGGCCGACCGAAAACTGGTGCACGAAGATCCGCCCGTCGACCTCGGCGACATCGACGCGCCGCACGCCGCCCTGCGCGAAGGCGGCGATCGCCCGGTCGAGATCGGGCGGAATGCCGAGGCTGCGCGCAAACAGGTTCATGGTGCCGGCCGGCAGTACGGCGAGCGCCTTGTCGGTTCCGACGAGCCGGACCGCCGCGGCCGAGACGGTGCCGTCGCCGCCGCCGGCCATGACCACGTCGCAGTCGGCCGCCGCCGCCCGGTCGAGCGCCGCCTCGACGCCGTCGCCGGCGACGAGCGCGATCGACATCTCATGGCCGGCGCGTTCGAAGGTGTCGCGCAGGAGCGCCTGGAGACGACCGAGGTCGCGGCCGCGCAAGGTGCCGCCATCGCGGTTCAGGACGACATGAAAGCGCATCCGCAACTCGGCCTCCACGGGATCGGGACAGGGATCGGGACAGGGATCGGGATCGGCGCGGGCTTCCGCCGGCGCGGTCCTTCGGCAATGCGGGAAGGGCTTTCCGGTTCCGGCCGGGTGCGGGAAACTTTTCCCGGAACCATAGCCGGGTGGTCACGTTGACCCGGCGTGAAATGGCGCGCCCCTGCCTCGCCTCGCCAGAAGTCCGGCAGGCGCGCGCCGTGCAAAGGAACATGCACAAGGAGAGACTAACATGATCCGCAAGCTCATGGCCACCACCGCCATCGCCACCCTGATCGCCACCGGCGCCTCGTTCGCGCAGACCGCGCCGGCCCCGACGGCGCCTGTCGAACAGGCCACCCCGCAGGTGGTCCATGCCGACGGCCATCTTGCCTCCGACATCATCGGCCAGACCGTCTATTCCAGCGCCGGCGACGACGGCCAGAACATCGGCAGCATCAGCGACATCGTCCTGTCGCCCGACGGCGTGGCCGAAGCCGTGGTCATCGGCGTCGGCGGCTTCCTCGGCCTCGGCAAGAAGGACGTCGCCATCGAATACAACCTCGTGAACTGGACCGAGCGCGACGGCAACCGCTATCTCGTGGTCCAGACCACGCCGGAGGCGCTGAAGGCGTTGCCGACCTTCGACGTCGCCGCCTACCGTCCGATGGCCGCCGATGCCGAAGTCGGCAACACGACGCCGGCGACCGCCGCCGAGCTCGACGCCGCCAAGCAGGCGGCCGATGCCGGCGCGGCCATGGACGAGACGCCGACGGACGAGAGGCCGGCAGTTACCGACGCCACCCGCACCTCGGCCATCGACCGCTCGGCCATGACCGAGGTTGCCGCCGGTGAAATCAGGGCCGACGACCTGATCGGCACCACCGTCCACGGCGCGGGCGACGAGAGCGTCGGCGTCATCGGCGACGTCATCCTCTCCCCGGACGGCCAGGTCGACGCGGTGACCGTCGATGTCGGCGGCTTCCTCGGCCTCGGCGCCAAGGAGGTGGCGGTCGACTTCGACAATCTCGCCTTCATGCGCGACGCCGAGGGCCGCATGCACCTCTACACGCCGCTGACCAAGGCGCAGCTCGAGGCGCAGCCCGAATACGACAAGACGACCTTCGTCGACAATCGCGACCGCCAGCTCATCATCATCACCCGCTGAGGGTGAGGCAGGCAACAAGGCCCGCGCCACGGCGCGGGCCTTTTCCTGAACGATGATGGATCTATCGTTCACATATCGAGAACGATCCATTGCGTGGCCGCGACCTTCCGCCAGCACCGGCTTTGCCCGACATAGGGGCAAGACGCCGTGATGCACGGCACCAGGAACAGGAGCGGCAGCCATGCTCGACCAGATCAACGGCCTTCACCACGTCACCTCGCTCGCGCGGGACGCCAACGACAACAACGCCTTCTTCACCCGCACGCTCGGCCTGCGGCGCATCAAGAAGACGGTGAATTTCGACGCGCCGGACGTCTACCACCTCTATTACGGCGACGAGGTCGGCACGCCCGGCACGGTCATGACCTATTTTCCCTTCCCCGACGCGGCCCGCGGCCGCCCCGGCACCGGCGAGGTCGGCGTCACCGCCTTCGCCGTGCCGGAGGGCGCGCTGCCCTTCTGGGAGCGGCGCCTCGGCGAGCACGGCGTCGCCGGCATCGAACGCTCCGAGCTGTTCGGCGAGAAGCGGCTTGCCTTCACCGGGCCGGACGGCGACGGCTTCGCCCTCGTCGAGACGCGGGGCGACGACGGCCGCGCCCCCCGGACCGGCACCCCGTGGACAGGTAACGGCGTCGCCGCGGGCGCGGCGATCCGCGGCTTCCATTCCGTGTCGATGCGCCTTGCCGACGCCGGCGCGACGGCCGAGCTTCTCGGCTTCATGAACCACGAGGAGATCGACCGCGCCGGCGCGGTGCGGCGCTTCCGCGTCAAAGACGGCGGCAACGGCGCCGGCATCGTCGACATCGAGACCCTGCCGATGGCCGCGCATGCGCGCCAGGGCGCCGGCTCGGTCCACCACGTCGCCTTCTCCGTCGACGACCGCGGCAAGCAGCTCGACGTGCGCAAGGCGCTGATGGACACCGGCCATCAGGTGACGCCGGTGATCGACCGCGATTATTTCTACGCCATCTATTTCCGCGCGCCGGGCGGGGTGCTGTTCGAGATCGCCACCAACGAGCCGGGCTTCGATCGCGACGAGGACACCGCCCATCTCGGCCAGGCGCTGAAGCTGCCGTCGCAGCACGAACACCTGCGCCCGTTCCTCGAGCGGCATCTCGAGCCGATCCGGGACTGAGCCGATGGCGAGCGACAGCTACATCCACCGCAGCGAAAAGGGCGCGCCGTCGGGACAGTTCCCGGCCGCGCCGCTCCTGTTCGCCTTCCACGGCACCGGGGCCGACGAGACGCAGTTCCTCGAACTCGGCCGCCGCCTGATGCCGCGGGCGACGGTGGTCGCCCCGCGCGGCGACGTGTCCGAGCATGGCGCGGCCCGCTTCTTCCGCCGCACCGGCGAAGGCGTCTACGACATGGACGACCTTGCCCGGGCGACGCGGAAGATGGCCGGCTTCGTCGCCGCCCACCGCGCAGCGGCGAAGCCCTCTTGCGTCGTCGGGCTCGGCTATTCCAACGGCGCCAACATCCTGGCCTCGGTGCTGTTCGCCGCGCCTGGCCTGTTCGACGCCGCCGTGCTGATGCACCCGCTGATCCCGTTCGAGCCGCAGGACAGGGGCCGGCTCGACGCCGCGCATGTCCTGGTGACCGCTGGCCGGCGCGACCCGATCTGCCCGCCCGACCTGACCGAGCGTCTCGTCGCGTCCTTGCGCCGGCGCGGCGCGCGGACCGATCTTTTCTGGCACGATGGCGGGCACGAGATTCGCCAGGGCGAGATCATGGCCGCGCAAGCCTTCCTTGACCGCCTTCCCTTGGACCGCCATTCCCTAGACCGCACTGCCGGAGAAAAGCCGATGGAGACCGCGATGAACGACAATTTTCACGTCGAGTTCGAGGATAACGGCCACAAGGGCCGCTATGTCGTCAGGGGCGCCGACGGGGCGGAGGCCGAGCTGACCTTCACCCGCGCCGGCGACAGCCGCATCATCATCGACCACACCGGGGTGCCCGACGCCTTCCGCGGCCAGGGCGTCGGCGCGAAGCTGGTGGCCCGGGCGGTCGAGGACGCGCGCGCGGCGGGCAAGACCGTCCTGCCGCTCTGCCCCTTCGCCGCCGCCCAGTTCAAGCGCCACCCGGATTGGGCCGACGTGCTGGCCAGGTAGACCGCTCCCCGCATTCGACTCCTCCGCCCCGCCCGCGCTATAAGCGGGCGATGACACCGCAGCCGACCGGGGGACAAGACGCGGGCATGAACGGACACAACGGGTTCCGGCGCCGACATTCGATCATCCTGGCCGCCGCGGCCGGCGCGCTGTGCCTGCTGCTCGCCAGCTTCGGCAACCGCTACGCCACCGCCGTCTATCTCGATCAGGCGGCCGCGCGCGGGGCGAACACGCTCGGCCTCGCGGTGACGGCGCTGCGCGGCCAGCTCGCCCGCTACGAGAAGCTGCCCGAGCTGATCGCCGACCACAAGGACATCAAGGAACTCGTTTCCAACCCTGGCGACGGCGCGCGCGTCGACGCGATGAACCGCTACCTGAAGGCGGTCAACGCGCTGCTCGAATCCTCCGACATCTATGTCATGCTGCCCGACGGGCTGACGCTGGCCGCCTCGAACTACGACCAGACGCCGACCTTCATCGGCGAGAATTTCAGCTACCGGCCCTATTTCTTCGACGCGCTGGCCGGCGGCGCCGGCCGCTTCTTCGCGCTCGGCACCACCTCGCTGAAGCGCGGCTACTATTTCGGCGCGCCGATCCGCGCCATTGGCGCGCGGGGGGCCGCGATCCTCGGCGTCGTCGTGGTCAAGATCGACGTCGACGCCATCGAGAGCTCGTGGCGCGGCGGCGACTACGAGATCATCGTCACCGATCCCGAAGGCATCGTCTTCATGACCGGACGGCGCGACTGGCTGTTCACGGCCATCCAGCCGCTGACGGCGGAGCGGCGCGCCCGCACCGCCGTCACGCGACGCTACGCCGACGCGCCGCTGACCGACCTGCCGGCGACACGCCTGCGCGCCGCTTCCGGCCACGACCTGATCTCGATCTCCGACAAGGACGGCACGCACCAGTACCTGACCCTCACCGAGGCCATGCCCGAGGCCGACTGGACGGTGAAGGTGCTGCTCGACACCGCCTCCGTGCGCGCGCAGGTGCTGACCACCATCGCCGCGATGGTGCTGTTCGTCGCGCTGGCCGCGATGGGCGCTGCCGCGTGGCTGCAACGGCGCGCGCGGCTGGCCGAGCGGCTCCAGGTCCAGCGCGAGGCGCAGGTGGAGCTCGAGCGCCGCGTCGAGGAGCGCACGGCGGACCTGGCCGAGGTCAACCGCCTCCTCAAAGAGGAGGTGGCCGAGCGCCGCGCCACCGAACGCGCCCTGCGCAAGACCCAGTCCGACCTGGTCCAGGCCGGCAAGCTCGCCGCGCTCGGCCAGATGTCGGCGGCGCTGTCGCACGAATTGAACCAGCCGCTGGCGGCGACGCGCACCTATGCCGACAATGCCGGCATCCTGATCGGGCGCGGCCGCATCGACGAGGCGCGCGAGGCGGTGGGGCGCATCGCCAGCCTGGTCGACCGCATGGCCTCGATCAGCCGGCACCTGCGCAACTTCGCCCGCAAGCCGAACCAGAAGCTCGGCCCCGTCCCGCTCGACGAAGCGGTGCGCGACACGCTGGAAATCGTCGCCTGGCGGCTGAAGGCGGCCGGCGCCGAACTCGCCGTCGACCTCGGCCCGGCCGTGCCGGTCGTTCATGCCGGCCCGGTGCGGTTGCAGCAGGTTCTGGTCAACATCATCACCAATGCCGCCGACGCGGTGGAAGGCCTGCCCGACCGCCGGATCGAGCTCCGCGCGCGACCGGACGGCGAGCGGGTCAGGATCTCGATCGCCGACCGCGGCCCCGGCGTGCCGGAAGCCATCGCCGGCCGCATCTTCGATCCGTTCTTCTCGACCAAGGGCGTCGGCAAGGGGCTGGGCCTCGGCCTTTCGATTTCCTACAACATCATCAAGGACTTCGGCGGCTCGCTGACCGTCGCGCGCCGGGCGGACGGCGGCACCGTCGCCACCATCGTCCTCGACGCCGCCACACTCTTGCCCGCCGGACGCGCGGGCGATCGTCAAGACACCGCCCATGAGGCGGCCGAATGAAGCAGGGCGTCGTCCTTCTCGTCGACGACGAGGAAGAAATCCGCCGCTCGACCGCGCAGTCGCTCCAGCTCGCCGGCTTCGCGGTCAGCGACTTCGCCTCGGCCGAGGCCGGCCTCGACTACGTCACGCCCGGCTTCAATGGCGTCGTCGTCTCCGACATCCGCATGCCGGGCATGGACGGGATGACGCTTCTGGCCACCGTGCGCGACATCGACCCCGACCTGCCGGTCATCCTCGTCACCGGCCATGGCGACGTGCAGCTCGCCGTGCGCGCCATGCGCGAGGGCGCCTACGACTTCATCGAGAAGCCGTTCAACGCCCAGCATCTCGCCGACGTCGCGGCGCGCGCGCTCGACCGGCGCGGCCTCGTGCTCGAAAACCGGCTGCTGCGCGCCGCCGCCGGCAAGAGCGACGACCTCGAAGCCCGGCTTCCCGGCCGCTCGCCGGTGATGATCGACCTGCGCTACCGGCTGCGCGCGCTCGCCGGCACCGAGGCAGACGTGCTGATCGTCGGCGACACCGGCGTCGGCAAGGAGGTGACGGCGCGCGCGCTGCACGACATCAGCGGCCGCGCCAGCCGTCCCTTCGTCGCCATCAACTGCGCCGCCCTTCCCGCCAGCCTGATCGAGAGCGAGCTGTTCGGCCACGAGGCCGGCGCCTTCCCCGGCGCGCTCAGGCCGCGCTACGGCAAGTTCGAGCATGCGCGCGGCGGCACCGTGCTGCTCGACGAGATCGGCTCGATGCCGGCCGAGACGCAAGCGCGGCTGCTGCGCGTGCTGGAGGAGCGGACGATCGTGCGGCTGGGCTCCAACGAGCCGATCCCGCTCGACGTGCGCTTCATCGCCACCAGCAAGGCCGATCTGGCCGACGAGGTCGCGGCCGGCCGGTTCCGCGCCGACCTCTATTATCGCCTCAACGTGGTGACGCTGCGCATTCCGCCGCTGGCCGACCGGCGGCAGGACGTGGCGCTGCTGTTCCTCCAGCTCGTGCGCGAGGCCGCCGGCCGCTACCGGCGCGATTTCGCCGAGCCGCCGCCGCACGCGGTGGCCGAGATCGCCCAGCGCGACTGGCCCGGCAATGTCCGCGAACTGCGCAACGCCGCCGACCGCTACGTGCTGGCGCTCGGCAGCGAAGGCGACGACGCCATGGCCGCGGAGAGCGGTGCGGTCGGGCTGGCCGAGCGTGTGGCCCGCTTCGAGCGGGCGCTGATCGCGGCAGCCCTGCGCAAGCACGGCGGCAGCCTGAAGCCGGTCTACGAGGAGCTCGGCATCTCGCGCAAGACGCTCTACGAGAAGATGCAGCGCTACCGCCTCGACCGGCGCGAGGCCGCCGGGACGGCGACTGCGGACGACTAGAGCATTTTGCAGTCAGACGGAATCGTCTGGCGTCGCATAAATGCGACTGAGGAGAGGAGCTGGAGCAGCGGAAGCTGCGTTCGACAGAACGCCCGCTGCTCTAGGTCGCGGTCGATCCCCGGGCGGCGGGGTGGGGAATGCGACCGGAAAATGTTACGCTTCCCACCCATCACAAGCCGCATATGTTACGGATTCCACCCATTGCGCCGGCGGAAACGCGCCCGGAAAGGCCGAGGCTTCATGACCGGCGTTGCATTTGCCGGCGTCGCGGAGCCTAGTCGGCCATCCACGAACGGCGCAGGAGGAGACCGCGCGCCGTGTGGCCTGACCTCGGTCTCCGGGAGGATGCTTCCATGAAGAAACTCGTCGCGTCGCTGGCGCTTGCCGCCGCCTGCTCGCTCGCCGCGCTTTCCGCCAGCGCCCAGAGCTGGCCCGAGCGCCCCATCACCATGGTCGTGCCGTTCTCGGCCGGCGGCCCGACCGACACGGTCGCGCGCCTCGTCGCCGAGGCGATGGGCCGCGACCTCGGCCAGCAGGTCATCGTCGAGAATGTCGGCGGGGCCGGCGGCACCGTGGGCGCGGGCCGCGTCGCGGCGGCCGACAATGACGGCTACACGCTGCTGCTGCACCACATCGGCATGGCCACCAGCGCCACGCTCTACCGCAAGCTGTCCTACGACCCGCTCGGCTCGTTCGAATATGTCGGCCTCGTCACCGAGGTGCCGATGACCATCATCGCCAAGCCCGATTTCCCGGCCGACGACCTTCAGGGCCTGATCGCCTACGTCAAGGAGAACGCCGACGACGTCACCTACGCCAATGCCGGCATCGGCGCGGCCTCGCATCTGTGCGGCATGCTGTTCATGAGCGAGATCGAGACCCAGCTGACCACCGTGCCCTATCAGGGCACCGGCCCGGCGATGACCGACCTGCTCGGCGGCCAGGTCGACTTCATGTGCGACCAGACCACCAACACCACGAGCCAGATCCAGGCCGGCGCGGTCAAGGCCTACGCCGTCACCAGCGCCGAGCGCCTCGATCAGCTTCCCGACCTGCCGACCACCGCCGAGGGCGGGCTCGCCTCGATGCAGTTCGGCATCTGGCACGGCATCTACGCGCCGAAGGGCACCGACGGGGCGATCGTCGAGCGGCTGAGCAAGTCGCTCCAGCTCGCGCTCCAGGACCAGAACGTGATCGACCGCTTCGCCTCGCTCGCCACCGCGCCCGAGCCGCAGGAGAACGCGACGCCGGCCGCGCTCAAGACCAAGGTCGAGTCCGAGATCGCGCGCTGGAAGCCGCTGATCGAGGCCGCCGGCGTCTACGCCGACTGATCCGGCTCGCTCGGCCGCCTTCACCGGCGCGGCAAGGCCCGCCGCGCCGGTGCTTTTCTCAGCGAAGGGGATCAACGATGACCTTCAACCGCAGCGATCTCGGCGCGGGCGCGATCTTCATCGCCATCGGCCTGTTCTTCGGCGTCACCACGCTGGCGGAGCTGGACATCGGCACGGCGCGGCGCATGGGTCCGGGCTATTTCCCGATCGCCCTGTCCGGCATCCTGATCCTGCTCGGCCTCGTCATCGCCGCGAAGTCCGTCAGCCACGACGACGAGGCGCTGGGGCCGCTGCCATGGCGCGGCCTCGTCGTTCTGCTCTCGGTGCCCGTCATCTTCGGCGTCCTGATCCGCCCGCTCGGCATGGCCCCGGTGCTGGCGCTGACCACCTTCGTCACCGCCTTCGCCAGCCGCCGCATGAGCGTGAAGGCCGCGCTGCTGCTCGCCGTCGGCCTCACCCTGTTCTGCGTCGTGGTGTTCAACATCGGCCTCGGGCTGCCGCTCCGGCTGTTCGGACCGCTGGTCGAGCCGTGGACGCGGCCGGTCTTCGGAGTGCGCTAGGATGGACCTCCTCGCCAATCTCGGCCTCGGCCTTTCCGTTGCGCTCCAGCCGCACAATCTGATGTTCGCCTTCCTGGGGTGCCTGCTCGGCACGCTGATCGGCGTGCTGCCGGGCATCGGCCCGACCGCGACCATCGCCATGCTGCTGCCGATCACCATGGGGCTCGACCCGGCGACCTCGCTGATCATGCTGGCCGGCATCTATTACGGCGCGCAATATGGCGGCTCGACCACGGCGATCCTGATCAACCTGCCGGGCGAATCGTCCTCGGCCGTCACCGCGATCGACGGCTACCAGATGGCGCGGCAGGGCCGCGCCGGCGTCGCGCTGGCCACGGCGGCGCTGGGTTCCTTCTTCGCAGGCACCGTCGCCACCTTCATCCTCGTCATGTTCGCCCCGCCGCTCGCCAGGGCCGCGCTCAATTTCGGCTCGGCCGAATATTTCTCGCTGATGGTGCTCGGCCTGATCATGGCGGTGGCGCTCGCCCACGGCTCGATCCTCAAGGCGACCGCCATGATCGTCGTCGGCCTGCTGTTCGGCCTGGTCGGCGCCGACCTCTATTCCGGCGCGCCGCGCTTCTCCTTCGGCATCCCCGAGCTTGCCGACGAGGTCAACTTCGTCGCCGTCGCCGTCGGCGTGTTCGGCATCGCCGAGATCCTGCGCAACCTCGAGAACGAGACCGACCGCGACGTGATGGTCAAGAAGGTCACCAATCTGTGGCCGACGCGCGCCGATTTCCGCCGCATGGCGGCCCCGGTGGTGCGCGGCACGGCGCTCGGCTCCATCCTCGGCGTGCTGCCGGGCGGCGGCGCCATCCTCGCCTCCTTCGCCTCCTATTCGGTCGAGAAGAAGCTGTCGAGGACGCCGCAGGAATTCGGCCACGGCGCCATCGAGGGCGTCGCCGGCCCAGAAAGCGCCAACAATGCCGGCGCCCAGACCTCCTTCATCCCGATGCTGACGCTCGGCATCCCCGCCAACCCGGTGATGGCGCTGATGATCGGCGCGATGATCATCCAGGGCATCGTGCCGGGGCCGAACGTCGTCAACCAGAACCCCAGCCTGTTCTGGGGCCTGATCGCCTCGATGTGGACCGGCAACCTGATGCTGGTGCTGCTCAACCTGCCGCTGATCGGCCTGTGGGTCAGGCTGCTCACCATCCCCTATTACCTCTTGTTCCCGGCGATCATGGCTTTCGCCGCCATCGGCATCTACTCGATCAACTCCAACGCCTACGACCTCTACGCGCTCGCCCTGTTCGGGGCGCTTGGCTACACGCTGGTGCGCTTCGGCTGCGAGCCGGCGCCGCTGCTGCTCGGCTTCATCCTCGGGCCGATGCTGGAAGAGCATCTGCGCCGGGCGATGATCATCTCGCGCGGCGACCCGACCGTGTTCGTGACCAGGCCGATTAGCGCCGCGCTGCTGGCGTTCTCGGTGATCGTCCTCGTCATCGTGCTGTTGCCGGCCGTGCGCAGGAAGCGCGAGGAGGTCTTCGTCGAGGAGGAATGAACGGCGTTACAGGAGCCGGATGACGGGCCGCATGCCGCGCGACGCGCTGGCGGCCCGCTGGCGGCCCCCGCCGGCGGAAGGTTCGAGGGGAACCTTCCGCCGGCCTCATCGTTTCCCTGCCAGGTTCACGCAAAGCAAGCTCACGCGAGGGAGAATTCCGATGGCGCTGTTTTCAGGCCGCAGCAACGGTTACGACATTCACCGCGACGTCGAGGCGCTGCGCCGCGAAGTGGCGGCGCTGAGCCGCGTGGCGGCGAAGCGCGGCACGGCCGCGTGGCGCGGCGCAAGCGACGAGGCGTCCGGGCTCTACGATGACGTCGCCGAGCGGGTGCACAATGCCCTGCCGGTCATTCGCCGCCACGCCCGCGACATCGAGGAGACGATCCGCGACAACCCGGCCCGCGCGGCGGCCGCGATCGGCCTCGCCGCGCTCGCCGTCGCGGCGGCCGCGCTTCTCCTCGGCAACCGCCGCTGAACCCGAAGCGGCGGCGGGCAATACGACGCAGAGCCAAACGGCCCACAGCGAAACGGGCGGCCAGGGCCGCCCGTTTTCAGTCTGTCCCGCGACACGCGGCGCACCCGTCGCCCCCGCAACTTCGCGCCGCCCTCGCTCGCTTCGCCCTCGCCCGCGGCCTTGTCCGCGGCCGGCGCGGCCGTCAGGCCTGCTTCACCAGCCGCAGAAGAACCAGCAGGATCACCGCGCCGATGGTGGCGTGGATGATGGCCGCGACGATGCCGCCGCCGATGCTGATGCCGATGGCCGGGAACAGCCAGCCGGCGATGAACGCGCCGACGATGCCGACGACGATGTTGCCGATCAGGCCGAAGCCGTAGCCCTTGACGAGCTGGCCGGCGAGCCAGCCGGCGATCGCGCCGACGAGGATGAAGACAATCAGACTTTCGATGCCCATGTGAGACGCCTCCTGTTGGGGGTCGGGGGATCATGACTGGCGATCGGGCCGCTGTCCAGCCGCCGCCGCGTGATTTTGTCGCAGGCGGATCGCCGGCTCAGAACTCCTGCCACGACTCGTCCGCCGGCGCCTCCTGCCGCATCGCGAGCGCCGCCATTGCGCCATGGGCGCGGGCCGGCCCACGGGGCAGCGCCCGGATCGGGGCCTGAGCCAGGACTTGAGCCGGGACTTGAGCCGGGACGGGTTTGCTGCGCTGGGGTGCGGCCTGCTCGCCGATCCGGAACCGCTCCAGCTTGGCGGCGAGGTCCACCGCCTCCTCCTTCAGGCGCTGCGTCTCGGCCGAGGTTTCCTCGACCATGGCGGCGTTTTTCTGGGTGATCTGGTCCATCTGGCTGACGGCGGTGTTGACCTCTGCGATGCCGCGCGACTGCTCGGCCGCGGCCGAGGCGATGTCGGTCATCAGATGGTTGATCTCGTTGATGCGGGCCACCATCCGCCCCAGCGCCTCGCCGGCCGCGCCGACCAGCGACACGCCGGTCGCGACATGGTCGGAGCTGGTCGAGATCAGCTCCTTGATCTCCTTGGCCGAGCTGGCGCAGCGCTGGGCGAGGCTGCGCACCTCCTGCGCCACCACGGCGAAGCCGCGCCCGGCGTCGCCGGCCCGCGCCGCCTCGACCCCGGCATTGAGCGCCAGCAGGTTGGTCTGGAAGGCGATCTCGTCGATCACGCCGATGATGGCGGCGATCTCCTCCGAGGACGACTTGATCTTGCCCATCGCCGCGACGGCGTCGGCCACCACCTGCTCCGAGTGGCTGGCCTCGGTCTGCGTCGCGCCGACGACGCCGGACGCCTTGCCGGCGTTGTCGGCGGTCAGGCGCACGCTTTCGGAAAGCTGGTGCAGCGCGGCCGAGCTTTCCTCGAGGCTCGCCGCCTGCTGCTCGGTGCGCCGCGACAGGTCGTCGGAGGCGTTGGCGATCCCTTCCGCGCCGGTGACGATCGCGCCCGAGGTGGTGTGGACGTCGGCGATCGCCGCATGCAGCGAGCCGATCGCCGAGTTGAAGTTCTGCGCCATCGCCGCGAACTCCTCGGGCATCGCGGCCGACAGCCGGCTTTCGAGATCGCCGGCGGCGAGGTCGTCGAGCGCGCCGGCCAGCGATTGCAGCGCCGCGCGCTGGTCTGCCTCGGCCTTCGCCTTCTCCTCCTCGGTCCGCCGCCGCGCCGCCGCCAGCTCGTCGAGATAGATCGAGATGCCGTAATCCATGTCGAGCATGGCGGCCTTGACCACCACCGAGACGTCGCGGGCAAGGGCCGCGGAATGCCTGCGCCCGAAGGCGGAAGGCCAGCGCGCCGCCACCACCGCCGCGATGAGATGCTCCAGGATCAGCGCGTAGCCGCCGATATACCAGCGCGGCTCCAGCCCGAGGCGGGCATGCACCTGCCCGACGACCGAAACGCCCTCGACGTAGCGGGCGTCGAATTCCGCGCCGGCAATGATGTTCCAGTGCTTTTCCTGGCGCCTCTTGGCGCTTTCGAGATGCTTCTCGTTCGAGAACATGCGGTAGGTCTGCGGCGTCACCCGGACCCTGGCGTAGAAGTGCTCGAGCGCGTCGTCGATCGACGCCGCGATCACGTCCTTCAGTCCGTTCAGCCTTTCCCTTGCCGTGTCGTCAATGCCGATAAAGTCGAGCCGCTCGCGCAGAGCGGTCGCGTCGTGGGCCTGGTTGGTCATCCGTGTCCATCCTGCAAAGAGCAATGTCTGGTATCGGCGGCCACCCCCTACCGCACGGTATCGCCTGCTCCGGCACAAGCCGCTAGCCGGCGATCACGCCCTGTAGATTGGTAGAACATGGTTAACGATCGGTTAATTCCAAATAGAATTGCTTCTGATCTTCGGATCGGTTTGAAATCTATACAGAACGTAGACCTCAAATCATCCAGCAAGGGTTGCATGAAATTGTATCATATAATTATAAAATTCTAATATTCCCTACACCCCGCGCCGAACCGGTCGGCAACCGGAAAGCCGTCCGATGTTGCAATGCACAATCCTGCAAGGCAGCCATGCACGATGCGCGGTTGCTCGCTCGGGAGCCTGCTCCTATGTATGTCGTGTCGATGGTTCTCCTCCTCCCGAGCCTCGACGTTGATGCGGCCTATCCTCCCCCCTTGGCCGCATCCCAGAACAACCCGCCGGACCTCCTCCCCCGGCGGGTTTTCTTTTGGCTGGTTAGCTCTTCATTAAGCGAGCGCGAATATATTGCGCGCCAAAGATCTTCCAGGAGGGGGCATTGCGCCAGCGCGGATGCAGGAAGACGGGCAGGCATTCCGGCCGGTAGCGGCCGCGGGGGACGATTGCGGTCAGGCGCGGGACATGCCGCCGTCCGGCATGCCCGAAGCCGCGGCCGACAGCCATCGCGAAGCCGATCTGGCAAAGGCCGAACGGCG
Source organism: Aquamicrobium sp. (assembly GCA_039808485.1). Taxonomy (GTDB): domain Bacteria; phylum Pseudomonadota; class Alphaproteobacteria; order Rhizobiales; family Rhizobiaceae; genus Aerobium. The sequence goes on along the minus strand of JBDHTD010000023.1, from coordinate 27,135 downwards.
GGCGGAGGTGCTGCTCCACGACCTTCAGCGCAGCCTCGACGCGATGAATCTCGGCGTGGTCATCCTCGGCCCGCTCCTGAACACCGAGCTGGTCAACCGCGCCTTCTTCGAAATCTGGAACGTGACGCCGCAGGACGTGCCGATCGGCGGCCCGTTCCGGGCGCTGATGGACGCCAACCGCGAGAACGGCGTCTATGCCGTCTCCGACGATGCCTGGGAGGACTACGTCGCGGCGCGGCTCGCCGAGATCGGGCGGGGCGACATCGCGCCGCGCGAGTTCGAGCGCGCCGACGGCCGCACCATGATCTATGCGGTGACCTCGCTGTCGGGCGGCAAGCGCCTCGTCTCCTATTACGACATCACCGAGTTGAAGCAGCGCGAGGCCGAGTTGCAGCAGGCGCGGCAGCGCGCGGTGCTGGCCGACCGGGCGAAATCGGAATTCCTCGCCAATATGAGCCACGAGATCAGGACGCCGATGAACGGCATCCTCGGCATGGCCGAGCTGCTCGCCAAGACCGAGCTCGATCCGCGGCAGAAGACCTTCACCGACATCATCGTCAAATCCGGCCACGCGCTCCTGACCATCATCAACGACATCCTCGACTTCTCGAAGATCGACGCCGGCCAGCTCACCCTCGACCCCGCACCGTTCCATCTCGCCGAGGCGATCGAGGACGTCGCCACCCTGGTCACGACCCGCGCCAGGGAAAAGAACCTCGAGCTGATCGTGCGCGTCGAGCCGGGCCTGCCGCAGCATTTCGTCGGCGATGTCGGCCGCATCCGCCAGATCATCACCAACCTGCTCGGCAACGCCGTCAAGTTCACCGATGCCGGCCATGTCCTCGCCAACGTCTCGGGCGAGGACGAGGGCGACGAGACGCTGCTGCGCATCTCGGTCAGCGACACCGGCATCGGCATCCCCGAGGACAAGCTCGGCCAGATATTCGACAAGTTCAGCCAGGTCGATTCGTCCTCGACCCGCCGCCACGAGGGCACCGGGCTCGGCCTCGCCATCACCTCGCGCCTGGTGGCGCTGATGGGCGGCGAGATCGGCGTCGCCAGCAAGGAGGGCCAGGGCTCGACCTTCTGGTTCACCATACGGATGCCGCGCGCCGAACCGGCGCGGAAGGAGAGGGTCGCCCCCCTCGACGTCTCCGGCGCGCGGGTCCTCGTCGTCGACGACAACGCCGTCAACCGCGCCATCCTGATCGAGCAGATGGCGGGCTGGGGCTTCGACGCCTGCGCCGCCGACAGCGGCAGCGAGGGCCTGGCCGTCCTCGAGGCCGCGGCCGGCCGCGGCATCGGCGTCGATTGCGTGCTGCTCGACTACCAGATGCCGCAGATGACCGGCGCCGACATGGCGCGCATCGTGCGCGAAACGCCGGCGATCGCCGACACGCCGATCGTGATGCTGACCTCGGTCGACCAGCAGCTCGGCCAGCAGGGCTATCGCGACCTCGGCATCGACCGGCACCTGATCAAGCCGGCGCGGTCGTCGGCGCTCCTGGAGGCGCTCGTCGCCACCATCCAGCGGCATCGCGGCCGCGCGGCCGGCAATGTCGCAGCATTCCCCCGGCTCCACGCCGCGCCGGCTCCGGCGCCCGCCGCGGCCGGACCTCACCGCGTCGACATCCTCGTCGCCGAGGACAACGAGGTGAACCAGCTCGTCTTCTCGCAGATCCTGAACGAGACCGGGCTGACCTACGAGCTGGTCGGCAATGGCAGGCTGGCGCTGGAGACGTGGAGGACGATGAGCCCGCGCCTGATCCTGATGGACGTGTCGATGCCGCAGATGAACGGGCTGGAGGCCGCCGCCGCCATCCGCGCCGCCGAGGCGGAGAGCGGGCGCCGCGTCCCCATCGTCGGCGTCACCGCCCACGCGTTGAAGGGCGACCGCGAGCGCTGCATCGACGCCGGCATGGACGATTATCTGTCGAAACCGATCAGCCCGCAGGCGCTGACGAAGAAGATCGAACGCTGGATCGGCGACGCGACGCTTGCCGGCCGCGCCGCCGGCTGATCCGCCGATACGTCGGCCGGCACATCGACCGGCACGGGCCGGTTACAAAACCGACGCGCAACTGTCATCCAACTGTTACATGCGAGCCTTATTGCCGCTTCCGACGCAAGCGCGTCGACGGAAATCTTCCGAACAGGAGCAGGCTCCCATGAACAGGTTCTTCCTCACCGCATCGGCCGCGGCCGTCGCCCTCGCAATCCAGCCGGGCGTTTCCCTCGCCCAGTCGCGCGACACCATCCAGATCGCCGGCTCGTCCACCGTCCTGCCCTTCGCCTCGATCGTCGCCGAGGAGTTCGGCAACGCCTTCCCCGAGTTCAAGACCCCGGTCGTCGGCTCGGGCGGCTCGTCGGGCGGCCTGCGCCAGTTCTGCCAGGGCGTCGGCGACAACACCATCGACATCGCCAACGCCTCGCGCCGCATCCGCGCCGGCGAGGTCGAGGCCTGCAACGCCGCCGGCGTCAAGGACATCCGCGAGGTCCAGATCGGCTATGACGGCATCGTCTTCGCCACCAGCGCCTCGAAGGGCGACTTCGCGCTCGAGCCGGTCCACGTCTTCAAGGCCATCGCCGCGCAGATCGCCGTCGACGGCAAGCTCGTCGACAACCCCTACCGGAGCTGGAACGAGATCGACGCTTCGCTGCCGAGCCAGCCGATCGCGCTCGCCATTCCCGCTTCCAACCACGGCACCCGCGAAGTGTTCGAGGAGCGCGTCATCGCCGCCGGCGCCAAGCAGGCCGGCCTGCCCGAGATGGCGAAGGAAGAGCTGGAGAAGGTGCTGAAAACCTTCCGCCAGGACGTCGTGGTCGAGATCGCAGGCGACTACACCGAGACGCTCGCCCGCCTCCAGGCCAACCCCGACACGGTCGGCGTCTTCGGCCTCTCCTTCTACGACCAGAACCGCGACACGCTGAAGGTCGCCACCATGTCCGGCGTCACCCCCTCGCTCGACACCATCGCCAGCGGCGAATATCCGGTGTCGCGCCCGCTCTACTTCTACGTCAAGGGCGAGCACATCGGCGTCGTCCCCGGCATCGCGGACTATGTCGAGTTCTTCCTCTCCGACCAGATGGCCGGTCTCGGCGGCACGCTCGAGGCCGCCGGCCTGATCCCGGCCCCGGCCGAGGAGACGGCGCAGGTGCTGGCCGCCTTCCAGGACGGCAAGGCGCTCACCGCCGACGAGCTGAAATAGGCGTCTTCAACCCGATGGAGCGGGCCGGCTCGAGGCCGGCCCGCTCTCCCGCCTCCGCTGGAGACCGCCGCCCGTGAACACCACGATCGTCGCCGGATTGCTGCTCGTTCTCCTCGCCTTCGCCTATCGCGCCGGCTGGTCGCGCAGCGCAAGCCTCGCACCCGCGGATGGCGGAAGGCTGCATTCGCGCCCCGCCTATCACGGCGCGCTGGTCGCCATCTGGGCGCTCGCGCCCGCCCTTCTCATCCTCGCGTTGTGGGCGGCGTTTTCCGACACCGCGAGCCGGGCGTGGATCGTCTCCCGGCTTCCGCCGGACGTCGCCGCCCTCCAGGGCGCCGATCTGGAGGAGGCGATCCGCCGCGTGCGCCAGATCGCCTCGGGTTTCGGCGTCGCCGGGGAGACCGCCCCTTACGAGAACGCCGCCGCCCGGGCGCTCGCCGAATTCGACACGCTGACCTTCGCAACCGCGATCGCCGCCGCCGCCGGCACCGGAGCGCTGGCGCTTCTGGCGGCGCGCGACCGCATCACGCCGCGCCTGCGCGCCCGCAACGAGGTCGAGGCCGTCATGCGCCTCGCCATGATCGCCTGCTCGGTCGTCGCCATCCTGACCACCGCCGGCATCGTCGCCTCGCTGCTCGCGGAAGCCGTGCGTTTCTTCACCTTCGTCAGCCCGGTCGATTTCTTCTTCGGCACGGTCTGGCGCCCCGGCTTCTCGACCACCGGCCACGGCGCCGGCGGCGAATACGGCCTCTTGCCGCTCTTGTGGGGCACGCTGATGGTGGCCTCGATCGCCATGCTGGTCGCGCTGCCCATCGGCCTGATGACCGCGATCTACCTTTCGCAATACGCCAGCCCCGGGACCCGCAACACGGTCAAGCCGATCGTCGAGGTCCTCGCCGGCATCCCGACCATCGTCTACGGCTTCTTCGCCCTCGTCACCGTCGGCCCGTTCCTGGCCTCGCTCGGCCGGGCGCTCGGCCTCGACATCCGCGCCACCAGCGCGCTGACCGCCGGCACGGTGATGGGCATCATGATCATCCCGTTCATCTCCTCGCTCTCCGACGACATCATCCGCCAGGTGCCCAAGGGCCTGCGCGACGGCTCGCTCGGCCTCGGCGCGACGCAGTCGGAGACGATCCGTCGCGTCATCCTGCCGGCGGCATTGCCCGGCATCGTCGGCGCGTTCCTGCTCGCCGTCAGCCGCGCCATCGGCGAGACCATGATCGTGGTGCTGGCCGCCGGCAACAGTCCGTTCCTGCGCTTCAATCCCGGCGAGCCGGTCTCGACCGTCACCGTCACCATCGTCAACCAGTTGACCGGCGACACCGACTTCGCCTCGCCGCAGTCGCTGGTCGCCTTCGCGCTCGGCCTGACCCTGTTCGCGATGACCCTCGTCCTCAACGTCGCCGCCCTCTACATCGTGCGCCGCTACAGGGAGCAGTACGAATGACCTCCGAACAACGGCTGGCGCTGATCCGCGCCGGCCTCTCCGCCCGCCACGCCCGCGAAAGGCGGTTCCGCGTCTACGGCCTCGCGGCCATCGCCGCCGCGCTCGGCTTCGTCGCCATCCTGTTCGGCATGATCCTCGCGCGCGGCCTGCCGGCCTTCACCCAGGCGACGCTTTCCCTCGACGTCGCCTTCGACCCCGCCATCGTCAAGGTCGAGGACAAGCCGCAGCCGCGCCAGGGCCAATCGCCGGCCGACCACCGGCAGGAGCTGCTCGCCTGGGAGCGCAAGGTGACGATGCTGAACTGGAACCGCATCGTCGAGAACGCGGTGCGCGCGGCGGCCCCCGACACCGCGGCCGATGCGCGCCAGGTCCTGTCCATCGTCGAGACCAACGCCCGCTTCCAGCTTCGCGACATGTTCGTCGCCGATCCCTCGCTCGCCGGCAGGACGGTCAGGGTGAAGATGCTGGCCTCGGCCAATGCCGACAACTGGCTGAAGGGCAACATCGACCGCGCGCTGCCCGACGCCCAGCAGCAGCTTGCCGCTCCCGCCCGGGCGCTGGCCGACACGCTGCGCGAGAACGGCGCGATCAGCTTCGACTTCGCCCGGCATCTCTTCACCAACACCGATTCGCGCTCCGCTCCGGCTTCCGCCGGCCTTGCCGGCGCCTTCGTCGGCTCGCTCTACATGATGCTGGTGGTGATCGTGCTCGCCGTGCCGATCGGCGTGATGAGCGCGGTCTATCTCGAGGAGTTCGCGCCGAAGAACCGCTTCACCGACCTGATCGAGGTCAACATCAACAACCTCGCCGCCGTGCCGTCCATCGTCTTCGGCCTGCTCGGCGCGGCAGTGTTCATCAACTACTTCCGCCTGCCGCTGTCGGCGCCGCTGGTCGGCGGCCTGGTGCTGACCTTGATGACGCTGCCGACCATCATCATCGCCACCCGCTCGGCGCTGCGGGCGGTGCCGCCGTCGCTGCGCCAGGCCGCGCTCGGCCTCGGCGCGTCGAGGACGCAGACCGTGTTCCACCATGTGCTGCCCGTCACCTATCCCGGCATCCTGACCGCCACCATCATCGGCGTGGCCCAGGCGCTGGGCGAGACCGCGCCGCTGCTCCTGATCGGCATGAACGCCTTCGTGGCCCAGGTGCCGGCGACGCCGCTCGACCAGTCCACCGCGCTGCCCGTCCAGATCTATCTCTGGCAGGGCAACGAGAACCGCAATTTCTTCGAGGCGCGCACCTCGGCCGCGATCATCGTCCTGATCGGCCTGATGCTGACCTTGAACGCCATCGCTATTCTCCTGCGCACCCGGCTGGAGAAGCGCGCATGACCGTCAACACCGCACCGGAGGGCACGCCCATGCACATGTCGGCCGAAAAGATCGTTCCGCAATCCGACCTCTACACGCTGGAGACGCCGACCGTCCGCACGCCGGATGCCGAGGCGCGGCCCGCGCGCATCACCGCGCGCGAGGTCTGCGTCTTCTACGGGCCGAAGCAGGCGCTGTTCGACGTGTCGATCGACATCGCCGAAAAGGCGGTCACCGCCTTCATCGGCCCGTCGGGCTGCGGCAAGTCGACCTTCCTGCGCTGCCTGAACCGCATGAACGACACTATCGAGGGCTGCCGCGTCACCGGCACGATCCGCCTCGACGGCGCCGATATCGCCGATCCGGCGCTCGACCCGGTCGAGCTGCGCGCCCGCGTCGGCATGGTGTTCCAGAAGCCCAACCCGTTCCCGAAGTCGATCTACGACAACGTCGCCTACGGCCCGCGCATCCACGGGCTGGCCCGCGCCCGCGCCGACCTCGACGCCGTCGTCGAGGCGAGCCTGAAGAAGGCCGGCCTGTGGAACGAGGTCAAGGACCGCCTGAACGAGCCGGGGACCGGCCTTTCGGGCGGCCAGCAGCAGCGCCTGTGCATCGCCCGCGCCATCGCCGTGTCGCCAGAGGTGATCCTGATGGACGAGCCGTGCTCGGCGCTCGATCCGATCGCCACCGCCCGCATCGAGGAGCTGATCGACGAATTGAAGCAGAACTTCACCATCGTCATCGTCACCCACTCGATGCAGCAGGCCGCCCGCGTGTCGCAGCGCACCGCCTTCTTCCATCTCGGCAACCTGGTCGAGGAAGGCCCGACCGACATGATCTTCACCGGCCCGCTGGAAAAGCGGACGCAGGACTACATTACCGGCCGCTTCGGCTAAGGAGGTTCAAATGGGACAGCACACCGTCACGTCCTTCGACGAGGACCTCGACGCCATCGACAGGCTGATCCGCGATATGGGCGACCTCGCCGACGCGATGGTCGCGGCGTCGGCGCGGTCGCTGGTCGCCTCGGACACCGCGCTGGCAAGCCGTGTCGTTTCCGACGACGCGGCGATGGACGCGGCCCAGCGCGAGCTCGACGAGCGCGCCATCACGCTGATCGCCAAGCGCCAGCCCGTGGCGCAGGACCTGCGCGCGATCGTCGGCGCGATCCGCATGGCCGCCGATCTCGAACGCATCGGCGACCTCGCCAAGAACATCGCCAAGCGCGTCGGCGCGGTCGGCGAGGGCATCGCGCCGCGCGAGCTGTCGCGCTCGATCGAGGCGATGGCGCAGGCGGTCGTCGCCCAGATCGACGCCGCGCTCGCGCTCTACGCCGCCCGCGACGAGGAAGGGCTGATCAAGCTGCGCGACGACGACGAGAAGATCGACGTGCAATACACCTCCGTGTTCCGCGAGCTCCTGACCTACATGATGGAGGACCCGCGCAACATCACCGCCTGCACGCACCTCCTGTTCTGCGCCAAGAACCTGGAGCGGATCGGCGACCATGTGACGAACATCGCCGAAAATGCCTATTATGTGCTGACGGGCCGCCAGTTGCCGCTGAACCGGCCCAAGCGGGACGAGACGGTTCCCACCGACAGGGCGGACCGAGAAGCCGGAACGACGGACAGATGATTGCGCCGAGGATCATGGTGGTCGAGGACGAGGAGCCGCTCGGCGTTCTCCTGCGCTACAATCTCGAGGCCGAGGGCTACCAGGTCGAGGTGGTGACGCGCGGCGACGAGGCCGAGATCAGGCTGCGCGAGACCGTGCCGGACCTTCTGGTGCTCGACTGGATGCTGCCTTCCGTCTCCGGCATCGAGCTGTGCCGGCGGCTCAGGCTGCGGCCCGAGACCGAGCGCCTGCCGGTCATCATGCTGACCGCGCGCGGCGAGGAGGCCGACCGCGTCCGCGGCCTGACCACCGGCGCCGACGACTACCTCGTCAAGCCGTTCTCGATGCCCGAACTCGTCGCAAGGGTGCGCGCGCTCCTGCGCCGGGCCAAGCCGCAAGTCCTGTCCTCGGTGCTCAAGGTCGACGACCTCGTGCTCGACCGCGAGACCCATCGCGTCCATCGCGCCGAGGCCGAGCTGAAGCTGGGACCGACCGAGTTCCGGCTGCTCGAATTCCTGATGCAGCATCCGGGCCGCGTCTTCTCGCGCGGGCAGCTCCTCGACAATGTCTGGGGTGAGACGCTCTATATCGACGAGCGCACCGTCGACGTCCATGTCGGGCGGCTGCGCAAGGCAGTCAACCTCGACGGCCTGCCCGACGTGATCCGCACCATCCGCGGCGCCGGCTACGCCATCCGCGAGGCCTGACGCCGGGTCTGACAGGGGGCCTCAATCACAATTTGGCCGAACTCGGCTGTGCTGATAAAAGGATGCCTGCGAACCGCGATGTCGGGATCGCGGACAGACCGCAGGCAACTCCATAGCCATCCCCATAGGCACCCGATGAAGAGACCAGCCATGTTTTCGCGTTTCCTGCTGATCGGCGCCCTTGCCCTGCCGCTCGCGCTCGCCGCCGCCGCGCCGGCCTCGGCCCAGGCCGTCGATCCGCGCGTCGCCCAGCTCGAGGAGCAGGTGCGCCAGTTGAACGGCCTGATCGAGGAGATGAACTTCCAGATCCTCCAGATGCAGGACCAGCTCCGCCGCATGCAGGAAGACAACGAATTGCGCTTCCAGGAGATCGAGCAGCGCCGTTCCGACGCCGCGCCCGCCACGCGCCCGCGCGACCATGCGGCGGCGCCCTCCGCCGCCCCGGCCGAGGATCCGGGCAGCGGCGACGACGAGTTCTACGCCGCCGAGGACGCGGTCGCGAATGGCGGCGCGGCCAATGGCGACGCTCAGGCGCGCGGCGAGCCGCCGCGCAACCTCGGCACGATCGTCTTCGACGCCGACGGCACGCCGCGCGTCGCCGCCCCGGCCGGTCCTGCCGGCCAGAGTGCTGCCGGGGACCATGCCCGGGCCCATGTCAACCCGGACGGCACCACGGTGGCGGCGCTTCCGCCGCGCGGCGACGACGACGAACTCTACCGCGACGCCTATGAATTCATCCTGTCGGGCGACTACGACACCGCCGAAGCCGGCTTTCGCGACCTGATCGCGCGCCATCCCGACAGCGAGCATGCGGCGGACGCGCATTTCTGGCTCGGCGAGGCGCTGCTCGCCCAGCAAAAGCCGCGCGAGGCGGCCGAGATCTTCCTCGCCGCCAGCCGCGATTTTCCGCAGGCGCGCAAGGCGCCCGACACGCTGTTCAAGCTCGGCGTCTCGCTCGTCGCCATGAACCAGCGCGACGTCGGCTGCGCCACCTTCACGGAAGTGCTACAACGCTATCCCGAGGCCAGCGCCGCGCTCAAGGACCGTATCAGGCAGGAACAGGCCGCCGCCTCCTGCTGACGATTTCCGGGGTTCCCGGAACGACGGCGATGGACCTCGATCCCGCCTCGCTTTTTTCCGAGCTCGACACCGGCGAAACGCTGGTCGCCGCCGTCTCCGGCGGCAGCGATTCCATCGCGCTTCTCCTGCTCGCCGCCGATTTCCTGCGCCGCCATCGCCGCTCCGTCCGGCTTGTCGCCGTGACGGTCGACCATCGCCTGCGGCCCGAATCCGCCGCCGAAGCCCTCTGCGTCGCCGCCTTGTGCGCGCGTCATGGCGTCGCCCACGAGACCGTCGCCTGGACGGGCGACAAGCCGCGCGCCGGGCTTGCCGCCGCCGCCCGCGAGGCGCGCTACCGGCTGCTGGCCGACGCGGCCCGGCGGCTGGGCGCGTCCGTCGTCCTCGCCGGCCACACGCTGGACGATCAGGCCGAGACGCTCGCCATGCGCGCGGCGCGCGGCGACGGCCTCGGCCTCGCCGGCATGGCCCGCGCCACCCTCTACGACGGCCGCGTCTGGATCGTCCGGCCGCTGCTGGACCTGCGCCGCCCGGCGCTGCGCGACTGGCTGGCCGGCCGCGGCACGGGCTGGATCGACGACCCCAGCAACGACAACCCCGCCTATGAGCGGGTCAGGGTGCGCCAGCGGCTGGACGCGGCCGAGATCGCCGCCCTGGGCGCGCGGGCGCGGGCGCACGGTCAAGAAAGGGCCGCGATGGCGACGCAGGCGGCCGAACTCATCCGCCGTTTCGCCGACCGGCCGGCGCCGGGCCTGCTGCGGCTCGACCGCGGCTTTTTCGCGCGGCGCGGGGACCGGCAGGACGCCGCCGCCATGCTGGCACTGCGGGCGCTGCTCGCCACCGCCGGCGGCATGCCGCGCCTGCCCGACCCCGCGCGCGGGATCGCCCTTTTCGAGAGGCTGCGGACGGGCGCGATCATGCGCGCCACCCTGGCGCGGGTCGCGATCGATTCACGCCGCGTCGGCGTCTTCCTCCGGCGCGAGGCGCGGAGCCTGCCGTCCGTTCCGCTCGGCGACGAGCCCGTCCTGTGGGACGGCCGGCTGCGGGCGGCGGCGTTGCCCGGCGCGGCCGGATTGGGCGCGAGAGGACTGGACCCGGCAGGACTGGGCGGGGCCGGATCGTGTCTCGGCCCTCTCGGCGACGACCGGGCGAGGCGTCTTGCCGCACCGCCGCCGCGCGGCGTTCCGCCGGCGCTGGCCGTCGCCGCACTGGCGGCGGAGCCGGCGCTGTCTTGCGCCGATGCGCCGCTTGGATGGAGCCGCCTGCCCGGCGACGCCCTGCCCGGCGTTTCGGCCACCGCCGCGGTCGCGCCCTTCGCGCGCTTCCTGCCCAGGTTCGATCTGCCGCTCGCCGCCGCGCTCCACGATCTCGTCGGCGCGCCGGCGCTGCCCGCCGCGCCCTGGCCGGAACGCCCTGGCCCGAGCCCAATGCCACCGGAGCTTAACTGAATAAGGCGGTTGCGCTTGGCAAGACCCGGCGCGCTGCCTATGTTAGTTGCCACACTCGCAAAGTCGGAAAGCCGCGCCCCGGCAGGACATCGCTTCCGGACAGGCGCCAACGGGAAACACGATGAATCCGAACTATCGAAATCTCGCGCTGTGGGCGATCATCGCCGTCCTGCTGATCGCGCTTTTCAACCTGTTCCAGACGCCGCAGCAGCGCGGCATGGCGCGCGACATCCCCTATTCGGAATTCCTGAGCGACGTCAACGCCGGCCGCATCCATTCCGTGACCATCGCCGGCAACCGCATCAGCGGCACCTATGGCGACGCCAGCGGCGGCTTCCAGACCTATTCGCCGGGCGACCCGGCGCTGGTCGGCCGGCTCGAGCAGAAGGGCGTCACCATCAACGCCCGGCCCGAGACCGACGGCTCCAACTCCCTGCTCGGCTATCTGGTCTCCTGGCTGCCGATGATCCTGATCCTCGGCGTCTGGATCTTCTTCATGCGCCAGATGCAGTCCGGCTCCGGCCGCGCCATGGGCTTCGGCAAGTCCAAGGCCAAGCTGTTGACCGAGGCGCATGGCCGCGTCACCTTCGCCGACGTCGCCGGCGTCGACGAGGCCAAGCAGGACCTGGAGGAGATCGTCGAGTTCCTGCGCGACCCGCAGAAGTTCCAGCGCCTCGGCGGCAAGATTCCGCGCGGCGTGCTCCTCGTCGGCCCTCCCGGAACCGGCAAGACGCTGCTCGCCCGCTCGGTGGCGGGCGAGGCCAACGTGCCGTTCTTCACCATTTCCGGCTCCGACTTCGTCGAGATGTTCGTCGGCGTCGGCGCATCCCGCGTGCGTGACATGTTCGAGCAGGCGAAGAAGAACGCGCCCTGCATCATCTTCATCGACGAGATCGACGCCGTCGGCCGCCATCGCGGCGCGGGCCTCGGCGGCGGCAACGACGAGCGCGAGCAGACGCTGAACCAGCTCCTCGTCGAGATGGACGGCTTCGAGGCCAACGAGGGCATCATCCTGATCGCCGCCACCAACCGCCCCGACGTGCTCGATCCCGCGCTCCTGCGTCCCGGCCGTTTCGACCGCCAGGTCGTGGTGCCCAACCCCGACATCGTCGGCCGCGAGAAGATTCTCAAGGTGCACGTCCGCAACGTGCCCTTGGCCCCGAACGTCGACCTGAAGGTGCTGGCGCGCGGCACGCCGGGCTTCTCCGGCGCCGACCTGATGAACCTCGTCAACGAGGCGGCGCTGATGGCGGCCAGGCGCAACAAGCGCCTCGTCACCATGCAGGAGTTCGAGGACGCCAAGGACAAGATCATGATGGGGGCGGAGCGCCGCTCCAACGCCATGACCCAGGCCGAGAAGGAGCTGACCGCCTATCACGAGGCCGGCCACGCCATCACCGCGCTCAACGTACCGGCGGCCGACCCGTTGCACAAGGCGACCATCATCCCGCGCGGCCGCGCGCTCGGCATGGTCATGCAGCTCCCCGAGGGCGACCGCTACTCGATGAGCTACAAGTACATGGTCTCGCGCCTGATCATCATGATGGGCGGGCGCGTCGCCGAGGAGCTGAAATTCGGCAAGGAGAACATCACTTCCGGCGCCTCCTCGGACATCGACCAGGCGACCAAGCTGGCGCGGGCCATGGTCACGCGCTGGGGCTTCTCCGACAAGCTCGGCCGCGTCGCCTATGGCGACAACCAGGAAGAGGTCTTCCTCGGCCATTCGGTCGCCCGCCAGCAGAACGTCTCGGAAGAGACGGCCCAGATCATCGACGCCGAGGTGCGCCGGCTGATCGACGACGCCTATGACGGCGCGCGCAAGATCCTGACCGAGAAGAAGAAGGAATGGATCGCGATCGCCGAGGGGTTGCTCGAATACGAGACGCTGACCGGCGACGAGATCCGCCAGATCATGGCCGGCGAGAAGCCCTCGCGCGACCTCGGCGACGACACGCCGCCGAGCCGCGGCTCGACCGTGCCCAAGGCCGGCGCCCGCAGCGAGGACCGCAAGAAGGGCGGCGAGGAGCCCGACGCCGGCGGAATGGAGCCGCAGCCGCAAGGGTGAGATGCCGGTCCGCGCGGTGGACAAACTTGTCATCCCTGCCCGCGTTTTCCCGACGCGGGCAGTTCGTTATGCGCGGACGACAGGTTCCGCCGGCCGCGGCAAAGCATCGCCGTAACATTTGCTTATACATTGTGATGTCATAAACGCGGCCATCTATGGCATTTCTCGACCGGGACAGGGGCCGGGAAAACGGGCCGGGGACAGGACGATCGCGATGAGCAGAAAGTACTTCGGAACCGACGGAATCCGCGGTCGGGCCAACAGATACCCGATGACGGCCGAAGTGGCGTTGCGCGTGGGCATGGCGGTCGGCATGTCCTTCCAGCGCGGCAGCTACCGCCATCGCGTGGTGCTCGGCAAGGACACGCGGCTCTCCGGCTACATGGTCGAAAACGCCATGGTCGCCGGCTTCTGCGCCGCCGGCATGGACGTGTTCCTGCTCGGGCCGATCCCGACTCCCGGCGTCGCCATGCTGGTGCGCTCGCTGCGCGCCGACATCGGCGTGATGATCTCGGCCTCGCACAACCCCTATTTCGACAACGGCATCAAGCTGTTCGGTCCCGACGGCTACAAGCTTTCCGACGATCTCGAGCGGCGCATCGAGCAACTGCTCGACCGTGACGTCGACATCGCGCTCGCCGACGCCGGCGCGCTCGGCCGCGCCAAGCGCATCGACGGCGTCCACGACCGCTATGTCGAGTTCGCCAAGCGGACCCTGTCGCGCTCGATGTCGCTGTCGGGCCTGCGCATCGTCGTCGATTGCGCCAACGGCGCCGGCTACAAGGTGGCGCCGGCCGCGCTGTGGGAAATGGGCGCCGAGGTCATCGTCATCAACGACGAGCCCAACGGCCTCAACATCAACGAGGATTGCGGCTCGACCCACCCGCTCGGCCTCGCCCGGAAGGTGCACGAGGTGCGCGCCGACATCGGCATCGCGCTCGACGGCGACGGCGACCGCGTCACCATCGTCGACGAAGCCGGAGCCGTCATCGACGGCGACCAGGTGATGGCGCTGATCGCCGAATCCTGGCACCAGAGCGGCCGCCTGACCGGCGGCGGGCTGGTCGCCACCATCATGTCGAACCTCGGGCTCGAACGCCACGTCAACGGCCTCGGGCTCACGCTCGAGCGCACCAAGGTCGGCGACCGCTACGTGGTCGAGCGCATGCGCGAGGGCGGGTTCAATGTCGGCGGCGAGCAGTCCGGCCACATCGTGCTGTCCGATTTCTCGACCACCGGCGACGGGCTGGTCTCCGCGCTTCAGGTGCTCGCCTGCATCAAGCGCGCCGACAAGCCGGCGAGCGAGGTGCTGCGCCGGTTCGAGCCGGTGCCGCAGATCCTGAAGAACGTCCGCTATTCGGGCGGCGCGCCGCTCGAGGACGAGACCGTCAAGGAAGCGATCGAGGACTGGCGCGCCAAGCTCGGCAAGAACGGCCGCATCGTCATCCGCCCGTCCGGCACCGAGCCGCTGATCCGCGTCATGGCCGAAGCCGACGACCGCGCGCTGGTCGAGCAGGTGGTCGACGGCATTGTCGAGATCATCGCCTCGGTGCGAAGCGCCGCCTGACCCGCCGCCTTCCCCCCGGTCGGCCCGTCCGCGTCCGAAACGGTCCGCCCCGCGATCAGCGGTACTTCACGAAGCTGCGGTAGATGAAACCGGAGCGGCCCTGGTAGCGGATTTCGCACCAGCCGCAATCGGTCTCGGCGTCGATCGCCGCGCCACCCGGAACCACCATCACCACCTGCGCCCCCTTGTTGGGCGCCGCGCGCATGTTAACGGCCTGGTTGACGACGGCCGGCCGCAAGCCAATGGCGCTCGGTGTGGCATTGTTGCCGGCCGCCGCCTGCGTCTCGGCGGCGATGGCCCGCACCGCCGGCGGGGCCGGGCGCGGCGCCGGCACCAGCGCGGAAATCTCTGCCGGAAGCGATGGCGGGATCGCCGCCGTCGGCCCCGGATCGGGAGGATCGCCGGCAAGCGCCGTCGCCTCCGCCCCGGCTTCCGCCGCAGCTTCCGCCGGGGGCAGGATCGGCTCCAGCACCGGCTCGCGCTGTTCGGCCGCCGCCTGCGGCAGCGCGGTCACCAGCGCCGGCTCTTCCTCGCGCGTCTCGACGGCGACGGTCGCCGCCGGTTGCCCGGCTTCGGCCGGATCGCCGCCGATTTCCTCCGCCATGGCAATCGTCGGCTGGGCAACTGTCGGCTGGCCGCCGCCGAGCTGAAGGCCGAACAGGGTGCCGAACGCGATCACCAGCGCGACGCCGCCGCAGACGGTCAGCAGCAGCGGCGCGGCGACGGCCGGAAAACGCCGCTGCCGCACCAGAGGCGACAGGAACGGCTGTTCCGGCTGTCTGATGAACGGGTTTCTCACGCCAGCTCCATGAAACGCCCCTCGCAAGCGCCTTTTTGGGCCTCACGGGCCGGCGCATCCTGCCGATAATAGGCAAGATTGTGTCCGCGTTTTGTTGACGGCCGCGATAAATTACTCCGGCGCCTTCGGCAATGCGGTCTCCGTCCCGCCCTCGCCGCCGCCGGGCGCGGCGGCCTGCGCCGCGTCCTTCCGCCTTCCCCGGCCGGTCAACCGCCCTATCAGGCGCGCCATCAGGCCGCGCCGGGTCTCGCCGGCCAGCGGCGTGTCGCGGGTGAACACCATCAGCGCCGACGGCGTGACGATCAGCGTCAGCACGGTGGCGAAGGCCAGCCCGTAGACGATGGCCGAGGACAGCGAGATCCACCACTGGGTCGACGGCGCGTTGACCGTCGTCTCGTGGTGGAACAGCTCGAGCCCGAGCCCGAGCGCGATCGGCAGCACGCCGAGGATGGCGGCGGCTGCC
The DNA here is from genome assembly GCA_039808485.1 of Aquamicrobium sp. Lineage (GTDB taxonomy): Bacteria > Pseudomonadota > Alphaproteobacteria > Rhizobiales > Rhizobiaceae > Aerobium. The sequence goes on along the minus strand of JBDHTD010000023.1, from coordinate 11,423 downwards.
GTCAGCACCACGGGCCGCGCCCGCTCGCGGCAGGTTTGCAGCACCGCCTCGAGCTTGTTCCAGCCCTCGTGGCGCAGCCGGTCGTAGGTGTCGATCAGCACGATGTTGTTGTTGACCACCACGCCCGCCAGCGCGATGACGCCGATGCCCGACATGATGATGCCGAACGCCTGGCCGGTGAGCAGCAGGCCGAGGAACACGCCGATGGTCGACATCACCACGGTCATCAGCACCAGGAAGACGCTGGTGAACTTGTTGAACTGGGCCAAAAGAACGATGAAGATCAGGAAGATCGCCGCGCCGAAGGCGTTGGCGAGGAAGGCGCTGGCATCGTCGCTCTCCTGGCTGGAGCCGGCGAGCTTCCATCTCGCGTTGCCCAGTTCCATCGCGCCGATCGCCTGCGCGACCTCGGCCTGCACGGCCGAGACCTGGAAGCCGGAAGCGACGTTGGCCTGCACCACCACGGTACGCTCGCCGTCGATGCGATTGAGGATGCCGGTGCGCGGCTCGGGCTTGCGGGTGACGAAGTTCGAGATCGGCACCGAGCCGAGCGCCGTCTCGATGCGCAGCTCGTCGAGCGTCGACAGCGTGCGCCGGTCTTCCGGCAGGCGCAGGCGGATGTCGACGGCGTCGTCGGCCCCGGCCGGGCGGTAATCGGTCAGCTTCAGGCCCGAGGTGACGAGCTGGACGGCGATGCCGACCCCGATCGGGCTGATGCCGTGCTGGGCCGCCTTGGTGCGGTCGATGTTGAGCGCCCAGTCGACGCCGGGCGGCGGCAGGCCGTCGGCTATGTCGATGACGCCGGGAATGGAGGCGATCCGGGCCGCGACGGCGCGGGCGTGGTCGTCGAGCCCCTGCGGGTCGGCCGCCGACAGCCGCACCTGCACCGGCTTGCCGGTGGGCGGGCCGGCGTCGGGCACGCGCACCTCGACGTCGACGCCGGGAATGCCGGCCATGACGGCGCGCAGGTCGGCGAGAATCTCGTTGGCCGGCTTGCGCTCGCGCCAGTCGACGAACTCGTACTGGATGACGCTGACGACGTCCTCGGGAATGTCCTGCGCGCCCCGCGTCTGGCCGACGCGGGTGTAGACGGATTCGATGCCCGGCCAGCCGAGCAGCTTGTCCTCGGCCTTGCGCGTGGCGGCGTCCATCTCGGCGAGCGAGAGATTGCCGCGGGCATGGACGTAGAGCAGGCCGTAATCCGGCTCGACATTGGGGAAGAACTCGACGCCCTTGCCGTAGTGCGAATAAGCGTACATGACGCCGACGAGGAGGCCGAGCGCCAGCATCAGCACGGTCTTCGGGAAGCGCACCGCCTGCTTGACCACGGCCATGTACCAGCCGTCGCGCAGCTCGCCTTCCTCGTGCACGTGCGCCTTGGCGAACTTGGCGCCGAGCGTCGGGGTGAACACCAGCGCGTAGAGCATCGAGGCGGCCAGCGTCACGATCAGCGTGATCGGCATGTATTTCATGAAATCGCCGACCAGCCCCGGCCAGAACAGCAACGGCGAGAAGGCGGCGATGCGTGTCAGCGTCGCCGCCGCCACCGGCCCGGCCATGCGCTTGGCCGCGAGCTCGAACGCGGCCTCCCGCGGCATGCCCTCCGACATCCGCCGCTCGGCGAACTCGACGACGATGATGGCGTCGTCCACCAGCATGCCGACGGCGAGGATCAGGCTGAACAGCACGATCATGTTGATGGTGAAGCCCATCACCGCGAGCAGCAGGATGCCGATCAGGAACGAGGACGGGATGGCGAGGCCGATCAAGAGCGACGAGCGGCCCGACAGGGCATAGAGGATGACGATGAAGACGAGGATGACGGCGATCAGCACATGGTTCTGCAACTCGCCGAGCAACTGGTTGATGAAGACCGACTTGTCCTGGGTGTAGGTGACGGCCATGCCCTCGGGCAGCGTCTTCTGGAATTCGTCGGCGATGCGCTTCACCTCGCCCACCGCGTCGACGAGGTTGGCGCCGGTGCGCTTCTTGACCTCGATGGCGATGGCGGGCTTGCCGTCGAGCCGGGTGATGGTCTCGGCGTCCTTGTGGGTGGAGCGCACGGTGGCGAGGTCCTGCGCCCGCACCACGGCGTTGCGGCCGGCGAGGATCGGCAGGTTGGCGATGTCCTCGACCGTCTCGATCAGCGCCGGCACCTTGACGGCATACTTGCCCTCGCTGCCCTGGAGCGCGCCGGCGGCGACCAGGCTGTTCGAGGCGTTCATGCCGTCGAGCAGGTCGCCGAGCTTCAGCCCGTAGGAGGTCAGCTTCATCGGGTCGATGACGACCTCGACGAGATCGTCGCGCGCGCCCTGGAGCACGCCCTCGAGCACGCCCGGCACCTCCTCGATGCGGTCGCGCAACTGCCGCGCCGCCGCCGTCAGCACCCGCTCCGGCACATGGCCGGACAGGGTGACGACGAGCACCGGAAACTCGGAGATGTTGACCTCGTGGACGCTCGGCTCGTCCGCACCCTGAGGCAGGTCGCGCCGGGCGGTGTCGACGCCGTTGCGGGTGTCGTCGAGCGCGGTCTTCAGGTCGGTCGAGGGGTCGAATTCGAGCAGCACGTAGCCGCCGCCCTGATAGGCGGCCGAACGCATCTCCTTGACGCCCTTGATGGTCTTCAGCCGCGTCTCGACCGGCCGGAGCAAGAGCCGCTCCGAATCCTCCGGCGAGATGCCCTGATAGGTGAGGCTGGCATAGATGATCGGGACGGGAACGTCCGGCTCCGCTTCCTTGGGGATCGACAGGTACGACAGCGCGCCCGCGATCATCAGGAAGACCAGGGTGGTGATCGTCAGCCGTGCGTTGCGGATGGCGAGCTTGACGATGTCCATGGCCTAGTTGATCCCGCCACTGATTCCGCCTGCCGCTTCGCCGATCAGCCTGTCGACGGTCTCGGCGTCGGCCTCGACCGGGTTGACGATGTCGCCGTCCGAGATCAGCTCCTGGCCGGCGACGATGATGCGCACGTCGGCGGGGATGCCGCCGAGGACCAGCCCGCCCTGCATGTCGTCGACGAGGTCGATCGGATAGAACACCACCTTGTCGTCGCCATCGACGGCGCGGATGCCGAGGTCGCCGCCATTGCTCAGCGTCACCACCGAGCGCGGCAGCACGGTCGCTTCCACCGGCTCGGCCAGCAGCGTCACTTCCGCCGTCATGCCGGACGGGATGCGCCCGTCGGCATTGGGCACCGCCACCTCGACGCGGAAGGTGCGCGTCGCCGGCGTGGCGTCGCGGCTGATGTAGCGGATGGTGCCTTCGGCCTCCTCGCCGCTGACCAGGCGCACACGGGCCTTGTCGCCCGGCTTGACGTGGGCGAGGTCGCGTTCGGACACCTCGCCGCGGGCGAGGATCGGGTCGAGCGACAGCACGGTGGCGACGGGCGCGCCGGCGACCATCGAGCCGCCGAGCTCGGCGTCGACCTTGTCGACCATGCCGTCGAAGGGCGCGCGCACGACGTTGCGCTCGACATCGGCCACCGCCGCGTCGAACTGGGCGCGCGCGGCGGCGAGCGCCGACCGGACGCCGTCGAGCTGGAGCTTGGGCAGGCTGCCCCGCTCGGCCAGACGCTCGGCCGCGGTGGCTTCCGCCTCGCGCTGGGCCAGCACCGTGCGGGCGGTCTCGACCGCCGCCTCCTTGCCCTCGTCCCTGAGCCTGGCGATGAGATCGCCGCGCTTCACCGTATCGCCCTGGTCGAACGGCAGCTCCTCGACGATGCCGGCCGCGCGCGTCGCCAGCACGGCGCGCTTGTCGGCGTCGGTCGAGCCCGAGAGGCGGATGGCGCGGGAGTGAAGGACACGCGGCGGATTGACGACGCCGACGGTGCGCAGGGGCGCGGCCTCCTGCTGCGCCTTCCCCTCGGCGCGCTCGCGTTCCGCCTCGCCGGCGGCGCTGCCGACCGAAGTGAACTCGCCCGTGGCGACCCAGGCGCCGGTGACGATGAGAACGGCGATCGCCGCGACCTTGTGAAGCTTTATCTTCGGCATGTCCGATTTCCAGTGAACGGTCCGCCCATGCCGCCCGAGATTGTCGAAAGCACTGGCGATATGGGAACGCGGGGCGTCCTGTTCAATCCGCCCGTCGCCCCGGCCCTGGCTCCCCAGCCCTGGCTCCGGGGCGCGGGCGAGAGCGGCCTCTCCTACATCACTTTTGCGGCGCGACATAGGCCGAAAAACCACAGCCACGGCACTCGTCCGGTTCGCTCATCCGCGCGGGCGCGGCCGGGCGGCGAGGAAGTCGCGCACCCGCTGCCCCGGTTTCCGGCGCGGCGCAGCGGCAAGCCCGGGCGCCAGCTCCTGCGAAAGGTCGAGCGTGGAACGGTGGCCCACCGCCCCGAAATGCTCCGCCAGCCAGTCCTCCGCCGCCGAGCGGCCGAGGTCGCGCAGATATTCGAGGAACGCCCATTCGGCGTTGACCTTGGACGAGGCGGAAAGGTCCTCCAGCGCCGCGTCGGCGTCGATGCGGTGCATGCGGATGTTGCGGTAGTGCGCGGCATCTATGCGGCCGCTGGCGATCAGCTCGTTGACGAAGGCGATGGCGCGGAACTCGCGCATCAGCCCGGCATTGAAGGTGATCTCGTCGATGCGATTCTGGATCTCGCGCGCCGAGCGCGGCGCGCCCTGCCGCAGCACCGGGTTGATCTGGACCAGGAGCACGTCCTCGACCGGCGTGGCGTAGAAGAACGGATAGAGCGCGGGGTTGCCGCCATAGCCGCCGTCCCAATAGGGTGTGCCGTCGATCTCGACCGCCTGGAACAGTTGCGGCAGACAGGCCGACGCCATCACCACGTCGGCCGTGATCTCGTGCGTCTCGAACACGCGCAACTGGCCGGTCTCGACATTGGTGGCCGAGACGAACAGCTTCGTGGCGGCGCAGCCGCGCACCCGCTCGAAATCGATCTCGGCCTCGACCACCTCGCGCAGCGGGTTGTGGTTCAGGGGATTGACGGCATAGGGCGACAACACCCGCGACAGCGTGTCGAACCAGAGATAGCCGGGCGTGTTCTCGACCGACCAGTTGCCCCAGATCATGTCCCACGGCGTGCGCCGCACCGGGCTGAACCGGCCCTTGCGGGCCACCGCGCGCCAGAAGTCGTAAAGCTTTTCGCGCGCGCCGTCGCGACCGCCGCGCGAAAAGCCGTCGGCCAGCGCCACCGCGTTCATGGCGCCGGCGCTGGTGCCGGAAATGGCGGCGAAGTCGAGCCTGCCGTCCTCGATCAGCCGGTCGAGCACGCCCCAGGTGAAGGCGCCGTGCGAGCCGCCGCCCTGGAGCGCGACGTTGACGGGCTTCGTTCCATCGCCGGCGCCGTTGCCGTTTGCCGCTCTGGCCATCGGCCTACTGAGCCGTCCAGCCGCCGTCGACCGACAGCGTCGTGCCGGTGATCTGGGCCGCCTCGCGCGAGGCGAGGAAGGCGGCGGCGGCGGCGATCTCCTCCACGGTGGCGAACTGCTTCGAAGGCTGCTTGGCGAGGATGACGTCGCGGATCACCGTCTCGCGGTCGAGGCCGGTTTCCCTGGCCCGGTCCTCGATCTGGGTCTCGACCAGCGGCGTCAGCACGAAGCCGGGGCAGACCGCGTTGCAGGTCACGCCCTTGCCGGCGAGTTCGAGCGCCACCGTCTTGGTCAGGCCGACGACGCCGTGCTTGGCCGCGACATAGGCCGCCTTGTTGGGCGAGGCGCGCAGGCCGTGGGCCGAGGCGATGTTGACGATGCGGCCATAGCCGGCCGCCTTCATGTGCGGCACGGCGGCGGCGATGGTGTGGAAGGCCGAGGACAGGTTGACGGCGATAATCGCGTCCCAGCGCTCGACGGGGAAGTCCTCCACCGGCGCGACATGCTGGATGCCGGCATTGTTGACGAGGATGTCGAGGCCGCCGAAGCGCGCCACCGCCTGCGCGACGAGATCGCGGCACTCGTCGGGCCTGGCCATGTCGGCCTTGACGTAGACGGCCTCGACGCCGTGCCGGGCGGCGATGCCGGCGGCCGCGGCGTGGTCCTCGGTCCTGTCGGACCAGGAGTTGACGACGACGTTGGCGCCCCTGGCGGCCAGCCTCTCGGCGATGCCGAGCCCGATGCCGGAGGTCGATCCGGTGACGATTGCGGTTTGTCCTGTCAGCATGTCTCGAAGTCTCCGGCCATCACTGGCCATATTTATATTGCGATGCAACATAAATGCCAATCGGGGGTGGTGGTTCCACCATGCCCGGCCGGGATTCGATCGCGGCGGTTCCGCTGCGCCTTTGTCATGTCGGAATTGCCGGATTGTGCTAGAAGGGGAAAAAGCGGTAGATGATCGCATCAACAGCAGGCACGACCTTGACACCGGACCAGCCTTTCCTCGATCGCCCGCTTGCCCGTCATCGCACCGTGGGCGTGCGCGTCGGCCACGTCATGGTCGGCGGCGACGCGCCCGTCGTCGTCCAGTCGATGACCAACACCGACACCGCCGACATCGACGCCACCGTGGCGCAGGTCGCCGCCCTTCACCGCGCCGGCTCCGAGATCGTGCGGGTGACGGTCGACCGCGACGAATCGGCCGCCGCCGTGCCGCGCGTGCGCGACCGGCTCTTGAGGCTCGGCATCGACGTGCCGCTGGTCGGCGACTTCCACTATATCGGCCACAAGCTGCTGGCGGACCATCCGGCCTGCGCCGAGGCGCTGGCCAAGTACCGCATCAATCCCGGCAATGTCGGCTTTCGCGAGAAGAAGGACGCGCAGTTCGGCGCGATCGTCGAGACCGCGATCCGCCACGGCAAGCCGGTGCGCATCGGCGTCAACTGGGGCTCGCTCGATCAGGAACTGCTGACGCGGCTGATGGACGAGAACCAGGCCACCGGCTCGGCGCTGACCGCGCGCGAGGTGACGCGCGAGGCCATCGTCCAGTCGGCGCTGATCTCGGCGGCGATGGCCGAGGAGATCGGCCTGCCGCGCGAGAAAATCATCCTGTCCGCCAAGGTCAGCCAGGTCCAGGACCTGATCGCGGTCTATGTCGAGCTGGCGAAGCGCTCAGACCATGCGCTGCATCTCGGCCTGACCGAGGCCGGCATGGGCTCGAAGGGCATCGTCGCCTCCTCGGCCGCGATGGGCATCCTGCTCCAGCAGGGCATCGGCGACACCATCCGCATCTCGCTGACGCCGGAGCCCGGCGGCGACCGCACCCGCGAGGTGCAGGTGGCGCAGGAGCTGTTGCAGACCATGGGCTTCCGCCAGTTCCTGCCGGTGGTGGCCGCCTGCCCCGGCTGCGGCCGCACCACCTCGACCGTGTTCCAGGAGCTTGCGGCCGACATCGAGGCGGATCTGCGCCGCAACATGCCGGTGTGGCGCGAGAAATATCCCGGCGTCGAGGAGCTGAAGGTGGCGGTGATGGGCTGCATCGTCAACGGCCCGGGCGAATCCAAGCACGCCGACATCGGCATCTCGCTGCCCGGCACCGGCGAGACGCCGGCCGCGCCCGTCTTCATCGACGGCCGCAAGGCCGCGACCCTGCGCGGCCCGAACATCGCGGGGGAGTTCCAGACGATGCTCGCCGACTACATCGAGCGCCGCTTCGGCGAGCGGCGGCGCCAGGCGGCGGAGTGAACCCGGCCGAATGAACCCAGCGGCGTGATCAGGCGCGTAGCGCCGGCTTCTCCTCGCCCGCGATCCACGCATTGACCTTGGCGGCGAGCCTGTCGGGCGAGACCGGCTTCGACATATAGTCGTCCATGCCGGCGTCGAGGCATTTCTCGCGGTCGCCCTTCAGCGCATGGGCGGTGACGCCGACGATCGGCGTGTGCCGGCCCGTACCTTCCTCCTCCTGCCGGATGGCGCGGGCGGCCTCGTAGCCGTTCATCTCCGGCATCGACACGTCCATCAGGATCAGCCGCGGCCGGTGCATGCGGTGAAACTCGGTCGCGATGCGGCCGTTGGAGGCGATGCGGTAGCTGAGACCGAGGCCGTCGAGGATCTGGCTGAACACGAGCTGGTTGACCTCGTTGTCCTCGGCGACGAGAACGTCGAGCGGACGCTGCCGACCGGCGGCAGGGGCGACGATTGGCGGCGGGGCGGCGGCCGGCGACGGCTTTTCCTCGGCGTGGCTGCGGAGCGGCGGGGCATCGGCCGCCGGATGGGCCTGCGCCGGGCCATGCGCGGCGCGCGCGGCCTGCATGATCGAGACCAGCGTCTCGAGCAGCACCGAGGACCGCGCCGGCTTGTTCAGGTGGGCGCTGATGCCGGTCTTGACGCCGACGGGCGCGGTCACGGCCTGGTCGACCGATGTCAGCAGAAGCACCGGGATATGCGCCGTCGCCGGATCGGTGGCGACGCGCCGGGCGACCTCGACTCCGTTGATGCCGGGCATCTGGTAGTCGAGGATGATGCAGTCGACGCTGGCGTTCAGCTCCCGCGCCCGATCGAGGAAGGCGAGGCCGACCTCGCCGTCTTCTGCCGCCGCGCAATCGAAGTTCCAGCTTCTGAGCTGTTCGAGCAGGATGGCGCGGTTGATGGCGTTGTCGTCGATGACGAGGACGCGCGCGCCGGTGACGTCGACCGGAACCGGCTTCGCCGGCTCCATGTCCTCATGCACCGGCAGCGGCACCGAGAACCAGAATTTCGAGCCCTTGCCGAGCCTGCTTTCGACGCCCATCTCGCCGCCCATCAGCGAAACCAGGCGCGAGGCGATGGCGAGGCCGAGGCCGGTGCCCTCGTGGCGGCGCGTCGAGGACGAATCGACCTGGCTGAACTTGTCGAACACCTTTTCCAGCATCGCCTCGGGGATGCCGATGCCGGTGTCCTCGACCCGGAAGGTGACATGGGCCACGCCATCCACGATCCGGCCCTCGACATCGACCAGCACATGGCCGCGTTCGGTGAACTTGACGCCGTTGCCGACGAGATTGGTGACGATCTGGCGGATGCGGCCGACATCGCCGACGACGACCGGAGGCAGCGCCGGATCGACCCGCACGATCAGCTCGAGGTCCTTCTCCACCACGCGCGACGAGACCAGCGTCGCCACGTCCTCTATCGCCTCGGCAAGGCGGAAGGGCGCCGGGTCGAGGCTCAACTGCCCGGCGTCGATCTTGGAGAAATCGAGGATGTCGTTGATGATGGTCAGGAGCGCGTTGCCCGATTTCAGGATCACGTCGGCGAAGGTGCGCTGGCGGGAATCGAGATCGGTGCGCATCAGAAGCTCGGCCATGCCGAGGACGCCGTTCATCGGCGTCCGGATTTCATGGCTCATATTGGCGAGGAACTCGGATTTCGCCCGGTCGGCCGACTCGGCCTTGACCCGCGCCGCCTCGATCGAGGCGTTGGCGGCCTTGAGGTCGTCCTGCGCCTTGGCGACGTTGCGCATCATCGGCACGAAGATCGACAGCGTCGTCGTCACGCCGACCAGGAAGATGACGACGCCGATGGCGATCAGGATGCCGCGCAGCCGGTCGTAGCTCTCGATCATGTCGCCGCGCAGCCCGGCTGCGGTGGCGTCGAGATTGGGACGGACGCGTTCGTCGGCCAGCTCATGCAGGCTGGCGAAGACCCGCTGCGCCACCTTGGAGGAATGATCCTGGAACAGGTCGAGCCGGTTGCCCAGCGTGATGACCTCCTGGACGTCGTTCCGCAGCGCGCCGGAACCGGCCTCGCCGCGCCAGATCCGCAGCAGCGGCGCCGGCACCTGCATGCCCTCGACCTCGCCGAGAAGCGAAAGGAAATAGCCGTCGGCATGGTCGGCCACCGCCGCATCGGCCCCGCCCGCGGCCCGCTGCGCGACGCGCCGGCTCTCGCCGGTCTGGACGTCGCCGTCGGCGACGACCCCGAACGCGCGATATGAATGCTCCAGCCGCGCCACCGCGGCGCGCAGGTCGGACCGCGTCTGGACAGCGGCGACCTCGATGTCTTCCGCATCGGCGCCGGCGCCCTGCAATCCGAGCGGCCCGACGTTTTCGCCGCCGCGCAGCGCCGCCTTCGCCCTGGCGCGGACCAGCTCGCCCTTCAGCCGGATCTGGTCGAGCATCAGTGCGTGATGGATGACGTCGCTGGTCGCCTGGCTCATCGCGTCGAGCACCGCGCCGAACGCGACATTGCTGCGCGCCTGCCCGGCCTGCCAACTGATGAGGCTGGCGCCGACCATGATGGCAAGCAGAAAGCCCGTCATGATGAAGAGGAGACGGCCGCGCATATAGGCGCGGGTTACGGTGAACGACATTGCCCCAGCACTCTTACGCAATACTTCGAAGAAAAATGAAGCAATACGATTAAGGCGCTGTTAATGCGCGGTCCGGGCGAGCCGCCGCGCGGTGACGTATGGAGAAGAGCGCGGGCGCGCCCGCTCAGCCGCTTCCCGCCTCGCTCCACGCCTTCAGCGCCTCCCCGAACACCCGCTCCCCGGGGATGCCCTTTTCCATCGACAGCAGCGCCCGGCGGCCCGACTGGTAGACGATCGGAATGTCGAGCCAGTTCTGGCGCTGGAGAAGGGCGAGGTTGGCGCTGGTTTCGGCCGGCGCGTCACTGAGCGCGATCAGAAAGAAGCCATCCGCGATCTTGGCCGGGATGCCGATCAGCGGGTTGCCCGGCGCCTGTTCCGTATCCTTGAAGGCGATGCGCGAGACGTTGGCGATCGAGCCGCCGTCGAAGCCTTCCGGCGTCAGGAAGATCATCTCGACGATATGGCTCGCCGGCAGGGTCTTGTCGCCGTTGCGGCGGATGGTCATGCGCAATTGCACGTCCTTGCCCGGTATCGTCGCCTCGGCGCGGATGGCGGGCTCGGGCGGCAGGTCGCCGCCGGGCGATTCCTGCACCAGCGACCAGGCGATGGAGCCGACCTCGGCCGAGCCTTCGGCGGCGCTGGTGCGCTCCTCGTAGAAGATCGCCTTCTGGCCGACGACGACGGCGGCGGACTGCTGCGCGGCCGGGGGCTGGGTTGGGGCGGGGGCCGGCTGCTGCGGCTCCACGGCGGCCGGCTGCCCGGCGCTTTCCGCCGGGGCGGCGGCATTCTCGCCCGGCTCCGGCGTCGCCGGGGTCGCGGTCGGGGCCGAGGGCTGAGCCGGGGTCGCCGCCGGCTGGACGGCGGCGGCGACGGAAGTCCCCTCGCCGATGCCGGGCCGGCCGCCGGACGGTCCTTCGTCGACCTCGCTGCCGTCGGACATCAGGCGCTGGGTGAATTTCTCCTGCGGCTCGGCCGCCGCCGGCTGGGCGGGCGGGGTCTCCGGCGCGGCCGCGGCCTCCTCCGGCGCGGTCCGCGCGGCGGGCTGGTCAGTGGCCTGCTCCACCGGCGGCGGCGGCGCCATCTCCTCGGCGGTGGTGGCGGCAGGTTCCGCCGCCGGCGTCGCCGGGCCGGAGCCGTTGCCGCCGCTCCACCAGAAATAGCCGCCGGCCGCGGCCGCGAGCACGACGAGGCCGAGCGCGCCGGCAACCAGCCCGGCGCGCGACCTGGCCCGCCCT
>JBDHTD010000022.1:0-54679 GCA_039808485.1 Aquamicrobium sp. | reverse complement strand
GGCAGGATCATGTAGAGGACCCAGGTCGGCCAGTTCAGCGTCTGGGTGCGCTCGGTGTAGACGAAGTTGAAGGTGCCGGTGGCGTATTGCTTGGCGTTGAAGCCCGCTTTCATGATGCCGACGGGGTCGAGCCACAGCCAGCACATCGCCGCCATCGAGACGCCGAACAGGATGACCATCAGCGTCGCGGCGACCCGGGCGACAGCCGCCGTGCGCTCGGACAGCCGCTCCGTCAGCATGGTCACGGCGAAGTCGAGCCGGAGCCGCGTCATCACCGAGGCGCCGAAGAAGGTCAGCCACACCATGCAGTAGACCGCGAACTCGTCGATCCAGTAGATCGGCCGGCCGGTATAGCGCGTCGCGACGTTGAGCAGGATCGCCCCGGTCAGCAGGAACATCATGAAGGCGACGACGCGCCGCTCCATGACGAGGAGCTTTTCCGAAAGCCAGACGATCCCGCGCCACAGGGCGAACGGTTTCGGCTCCGCCGTCGCGGCTTGCTGCATGGCCAGTCCCCTGTCCTCTCCGCGCAGTCCCGGTGGAGCCGGTCCCGGCGTCGGTCCTCGATGTTCCCGTCGCCCCTTTTTCGGGGCGCGCGCCTGTTTGGTCGGCTGTTGATTTCAACTCTGTTGTATAAAATCTACGATGTCAATCGGGATTGGGCCGGAAAGCGGCGCGCAATTGCGCCGTTGCTCGGTTCGGCGGAACATCGCGCCGGGTGGAAGCCGTGCCGCAAGCATGGTTTTCTCCGGCCGGCGTCGCGGCCAAGAAAGCCGGAAGCCGAATTCGTTCAGGGGGTTGGCATTTGCCCTGCCTTCGACGGGGCCCGACCTTGCGCGATCGTGCCGCCATTGTTGGAAAAACGGCGCTTGCCGGCGCGTCAGCCGTCAGCGGCCGATGCGGGCGAAGGCGGCGGCCAGCAGATCGAACACCGCCCGCACCCTCGGCACGCGGCGCAGATCCTCGTGGGTGACGATCCAGGTGTCGAGCGTGGCGATGACGAGGTCCGGCAGGACATGGCGCAGGCGGGGATCGCGCTGGCCGACCGGGATCTGCGCCACGGCGATGCCGAGGCCGGCGCGCGCGGCGGCGAGCTGGGCGGGGTGGCTGTCGGTGCGCAGCACCAGCCTGTCGCGGCGGAACAGCGGGCCGAACCGCTCGGCCAGCGCGAGGTCGCTGCGGTTGCGGTCCGGGCCGATCAGGTCGTGCAGGGCGAGGTCGTCGGGCGTGCGCGGCGCGCCGCGCCGTTCGAGATAGGCGGGCGCGGCGAACAGGCCGAGCGGGATGGCGGCGACCTTCCTCGCCACCAGCGCCCCTTGCGCCGGCGCGATCATCCTGACCGCGACGTCGACCTCCTGCGACAGCAGGTCGGCAGGAACATTGCTCAGCACCAGCTCGACATGGATCGCCGGGTGGGCCGCGCGCAGGCCGGCCAGCATCGGCGGGATCACCTCCACCCCCATCAGCTCGGGCACGCTGAGGCGGACGATGCCGGCGGCTTCGCCCGGCGCGGCCGCCGCCTGGCGCACGAACTGCTCCGAGGCGAGCGCCATCCGGCGCGCCGGGTCGCGCAGCGCCCGGGCGCTGTCGGTCGGGGTCAGGCCGTTGACCGAGCGCGTGAACAGCGTCGCGCCGAGCGCGGCTTCCAGCGCCTCGATGCGGCCGCGCACCGTGGCGTGCGACAGGCCGAGCCGCCGCGCCGCGCCGGAAAGGCTGCCCTCCTCCAGCACGGCGAGGAAGGCGCGCTGATCGTCCCAGGAAAGTCTGTCACTCATAGGAAAGTTACTAGCAGATGGCGGATTTCTTGCAATTATCTTGCAGGCAAGCCGGATGCATGATGCGGCCATCGCCAGAAACCCGCGAAAGGACGCCGCGATGGACACTCCTATGGACACTTCAAGGACAGCCCTCGTTCTCGGCGCCAGCGGCGGCGTCGGCGGCGCCGTCGCCGACGCCCTGCTGCGCCATGGCTGGCAGGTGCGCGCCATGGCGCGCGATGTCGGCAAGGCCGCCCGCGAAAACCCGGCGCCGCTGCGATGGCTGGCCGGCGACGCCATGAACGGCGGCGACGTCGCTCGCGCCGCGGCCGGCGTCGCGGTCGTCGTCCACGCCGTCAACCCGCCCGGCTACCGCAACTGGCAGACGCTGGCGCTGCCGATGCTCGACAACACCATCGCCGCCGCCCGCGCCGCCAACCCCGGCGGCCGCGCCGCCCGCGTCGTGCTGCCGGGCACGGTCTACAACTACGATCCGGCGCTTGCGCCGCTGGTCGACGAGACGACGCCGCAACGGCCGGCAAGCCGCAAGGGCGCGATCCGGGTCGAGATGGAGCGGCGGCTGGAGCGGGCGGCGCCCGAGGTGCCGTCGCTCATCCTGCGCGCCGGCGATTTCTTCGGTCCCGGCGCGCGCTCGAGCTGGTTCACGCAGGCGATGGTGGCGCGCGGCCGGCCGGTGCGGCGCATCGTGCGGCTGACGCGGGGCGGCGGCCATAGCTGGGCCTACCTTCCCGACCTGGCCGAGGCGTTCGCGCGGCTGATCGACATCGAGCGGCGCCTCGCCCCGTTCGAGCGCCTCCAGTTCGAAGGGCTCTACGACGCGAGCGGCACGATGCTGACCGATGCGCTCGCCCGCGTCGTCGGCCGCGACCTGCCCGAATGGCGGTTTCCGTGGTGGCTGATGCGGCTTGCGGCGCCCTTCGGCGGCTTCGCGCGCGAGGCGGCGGAGATCGCGCCGTTCTGGCGTCATCCGATGCGCTTCGACAATGCGCGGCTGGTGGCGCTGATCGGGCCGGAGCCGCGCGCCGAGCTCGATGTGGCGGTGCGGCAAGCCCTTGTCTATATGGGGTGTCTGCAAACAGGCGAGCCGACATGATGCGACCATGTTTGCCGCTATCAAGGCATGGTGCGCGGCGCGCCCTCCGGCGGCCGACAGGAGAAGAACATGACGACGACACCGACCACCTCCCGGCCGAGAGGCACCCGGTTTGCGTAGGCCGTTGCGGATCGTCGCGGCGCTGCTTGCGCTCGCCCTGGCCGGGGCCGGCGGCTACTATGCCTGGCAGCATTATTTCACCACCCAGCCGCCGGCGCTGCTGACGGCGAAGGTGGCGCGCGGCGACGTCGAGGAGACGGTGCTGGCGAGCGGCATCCTGAAGCCGTCGCGGCTGGTCGCGGTCGGCGCGCAGGTCTCCGGCCGCATCACCTCGGTCGCGGTCGCGCTCGGCCAGGAGGTCAAGACCGGCGACCTGATCGCCGAGATCGATTCGGTGACGCAGGAAAACGCGCTCAAGATCGCCGAGGCGGCGCTGGCCACCACCCGGGCGCAGCGGCGTGAGCGCGAGGTGACGCTGGCGCTGAACGAGCAGACGCTGGAGCGCTATCGCCAGATGCTGGCGCGCCGCGCCGTCTCGCAGGCCGAATACGACACCGCGGCGGCCGCCGTCACCGCCGCCAGCGCCCAGATCGAGGCGCTCGACGCCCAGATCGCGCAGGCCGAGGTCGGCATCCGCACGGCCGAGGCCAATCTCGGCTATACCCGCATCACCGCCCCGATCGACGGCACCGTGCTGTCGGTCGTCAGCCAGGAGGGGCAGACGGTCAACGCCAACCAGTCGACGCCGACCATCGTCATCCTCGGCCAGCTCGACACCATGACGGTGCGGGCCGAAATCTCCGAGGCCGACGTCGTCAGCGTGCGCCAGGGCCAGGACCTGTGGTTCACCATCCTCGGCGAGCCTGAGCGGCGCTACGAGGCGGTGCTGCAATCGATCGAGCCGGCGCCGGAATCGATCCGCTCCGACAGCTCCATCGCCACGGCGGCTTCCGCCTCGTCGTCGTCCTCGACCGGGGCGATCTATTATAACGGCGTCTTCGACGTCCCCAATCCCGAGGGGCGGCTGCGCACCTACATGACCGCGCAGGTCCACATCGTGCTCGGCCGCGCCGCCGGCGTCCTGACCGTCCCGGCAGCCGCGCTCGGCCAGCGCGACGCCGACGGCCGCTACGGCGTGCGCGTGCTCGGCGCCGACGGCCGGATCGAGCGGCGCAAGGTCAGGATCGGCCTGAACGACAAGGTCACGGCCGAGGTGGCCGAGGGGCTGTCCGAGGGCGACGTCGTCGTCACCGGCCAGGCGGCGTCCGGCGGCGCGTCCGGCGGCGGCTCCGGCCGCCGCTTCGGCCCGATGGGGCTGTGACGATGGCGCCGCCGCTGATCGCGCTGAAGGACATAAGGCGCGAGTTTCCTTCCGGCGAAGGCACCATCGCCGTGCTCAGGGACGTCGACCTCGAGATCGAGGCCGGCGAGATGGTGGCGATCGTCGGCGCGTCCGGCTCGGGCAAGTCGACGCTGATGAACATCATCGGCTGCCTCGACCGTCCGACCGCGGGCAGCTACCGCATCGCCTGCCGCGAGACGGCGGAGCTCGACGCCGACGAGCGGGCCGCGCTCCGGCGCGAGCGGTTCGGCTTCATCTTCCAGCGCTACAACCTGCTCGGCGACCTGTCGGCGCTGGCCAATGTCGAGATCCCGGCCGTCTATGCCGGGCGCACGCCGGCGACGCGGCGGGCGCGCGCCGCCGCCATTCTCGACCGGCTCGGCATGAGCGACCGCACCCACCACCGGCCCGGCCAGCTCTCCGGCGGCCAGCAGCAGCGCGTCTCCATCGCCCGGGCGCTGATGAACGACGCCCACATCATCCTCGCCGACGAGCCGACCGGCGCGCTCGACAGCCGCAGCGGCGAGGAGGTGCTGCGCATCCTCGACGAGCTGCACGCCGAGGGCCGCACCGTGGTCATCGTCACCCACGACGCCAAGATCGCCTCGCGCGCCGACCGCATCATCGAGATCAGCGACGGCGTCATCGTGTCCGACGAGAGGAAGGACGCGGCCGCCGGGAGCGCGCCGCTTCCCGACGTCGCCGCCGACGGCGGCCGGCAGGGCGCGCTCGCCGGCCTCGCCAACCGCTTCCGCGAATCGTTCCGCATGGCGCTGGTGGCGATGGCCGCCCACCGGCTGAGAACCTTCCTGACCATGCTCGGCATCGTCATCGGCATCGCCTCGGTCGTGTCGGTGGTGGCGCTCGGCGAGGGCTCCAGCCGACGGGTGCTGGCCAACATCTCCAACCTCGGCACCAACACGCTGCAAATCTTCGCCGGCACCAGCTTCGGCGACACGCGCTCTGGCCGCATCACCACGCTGGTGGTCGACGACGCCGAGGCGCTGGCGCGGCAGCCTTACGTCGCGGCGGTGACGCCGACGGTGCAGACCTCCGGCACGGCGCGCTACGGCGCCATCGAGGCCAACGCCCAGGTCAGCGGCGTCGGCGAGCAGTATTTCGAGGCCACCGGCACCACGCTGCTCGCCGGCCGCTTCTTCGACGCCGAGGCCGTGCGGGCGATGGCGCAGGACGCGGTGATCGACGAGAACACCCGCAACGCGCTGTTCCCCGACGCTTCCGTCAGCCCGCTCGGCCAGACCGTGCTCGTCGGCTCGGTGCCGCTGCGCGTCGTCGGCGTCGCCCGGGCGAGCCAGGGCGGGCCGGGCGGCGGCGGCCAGAGCCTGACCATCCACGCGCCCTACACCACGGTGCAGGCGCGCTTCCTCGGCTCGATGTCGCTGCGCTCGATCACGGTCAAGGTCGCCGACGACGTCGACACCGGCCTCGCCGAGCAGGCGGTCACCGATTTCCTCACCCGCCGCCACGGGGTCAAGGACTTCTTCATCGTCAACACCGACGACATCCGCCAGACCATCACCTCGACCACCCAGACCATGCGGGTCCTGATCTCGGCCATCGCCATCATCTCGCTCGTCGTCGGCGGCATCGGCGTCATGAACATCATGCTGGTCTCGGTCTCGGAGCGCGTGTCCGAGATCGGGGTCAGGATGGCGGTCGGCGCGCGCCAGTCCGACATCATGCAGCAGTTCCTGATCGAGGCGGTGCTGGTGTGCCTGATCGGCGGCATCCTCGGCGTCGCCGCCGCGCTCGCCTTCGGCGTCGTCTTCGCCGCCTTCGGCTCCTCGTTCAGCCTGGTCTATTCGACCGCCTCGATCGTCGCCGCCGTGCTCTGCTCCAGCCTGATCGGCGTCGGCTTCGGCTTCCTGCCGGCGCGCAGCGCCTCGCAGCTCGATCCCGTCGTCGCCCTGTCCAAGGGGTGAGGAAGCGGCCCGCTTGCCCGTCGCCGACATCGATGTCGGATTTTGCGCGTCGCCCGGCTTCCCCCGCGTGATATAGAGTGTCATAAAACCGTTACCGGAAAACGGGAGAAGGCCGGCGTCCCCCAAGGGACGTCCGGGAAACAACAGGGGTACAGGGAGCCACTCATGACCGACATCACGACATCCCCCCGCAGCATGGTGCGCGCGGCGCTGGCGGGGCTGGCCTTCTCCACGGCCATCGGCCTTTCCGCCGCTCATGCCGACGCCATCACCGTCTACACCTCCTACGAGGAAGACGAGATCGCCGCCTTCCTCGACCGGGCCAAGGCCGACATGCCCGACCTCGACGTCAACGTGCTGCGCCTGTCGACGGGCGACCTGCACGCCCGCATCCTGGCCGAGGCGTCCAACCCGCAGCACGACGTGGTCTGGGGCTGGGCCGTCACCTCGATGATTGACCCGCGCATCGGCGCGCTGCTCGAGGCCTACCAGCCGGCCGGCATCGAGCGCATCGCCGAGCAGTTCCGCGACAAGGACGGCAAGTGGTTCGCCACCACCGGCTACATGGCCGCGTTCTGCGTCAACAACGAGGTCATCGCCGCCAAGAACCTGCCGATGCCGACCTCCTGGGCCGACCTGCTCAACCCGGTCTACAAGGGCGAGGTGGTGATGCCCAACCCCGCCTCCTCCGGCACCGGCTATCTGATGATCGCCTCGATCATCCAGATGATGGGCGAGGAAAAGGGCTGGCAGTACCTGAAGGATCTCGACGCCAACATCTCCCAGTACATCAAGAGCGGCTCGCGCCCGTGCAACGCGGCGAGCGAGGGCGAGTTCGCCGTCGGCGCCTCGTTCGCGCTGCGCGCGATCAAGAACGTCGACGAGGGCTATCCGATCACCATGGTCATCCCGGCCGAGGGCGCCGGCAACGAGCTCGAGGCCAACGCGCTGATGGCCGGCTCCAAGAACAAGGATGCCGCCAAGCGCTTCCTCGACTGGACCGTGTCCGAGAACGCGGTCAACGAGTACTACAACTGGAAGGAAATCGTCACCGCCAAGGGCGGCGCGATGCCGGAGAAGTTCAAGAAGGCCGGCCTGCCCGAGGACATCGCCTCGGTGATGTGGAACATGGACTTCGCCTGGTCGGCCGAGAACCGCGCCGCCGTGCTGGAGCGCTGGCAGCGCGAGCTGGAACGCTAGCCGGGGCCTCGTCCCAACCTGCCGGGTGCGGCATTCCCGCCGCGCCCGGCTTTTACTTACAGGCAGCCTCCGGGAAAATGGTGTGACGCTCGCTCTGACCCATGTAACGAAGCGCTTCGGCTCGACGATCGCGCTCGACGACATCTCGCTGACGATCGAACGCGGCGAGTTCATCTGCTTTCTCGGGCCGTCGGGCTGCGGCAAGACCACGCTGCTGCGCATCGTTGCCGGGCTTGAGCTGGCCGAGGAAGGCACGGTCATGCTCGAAGGCCGCGACCTGTCCGAGACGCCGGCGCGCAACCGCAATTTCGGCGTCGTCTTCCAGTCCTATTCGCTGTTCCCCAACATGACGGCGGCGCGCAATGTCGGCTACGGGCTCGAATGCCGCCGCCGGCCGCGGGCCGAGATCGAGGCGCGCGCGGCCGAGATGCTGCGCATCGTCGCGCTCTCCGACCACGCCCACAAGCTGCCGTCGCAGCTTTCCGGCGGCCAGCAGCAGCGCGTGGCGCTGGCGCGGGCGCTGGCGCCCGACCCCGACCTGCTCCTGCTCGACGAGCCGCTGTCGGCGCTCGACGCCAAAGTGCGCGAGAGCCTGCGCCTCGAGATCCGCGACCTCCAGAAGCGGCTCGGCATCACCACCATCATGGTCACGCACGACCAGGAGGAGGCGCTGACCATGGCCGACCGCATCGTGGTCATGGACACCGGCCGCATCGCCCAGGTCGGCACCGCGCGCGAGCTCTACGACCGGCCGGCCTCGAAATTCGTCGCCGAGTTCATCGGCCGCATGAACGTGCTGCCGCTGCGCGACGGCGCCTTCGCCGGCCGGGCGATCGCGCTGCCGCCGGAGCGGCAGGGCGCCAGGCTGATAGGCATCCGCCCCGAGGACGTGCGGCTGCATGCCGGCGGCACGCAGTCCGGGCCGGGCTTCCTGCCGGCGAAGCTGCGCAACATCATCTATCTCGGCAACCTCGCCCATCTCGTGCTCGGCGTCGAGGGCGCGGACGGCGATATCGTCGCCGAAATCCCCGGACACGCCTTCAAGGACCTCGCGGCGGCTCCGCACATCGTCATCGAGCTGCCGCCCGAAACCGTCAAAGTGCTCGAATGACCGTCTCGGCCGCAGACCGGGCGGTCGCGACCGGCCGCCGCAACAGGACGCGCGGCGGCGCGGCGCGGATGCTGCCCGCGGTCGTCGTCGGCATCCCGCTCGCTCTGTTCGTGCTCTTTCCGCTGGCGCACATCCTCGGCCGCTCGTTCTCGACGCCAGACGGCTTCGGGCTGGCCAACTACGCGGTCATGCTCGGCAACGAGCGCTTCCTGCGCATCACCTGGAACTCGTTCGCCGTCACCTTCCTCAGCGCCGCCCTCGCCATCGTCCTCGCCTATGCCTTCGCCTATGCCGTGCAGCGCTCGACCATGCCGCTGCGCAACCTGTTCCGGCTGATCGCGGTGCTGCCGCTGTTCGCGCCGTCGCTGGTGCAGGCGCAGGGGCTGGTGCTGCTGTTCGGCCGCAACGGCCTGATCAACCGCACCTTCGGCCTCGGCATCGACCTTTACGGCTACTGGGGCATCGTCATCGCCTCGGTGCTCTACGTCTTCCCCTATGCCTTCCTGATCCTGTCGGCGGCGCTCGCCGTCGCCGACGCCCGCATCTACGAGAGCGCGGAGATGCTGGGCGCCTCGAAGTGGCGCGCCTTCCGCACGGTGACGCTGCCGGCCACCCGCTACGGCCTCGCGGCGGCGATCTTCGTCTGCTTCACGCTGGTCATCACCGATTTCGGCAACCCGATGGTCATCGGCGGCGACTACACGGTGCTGGCGTCGGAGGTCTACAACCAGGTCATCGGCCAGGCCAATTTCGAGATGGGCACGGTCATCGGCATGGTGCTGCTCATTCCGGCGGCGCTGGCGGCCATCGTCGAGAAGCGCGTCAGCGCCAAGCAGTTCTCGCTGATCAACGAGCAGTCGAAGCCGCTGGTGCCGCAGAAGGACCGGCGGCGCGACCTGGCGCTGCTTGCCGTGGCGGCGCTGATCTCGGCGGCGATCCTGTCGATCGTGGCGGTCGTCGTCTATGCCTCGTTCGTCCATCTGTGGCCCTACCGGATGACGTTCTCGCTGCGCCACTACGCCTTCGACGTGCAGAACGGCATCCAGCCGCTGTGGAACTCGATCTACGTCTCGGTGATGGCGGCCGCAATCGGCGTCGCCGCGGTCACGGCCGCCGCCTATGTGATCGAGAAGTTCCCGTCGCCGGCGGCGCGCGCGCTCTACTTCCTGTCGATCCTGCCGGCGGCGGTGCCGGGCATGGTGCTCGGCCTCGGCTACATTCTCGCCTTCAACAACCCGCTGAACCCGGTCTACGCCATCTACGGCACGCTTCCCATCATCGCCATCGCCAACGTCTACTACTACCACGCCCACGGCTTCCTGATCTCCGGCACCTCGATGAAGCAGATCAGCGGCCGCTTCGACGAGGCCTCCGCCACGCTCGGCGGCAGCCGGGCGCAGACCTTCGCCAAGGTGACGCTGCCGCTGCTGTTCCCGACGCTGGTCGGCATCGCGGTGTTCTTCTTCATGCGCTCGATGGTGACGCTGTCGGCGGTGATCTTCCTGATCACGCCCAACACGCAGGTCGCGGCCGTGTCCGTGCTCTATCTCCAGGATCGCGGCGCCACCAACCAGGCCGCGGCGTTCTCGGTCTGCATCATCGCCACGATCATGGCGGTGCTGCTCGTCGTGCGGCTCCTCCTCAACGCCATGGGCCACAGGAACGTGTCGCTGATCCGCTGAGGCCGGGGCTCAGCGGCGTCGGGGCTCAGCGGATCGTCTCGCTCGGCTCGGAGATGATCGCGGCGTCTTCCTCGCCGATCGCGCCGGCGTCGCGGCCGTCATAGGGGATGGTCATCAGCAGCCGCCGGATGACGGCGAGCCGGGCGCGGCGCTTGTCGTTGGCCAGCACCACGGTCCATGGCGCGTGCGCGCTATGGGTGCGCTCGAACATCCTGTCGCGCGCCTCGGTGTAGGCGTCCCATTTCTCGATGCCGGCGACGTCGACCGGCGAGAACTTCCAGTTCTTCAGCCGGCTGTGGCGGCGGTCGTGGAAGCGCTTCAACTGGGTTTCCTGGCCGATGGCCAGCCAGAACTTGTAGAAGCGGATGCCGTCTGCGACGACGCCCTTCTCGAAATGCGGCGCCTCCTCGAGGAACAGCTCGTTCTGCGCGGGCGTGCAGAAGCCCATCACCGGCTCGACGCCGGCGCGGTTGTACCATGAACGGTCAAAGGTGACGAACTCGCCGGCGGTGGGGAAATGCGCGACATAGCGCTGGAAATACCACTGGCCGCGCTCGGTCTCGGTCGGCTTGGTCAGGGCGACGTTGCGGGCGGTGCGCGGGTTCATGTACTGGCGGGTGACGAAGATGGTGCCGCCCTTGCCGGCGGCGTCGCGGCCCTCGAACAGCACCATCACCCGCTCGCCGGTCTTCTGGAGCCAGGATTGCAGCTTGACCAGCTCGATCTGGTGAAGCTCTAGCCGCGCCGCGTAGTCCTTCTTCTTCATCCGCTCGCCATGGGGATAGCCCCCCGCGGACAGTTCGCTGTCCGCGATCCAGTCCGGCACTTCGGGGTCGTCGATGTCGAATGCGCGCTTCCTGCCGCCGACGGTGATCCGGATCGGCTTGATCGGGTCGGGGAACCCGGCTTTCGGCTTGCTCATGGGGGCCATCCTGCGGCGAAACCTGTTGCGAAAGGCCGATGCTAGAGCATTTTGCAGTCAGGCGGAATCGCCTGACGTCGCATAAATGCGGCAAAACAAACCGATAGAGCGGCAGCCCGGATTTATCCGGGCGTCCGCCGCTCCAGAGCATTTCGCGGCCGGACGGAATTGCCCGGCGTCGCGCGGGCGCGCGCCCTTCGTCACGGCAGCGCGACGGCCTCCAGCCCTTCGGCGCGCAGCCGTTCCAAGAGCGCCATCTCGTCGGCCGTGAGCGCGATGCCCTCGGCGGCGGCGCGCGCCCTGGCGGCGAAGCGGCGGCTGCCCGGCAGGCGCGCGCCCTGGCCGGCGATGGCCTCGAACAGCGCCTCGGCCCGCGCGAACGGGTCGCCCGGCCGGCCGGCCGAGAAGCGTTCCGGGCTGAAGGCGAGCACCAGCTCGCCGTGATGCGGGGCAAGGGCGGTGGTGCCGAGATGGTCGAGCGCCTCGGCGCTGTTCAGGTCGCCGATCATCGCCGCCGCCAGCAGCTCGACCATGGTCGAGATGGCCGAGCCCTTGTGGCCGCCGAAGGGCAGCATCGCGCCGGCCAGCGCCTCGGCGGGGTCGGTGGTCGGCCGGCCGGCCGCGTCCAGCGCCCAGCCCTGCGGCAGCTCCTTGCCGGCGCGGCGGTAGAGCTCGATCTCGCCGCGCGCGGCGACGCTGGTGGCGAAGTCGAAGACGTAAGGATCGGTCCCCGGGCGCGGCCAGCCGAAGGCGATCGGGTTGGTGCCGAGCAGCGGCTTCGTGCCGCCGGTCGGCGCGACGGTGGCGTAGGACGGGCACATGGCCAGCGCGGCGACGCCCATCCCGGTCAGGGTCTCGATCTCCGGCCACAGCGCCGAGAAATGGGTGCAGCGGTTGATGACCAGCGCCGCGACGCCGAGCTTCCTGGCGCGTTCCGCGACCAGCGGCGCGCCGGCCTCGAAGGCCGGGCCGGAAAAGCCGTTCATCGCGTCGACGCGGATGATGCCGGACGCGCCGTCGTCCTCGATCGCCGGCACCGCGTCGGGCGTCACCTTGCCGGCCTTGACCGTGCGCAGGCAGCCCTCGACGCGGTAGACGCCGTGCGATTTGGCGCCGTCGCGTTCGCCGGCGGCGATGGTGGCGGCGAGCGAGCCGGCCGCCAGCGGCGACAGGCCGGCCTTGAGGAATATCTCGCGGATCAGGCCGGTCAGCGCCTCGAAGCTCAGTGTGGTCGTGCCGCTCATGGTTTCTCCCGTCGGTTCTTTGCCCGCCTGCCGCAAGGTGACGGCCGACGGGGTTGAAA
This sequence comes from Aquamicrobium sp., assembly GCA_039808485.1. GTDB lineage: Bacteria > Pseudomonadota > Alphaproteobacteria > Rhizobiales > Rhizobiaceae > Aerobium. The sequence continues at coordinate 42,305 of JBDHTD010000022.1, read as the reverse complement.
TCTTGCATACGTTCTGTATGCAAGATTGGAGAATATATGCAAGCCCAAGCGGACCCCGTCCGGGGCGGCGGGCCGCCGCGAGCCCTCCGTTCATCATAGCCCCGTTTCATCATAGCCTCGATTCATCATAGCCAGGGAATCCGACCATGTCCTTCACGCCGCACGGCAAGCATCTGATCGCGGGCGAATGGGTCGCCGGCGAAGCCACCTTCCGCTCCTCGCCGGCCTCCGGCCCGTCGCACGCCTTCGCGGTCGGCACGGCCGGCCATGTCGCGGCGGCGGCCGAGGCGGCGCACGAGGCGTTCGCCGTCTACGGCTACACGAGCCGGGCCGAGCGCGCCGCGTTCCTGAACGCCATCGCCGACGAGATCGAGGCGCGCGCCGACGCGATCACCGAAATCGCCACCCAGGAAAGCGGGCTGCCGGCGGTGCGGATCGAGGGCGAGCGCGGCCGCACCACCGGCCAGTTGCGGCTGTTCGCGTCGCACATCCTGGCCGGGGCCTATCTCGACCGGCGGATCGACGAGGCCCTGCCCGAGCGCAAGCCGCTGCCGCGCCCGGAAATCCGGCTGATCCAGCGCCCGCTCGGCCCGGTCGCCGTGTTCGGCGCGTCGAACTTCCCGCTGGCGTTCTCCACCGCCGGCGGCGACACCGCTTCGGCGCTGGCGGCCGGCTGCCCGGTGGTGGTCAAGGGCCATCCGGCCCATCCCGGCACCGGCGAGATCGTCGCCGAGGCGATCCACGCCGCGATCGGAAAGACCGGCATGCCCGCCGGCGTCTTCTCGCTGATCCAGAGCGACGGCCGCGCCGCCGGCGAGGCGCTGGTCAGGCACCCGGCGATCAAGGCGGTCGGCTTCACCGGCTCGCTCGCCGCCGGCCGGGCGCTGTTCGACCTCTGCGCCGCGCGGCCGGAGCCGATTCCCTTCTTCGGCGAGCTCGGCAGCGTCAACCCGGTCTTCCTGCTGCCGCGGGCGCTGGCCGCGCGCGGCGCGGAGATCGCCAAGGGGTGGGCCGCATCGCTGACCATGGGCTGCGGCCAGTTCTGCACCAATCCGGGCGTCGTCGTGGTGACGGACGGCCCCGACGCCGACCGCTTCGTGGCGGCTGCGGCCGAGGCGCTTGCCGCGGTCGCGCCGCAGACCATGCTGACCGACGGCATCGCCGACGCCTTCCGGCGCGGCAAGGCGCTGTTTTCCTCCCATGACGGCGTCAGGACGATCCATGAAGCCGGGGCCGAGGGCCGCGCCGCCGCGCCCGGCCTCTACGAGACGACCGCCGCCGCCTTCATGGCCGACCGCGCGCTCGGCCACGAGGTGTTCGGCCCGCTCGGCCTCGTCGTGCGCGTCGCGGCGGCGCAGGACATGGCGGCGCTGGCCGAGAGCTTCGAGGGCCAGTTGACGATGACGCTGCAACTCGACGACGGCGACGTCGCGCTCGGCAAGGCGCTGATGCCGGTGCTGGAGCGCAAGGCCGGCCGGGTGCTGGCCAACGGCTTCTCCACCGGCGTCGAGGTGTCCGAGGCGATGGTGCATGGCGGCCCCTACCCCGCCTCGACCAATTTCGGCGCCACCTCGGTCGGCACCATGGCGATCCGCCGCTTCCTGCGCCCGGTCAGCTACCAGAACCTGCCGGCGGCGCTGCTGCCGGACGATTTCGCGGCGTAGCGGCCGGCCTCCTCTTGCCTCCCTCCCCTCCCCCTCCGGGGGTGGGGATCAACCGATGATCGTCAGCTCGCGGGGGAAGCTCGTCAGCGAACGGGCGCCCTCCTCCGTCACGGCGAGGTCGTCCTCGATGCGCACGCCGATGTCGCCGCCGCGGTAGAGGCCGGGCTCGAGCGTGAACACGATGCCCGGCTCCATCTTCTGCATGTTGCCGACCATCACCTGCGGCGCCTCGTGGACCTCGAGCCCGAGCCCGTGGCCGGTCTTGTGGACGACGAGGTCGGCGAAGCCGGCGGCGCGCATCGACTGGGTCACGCGGCGGTCGTATTCGTCCATGGTCATGCCCGGCCTGGCGATCTCGTGGCCGAGCGCGTTGGCGCCCCTGACCGCCTCGTAGACGGCGCGGTGCTCCGGCGCGGCGCGGCCGACGAAGAAGGTGCGGGTGATGTCGGCGGCATAGCCGCCCCAGGCGGCGCCGAAATCGATCAGCAGCGGCTGGCCGTTCTCGAGCCTGCGCTGCGGCGACGGCGTGCCGTGCGGGTCGGCCGAGGCCGCGCCGGAGAGCACGATCGCCGGGAAGGACGGTCCGTCGGCGCCGCGCTCGAGCATGGCGCTCACCAGCATCTGGCGGAACTCGGCCTCGCTCATGCCCGCCGCGGCGCGGGCGATGGCGTCGGCGAGCGCCGCCTCGCTGATGGCGATGGCCTTCGACAGCGCCGCGATCTCGCCGGCGTCCTTGTGCAGGCGCATGCGCGAGACCGCGGCATGGGCGTCGGCGACGGTGGCGTCGGCGAAGTGCTGGCGCAGCGCCTGCGCCTCGAAGAAGCGCATGCGCTGGCCCTCGACGCCGATGCGGGCCGCTCCGATCGTCTTGCCGACCGCGCGGAACGCGTCCTGGTAGCCGTCGGAATCCTGCCAGTAGACGGTCTCGACATCGGGGGCGGCGGCCTGCCAGCGCGATTTTTCCAGCACCGGGATGATCGAATGGCGCCTGCCGTCGCGCGCGACGAGAAGGATGGTCGGCCGTTCCATCAACCCGAAATACACGCCGGTCAGGAAGTAGAAATTCGGCCCCGGGACGAAGGCGGCGACATCGATGCCGGCATCGTCCATGGCGGCGAACAGGCGGGACTGGCGTTGGCTGGCGAGCGTCTGGTCGATCATGGCTGGGCTCCGGGTATAGGCAAGGGACGAAGGGAAGGCATCAGGGGTCGAGCGAGAAGCGCAGGCCGGCGTCCGGCTCGAACCAGCTCTGGATGATCTGGAGCTCGGCCATGACGTGGCGGCTCGCCACGGCTTCCGCCGCGGCGCCGTCGCCGGCGGCGATCGCCGCGGCCATGGCGCGATGGTCGGCGATCCGGGCCGCGCCCTCGGCGGCGTTGAAATGCGGATAGTAGTGCAGGAGCAGCATCCGCCGGCCGTAGTCCAGCGTCAGGCTGTAGAAATTGGCGAGGAAGCCGTTGCCGCTCGCCACGGAGACGGCGCGGTGAAAGGCGAGGTCGGCGGCGACGACGGCATCGATGTCATTGATATCGCTGGAATTCAGGGTGGCTTCGTAGTCGGCGGCCCGCGCCTCGATCCGCTCGATGTCGGCGGGCCGGCGCACTTCGGCCGCCAGCCGCGTCACCGCGCGCGACAAGAGCATCAGCGTGTCGAGATATTCATGGGCGTTGCCCATCGAGTGCGGGGCGACGATGGCGCTGCGGCTGGGCAGGAACTGCACCAGCCCCTCGCGCGACAGCATCAGCAGCGCCTCGCGCACCGGCGTCCGCGACAGGCCGAATCGGCTGGCGAGCGCGACCTCGTCGATGGCGCTGCCGGGGGCGATGCGCAGCGTCAATATGTCCTCGCGCATCTCCTCGTAGACGGCGGCGAAACCGCGCTTGCGCCTGGTGCCGCCGGTTGCGGCCGTGGCGTTGCGCCTGTTGCCTTCCCGCGCCATGTTCTCCCCGTCTGTCCGCTCGCGCGCGCATCCCGGCGCGCCACGCCGCCGCCTTCGGCGCGGCGTCTCCAGCGTCTGAAAAATCTCCATTGCATTATGTTTGCATTATCGTCTAGCTTCAAGGCTCCAGATGCGGCCGCGCGTCCATTTCCCCCCGGTGGCGGAGGGTCGGCGGCGTGATCGTGGCGCGTCGTGCATCGGCTGGCAAAAGCCGAAAGACGTGGATGGGAGCGCTGTCTTCGGAACGGGACCAGGCACGACGCCGGCCGAGGGGTGTCACAAGAGGAGAACGACCATGAAACTGATGAAGGCGCTTTTGACCGCCACCGCGATGACATTCGCCATCGCCGGCGCGGCCCAGGCAAAGACGCTCGTGTATTGCAGCGAAGGCTCGCCCGAAGGCTTCGACCCGGCGCCGTGGACATCGGGCACCAGCTTCGACGCCTCGTCGCGCCCGATCTACAACCGGCTGATCGAGTTCATCTCCGGCACCACCGACACCGAGCCGGGCCTGGCCGAGAGCTGGGAGCCGTCCGCCGACGGCTCGGAAGTCACCTTCCACCTGCGCAAGGGCGTCAAGTTCCACACCACGCCGTGGTTCACGCCGACGCGCGAGTTCAACGCCGACGACGTCATCTTCTCGTTCCAGCGCCAGCTCGACAAGTCGAGCCCGTGGTACGAATACACCGCCGGCATCGCCTGGGAGTATTTCAACTCCACCGGCATGGCCACCTCGATCAAGGAGATCGTGCGCGTCGACGACCACACGGTGAAGTTCGTCTTCAACCGGCCCGACGCCACCCTGCTCGCCACCTTCCCGATGGACTTCGCCTCGATCGTGTCCAAGGAATATGCCGACCAACTCGACGCCGCCGGCACCCGCGAGAAGCTCAACACCCAGCCGGTCGGCACCGGCCCGTTCATGCTGGTCGACTACCAGCAGGACGCGGTGATCCGCTTCCAGGCCTTCGCCGACTACTGGAACGGCGGCAAGCCGCCGATCGACGACCTGATCTTCGCCATCACCGTCGATCCGGGCGTGCGCCAGCAGAAGCTGGTGGCGGGCGAGTGCGACGTCATCCCCTATCCGAACCCCGCCGACATCGCCGGTCTGAAGGCCAATCCCGACCTGACCGTGATGGAGCAGGAAGGCTTCAACATCGGCTATCTGGCCTACAACACCCGCCAGGCGCCGTTCGACAAGCCGGAAGTGCGCCGCGCGCTGAACAAGGCGATCAACAAGGCCGCCATCATCGACGCGGTGTTCCAGGGCACCGGCCAGGCGGCCGTCGCGCCGCTGCCGCCGACCTCGTGGGGCTATAACGAGGCCCTCGTCGACGATCCCTACGACCCGGCCGCCGCCAAGGCCGAGCTCGAGGCCGCCGGCGTCTCCGGCCTGAAGATGAAGATCTGGGCGATGCCGGTGCAGCGGCCGTACAACCCCAATGCGCGGCGCATGGCCGAGCTGCTCCAGGCCGATTTCGCCGCCGTCGGCGTCGAGGTCGAGATCGTGTCGATGGAATGGGGCGAGTACCTCGCCCAGTCCTCGTCGGTCGACCGCGACGGTGCGGTGCTGCTCGGCTGGACCGGCGACAACGCCGACCCCGACAACTTCCTGGCCGTGCTGCTCGGCTGCGACGGCGTCGGCGCCAACAACCGCGCCCAGTGGTGCCACCAGCCCTATGAGGACCTGATCCAGAAGGCCAAGACCACCTTCGACGACGCCGAGCGCAAGAAGCTCTACGACGAGGCGCAGGTGATCTTCAAGCAGGAGGCGCCGTGGGCGACGATCGCCCATTCGCTCGTCACCATGCCGATGCGCAAGACGGTCCAGAACTACACGATGGAGCCGCTTGGCAGCCATCGCTTCACCGCGGTGGACAAGTCCGAGTAACGCTGCAACGATGAGCGGCGGGCGGGCCATGCCGGTCCGCCCGCCGCCGCTTATGGGGTCGCGATGCTGCGTTTCACACTCAGCCGCCTGCTTCTGATCGTGCCGACCTTCATCGGCATCACCCTGATCGCCTTCGTCTTCATCCGCATGCTGCCGGGCGACCCGGTGCTGCTGATGGCGGGCGAGCGCGGCGTCTCGCCCGAGCGTCACGCCGAGCTGATGGCGCAGTTCGGCTTCGACAAGCCGATGTGGCGGCAATATGTCGACTATATCGGCCAGTTGTTGCAGGGCAATTTCGGCTTCTCGTTCTCGACCAAGCAGCCGGTGCTGACGGAGTTCATGGCGCGGTTTCCCGCGACGCTGGAGCTGGCGCTGTGTGCCATCGTGCTCGCGACCGTGCTCGGCGTCTCGGCCGGCATCCTGGCCGCGGTCAAGCGCGGCTCGTGGATCGACCAGGCGACGATGAGCGCCGCCCTCGTCGGCTATTCGATGCCGATCTTCTGGTGGGCGCTGCTGCTCATCATCCTGTTCTCGACCACGCTGGGCTGGACGCCGGTTTCGGGCCGCATCTCGCTGACCCAGTTCTTCCCGCGCGTCACCGGCTTCATGCTGATCGACAGCCTGCTGTCGGGCCGGCCGGGCGCGTTCCGCTCCGCCCTTCACCACCTGATCCTGCCGACGATCGTGCTCGCCACCATCCCGCTCGCAGTCATCGCGCGCCAGACCCGCTCGGCCATGCTCGAGGTGCTGGGCGAGGTCTACATGATGACGGCGCGCTCCAAGGGCCTGTCGCCGTCGCGGGTCATCGGGCTGCACGCGCTGCGCAACGCGCTGATCCCGGTCGTCACCACCATCGGCCTTCAGGTCTCGGTGCTGATGGGCGGCGCCATCCTGACCGAGACCATCTTTTCCTGGCCGGGCATCGGCAAGTGGATGATCGATTCGATCTCGCGGCGCGACTATCAGGTGGTCCAGGGCGGCCTGCTGCTGATCGCGGCGATGGTGATGGTCGTCAACCTGACTGTCGACCTGCTCTACGGCCTGGTCAATCCGCGCGTGCGGCACAAGTGAGGAGCGGACGGATGACCCTGCCCACGCCCGATCCCGCCTCCGATCCCGCCGTCGATCCGGCCTCCGGGACCATCAAGCTCGACGCCGGCCCGGCCATGCAGCCGGTGTCGCCCCTCGTCGAGAACTGGCACTACTTCACCCGCAGCCGCGGCGCGGTCCTCGGCCTCGGCGTGTTCATGGCCATGGTCGCCATCGCGGTGCTGGCGCCGTGGATCGCCCCGCACGACCCGGCGGTGCAGTATCGCGACGCGCTGCTCGTCCCGCCGGCCTGGACCGAGAACGGCCGCGCCGCCTTCCTGCTCGGCACCGACGCGGTCGGCCGCGACATCCTGTCGCGGATGATGCACGGCGCGCGCTTCTCGCTGCTGATCGGCCTCGTCGTCGTCACCATCGCGCTGGCGAGCGGCATCCTCGTCGGGCTGATCGCCGGCTATGTCGGCGGCAAGACCGACGCGCTGATCATGCGGGTGATGGACATCATCCTCGCCTTCCCGTCGCTGCTCTTGGCGCTGGTGCTGGTCGCCATTCTGGGGCCGGGCCTGTTCAACGCCATGCTGGCGATCTCGCTGGTGCTTCAGCCGCATTTCGCCCGGCTGACGCGCGGCGCGGTGCTGGCCGAGAAGAACCGCGAATACGTCACCGCCGCTTCCGTCGCCGGCGCAGGCCACCTCAGGCTGATGCTCGTCACCATCCTGCCCAACTGCCTCGCGCCGCTGATCGTCCAGGCGACGCTGTCGTTCTCCAGCGCCATCCTCGACGCCGCCGCGCTCGGCTTCCTCGGCATGGGCGCGCAGCCGCCGATCCCCGAATGGGGCACCATGCTGGCCGAGGCGCGCGAGTTCATCTCCAGCGCCTGGTGGGTCGTCACCATGCCGGGCCTCGCCATCCTCGCCACGGTCCTGTCGATCAACCTGATCGGCGACGGCCTGCGCGACACGCTCGACCCGAAGCTGAAGCGGAGCTGAGACCATGGCGCTGCTCGAGATCCGCAACCTGACGGTGTCGTTCGAGACCGCCGCCGGCCGCTTCCACGCCGTCAAGGGCCTCGACCTTTCGGTCGACGCCGGCGAGGTGCTGGCCATCGTCGGCGAATCCGGCTCCGGCAAGTCGGTGGCGATGCTGGCGGTGATGGGCCTCCTGCCCGCCACCGCCGACGTCAGCGCCGACGCCATGCTGTTCGAGGGCCGCGACATCCTCGCTTTGCCCCCGCGCGAGCGGCGGCGCCTTGCCGGCCGCGAGATGGCGATGATCTTCCAGGAGCCGATCGCCAGCCTGAACCCCTGCTTCACCGTCGGCTTCCAGATCATGGAGACGCTGAAGCGCCACACCGACCTCGACGCCGCCGCGCGCCGCCGCCGCGCGATCGAGTTGCTCGACGCCGTCGGCATTCCCGAGCCCGAGACGCGGCTCGGCTCGTTCCCGCACCAGATGTCGGGCGGCCAGTGCCAGCGCGTGATGATCGCCATCGCCACCGCCTGCACGCCGAAGCTGCTGATCGCCGACGAGCCGACCACCGCGCTCGACGTCACCATCCAGAAGCAGATCCTCGACCTGCTGCTGAGGCTCCAGATCGAGCACGGCATGGCGCTCGTCCTCATCACCCACGACATGGGCGTGGTCGCCGAGACCGCCGACCGGGTGGCGGTGCAGTATCGCGGCCGCAAGATGGAGGACGCGGACGTGCTGACGCTGTTCGAGAACCCGCAGAACCCCTATACCCGCGCCCTGCTCGCCGCCCTGCCGGAAAACGCCGGCGACGGCAGGCTGCCCACGGTCGCCGCCACCGGCAACTGGGAGCTTCCGGCATGAGCGCGACGCCCGTTCTCGAGACGCGCGGCATCGTCCGCGACTATGAAAGCGGCGGCCTCTTCGGCGCGAAGCGCGTGGTGCGGGCGCTGAAGGGCGTCGACCTGACGGTCGAGCGCGGCAAGACGCTGGCCATCGTCGGCGAATCCGGCTGCGGCAAGTCGACGCTCGCGCGCATCATCACCATGATCGACGCGCCGACGGCGGGCGAGCTGCTGATCGAGGGCCGGAAGATCGACCCGCGCGCCGGCGTCGACCGCGAGATGCGCCGCAAGGTGCAGATCGTGTTCCAGAACCCGTATGGCTCGCTGAACCCGCGCCAGAAGATCGGCGACGTGCTCGGCGAGCCGCTGAAGCTCAACACCTCGCTGTCGGCGGCCGCGCGGCGCGACAAGGCGATGCAGATGCTGCTGCGCGTCGGCCTCGGCCCCGAGCACTTCAACCGCTACCCGCACATGTTCTCCGGCGGCCAGCGCCAGCGCATCGCCATCGCCCGCTCGCTGATGGTCAATCCCGATCTCCTGGTGCTCGACGAGCCGGTCTCGGCGCTCGACCTTTCGGTGCAGGCGCAGATCCTCAACCTGCTCCAGGACTTGCAGGACGAGTTCAACCTCACCTACGTCTTCATCTCGCACGACCTGTCCGTGGTGCGCCACGTCGCCGACGACGTCATGGTGATGCATATGGGCGAGGTGGTCGAGTACCGCCCGCGCGACGCCATCTTCGCCGCGCCCGAGCACCCCTACACCAAGGTGCTGTTCGCGGCGACGCCGCACATCGACACGGCGCGCATCCGCGCACGGCTGGCGGCGAAGGCGGCGCGGGTCGCCGCGACGGCGGGATAGCGCCGGGAAGCCCCTCTCGAAGCCCCCTCGCCCCGCCGCCGCCCGGCCTGGTGCGGGCGCCCGGCTTGGTGCGGGCGAAGCGATCCGGTCCCGTTTCACCGTGCGTTGACAGGTGTCAACCGGCAGGGCGCGCCGGGTTGCAGAGACGGTTGCAGGAAGGTTAATTTGCGTTAACCCTCTTTTGCTTGACAGGAATCGCCTTCTCGCCCAGCGTATCTACGCTGAAGATCGGAACGCGCCGGTTTTTCCGTTACTCGCGGCCGGTACTGTCAGTTTCGGTGGAATTGCGTAGAATTGACGCCATGCGCTGAGTCGAGTGCTGAGTCGGAGGCGCTACCCGCGCACCGGGTCGGCTGCGGCCGCGACACGCATGCGGGATGATGGGACGGGAATGCTGGTGGAAGCGAAAGAAACCGTTGCGGAGCCGGCCGACCGGCAGATCGCGAGCGACGCGCAGATGCTGTCGGCGCAGCTTGCCGCGCTGCGCGGCCGGCTGTTTCCGCCGAGCGCGCAGAAGACGCTGCGCCCCTTCACCAGCGGCGAGGCGGCGAGGCTGATCGGCGTCAGCGACGGCTATCTGCGCCAGCTTTCCATTTCCGGCGAAGGCCCCTCGCCCGAGGTCGGCGCCGGCGGCCGGCGGCTCTATACGCTCGCCGACGTCAACGGCCTGCGCCGGCATCTCGCGGCCCAGGGCGGCGCCAAGGCGCGGCATTACCTGAAGCACCGCCAGCCGGGCGAGCATCTTCAGGTCATCGCCATCACCAATTTCAAGGGCGGCTCCGGCAAGACGACGACGGCCGCGCATCTGGCGCAGTATCTCGCCTTGCAGGGCTATCGCACGCTCGCCGTCGATCTCGACCCGCAGGCGTCGCTGTCGGCGCTGTTCGGCTACCAGCCCGAGCTCGATCTGTCCGGCAACGACACGCTCTACGGCGCGATCCGCTATGACGAGGAGCGGGTCGGCCTCGCCTCGATCGTCCGCCGCACCTATTTCGACGGCCTCGACATCGTGCCGGGCAATCTCGAATTGCAGGAGTTCGAGCACACGACGCCGCAGCATCTGGCGCGCCGCGCCGACAGCGGCGGCGATCTGTTCTTCGCCCGCGTCCAGCAGGCGATCCTGTCGGTCGAGGCCGATTACGACGTCGTCGTCGTCGATTGCCCGCCGCAGCTCGGCTATCTGACGCTGTCGGCGCTGTGCGCGGCGACGTCGGTCATCGTCACCGTGCATCCGCAGATGCTGGACGTCGCCTCGATGAGCCAGTTCCTGTTCATGACCTCGGACCTCCTGTCCGTCGTGCGCGAGGCCGGCGGCGCGCTGAACTTCGACTTCCTGCGCTATCTCGTCACCCGCTACGAGCCGAATGACGGGCCGCAGACGCAGATCGCCGGCTTCCTGCGCACCCAGTTCGGCGAGCGCGTCCTGACCGCGCCGATGCTGAAGTCGACGGCGATTTCCGATGCGGGCCTGAGCAAGCAGACGCTGTACGAGGTCGGGCGCGAGAACTTCAACCGGGCCACCTACGACCGCGCCTTCGAGGCGCTCAACGCCGTCAACGCCGAGATCGAGGCGCTGATGACGCGGTCATGGGGGCGCAAGCCATGATCTGGCGGATGACGAGCGGGCCGGCGATGAGCGGGCGGGCGGTGCGGGGCGCTACGGCGTTGACAACTGTCAACCGCCGGACATCGGCTCCGTTTTGTCCACGTCGTCCGGCTCTCGTGCCATCATCGCCGGGACATGAACCGGCGGGGAGGCGAGAACGATGAACACGCGCAGGGACAGGTTGCGGTCGCTGCTCGGCGGGCAGGGGGCTGACGCCGCGTCGCCGGCGCTGCCGGCCGCGTCGCCGCCCGCGGCCGAGTCAACCAAGCGGGCGGCGTCCGCCGCCGTCAAGGCGATGGGGCTGTCGCTCGGCTCCCTGACCCAGGAAGCCGACGAGGCGCGGCGCCTGCGCGAGACGCTGGCCGCCGGCGACCGCGTGGTCGAGCTCGACCCGGCGCTGGTCGAGCCGTCGCCCTTCGCCGACCGGCTGGGCATCGGCGAGCGCGACGATCCCGAATTCGAGGCGCTGAAGACCAGCATCGCCGAGCACGGCCAGCAGGTGCCGGTGCTGGCGCGCCCGCATGCCGACCCGGACAAGGCGGCGCGCGGCCTCTACCAGATCGCCTACGGCCATCGCCGGGTCGAGGCGGCGCGGGCGCTGGGACGGCCGGTGCGCGCCGTGGTCAGGGCGCTCGACGACGCCGCGCTGGCGCTGGCCCAGGGCAAGGAAAACGCCGAGCGCCGGGCGCTGAGCTTCATCGAGCGCGCCCTGTTCGCGCGCACCCTGCTCAGCCACGGCTTCGACCGCGCCACCGCCCAGGCCGCGCTTGCGGTGCACAAATCCGAGATGACGCGGCTGTTGCAGGTGGCCGAGGCCGTGCCGGGCCACATTGCGCGCGCCATCGGCCCGGCGCCGAAGGCGGGACGGCCGCGCTGGATCGCCCTCGGCGAATTGCTGGCCGGCGACCGCGCCGGCCATGCCGTCGACGAGATCGCCGCGCCGGATTTCCGCGCCGCCGACAGCGACACCCGCTTCCAGCGCTTGTTCGACCGGCTGGCGGCCTCGGCGCGCGGGCGCGGCGGGATCGCGGCCGGGAAGCCCCGGCGCATTGCCGGCGTCGGCGGGCGCGACATCGGCGAGCTGGTCAGGGCAGGGCGCGCCGCGCGCCTGACCATCCCCGAGAGCGCGGGCGCCGGCTTTGCCGACTATGTCGCCGCGCGGCTGCCCGAGCTCCATGCCGCTTTTGTCGATGACAGGGGTGGGGGCAGGAGCGCGGGCGAGAGCAAAAAGGAATGAAGATTTGCCGGCGGGGAACGGTCCCCTCCGGCCGGTGTGCGTAGAGCGTTCGGCGTAACCGAAACCAGCAACGGAGAAGCAGGCAAGAAAAAAGGCCCCCAGAACGTCGCCGTCCCGGAAGCCCCTTTCGATGTAGCAATCTGAAAGAATCACTTCCGAGTCGTCCTGTCAAGGCGTCGGCGCGTCCCGGCCACGGATTTCTGTGCCTCGCAACGAGGTGATGACGATGACGGAGCGTTTTGCGACGACGCCATTCGGCGGCGCACGGATGAGTGCGTCCGCATTTCTGCAACGCGAGGCCGTGGACCGGCAGCGCGCGGCCCTGAAGGAGGCCGGTGAAGCGGCGAACGACACCGGCCGCGCCGACAAGTGGCAACTGATCCGGGCGCTGTGCGAGGCGAGGGCGCTTTATCGCCTGTCCGACCGCACCATCACGGTGCTCGAGGCGCTGCTGAGCTTCCATCCGCAGCGCGAGCTCGACGGCGGCGAGCCGATCGTGGTGTTCCCGTCGAACGCCGAATTGTCGCTGCGCAGCCGCGGCATGGCCGACGCGACGCTGCGCCGGCACATCGCGGCGCTGGTCGAGGCCGGGCTGATCCTGCGCCGCGACAGCCCCAACGGCAAGCGCTATTGCCGCCGCGACGCGCATGGCGGCATCGAGAGCGCGTTCGGCTTCGACCTGTCGCCGCTGGCGCTGGCCGCCGGCGCCATCCACCAGGCGGCGGAAGAGGCAAGGGCGGAAGGCCGCGCCTGCCAGCGCCTGCGCGGCGAGATCACCGTGCATCTGCGCGATGCGGCCAAGATCATCGAGGCCGCGCTGACGGAAGGCCGCGCCGGCGACTGGGAGGGGTTTTCGCTCCGCCTGATGCCGCTGGCCCGGCGCATGCCGCGCCAGGCCGACCGCGCCAGCCTGATCGATCGCCGCGACGATCTGGTCAGGCTGCGCGCCGAGGTCGAGGCGGCCTATCTCGCCTCTCTCTCGGAACAAGAAATGAGCGGCAATGACGCCGGCTTTGAGCGGCAATATCAGAATTCAAAACCAGACCATCAATTTGAAAATAGCTCAGAAAACGAGCTGAAGCCGGCGCGTGAGCTGGAAGACCGCGATACGGGCGGAAGCGGAGCGACCCCGGCGAAGGGCGCTGCGACGGTGACAAGGGCAAGGACGGCGACCGGGCTGGAAACCAAGGCCGAGCCGGTGGCGCTGTCTTATCTGCTCTCGGTCTGCCCGGCGCTCGAAGCTTATGCCCGCGACGGCATCGCCACCTGGAGGGACGCGTTCGTCACCGCCGGGCTGGTGCGCTCGATGCTGGGCATCTCGCCCGACGCCTGGGAGCGGGCGCGGGCGGCGCTGGGCGATTTCGCCGCCGCGGCGGTCGTTGCCGCCATTCTCGAGCGGGCCGGCGCGATCCGCTCGCCGGGCGGCTATTTGCGGGCGTTGACGCAACGCGCCGAGAACGGCCGGTTCTCGCTTCGGCCGATGCTGGCGGCGCTGGAGCGCGGGCGCGATGGCGAGGACTGAGAGCCGGCCGAAGCGGGGGTCAGCGCCAGCCGAGGGCCGGCGCGACGTGCTTCAGGATCGCCTCGATGACGTGGGCGTTGTAGTCGACCCCCAACTGGTTGGGAACGGTCAGGAGCAGCGTGTCGGCCTCGGCGATCGCCTCGTCCTGCGCCAGTTCGCGCACCAGCGCGTCGGGCTCGCCGGCATAGTTGCGGCCGAAGATCGCCCGTGTCCCGGCCTCGATGAAGCCGATCTTGTCCTGGTCGGGGCGGTCCTGGCCGAAATAGGTCCGGTCGCGGTCGTCGATCAGCGCGAAGATGGAGCGGCTGACGGACACGCGCGGCGCGCGCTCGTGCCCCGCCTCCTTCCACGCCGCGCGATAGGCGCGGATCTGCTTCGCCTGCTGGACATGGAACGGCTCGCCCGTCTCGTCGAACTTGAGCGTCGAGCTTTGCAGGTTCATGCCGAGCCGGGCGGCCCAGACGGCGGTGGCGTTGGTGGCGGCGCCCCACCAGATGCGCTCGTGCAAGCCGGGCGCATGCGGCTCCAGCCGCAGCAGGCCGGGCGGGTTGGGGAACATCGGCTGCGGGTTCGGCTCGGCGAAGCCGTGGCCGCGCAGCACGTCGAGGAAGACCTCGGCATGGTGGCGCGCCATGTCGGCGTCGGTCTTGCCGTCCTCGGGCGCGTAGCCGAAATAGCGCCAGCCGTCGATCACCTGTTCGGGCGAGCCGCGGCTGATGCCGAGCTGGAGCCGGCCGCCGGCGATCAGGTCGGCCGCGCCGGCGTCTTCGGCCATGTAGAGCGGGTTCTCGTAGCGCATGTCGATGACGGCGGTGCCGATCTCGATCCGGCTGGTGCGGGCGCCGACCGCCGCCAGCAGCGGGAACGGCGAGGCGAGCTGGCGGGCGAAATGGTGGACGCGGAAATAGGCGCCGTCGGCGCCGAGCTCCTCGGCCGCGACCGCAAGCTCGATCGACTGCAACAGCGCGTCCGCCGCCGAGCGCGTCTGCGAATGAGGGGAGGGGGTCCAGTGGCCGAAGGACAGGAAGCCGATGTTCTTCATGGAAAGATCCGTGGTTCGATGTTCTGGCGCCCGCCATTTCCCGAAACGGGATCACGCTATCAGGCGGCATGCCCGGAGGCGAGAGAAAGCGGGACGTGGCCGGAGAACGGCTTCCCGCGCTTTGGTTCCTGGTTTTTCCGCATGTCTTTATCCCGAAGACGGTCCTCGCTTTCGGGAGACATGCCCTAGATAGGCGAAAGGAAGCCGTTTGGCAGTGCGCGAACGGTAAACAGTCTTTCCCGTTTTCTGGCCCGTTTTCGAGCCCTGTTTTCGCGTCTGTTCTTAGGCGTCGTGCGGAAGGAGCGCCCGCCGGTGGCGGTTATGAGCCGCCGCCGCAGCGATCGAGGCAGCGGGCGGGGCAGGGGCGCGATTGTCCGGGCGGCCGCGCGAGATGCCGATCAAAGGCGCGCTCGACGAGAGAGGCCGATTCCCGGCAAGATGTCCGGAGCCGGGCGCAGGGCAGGCCCCGCCGATGAGCGCGCATATTTTCCCCCGATCCGGGCCGGAAAAAAGGCTCTCCGGCAGTGAAAGTCGTGCCATCGCGGCCATTTTCTCGATGAAACCAGAATGATCGATAATGCAACATTATCGATCATTATATCGAAAGGACAGGTGCGGCGGTTTTATAGCTATTTTTCCGTATGAAGCGCCGTTACGAGTTGCGCATTTGCCGATGGGCAGGCACATCGGACTGCTCCCTCGCGATACCTTCCGACGCTCCGCAACGGCTTGCCGGACATCGGGAGCGCCGTCGCCCGCATCCTCCGACGCCTTCAAAATCGGGTGGAGCGTCGCAGGAGGATAGGTCGGACGGCGATAAAAAGCCTTTCCGGACAAGGCTTTGAACACGCCGCCGCCAGACGGCGGCGATGCCTCCGGAAACCGGAGCACGGCGACCGGCCGCTCGCGGCCGCATCGGGCGCTGGACAATTCTATATGATTATGCAAATATTCATAGGTATCGTATTTTCAGGCATGGGGATCGCCGCTATCGGCGCGGCGGTCCTGCCGGGGAGAAGGGGCCTGTGGGAGAAGGGGCTGGGCGTGGTTGGAGGAGCCGGGGGAGCCTGCGTGCCGCGCGTACCCCAGCAGGCGCGTGACCGGTCCGGGCCATGCGCGCCACAGCCCGGTGGGAGCGTGAAAACCTGCCGGCGCGGATCGATCTCGGGATGGTCGCCACCGGGCTTTATATTAAAGCGTGGAATTGAAGATATATCATGAGACCCAAGTTCGTGCGGCTCCATGATGTATTGGGGGGATGAGTGACTTATGAGTCATAGAATATCGTGGCCTATCCGTTTCGGAGACTGCGACCCGTCCGGGATCGCGTATTTCCCGGCCTATATGAATATTCTCGTCGGAGTTTCGGAAAGCTTTTTCGAGCACATAGGCTTTCCGTGGCCCGAATTGATCAGGGAACGCGACGTGGTGACTCCGACGGTGACGCTGGAGCTGGATTTCGTGAAACCCGGATACCACGGCGACATGCTCGACTTCGATCTGGAAATCCTGCGGGTCGGGTCGAGTTCGGTCGATATAAAATATCTGGTGTCGAACAGAGGAGAGACGCTGTGGACCGCCAGGCAGAGGCTGGTCCTGATGTCGCGCGTCACGCACAAATCCGAGGCGTGGCCGGCGGAATTGCGCCAGGCGCTGCTTTCCTATCTCGAAGCATGAAATGACGATGTAATATTGGGAAATCATAAATGAATTTTGGCGTTCGCGCTGACTATCAGCGTGAGCAATAAGAATTAATGCTATAAAAATGATAAGAAATACTGCCTAAAAACTGATTTTGATTGAATGATCCTTCGTAGTCATCATTAAATTTTACGTTATCGTAAAAAAATACTTGAGTGACCGCCTGCATTTCGGTTAGCCTCGTTCCACTGGGAGCAACCCGGCAGGGGTCGATCGGGCCAAGCCGGTCTGGAGCCCGGTCCCAGAATTTTGCCGAAGCGGACTTGGGTGGACTTGGGAAGGGCATGGCTTTCCGGCCGGTATTCGTCGTCCGCGCGGGGTCGCATGGCAAATCACGGGTGAAATTCACGGGTCGGGACGCGCGGTCAGGTCGGCGCGCCCCGCCAGGAAACAACGACGCACCGCGTTTCGCAGGTGCGCTTTCCAATGGGGGAACAAGCATGAAGCCGTCAGTTCGCATCGCCGCCGCCCTGCTTGCCGGCACGGCCATCACCGCAGCGAATGCCTGGAGTGCCCAGGCGGCCGACCCGATCGGGATCGGCTTCGTCATGCCTTACAGCGGCTGGTTCCAGCCGGTCGACGCAACCACGATCAACGGCGCGATGCTGGCGGTCAAGGAGCTCAATCAAGGCGGCGGCGTGCTCGGCCGCCAGCTCGAGGTGCTCGCCTTCGACAACAAGTCGGAGCCGGCGCTGGGGGCCGACGGCACGGTCGAGGTGATCGAGCGGGGCGCCAGGATGATCCTGTTCCCCAGCGATTTCGACTTCGGCGCGCCCGGCGCCTTCATCGCCCAGCAACAGGGCGTGATTGCGATGTCGGGCGCTTCCGATCCCAAGTTCGGGGTCCAGGGCATCGGCCCCTACGCCTATTCGATGTCCACCGCCGCGCAGGCGCAAGGGGCCCTGCTGGCCGAATGGGCCCACGACACCCAGGGCTGGCGCAAGCCCTACGTGCTGCTCGACAACACCATATCCTTCACGCGTTCGCTGTGCAGTGGCTTCACCGACCGCTGGAAGGAGCTGGCGGGCGAGGCCGCGCTGCTGGGCGAGGACACGTTCCTGAACAGCGATCCGAGCATCGCCGCCCAGGCCAGCCGCATCGCCGGCCTGTCGGATGCGCCCGACTTCCTGCTGCTGTGCTCCTATCCGCCCGGCGGCCCGAGCGCGATCAGGCAATTGCGCGGCGCCGGCATCGACCAGCCGATCCTGGGCGGCGAGCCGCTGGACGGCGATTTCTGGGCCGGAACCGTGCCCAACCTCAGCAATTTCTACGCCACCGGCTACGGCTCGTTCCTCGGCGACGACCCGGACCCGGAGGTCAACGGCTTCTTCCGGCGCTACGAGGCGGAATACGGGCAGAGGGCCGACTCCTCCTATCCGCTGCGCGGCTATTCGATCATCCAGGCCTGGGCGCGCGCCGTCGAAAAGGCCGGCTCGCTGGAAGCCGACGCGGTTGCGGCCGTGCTCGACGCCTTCACCGACGAGCCGCTGGTGATCGGCCCGACCACCTACACGTCGCAACGCCACATCCAGACGACGCGGCCGATGACGATCATCCAGGTGCAGAACGGCGTGTTCAGCGCGGTCGGCAGTTTCGCCGCCAAGACCGTCCGTCTGGACTGAGCGCCTTGACCCTGCGGGCGGAGGAGGTCAGCGTCCGGTTCGGCGGCGTGCGCGCCGTCGAACGGGTATCGCTGTCGCTGGGACCGGGCGAGATACTCGGTCTGGTCGGCCCCAACGGCGCCGGCAAGACCACCATGGTCAACGTGCTGAGCGGCTTCCAGCGGCCGACCGGCGGCCGGGTCGAGATCGGGGGCCGGCCGGCCGGCCGCTCGCCCGAGCGGCTCGCCCGCCAGGGCGTGGTGCGCACCTTCCAGGCGGTGCGCCTGTTCCACGGCATCTCGGTCAGCGAGAACGTCGAGGTCGGTCTCGCCAGCCTCGGCCTCGGCCGGCGGGCGGCGCGGCGGCGCGCCATGGAGCTGCTCGACTATATGGGCCTGGCCGACAAGGCCGGCCATCGCGGCGACGCGCTCGCCTATGGCGACGAGCGCCGGGTCGGCATTGCCCGGGCGCTGTCGCTGTCGCCGCGCTTCCTGCTGCTCGACGAGCCGGCGGCCGGCCTCACCCCGGCCGAGGCGGCCGCGCTCGCCGCCGTCATCCGCCGCATCCGCGACGATTTCGGCGCCGGCGTGCTGGTGATCGAGCACAATATGAGGATGGTCAGGGACCTGTGCGAGCGCCTGCACGTGATGGCCAGCGGCCGGACCATCGCCGAGGGCGGTCCGGCCGAGGTGATGGCGAGCGACAGCTTCAGGTCCGCCTATCTCGGCGAGGAGGCGCTGCCATGACCGCCCATATCGGGACCGCCGATATCGGGACCGCCGACCGTTCCGCGCCGCTGCTGGAGGTCGAGGCGGTGAGCGTGCGCTACGGCGCCGTGACCGCGCTGACGGCGGTCGACCTCGCGGTCGGGCCGGGGGAGATCGTCGCCGTCGTCGGCCCCAACGGCGCCGGCAAGTCGTCGCTGATGGGAGTGATCGCCGGCATCGTCGCGCCGGCTGCCGGGCGGGTGCGCTTCCGCGGCGAGGACATTCTCGGCCAGCCGCTGGAGCGGACGGTCCGGCGCGGCATCGCCTTCGTGCCGGAGGGGCGGCACGTGCTGTCGGGCCTGACCGTGCTGGAGAACCTGGTGCTGGGCGCCACGGTGCGCGCCGACCGCGCGGCGGTCGCGGCCGATATCGACTTCTTCCTCGACCTGTTCCCGGTCCTGCGCGAGCGCCGCGACCAGCCGGCGGGCCGGCTGTCCGGCGGCGAGCAGCAGATGCTGGTGATCGCCCGGGCGCTGATGTCGCGGCCGGCGCTGCTGATCCTCGACGAGCCGTCGCTGGGGCTGGCGCCGAGGATCACCGACCGCGTCTACGAGACCGTGGCCGAGGTGCGTGGCCGCGGCGTTTCCATCCTCGTCGTCGAGCAGAACGCGGCGCGGGCGTTGAAGGCCGCCGACCGCACCTATGTGCTCAACGGCGGCGCGGTGCGCCTTTCGGGAACGCGCGAGGCGCTTGCCGGCCATCCGCGGTTCGAGGTCGCCTATTTCGGCTTGGCCGACGCGGAGCATGAGGGGGCAGGGGGACAGGAGGGGCAGGAGGGAAAATGACCGCCAACGCGATCCAGATTCTCGTCGATGCGCTGAGCGTCGGCGGCCTTTACGCACTGACGTCGCTCGGCATCGGCCTGATCTTCAGCGTGATGCGGCTGGCGAACTTCGCCCATGCCGAGTTCGTCACCGTTCCGGCCTATGTGATGTTCGCGCTGTCGGGCCATCCGGCGCTGATGTCGATCGGCGCCGCCGTGCTGACGGCGGTGGCGCTGGCGCTCGCCGTCGAGCGGATCGCCTTCCGCCCGCTGCGGCGCGTCGACCCGGCGGCGATGCTGGTCGCTTCCTTCGCCGTCAGCATGCTCCTGCAAAAGCTGCTCGTGTTCGCGGTCGGCTCGCGCATCGTGCCGCTCGACCCGCTGCCGATGCTGGGCGAGGCGATCCGCTTCGGCGGCGTCCAGGTCAGCGCGCTGAAGCTGGTCACCATTCTCGCCTGCGTGGTGCTGCTGGCGGCGCTGACCTGGTTCCTCAGGCGGACGCGGTTCGGGCTGGAGATGCGCGCCGCGGCCGAGAACTTCACCATGTCGCGCCTGCTCGGCGTCCGCGCCAACCGGGTCATCGCCATCGCCTTTGCGCTGAGCGGCGTGCTGGCGGCGGTGGTGGCGGTGCTGTTTTCGGCGCAGACCGGCTTCGTGCAGCCGCGCCTCGGCGTGCAACTGGTGATCGTCGGCTTCGTCGCCACCGTCATCGGCGGCCTCGGCAGCCTGTTCGGCGCCGCCGTCGGCGGGCTCGCCGTCGGCGCGGCCGCGACGCTGTTGCAGGCGTTCCTGCCGCCCGAGCTGCGGCCGTTCCGCGAGGCGTTCCTGTTCGCGGCGGTCATCCTGGTGCTGCTGGTGCGGCCGCAAGGCCTGTTCCCGGCGCGTGGCCTGAAGGAGCGCGTGTGATGATCGATGCCGGAACGGTGCGGAGGCTGGTGCCGCTGTTGCTTCTGGTCGGGCTGGTGCTGGCGGCGACGCTTCTGGCCGGCACGGCCGGGATCGTCGTGCAGCGCCGCGTCACCTTGGGGCTGATCAACCTCGTGGCGGTCGTCAGCCTCTATGTCTTCATGGGCAATTCGGGCGTGCTCAATTTCTCGACGGTCGGCTTCATGGCGATCGGCGCCTACAGCTCGGCGCTGCTGACCATGTCGCCGGCGGCGAAGGCCACCTTCCTGCCCGACCTGCCGGCCTGGCTGGCGGCGGCGCAGCTCCACCCCGCGGCCGGCGCGCTGGCCGGCGGCATGGTGCCGGCGGCGGTGGCGCTCGCGGTCGGGCCGCCGATCATGCGGCTGTCGGGCATCGCGGCCGGCATGGCGACGCTGTCGCTGATGTTCATCGCCTATATCGTGCTCGGCAACTGGACCTCGCTGACCGGCGGCCAGCAGTCGCTGATGGGCCTGCCGATCTATGTCGGCCTGTGGACGGCGACAGGCGGGGCGATCTTCGC
Organism: Aquamicrobium sp.; assembly: GCA_039808485.1. Lineage (GTDB taxonomy): Bacteria > Pseudomonadota > Alphaproteobacteria > Rhizobiales > Rhizobiaceae > Aerobium. The sequence continues at coordinate 21,400 of JBDHTD010000022.1, read as the reverse complement.
CGTCGCCGTCGCCTTCGCCTATCAGGAGACCCGCTGGGCGATCGCGCTGCGCGCCTCGCGCGAGGACGAGGTCGCCGCGCGCGCCACCGGCGTCGGCGTGGTGCGCCAGCGGCTGGTCGCCTTCGTGCTCGGCGCCTTCCTGGCCGGCATCGCCGGGGTGCTGTTCGCGCATTTCCTCGGCACGCTCAGGGTCGAGAGCTTCTACCTCGATCCCGCCTTCCTGTTCATCGCCATGCTGGTGGTCGGCGGCGCGCGCAGCCTGACCGGCGCGGTGGCGGGCGTCGCCGCAATCTCGGTGCTGACGGAGCTGCTGCGGCTGACCGAGATCGGGGTGCCGCTTCCGGCGACGGGGATCGTGGTCGCCACGCCGCCGGGGCTGGGCGACGTCGCGCTCGCCGCCGCGATGCTGCTGATCATCCTGTTCCGGCCGCAGGGCATCGCCGGAGGGCGCGAGATCGCGTTGCCGGGCCGGCCGAAGGCCGCCGGACGCTTGCCGAGGACTCGTTCCAGCCGCTAGGGCGGCGGGCGTTCCGACGAAGGCGGTTCCGCTGCCCCGGCTTCCCTCCTCGGCCGCATTTAAGCGGCGCCGGACGATTCCGTCCGGCTGCAAAATGCTCTAGAACGCGTTTTACGGAATCGGTGAACAGGTATGCAGATGAAGAGACGCGAACAGATATTGCGCCGTGCCGCCGAGGCTTTTGCCGAACGCGGCCTGGCCCAGACCTCGCTGGAGGAGATCGCCGCGTCGGTCGGCATCACGCGCGAGGCGCTCTATTATTACTTCAAGAACCGGATCGAGATCCTTCTCGAGATAATCTTCCCGACATCCACTTCGCTCCTGCGCGGAATGAAGATCGTCATGGACAGCAAGATGAGCAGCCGGGAGAAGCTGAAATCGGCGATCGACCTTCATCTGAGCGCGTTCACGCCGTCCTATATCGAAATGAGCATCGCGTTGCGCGAGGACCATCTCCACATCGACAATCCCAGGGTCAAGGAGCTGAAGCGGATCTGGGAGGAATATGGCAGCTATTGGGAAACGCTGATCCGCCAGGGCAGGGAAGAGGGCGTGTTCCGCAGCGATCTCAACCCGAAGATCGCGTCGTACGGGCTTCTCGGCATGGTGAACTGGGTGTCGCGCTGGTATCGGGCGGGGCAGAACGTCTCCATCGAGGAGATCGGCGAGACCTTCTTCGCGCTCGCCACCCAGGGGCTCGACGCGCCGCTTCCGTCGCCCGGGAATGGCTAGGCGGGAAGGGCCGGCATTAATTTTACATGACCGTAAAAAACATCTTGAAGGGTGGTCCGGCTTGGGATAGCTTACCTCTAAAGTAATGACCTGACGCTCCGGATCGTGCCGGCGGCAAACAGGCACGAGGCAGTCGCCAATGCGACGACCCAACGCGACGACCAGGAGGAGGATGGCCATGCCGTACCGAGCGGAGATTCCATATCGGTGCTACTGGAGCACGCCGTTCGCGCGGTGGCAGGGATCGCTGCGCGACCTGCACAGCATACGGCTCGCCGCCCATGTGACGAAGCGCCAGCTCGAGCGGCTGGACATCGGGCCGGACCTGTTCGACCTCGTCGTGCTCGGCCTGACCATTCCCCAGAAGGGTTCGTTCTACGGCGCGCCCTGGTATGGCGGGCTGGTCGGGGCGGACAAGGCCGGCGGGCCGACGCTGTCGCAGGCCTGCGCCACCGGCGTCCGCTCGGTGCTTGCCGGCGCGCAGGAGATCGAGTGCGGCATGTCGCAGACGGCGCTCGTCACCACCTGCGACCGCATCTCCAACGGCCCGCACATCGTCTATCCGTCGCCGGCGGGGATCGGCGGCACGGCCGGCCACGAGAACCCGGTCTGGGACAACATGCAGTGCGACCCGGCGGGCGGCCACACCATGCTCGCCACCGCCGAGAACGTCGCCGGAAAATACGGCATCGGCACCGCCGAGCAGCACGACGTCGTGCTGCGCAGGACCGAGCAGTATGCCGCCGCGCTCGCCGGCGACAAGGCGTTCCAGAGGGGCTACCTGACGCTCGGCATGGAGATCCCGAGCGCGGATTTCCGCAAGACGGCCGGGACGATGGACGGCGACGAGGGCGTGACGCTGTCGACGCCCGAGGGGCTGGCGCGGCTGAAGCCGGTCATGGACGGCGGGACGGTGACCTATGGCGGCCAGACCCATCCGGCCGACGGCAACGCCTCGATCGTGCTCGCGACCGCGGACCGCGCCCGCGAGCTGAGCCGCGATCCGCGGATACGCATCACGCTGGAGGGCTTCGGCCTGGCGCGCGCGCCGCTGGCCTTCATGCCCGAGGCGCCGGTGCCGGCGGCGCGGCGGGCGCTCGAGAACGCGGGCGTGGACATCGGCCAGATCGATGTCGTCAATTCGCACAACCCGTTCGCGATCAACGACATCGTCTTCTCGCGCGAGACCGGCTTCGACGTGATGGCGATGAACAATTTCGGCTGCTCGCTGATCTGGGGGCATCCGCAGGGACCGACCGGGGTTCGCGGCATCATCGAGATGATCGAGGAGCTGGTGATGCGCGGCGGCGGGCTCGGCCTGTTCCAGGGATGCGCCGCCGGCGACACCGCCATGGCGGCGGTCGTCAAGGTCGCGCAACGGTGACGAACGAGAAAACTGAACGACCAGGGGAGGGGTAGACAGTGGGCATACGTGTAGGTGTCGACGTCGGGGGAACGTTCACCGACTTCTTGATAAAGGGCGGAGACGGAAGCGCGCGGATATACAAGACCTCGACGACTCCGGAAGACCCGACGATCGGTTTCTTCAACGGCCTCGGCAAGGCCGCGGCCGAGGCGGGGCAGTCGCTGGAGGAATGGCTTGGCCAGGTCGAGACCATCGTCCACGGCACGACCATCACCACCAACGCCGTCCTGACGGGCGAGGGCGCGCTGACCGGCTTCGTCACCACGTCCGGCTTCCGCGACATCCTCAACATGCGGCGCGGCCTGAAGGACAGGCAGTTCGACATGTATGCGCCGCCGTCGCCGCTGGTCCTGCGCCGCAACATCGCCGTGGTCGACGAGCGCGTCACCGCCCAGGGCGAGGTGGCGACGCCGCTCAGCGAGGACGACGTGCGCGCGGCCGCGGCCCTGTTCCGCCGGCAAGGCGTCGAGGCGGTCGCGGTGTCCTATCTGTGGTCGTTCCGCAATGACGGCCATGAGCGCCGCACCAAGGAAATCCTCGCGGAGGAGCTGCCGGACGTCTACGTTTCGGTGTCCACCGAGATCCTTCCCCAGATCCGCGCCTATGAGCGCCACAGCACCACGGCGCTCAACTCCTATGTCGGGCCGGTGCTCAACCGCTATCTGTCGCGGTTGCAGCAGCGACTGGCCGAGCTCGGCTTCGGCGGCACCCTGCTCATCATGCAGTCGAACGGCGGCGTGATGTCGCCGGAGGTGGCGCGGCGCTTCGCCTCGAACACGCTTCTGTCCGGCCCCGCCGGGGCGCCGCAGGCCGGCCTCCACTACGGCGCCATGCACAGGTTCGGCAATTTCATCACCGTCGACATGGGCGGCACCTCGTTCGACGTGGCGCTGGTCCGCAACGGCGTGCCCAGCATGACGACCGAGGGGTCGATCGGCGGCCACCGCGTCGCCTCGCCCAGCCTCGACATCCACACCGTCGGTTCGGGCGGGGGATCGATCGCCTGGATCAACGCCGGCGGCCTCCTGAACGTCGGCCCCAAGAGCGCGGGCGCCTCGCCGGGACCGGCCTGCTACGGCCGCGGCGGGACGCTGCCGACCGTCACCGACGCGAACTACGTGCTCGGATACCTGAACTTCGCCGGCGGCGAGCTGTCGCTCGACGGCGACGCCGCGTGGCGGGCGATCGACGAGCACGTGGCGAAGCCGCTGGGGATCGAGCCCATCGAGGCGGCCTACGGCATCTTCCAGGTGGTCAATGCCGACATGGCGGCGGCGATCTCGGTGGTGTCGGTGCAGCGCGGCTACGACCCGCGCGAGTTCGTGCTGGTCGTCGCGGGCGGGGCCGGGCCGCTCCATGCCGGCGCGATCGCGCGCGACCTCGAGATTCCGCTGATCCAGATCCCTCGCGAATCCTCGGTGTTCTGCGCCGCCGGAATGCTGATCTCCGACCTCAAGCACGACTATGTGCACACCTATGCGCGGGAGTTCGGCGACGTCGACCTCGATGCCGTGACCGCGATCTACCGCGACATCGTCGACAAGGCGATGCAGACGCTCGAGGCCGAGAACGTGCCTCCGCAGCAGACCGTCGTCGAGTATTCGGCCGACCTGCGCTATGTCGGGCAGTTCAACGAGGTCGAGGTCCCCGCCTTCGTCGCCGGCGAATTCACGCGCGGCGCGCTCGACGCGCTGGCGGAGGAGTTTCATCGCCGGCACGACGAACTGTACGGCTACAGCACGCCCGCCGCGCCCGTCGAGGTGATCAACCTCAGGGTCAGCGCGCGCGGCGTCACCGAAAAGCCCTTCGTCGAAAGCCATCCGCGGCATGGCCCCGATCCGTCGGGCGCCAGGACGGGCTATCGCGAGATCTGGATCGACGGCGGCTACACCAACGCGTCGGTCTATGACGGCCTGCAACTGTTCAACGGCAATCTGGTGCCGGGGCCGGCGATCGTGGTTCAGCCCACGACCACCATCCTCGTGCCGTCCGACTTCGAGCTGACCTGCGACGCCGGCAACAACTACCTGATGTATCGGAAGGGTGCCCAGGTCGGCGATCTGCTCCGGCTGCTGGGCGGGGAGGCGAACCAATGAGCACGAACCTCGGAACCATCGAAATCGATCCGATCCTGGTGTCGGTGATCGGAAGCCGCCTCAACGCCATCAGCGAGGAGATCGGCCAGACCATGCTGCGGACATCGCGCTCGCCGATCTTCTCGGAGGCGCGCGACTTCGTCACCGGCATCTTCGACCACCGCCTGCGCCTGATCGCGCAGACCGCCTATATTCCGGTGCTGATGGGAACGCTGCCCTCGGCCCTGCGCGGCATCGTCGACGAGTTCGGCGACGATATCGACGAAGGCGACGTGTTCATCCTGAACGACCCCTATCGCGGCAACAACCATCCGCCAGACATCACCGTTGCCAAGCCGGTGTTCTTCGACGGCGAAATCCGCTTCTGGGCGGTTTCGAAGGGCCATCACGCCGATGTCGGCGGCGGCGGCGTGGTCGGCTACAATCCCACCGCCCGCAGCGTCTGGGAAGAATGCGTGCGGATTCCGCCGGCCAAGCTGCTGATCGCGGGAAAGCGCAACAGGACGCTGTGGGACATGATCCTGATCAACGTCCACATGCCCTGGCTGGTCGAGGCCGACCTCGAATGCCAGATCGGCGCCTGCACCGTCGGCGAGCGGAGCCTGCGGGCGCTGATCGGCAAATACGGCATGCCGGTGCTCGACGCCGTCGCCGACCGCATCCTCGACGCGTCCGACCGGCAGATGCGGGCGGTGCTGCGCGAGATACCGAACGGCGTCTACAGGGCCGAGCGCTATCTCGACCATGACGGCATCGACAAGACGCGGATGATCGGGCTGCGCCTGGCGCTGACGATCGCCGACGAGTCGGTCCATTTCGACTGGTCGGAGAGCGATCCGCAGGCCGCCGGCTTCGTCAACAGCACGCTGACCAACACGATTTCGGCCTCCTTCCAGGCGCTGTTCATGACCGTCTGCTCGGGCGTGCGCTACAATGAAGGCGCGCTGCGCGCGCTCGACGTGCTGGCGCCGGCCGGGACCATCGTCAACGCGCGCGAACCGGCGCCGGTCACGGCTTGCACCGTGGTCGCGGCCGAGGCGATCGTCGAGGCGGTCTGGCTCGCGCTGGCGCAGGCGGTGCCGGAACGCGTCTATGCCGGCTGGGGCCGGTGGCTCGCGCCGGCGTCGATGGGCTTCAACCCGACGACGCAGCGCCCCTTCGGCGACATCCACTTCATGGCCAAGTCGGGCGGCGGCGCCGCGCGCGGCTTCGACGGCTGGGACCACATGGGCACCGTGATCGCTGCCGGCGGCCTGCGGGCGCCGGACCCGGAGCTGCACGAGCTCGCCAACCCGTATCGCGTCCTGCGCTACGAATTCTGGTCCGACAGCGCCGGGCCGGGGCAGTGGCGCGGCGGCATGGGCACGGTCTATCGCTGGCGCGTCGAGGCCGACGGCATCGCGGCCGTGAACTTCGGCGGCGGCGTCAACGAGACGACGCGTCCCTACGGCCTGCTCGGCGGACACCCGGCGCCGTTGTCGAGCGTCGTCGTCCACCGGAACGGCGGCGAGGAGGCGATCGACACCGAGACCCTGTTCTTCCTCAATCGCGGAGACGAGGTCGAGATCCACGAGGCCGGCGGCGGCGGCTATGGCGACCCGCGCGCGCGCGACCAGGCAAGGATCGCGGCCGACGTCGCCGACGGCCTGGTCAGCGCCGAACGGGCGCGTGACATCTACGGCATGGTCGTTCCGGCGTAGGAGGGACGCCGGAAGGTTCTTTCAAGGAGCATGCAACGATCGACCCCGACGGCGCGAAGCCGTCGGGAGGGCGGGGAACTGCCACTGCATATCGACACGCAACACAGCAATGGCATGGGGGGATGACATGGCACAGCAAGCGCAGATGACGGGCAGGCAACGGTATCCCAATCTTTTCAAGGCCGGGCGTATCGGAAGGCTGGAGACCAGGAACCGCATCGTCAGGTCGCCGTGCTGCACGGGGATGGGCGGCATGGACGGCACGGTGACGGACCGCCTCGTCCGGCACTACACCGAACTCGCCCGCGGCCGGCCGGGTCTCCTGATCGTCGAGTACAGCTATGTCGACAAGGCGGCCAGCAAGTCGGCGCAATGCCAGTTGGGCTGCGCCGACAACGAGCACATTCCGGGCCTCGCCTGGCTCGCGCGCACGATCCAGTCCCACGGCGTCAAGGCCGGCATCCAGCTCGAGCATGCCGGACGGCAGAAATTCCTCGGCACGCCGCCGATCAAGGCGCCCTCGCGCATCCCGTGGGAGGAACTGCACGCGATGGGCGGCAGCGTCCCCGAGGAGCTGACCTGGGACGAAATCCAGGAGATCGTGCGCGCGTTCGGCGAGGCCGCGCGCCGGGCGCAGCTCGCCGGCTTCGACTTCGTCGAGATCCACGGCGCGCACGGCTACCTTATCACCAACTTCCTGTCGCAGCGCACCAACAAGCGCACCGACTGGTATGGCGGCTCGCTCGAGAACCGCATGCGCTTCCTCATGCAGGTCGTGGCCGAGGTCCGCAGGAAGGTCGGGCGCGACTTTCCGCTCGGCGTGCGCCTGAGCGGGACCGAGTACGAGCCCGACGGCACGACGATCGAGGAATCCGTCGTGGTGGCCAAGGCGCTGGAGAAGGCGGGCATCGACGTCATCCACGTCTCCGGCGGCAACCATCACCAGATGCACCATCAGTTGAGCCCGCTCTATCTGGAGCCGGGCCACAATGTATGGGCGGCCGACGCCATCAGGCAGGCCGTCGACATCCCGATCATCGCCAGCGGCTCGCTGAACACGCCGGAGCTGGCCGAATCCGTGCTCGCCGAGGGCAAGGGCGACTTCGTCGGTCTGGGAAGGGTGCTGTTCGCCGACCCGCTGTTCCCGGCCAAGGCCGAGGCGGGGCTGGCCGAGGACATCGCGCCGTGCATCCGCTGCAACGACGGCTGCCAGGAGCGGTCGTTCAAGCGCTACCAGTCGGTGCTGTGCACCGTCAATCCGACCCTCGGCAACGAGGGCATGGCGGGGACGATCCCCGTGCGGCGCGGGTTCAGCGTCGCCGTCGTCGGCGGCGGGCCGGGCGGCATGCAGGCGGCCGAGACGCTGGCCTCGCGCGGCGCGAAGGTGACGCTGTTCGAGAAGCGCGAGCTCGGCGGGCTGCTGATCGAGGGCGGCGCGCCGTCGTTCAAGGCCGACCTGCGCCTCTTGGCGAACTACCAGCGCAACCGGATGAACAAACTCGGCGTCGAGGTGATCCATCGCGAGGCCACGCCCGCGGACGTCGCCGCCGGCGGCTTCGACCACGCGGTGGTGGCGATCGGCGGCGCGCCGGTGGCGCGCAGTTTCCCGGGCTCGGAACGCGCCAACGTGGTCGACGGCTGCGCCGTGCTGCGCGGCGATGCTGCCGCCGGCGGCCATGTGGTGGTGATCGGCGGCGGGCTGGTCGGCTGCGAGGCCGCGCTGCATGTCGCCGAGCATGCGGCCAGCGTTTCGGTCGTCACCCGCCGCGAGGACTTCATGGGCGAGGGCGGCGACGCCGGCATCGGCGTCGAGGCGTCGAACCGTTCCGCACTGCTCGAGATGTTCGAGCAGCGCGCCCTCGCCGTGCGAACCGGCCTTCACGTCGTCCGCGTCGACGACGAGGGCGCGCTGTTCGCCGATGCCGCCGGCCGCGAGGTGCGGCTGCCGGCCGACAGCGTCGTGATCTCGTCGGGGTTCCGGCCGCAGCCATGGTTCGCGGAGGAGCTGGGCCGCCTCGGGGTTGCGGCGACGTCGATCGGCGACTGCGTCGAGCCGCGCAAGATCTACGACGCCATCCTCGAAGGCTACAATGTCGGGCTGCGGCTCGGCGAGGCCACGAGAACGCACGGCGACCCGTCGCCGCTCGCATTGGCGGGCTGACCCAATCCAACAGAGCAACATTCCAAGAGTGAGACGATGGCCTTCGCGTACAAATCCCTGACCCTGCGCAAACTGGCGATCATCGGCGCCGGACATATCGGACCCGACATCGCGCTTCATTTCGCGCGCAACCTGGCGCCGAAGGGGGTCGAGACGGTTCTCGTCGACATCGCCGAGGAGGCGCTCGCCGGCGCGCGCGAGAAGTTCGGGCGCAAGGTCGATCGCGCCGTGACCGCCGGCGCGATCCCCGCAAACCTGGCGGACGTCATCAAGGATTCGATCGTCTACACCACCGATTACGGCCGCATCGCGGGGGTGGACCTCGTGCTCGAGGCAGCGACCGAGGACGAGGCCGTCAAGCACCGCATCTTCGAGGAGGTCGAGCGCATCTGCGGCGACGGCTGCATCCTTTTGTCGAATTCCTCGCACATGCAGCCGGAAGACATCTTCCGCAACCTGCGCAACCGTTCGCGCGCGCTCGTCGCGCACTATTTCTTCCCGGCGGAGCGCAACCCGATCGTCGAGCTCGTTCCCGGCGCGGAGACCGATCCGGCGCTGACGGCGCTGCTGATGGGCCTCTACGAGGAGATCGGCAAGGCGCCGATCCAGGTGCGCAGCTCCTATGCCTTCGCCGTCGACCCGATCTTCGAGGGCCTGGTCCAGTGCGCGATCATGTGCCGGGAGGCGGAGCTGGGCAACGAGAAGGAGATCGATGCCGTCGCGATGCGCACGCTCGGCATGGGCATCGGCCATTTCAGCGTCATCAGCAGCGCCAACGGCAATTCGATCACCGACCACGGCCTCGAGGAGATGCACACGCGGCTGATGCCGTGGTTCCGCTCGCCGCCATTGCTGAAGGAGAAGGTGAGGCTCGGCGAGTCGCGCTGGGACATCGCCGAGCGCGGTGAGACCGTGACCGTCGCCGAGGACAAGGAGCGCCGCATCCGCGAGCAGTATCTCGGCTGTTATTTCGGCCTGGCGGCGTTCATCATCGACCTCGATATCGTCGACATCGACGATCTCGACCTGGCCGTCGGCATCGCGCTCGACATGCATGCGCCTTTCAGCATGATGAACCGGATGGGCATGGAGGAGGCTTACGCGCTCGTGGCGGCGTATTGCAGACAGCATCCCGACTTCCGGATGCCGGAGAGCCTTAAGCGCGCCCGCGCCGAGGGCAGCTGGCAGCTGTCGAATGTCGTGCGCGCGCGCGTCGGCGATGTGGCGGTGCTGAAGATCAGGCGTCCGCGCGCGCTGAACGCCTTCGACGCCGGCGTCATCCGGTCCCTGAAGCGGTTGCTTGCCGAGGCCGAGGCGGACGCCTCCGTCAAGGCGGTGGTGATTACCGGGCACGGCACCAAGGCTTTCGCCTCGGGGGCCGATATCGACATGCTGGCCGCGTGCCGCACGGCCGAGGACGGCTACGGCGTCTCCCGCGCGTTTCAGGAGATGACGCTCCAGATCGAGGCGATGACCAAGCCGACCGTCTGCGCGTTGAACGGCCTGGCGTTCGGCGGCGGGGTCGAGCTTGCCCTGGCCTGCGCCGCCCGGGTCGCGCGCGGCGGGCTGAAGGTGCTCGCCCGCCTGCCCGAGGTCAATCTCGGCATCATCCCCGGCGGCGGCGCCACCCAGCGCCTGCCGCGCCTGATCGGCGTCGAGGCGGCCGCCAGGCTGCTGCGGACGGCGGCGGCGGTGTCGTCCGACGAGGCGCTGGCGCTCGGCCTGGTCGACGAGCTCACCGACGGCAGCCCGCTGGACGCGGCGGTGGCGCTGGCGCGGCGGCTGGCCGCCGATCCGGCGTCGCGCAAGGCGCTTCCCCTTGGCCCGATCCCGCGCCCGGACGCGCTCGCCGCGCCCGATCTCGGCCATCTGAGCCGGCGCATCGACGAAATCCTCGTCGAGGCGATCCTGGGCGGGGCAGGCGGCAGCCTCGCCGACGGGCTCGAGCTGGAGGCGCGGCTCACGGGCCGTTGCATCGAAACCGAGGATGCACGGATCGGCCTGTCGAATTTCGTGGAGAACGGCGTCCGCGTGCCGGCCGCGTTCGTCCATCGTTGAGCTGGGGGAGAGACCGGTGAGCGAACGACATTATACGCCGCCCCTGGAGGACATGCGCTTCCTTCTCGACGAGGTCTTCGATCTCACGGGCGTGCTCGGCCAGGGCCCCTACGCGCATGTCGACGGCGAGACGGCGCTGGCGGTGCTTGAGCAGGCCGGACGCTTCACCGCCGATTTCCTGGCGCCGCTCAACGCAGTGGGCGACGCGGTCGGTTCCCGGCTCGTCGACGGCGACGTCCGCACCCCGCCGGGGTTCAGGGACGTCTACCGCCGCTACTGCGAGGCGGGCTGGGTCGGGCTCGACCTGCCGATGGAGCATGGCGGGCAGGAGTTGCCGCTGGTGGTCCAGGCGGGCGTGGCCGAGATGGTCACGGGCTCGTGCATGGCGTTCAGCATGCTGCCGCTGATGGGGCGCGCCGCCTCGCGGCTGCTGATCGGGCATGCCGAGGCCGGCTTGCGCGACGGGGTCGTGCCGAAGCTGGTTTCCGGCGAATGGACGGCGACGATCTGCATCTCCGAGCCGCAGGCCGGCTCGGACGTCGGCCGCATCGCCACCCGCGCCGTGCCGCGCGGCGACGGGAGCTGGACCCTGACCGGCACCAAGATCTTCATCTCCTACGGCGACCACGACCTCGCCCCGCAGATCATCCACATGGTGCTGGCGCGCACGCCGGGCGCGGCCGCCGGCACGCGCGGCTTGAGCCTGTTCATCGTCCCGAAGCATGTCTTCCCCGACGACTGGACCCCAGACTGGACTCCCGGCGCGCGCAACCCCGCCACGGTGGCGCGCGTCGAGCACAAGATGGGCCTGAAGGCCTCGCCGACCTGCGTGCTCGACATCGACGGCGCTCAAGGCTTCATGGTCGGCGGCGAGGGCAACGGCCTCAAGGTCATGTTCGACATGGTCAACGTGATGCGGCTCGAAACCGGCATCCAGGGGCTGGGGGTGGGTGCGGCCGCCACCGCGAAGGCGCTGGCCTACGTGGCCGAGCGCTCCCAGGGGGGCGCGGCGGACGCGCCGCCGGTGCCGCTGACCGCGCATGCGGATGTGCGGCGCATGCTGTACACGATGCGCGCCCGGACCGAGGCGATGCGCGCGATGATGTTCGAGACCGCGTTGCAGCTCGACCTTGCCGTGACGGCCGCAAGCGCGGACGCGCGCGCCGCCGCGCGCGAGCAGGCGCAATGGCTGCTGCCGATCTGCAAGGCCTTCTTCACGGCGACCGGCTTCGAGGTGGCCAACCTCGCGGTGCAGTGCCTCGGCGGCCACGGCTACGTCTCGGATGCCGGCGTCGAGCAGTATGTCCGCGACCTGCGGGTGGCGTCGATCTACGAGGGCACCAACGGCATCCAGGCCTTCGACCTCGTCGTGCGCAAGCTGATCAACGACGACGGGCGGCGCTACGGCGAGTTCATCGCCCGCATCCGCGCCGATGTCGAGCGGACCGCCGGGCGCGACGACCTCGTCGCGGTCCGCGCCGCGGTCGAGGAGGGGCTCGACCGCATCGGCCGCGTCGCCGCCGCCTACCGGGCGCTGGCGCCGGAGCGACGCCGCGACGCCGAGGCGGGCTCCGCCGCCTTCATGGCGCTGGCCGGCAGGGTCGCGAGCGCGTGGATGTGGCTGCGGATGGCGGCCGTCGCGACCGGCGCGTCCGCGGTCCATCGCCGCAAGCGCGCGCTGGCGGCCTTTTATGCCGCCTACCTGACCCCCGAGATGCTGGCGCTGGAACGGCAGGCGCTGGCCGGGGCCGCATGCCTCGACGGACTCGAGGCGGAAACGTTGGTCGACTATGCCTGACATTTCTCCCCGGCAATCCTCCCTCCGGCCCGTGGCGCCGCCCGCATTCGCCAGCGCCGTGCACATGCTGGCCGCCGCCGCCGAGGCCGCGCCGGCGCGCGAGGCGCTGGTGTGCGGCGGCGAGCGGCTCACTTACGAGGATTACGCGCGGTGCGTGGCCGGCTTCGCCGCCGAGCTCGCCGCCGCCGGGGTGCGGGGCGGGCGGGTCGTGATCCTGCTCGGCAACTCGGCCGACATCTGCATCGCGCTGCTCGGCGCGCAAGCGGCGGGGGCGCAGGTCGTCCCGGTCAACCCGATGCTGACCGGGCATGAGATCGCGCCGCTTCTGGAGGATGTCGACCCGGCCGCGGTCGTCTACGACAGCGCGCTGTCTTCGACGGTCGAGCCGCTGACGCGGCACCTCGGCGCGGGCTGCCGCATCGCCGTCGACGCCACGGAGCGCGGCCTGACGCGGTGGCGCTCGACGCCGGCGACGATCGGGCCGGAGCTGCTGCCGCGGCCGCAGTCGCCGGCGCTGCTGCTCTATACCGGCGGGACGACGGGAACGCCCAAGGGCGTCGAGCTGACCCACGCCGCCGCGGCGCGGGGCGTCGCGCAGCTGAACAGCCTGATCCCGGCGCGGATGGAGGCCGAGCGGCTGCTGTGCGTCACCCCGCTCAGCCACATCTATTCGATGGCAGTCGGCATGCTCAACATGATGGCGTGCCGGGGAACGATGGTGATCCTGCCGCGCTATTCGCCCGAGGCGGTGCTCGATGCGCTGGCGGCGGAGGAAATCACCATACTGGCCGGCGGTCCGACCATGTTCTTCGGCCTGCTCGGCCACGACAGCCTTTCGTCCCGGCGGTTCCCGCATCTGAAATTCAGCTTTTCCGGCTCGGCGGCGCTGCCGGAGGAAACCCTGCGCCGCTGGGAAGCGGCGACCGGCGCGCCGGTGCTCGAAGGCTACGGGCAGACCGAGACCGGCGGCGGCGTCGTGTTCAACCCGCTCCACGGCATGCGCAAGCCCGGATCGGTCGGCATCCCGATGGCGGACGTGGAGGTCGAGATCGTCGACATCGCGACCGGGACCACGGTGCTGCCGGCCGGCGAGACCGGCGAGATCCGGCTGCGCGGGCCGCAGATCATGTCCGGCTATCGCGGACGCCCCGAGGACACGGCCGCCGCGCTGCGCGACGGCTGGCTCTACACCACCGACATCGGGCACCTCGACGCGGACGGCTATCTCTACATCTCCGACCGCAAGAAGGACATCGTCATCGTCTCGGGCTTCAACGTCTATCCGCGCGCCGTCGAGGAGGTCATCTACCGCCATGCCGACGTGAGCGAGGCGGCGGTCATCGGTGTGCCCGACGCCTATCAGGGCGAATCGCTGAAGGCGTTCGTGGTGGCGCGGCCGGGCAGCGGGCTCGATGCGCAGGCGCTCGAAAGCCATTGCCGGGCGCACCTCGCTCCCTACAAGATTCCGCGCCGGATCGTGTTCGTCGACGCCTTGCCGAGAACCTCGGTGGGCAAGATCGACAAGAAACTGCTGAGCTGACCGGAGACGATCGACCGCGGCGGCGCGCCTGCCCGCGACTGCTTCAGATCGGCTCCTCGCGGACGTTGCGGAGCATCGTCCGCAGCGTTCTGACGAACGCCTCCATATCCGCCGCGGGGATGCCGTCGACCAGCCTTGCGTGGTTCTGCGCCATGACCGGCCACAGCCGCTCCAGTTGCGCCCTGCCGTTTTCCGTCAGAACGATCTGGCGCCGCCGCAGGTCCGTCGTGGCGATCCGCCGCTCGGCGAGCCCGGCCCTGACCATCGTCTCGACGGTCCGGCTCGCATTGGACTGCTCGATCACGGCATAGGCCGCGATCTCGTTGACCGTCAGCGTCTCGTGGACGTAGAGGACGGACAGGATGCGCAGGAAGGCGCCGCCGCTGCCGTGTTCCCCGAGATCGCGGTTCTGGTCCGCATTGTAGCGGTTCATCAGCCGGTTCATCAGATAAGGCGCGTAGGCCCGAAGCTCCTCGGGCGTGCCCGGCGGCCGCGGCCGCCGGACCGCCCCGTCCTCGCCGTCACCCCCGCCCTGGCTCCTGCCCCCGCCCTGGCCCCCGCCTTGGTCCTCACCTCGGCCCTGCTGGCCGCCTGCGGGCCGGTTCATCGCGCCGGCCCGGCGGGGCGCACCCTGGCCGACAGCGCGCCCAGCGCGGCCAGCGTGTCCTCGAGCTCGCCGAGGGGTATTTCCGCGAAGCATTCCGCCAGTTTCGCCTTGTGAAGGGCGTTGGCCTTCTCGAACACCTGCCTGCCCTTCGGCGAGAACCTGACGATGAAGGACCGCCTGTCTTCCTGCGACATCTGCTTGGTGATCAAATCGTCGGCCAGAAGCCGCTGCACCAGCCCGGAGACGTTGCCGCTCGTGACCTTGAGGTTCTCGGAAATCTTGCCCAGCGTGATCCCTTCCGGATAGCGCTCGACCTGGGCGAGGAATTCGAACTTCGCCACGGACAGCCCGAATTCCGCGCCGAGCGCGCTGTTCAATCTGGAGAAGATCGTGCTTTCGAGGGCCAGTATGTGCAGCCAGATCCGGGTCTCGACCCGCCTCCGGTCCTGTCCTCGCGAGGTTGCGCTGTCCGCTTCCACACCCAATCCTATTCGTCGTCAACGGCGTCCCGGGCAGGATTTCCCGGCGCGCGCCGGATCGCGCCGTTCCGATCCGTGACAATCTAACTCATGATTTCGCATGAAAAAGCAAGGCTCCGGACGCGCCGCGCGTCCGGAGCCGACCAGGGGGCGGGGCAGGGGGCAAGGGGGCAGGGGCGGGCGGCGCCGGCGTCAATCCGGCACGACGGCGATCGCCTGGATCTCGACCAGCGCCTCGTCCTCGATCAGGCCCGACACCTCGACCACGGCCATGGCCGGGAAGTTGCGGCCCATAGTGACCTTCCAGGCGGCGCCGATTTCCTTCAGCGACGCCGAATAGGTTTTGCGGTCGGTGACGTACCAGGTCATCGTGGCGATGTGCTCCGGCCCGGCGCCGCCTTCGCGCAGGATCGCCAGCACGTTCTCCAGCGTCTGCCGGATCTGGCCGGGCAGGTCGTGCGCCTCGAACCTGCACTGCCCGTTCCAGCCGATCTGGCCGCCGACATAGATGGTGCGGCCCCGCGCCTCGATGCCGTTCGAGTAGCCGACCGGCCTGGCCCAGTCGCCGGGCTGGAGAACGCGGTGCGGCGTCGCGGGCTGTCCGGTCGATCTGCTGCTGCTCATGTCGGGTTCCATTCTGTTCGGGAAAGCGGGGAGGCCGGCGACGGTGCGGCCCTCCCCGAGGAATAAGGAGGAGGTCGGAGGAGAAAGGCGATCAGGGCCTCGCGGCCTTCATCAGCGCGCGGCCGACGATCAGCTTCTGGACCTCGGTCGCGCCCTCGTAGATGCGCAGCGCCCTGATCTCGCGATAGAGCCGCTCGGTGATTTCGCCGACGCACACGCCGCGCCCGCCGAAGAGCTGCAACGCCTGGTCGATCACCCATTGCGCGTTCTCGGTCGCCACCATCTTGGCCATCGCGGCCTCGGTGGTGATCGGCAGCTTCTGCACGTCGCGCCGCCAGGCGGTGCGCAGCGTCAGCAGCGCCGCCGCGTCGATCGCCGTCGCCATCTCGCCCAGCGTGCTCTGCGCCGTCGGCAGGTCGGCAAGCGTCGCGCCGAACATTTTTCGCGCTCGCGCTCGCGCGACGGCCTCGTCGAGCGCGCGCCGCGCGAAGCCGAGCGCGGCCGCCGCCACCGAGGGGCGGAAGATGTCGAGCGTGCGCATCGCGATCTTGAAGCCCTCGCCCGGCGCGCCGAGCATCTGGGCGGCGGGCACGCGCATGCCCTCGAAGCGGATCAGCGCCAGCGGGTGCGGCGCCATCGTCTCGATCCGGCTGACGACGTGGAAGCCCGGCGTGTCGGCGAAGACGGCGAAGGCGGAGATGCCGCGCGTGCCCGGCGCTTCGCCGGTGCGGGCGAATACGGAGTAGACGTCGGCGATGCCGCCGTTGGAGATGAAGACCTTCTCGCCGTCGATGACGTAGTCGTCGCCGTCGCGCTGCGCCGAGGTCGCCATGGCGGCGACGTCGGAGCCGGCTTCCGGCTCGGTCAGGGCGAAGGCGGAGATCATCTCGCCGGCCGCGACCTTGGGCAGGATGCGCGCCTTCAGCGCCTCCGGCGCGGCGAGGCTGACGGCCCCGGTGCCCAGCCCCTGCATGGCGAAGGCGAAATCGGCGAGCCCGTCGTGCCAGGCCAGCGTCTCGCGCATCACGCACAGCGCGCGGCTGTCGATCGCCTCGGAAGCGCCGCCATGGGCGGCGGGGACGCAATGGCGCAGGAAGCCGGCCCGTCCCAGCCTCCCGACCAGCGCCCGGCAGCTCGCGTCGGCGTCGCGGTGGTCGATGTCGCCGAGGCCGCCGCCGGCGATGAAGGCGTCGAGCGCGCGGGCGAGCTCCCTATGCTCCCCGGCGAGGAACGGCCATTCGAGATGCTCGCGCGACGGGCCGCGGCCGTTGCCGGCAGGGTGGCCGGCAGGGTGGATGGTCATGGATCAGTTCCCCTCGAAGGCGGGCCTGGCCTTGGCGGCGAACGCCTCGAAGGCGCGGCGGAAGTCGCCGGTGGCCATGCAGATCGCCTGCGCCTGCGCCTCCGATTCGATCATCTCCTCGATGCCCATCGACCATTCCTGGTCGAGCATCTTCTTGGTCATCGTATGGGCGAACCACGGCCCGTCGGCCAGGTTGCGGGCGAAGCGGCGGGCTTCGTCGAGCAGGCTCGCCCGCTCGACGAGGCGGTTGTAGAAGCCCCAGGCGTGGCCCTCCCCGGCCGACATGACGCGGCCGGTGAACAGAAGCTCGGCCGCGCGGCCCTGGCCGACGATGCGCGGAAGGATGCCGCAGGCGCCCATGTCGGCGCCGGCCAGCCCGACGCGGGCGAACAGGAACGCGGTTTTCGCGTCCGGCGTCGCGAGGCGATGGTCGGCCGCCATCGCCAGGATCGCCCCGGCGCCGGTGCAGACGCCGTCCACCGCCGCGATCACCGGCTGCGGGCAGGCGCGGATCTGCCGCACCAGGTCGCCGGTCATGCGGGTGAAGGCGAGCAGGTCGGGCATCCTCATCCTCGTCAGCGGCTCGATGATGTCGAAGACGTCGCCGCCCGAGGAGAAGTTGCCGTCCGCGCCCGTCAGCACGATGGCGCGGACGTCGCTCGCCTTCTGGAGCGCGCGGAACAGCTCGCCGAGCTCCTCGTAGCTCTCGAAGGTCAGCGGGTTCTTCTTCTCCGGCCGGTCGAGCGTGATGGTCGCGACGCGGCCGTCCTCGTCCGTCTCGAAACGGAAATGGGTTGCCGCGTGGCCGCTGAACGGACGCCTCTTTTCCTGCATCGCATTGGTCATGCCTGTCTCGCTTCCTTTGTCGTTCGTGCTGGCCGCGCCCCGGCGGCTCATCGGGATTTGGCCGCGGCCGTCGCGCGGGCAAGGCCGGCTTCGTACTGGTAGCGGGCCGAAAGATACTGTTTCGGCCATGCCTGGCCGGCGAAGCCGATCCTTGCCGCCTCATGGATCACGAAGGACGGGTCGGCGAGATGGGGGCGCGCCACGGCGCACAGGTCCGCCCGGCCGGCGGCGATGATCGAGTTGGCGTGGTCGGCTTCCGAGATCGCGCCGACGGCGATGGTTGGGACCGCGACCTCGTTGCGGATCTTGTCGGAGAACGGCGTCTGGAACAGGCGGCCGTAGACGGGCTTCTCGTCCTTGACCACCTGGCCCGACGAGCAGTCGATCAGGTCGGCCCCGGCCTCCTTGAACAGGCGCGCGAAGATGGCGGCGTCCTCCGGCGTGTTGCCGCCCTCGAACCAGTCATGCGTGGACAGGCGCACCGAGATCGGCCGGTCTTCGGGCCAGGCCGCGCGGACGGCGCGGAAGACCTCGAGCGGGAAGCGCGCCCGCGCCCTGTGGTCGCCGCCATAGTCGTCGTCGCGCAGGTTGGTCAGCGGCGACAGGAAGCTGGACAGGAGATAGCCGTGGGCGGCGTGCAGCTCGAGGATGTCGAAGCCGATGCCGGCGGCGCGTTCTGTCGCGGCGACGAAGTCGGCGACCACGCGGTCCATGTCTTCGCGCGTCATGGCGCGCGGCGCCGCCGAATGCGGCAGATAGGGCAGGGCCGAGGCCGAGATCAGCGGCCAGCCGCCGGCGTCGAGCGGCTGGTCGATGCCTTCCCACGCCACCCTGGTCGCGCCCTTGCGCCCGGCATGGCCGAGCTGGACGCCGATCCTGGCCGGGGTCTTGCCGTGGACGAAGTCGACGATGCGGCGGAAGGCGGCCGCCTGCCCGTCGTTCCACAGGCCGAGGCAGCCCGGCGTGATGCGCGCGTCGGGCGACACGCAGGTCATCTCGGGGAAGACGAGCGCGGCCCCGCCCATGGCGCGGGCGCCGAGATGGACGAGATGGAAGTCGTCGGGCATGCCGTCCGTGGCCGAATACATCGCCATCGGCGACACCACGACGCGGTTGTGCAGCGTCAGCCCGCGCACCGTGTAGGGCGTGAACATCGGCGGCGGGACGGCGCCGTCGCCGGCCGGCTCGACGCCGGCGCGCCGGGCGAACCAGCGCTCGTAGCCTTCGAGCCATTCGGGGTCGCGCAGGCGCAGGTTCTCGTGGCTGATGCGCTGCGAGCGCGTCAGCATCGAATACATGAACTGCTCCGGCTCGAGCTGGTCGGCATAGCGCCGGCCCACGACCTCGAACCACTCCATGGCGTTGCGCGCCGCGTTCTGGATGCGCGCGACGTCGACGCGGCGCACCTCCTCGTAGGCCGCCAGCACGGCAGGGATGTTCTTGGCCTCGTGCCCGAGCCTGTCGAACTGGCGCGTCAGCTCGATGGCGTCGTCGATGGCGAGCTTGGTGCCCGAACCGATGGCGAAATGGGCGGTGTGGGCGCTGTCGCCCATCAGCACGACATGGCTGTTGCCGTTGAAGTGGCTCCATTTCTCGCAGATCAGGCGGTTGAAGTTGAGCCAGGCCGACCCGCGCAAATGGCGGGCGTTGGTCATCAGCTTGTGGCCGTCCAGCGTCTCGGCGAACAGCTTCTCGCAGAACTCGATCGACTGGTCCTGGTCGGCCTTGTCCAACCCGTGCGCCAGGAAGGCTTCCTCCGTCGTCTCGACGATGAAGGTCGAGGTGTCGGCGTCGAAGCGGTAGATGTGCGCCTGGAACCAGCCGTGCTCGGTCTTGCGGAAATCGAAGGTGAAGGCGTCGTAGCGCTTGTCGGTTCCGAGCCAGATATAGCGGTTCGGACGCACCAGGAGGTCGGGTCTGAACGCGGCCTCGTATCGGGTGCGGATCTTGGAGTTGATGCCGTCGGCGGCGATGACGAGGTCGGCGTCGGGGAACTCCTCGTCGCTGTCGACCTCGCGTTCGAACACCAGCTCGACGCCGAGCTCGACGCACCTGTCCTGCAGGATGTTGAGGAAGCGCTTGCGCCCGATGCCGACGAAGCCGTGGCCGGTGGTGCGCTGCCGGCGCCCCTTGAACAGGAGCTCGATGTCGTCCCAGTGATTGAAGGCGTCCTCGATCGCGACCGCCGTCTGCGGGTCCCATTCGCGCATCGCCTCCATGGTGGCGTCGGAGAACACGATGCCCCAGCCGAACGTGTCGTAGGGCCGGTTGCGCTCGACGACCGTGACGCGGTGCGCCGGGTGTTGCCGCTTCATCAGGAGCCCGAAATAAAGGCCGGCGGCGCCGCCGCCGATACAGACGATGTGCATGATGTCTCTTCCTCCAGCGTCGGGCCCCAGCGTCGGCCCCCAGCGGCGGCCCCCAGCGTCGGACCGAAGAACGCGACCTGGGATGCCTCTGTTGCTTTCAGCGTGGACTCGTCGCCGAAAAATTTCAAGCTTAAAATAGTTTGCGCTGCGGAAGCCGGCGCTCCCCGGGCCTAGCCGGCCATGACCTCGCCCCCGGCCACGGCGATCGCCTGCCCGGTTATCGCGCCCGCGCCGTCGCCGGCGAGCCAGAGCACCGCGTCCGCAACCTCGTCGGGCCTTACGAGCCGGCCCTGCGGATTGCTGCGCGCGAGGCTGGCGCGGGCCTCGTCGGGCGTGCGGCCGGTCTTGCCGGTGATGGTCTCGACCGCGCCGTCCAGCAGCGGCGTGTCGGTGAAGCCCGGGCAGACCGCGTTCACCGTGACGTCCGTCCGCGCCAGCTCGAGCGCCAGGGCCCGCGTCATGCCGACGACGCCGTGCTTGGAGGCGCAGTAGGCCGCCACATAGGCATAGCCGGTCAGGCCGGCGGTGCTGGCGACATTGACGATGCGCCCGTTGCCGGCCCGGCGGATCGAGGGCAGCGCAGCCCGCGTCACCAGGAAGGTGCCGGTCAGGTTTATGGCGAGCACCCTGTTCCAGACGTCGTCGCCGGTCTTCTCGAACGGCGCCGACGGCGCCTCGCCGGCGCAGTTGACGAGCAGGGCGATGTCGCCGAAGCGCTCGATCGCGCGCGCGACGCCGGCTTCGATCGTCGCCGGCGCGGTGACGTCGAACCCGGCGAGCGCGCGGGCCTCGCCGCCGGCCGCGGCGATCTGCGCCGCCGCATCCTCGAGCGGGCCTTCGCGCCGCCCGGCCAGCGACACGGCAAGCCCGGCCGCCGCAAGCCGCAACGCGATCGCCCTGCCGATGCCGCTTCCCGCTCCGGTCACGAATGCATGTCGTCGCGTCATCGCGTCCTGCTCCCGATCTGCGCGGCCCCGCCGCGGTTCGCAATTCCGGCGACGAGGCCGGCTATAAGTATCTTAGTCATAAGATATCGGCAACCATGAGTTACGGCGACGCTCAGCCCGCGAAAGCGCGTTCGACGACGAACTGAGCGGGTGCTGCGTTCGAGCCTTCGGTGAGGCCTGCCTTCTCGACCAGCGCC
>JBDHTD010000021.1:0-61670 GCA_039808485.1 Aquamicrobium sp. | reverse complement strand
GTCTTCCCGTGGTCGACGTGGCCAATCGTGCCAATGTTGACGTGAGGCTTGTTACGCTCAAATTTACCCTTGGCCATGGGACTTCTCCATTCCTTGCGCGCCCGTACGGGCTAGTCTTGTCTCTGTTCGCGGCCGGCGCGCGGCTACGCGTACTTCTTCTGGATTTCCTGAGCCACCGCGTTCGGCACCGGCTCGTAGTGATCGAACTGCATCGTGTACTGGGCGCGGCCCTGCGACATCGAACGCAGCGTATCGACATACTTGAACATGTTGGCCAGCGGCACCATCGCATTGATGACGACGGCGATGCCGCGGGCTTCCTGCCCCTGGATCTGGCCGCGACGACCGTTCAGGTCGCCGATGACCGAGCCGACGTAATCCTCGGGCGTCACCACCTCGACCTTCATGATCGGCTCGAGGAGCTGGGCCCCGGCCTTCTGCGCGCCCTCGCGGAACGCAGCGCGGGCCGCGATCTCGAACGCCAGCACCGAGGAGTCGACGTCATGGTAGGCGCCGTCGATCAGCGTCGCCTTGACGCCGAGCATCGGGAAGCCGGCGAGCGGGCCGGACGACAGCACGCTCTGGATACCCTTCTCGACGCCGGGAACGTATTCCTTCGGCACCGAACCGCCGACGATCTTGGACTCGAACTTGAAATCCTCGCCTTCCTCGTTCGGCTCGAAGATGATCTTGACGCGCGCGAACTGGCCCGAACCACCCGACTGCTTCTTGTGGGTGTAGTCGATCTCGGCGGCGCGGGTGATCGTCTCGCGATAGGCCACCTGCGGCGCGCCGACATTCGCCTCGACCTTGAACTCTCGACGCATGCGGTCGACGAGGATGTCGAGGTGAAGCTCGCCCATGCCGGCGATGATGGTCTGGCCGCTCTCCTCGTCGGTCTTGACGCGGAAGGACGGGTCCTCGGCCGCGAGACGGTTGAGCGCCAGGCCCATCTTCTCCTGGTCGTTCTTGGTCTTCGGCTCGATCGCGATCTGGATCACCGGATCGGGGAACTCCATGCGCTCGAGGATGACCGGCTTCAGCGGGTCGCACAGCGTGTCGCCCGTGGTGGTGTCCTTCAGGCCCGCCAGCGCGACGATGTCGCCGGCATAGGCCTCTTCGATGTCCTCGCGGGAGTTCGAGTGCATCTGCAACATGCGGCCGATGCGTTCCTTCTTGCCCTTGACGGTGTTCTCGAGCGAGATGCCCTTCTTGAGCACGCCCGAATAGATGCGCGCGAAGGTCAGCGAGCCGACGAACGGGTCGTTCATGATCTTGAACGCCAGCAGCGCCAGCGGTTCATCGTCCGACGACCTGCGGGTCATCTCGGCCTCGGTCTTCGGATCGACGCCCTTGATGTCCGGCACTTCGTTCGGGGCCGGCAGGAAATCGACCACCGCATCAAGAAGCGGCTGCACGCCCTTGTTCTTGAACGCGGTTCCGCAAAACACGGGGTGGAACTTGACGCCGATGGTGCCGATGCGGATCAGGCGACGCAGCTCTTCGTTCGACGGGGTAACGCCCTCGAGATAGGCGTTCATCGCCTCGTCGTCCATCTCGACGGCGGCCTCGACCAGCTTCTCGCGATACTCTTCCGCCTTGGCCTGGAGATCGGCGGGGATGTCGGTGACGTCCCAGGCCGCGCCGAGCGACTCGTCGCGCCAGACCAGCGCCTTCATCTCGATCAGGTCGACGACGCCCTTGAAGTCGTTCTCGGCGCCGATCGGAAGCTGCATGGCGACCGGGATCGCGCCGAGGCGCGACTGGATCATTTCGAGGCAGCGGAAGAAGTCCGCGCCGATCTTGTCCATCTTGTTGCAGAAGATCATGCGCGGGACATGATACTTCTCGGCCTGGCGCCACACCGTCTCGGTCTGCGGCTCGACGCCGGCATTGGAATCGAGCAGCGCGATGGCGCCGTCGAGCACGCGCAGCGAACGCTCGACCTCGATGGTGAAGTCGACGTGGCCGGGCGTGTCGATGATGTTGAAGCGGCGCTGCTTGCCATCGCGGCCCTTCCACGAGGTCGTGGTGGCGGCCGAGGTGATGGTGATCCCGCGCTCCTGCTCCTGCTCCATCCAGTCCATGGTGGACGCGCCGTCGTGCGTCTCGCCCATCTTGTGGTTCTTGCCGGTGTAGTAAAGAATCCGCTCGGTCGTCGTCGTCTTGCCGGCGTCGATATGCGCCATGATGCCGAAATTGCGGTAGTCTTCGATTTTATATTCGCGGGCCATCGGAGGTGCCTCTCGTTTCGCTCGCCGGATTACCAGCGGTAGTGCGCGAAGGCGCGGTTGGCTTCAGCCATCTTGTGCGTGTCTTCACGCTTCTTCACGGCGGTGCCGCGATTGTTGGCCGCATCGAGCAGCTCGCCCGAAAGACGGTCGACCATGGTGGTCTCGTTGCGCTTGCGCGCCGCCGCGATCAGCCAGCGGATGGCGAGCGCCTGGCGGCGCTCCGGGCGGACGTCGACCGGCACCTGGTAGGTGGCGCCGCCGACACGACGCGAGCGGACCTCGATATGCGGAGCGACGTTGTCCAGCGCCTGATGGAACAGCGTGACCGGCTCCTGCTTGGCCTTGGCCTGCACCTGGTCGAGCGCGCCGTAGACGATCGTCTCGGCGGTCGACTTCTTGCCGTGGAGCATCACGGCATTCATGAACTTGGTGATGACGAGATCGCCGAACTTGGGGTCCGGATTGATCTCGCGCTTCTCTGCTCTATGGCGTCGGGACATGTTCTTCGTCTCTCACGATCGTCGGCGGCGGCGCATGAAAAGGAACGCCGAAGCCGGGGAAACCCTTACTTCGGACGCTTCGCGCCGTACTTGGAGCGGCGCTGCTTGCGGTTCTTCACGCCCTGCGTGTCGAGCACGCCGCGGATGATATGATAGCGCACGCCCGGAAGGTCCTTGACGCGGCCGCCGCGGATCATGACCACGGAGTGCTCCTGAAGGTTGTGGCCTTCACCCGGAATGTAGCCGATCACCTCGAAGCCGTTGACGAGACGGATCTTCGCAACCTTGCGCAGAGCCGAGTTCGGCTTCTTCGGCGTCGTCGTGTAGACGCGCGTGCACACGCCCCGCTTCTGCGGGTTGGCCTGCATGGCCGGAACCTTGTTGCGCTTCACCGGCGCGATGCGCGGCTTGCGGATGAGCTGGTTGACGGTAGGCATCAAACCTTCCTTCTATCTCAAAACCCGTGCCTCAACCCTGTTCAGGGTCGTTTCGGCGACTTTTCCATACGGCAATTCGGGCAACAAACCACCAGAAGCGGTCCTGCCCGAACAAAACGCAGAGGAAACGGAAGCCCGTTTCGTGCAAGCCGGCAATGTCTAATCGCTCGTAAAACGAACCCTGTTTGAGGCGAACTCCGGGACGCGGCGTCCCGGACGGACAAGCCTCACATTGGCTCAGACGAGGCGGCTTCTACTCGCAACGCCCGCGACCGTCAAGCCCGCAGCGTCAAGAAACCCGCGGGTTTGGCCATATTTCGCCGCCGCTCGCGCCGGCCTAATAAAATTGCGCCATCGCGCTCCCATGATGCGCCGCTCGCGCCCGCGCCGGCCGTCCGCGCCCTCGCAAGCCTGTCGTTCGGGACGGAATCATGAGAAACAGAATCACCAACGGGAGCGCGAATCCAGTGAACGACAACGATCAGAGGCCGGTCACCATCATCATCGGGCGGGTCTGGCGCGACAAGGGCGGCGAATCGCAGGGCGTCCACGTCATGCTGACGGCGCCGGACGACGATTCGGCCGTGCGCAAGGCGCTCGAGGCGCTGGCGGCGGAAGGCTATGCCGAGGCCGAGCTCGACCAGATCGGCGACATGCAGGGCGCGCCCGACGAGGAGCCTCACCTTTCCGCCTGGCAGGGCGCGATCGAGGGGGAGGTCTCGATCGTGACCTTCGACGAGCCGCTGTAAGGCTCAACGCGCCGCGTCGCGGCGGCGCGCGAATCGCGCCATGCGCGGGCGCCATTCGCTGACGACGACGGCAACGACGATCAGCGCGCCGCCGAGGAGCGCCAGCGGCGGCAGCCGGTCGCCGGCGATGCGGCCGACGATCCCGCCCCACACCGGCTCGCCGGCATAGATCAGCGTCGCCCGCGTCGGCGGTACCACCTTCTGCGCCCAGTTCATCGTCAACTGGATCATGGCGCTGGCCAGCCCGAGGCCGAGCGCGCAGGAAAACCACACCCAGTGGAAGGCGGGGACGGCCTCGCCCGCCAGCGGCATCGCCATCAGCGACATCGTTCCCCCGGCCAGCAACTGGATCGCGGTGACGCGGCGGCTGTCGACGCCGCCGGCGAACGCGCCGATCATGATGATTTCGCCGGCGATGGCGAGCGCGCCGACGAGGGTGGCGATCTCGCCGGCCGAGAGCGTGAAACGGCCGGCCTCCGGCCCGGCGAGCATGACCAGGCCGGCAAAGGCGAGGCCGATGCCGATCCAGCTCATCAGGCCGGGGCGGCGGCGCAGCACGAGCCACTGCAACAGCGGCACCATCGGCACGTAGAGCGCGGTGATGAAGGCCGACTGGCTGCTGGTGATGGTCTTGAGGCCATGGCTTTGCAGCGCGTAGCCGAGGAACAGCGCCACGCCGATCGCGCTGCCGGCCCGGACCTCATGCCAGGTCAGGCCGGCCATCGCCTTGCGGAAGATGACGGCGGTCGCGGTTCCCGCAATCAGGAACCGGACGCCGACGAAGAACAGCGCGCCGCTGTGCTGCATCGCCCACTGCACGATCAGGAAGGTCGTCCCCCAGATCATGGTGATGAGGACCAGCGCCAGCTCGTGCCGGGAAACCGACGGCATTCGCATTCGCGCCATCATGATCGGGACCGCCTCGGGTGGGGGAACGCGCCTGTTCAGTGCCCTTCGAAAGACACCAGCGTGCGGACGGGAATGCCCAGCGCCTCGAGCCTGGCGCGGCCGCCGAGGTCGGGAAGGTCGATGACGAAGCAGGCGGAGACGATTTCCGCGCCCATCTGGCCGATGAGCTTGACCGCCCCTTCGGCCGTGCCGCCGGTGGCGATCAGGTCGTCGACCAGGATCACCTTCTCGCCCGGCGCGACCGCGTCGCGGTGCATCTCCATCTCGTCGAGCCCGTATTCCAGGCTGTAGGCGACGCGCACCGTCTCGTGCGGCAGCTTGCCCTTCTTGCGGATCGGCACGAAGCCGGCCGACAACTGATGCGCCACCGCGCCGCCGAGGATGAAGCCGCGCGCCTCCATGCCCGCGATCTTGTCGATCTTGGACCCGGCCCAGGGATGGACGAGCTCGTCGACGGCGCGGCGGAACGCGCGCGCATTGCCGCGCAGCGTGGTGATGTCGCGGAACAGGATGCCCGGCCTCGGATAGTCGGGGATGGTGCGGATGGCGGCGCGCAGGGAATCGTCGAGCGAGGATGTCATGGCTGGCCCCGATGGTTGAGCGACAGTGATGCCGAAACCGACGGCAAAAGGAAAGGGGCGGCTCGGAAAGCCGCCCCCGGATATGCGAATTCGACGCCCCGGCTTCGATGTCCCCGGGGCTTCCGGCGATCAGTGCCCGACGTTGGACCACACCTTGCGCTTGGTGAGATAGACCAGCGCGCCGAACAGGACCAGGAACACCATGACGTTGAAGCCGGTGCGCTTGCGCGCCTCGAGATTGGGTTCGGCCGCCCACATCAGGAACGCGGTGATGTCTCGGGCATACTGGTCCAGCGTCTCCGGCGAGCCGTCCTCGTAGGTGAACTGCTCGTCGAACATCGGCTGCGCCATCGACAGGACCGCGCCGGAGAGGAAATGCGGGTTGTAGTAGGTGCCGGGCTGGACGTCGACATGCTCCGGCACGTCCTCCTCGTAGCCGGTCAAGAGGTTGTAGATGTAGTCCGGCCCGCTTTCGGCATACTGGGTGAAGATGTCGAACACGAAGGTCGGGAAGCCGCGCTCCACCGCCCGCGCCTTGGCGATCAGCGAGAAGTCGGGCGGAACCGCGCCGTTGTTCGAGACGGCCGCGGTCTCCGCGTTCGGGAACGGCGACGGGAAACGGTCGGACGGAATGCCCGGCCGCATGAACATCTCGCCGTCGGCGTTGGGGCCGTCCTCGATCTCGTACTCGGCGGCGAGCGCCCGCACCTGCTCCTCGGAATAGCCGAGCGCCTCGAGGTTGCGGAACGCGACCAGATGCATCGAGTGGCACGACGAGCACGATTCGCGGTAGATCTTGAGGCCGCGCTGAAGCTGTCCTTTGTCGTAGGTGCCGAACGGGCCGGCGAACGACCACTCCTGCGGCACGGGCTTCTTCAGCGGATACTCGGATGCCTGGGCGACGCCGAACGAGCCGAAGGCGATGCCGAACGCCGCCAGTCCCTTGAGAATTGTCTTCATGGTCAAGTCCTTGTCTCTTCAGGGACGGCTCAGTTCGTCGACTGCGGCGCGGCCGCGGCCTTGTTCTTCTCGAGCACCGCCTCGGTGATCGAGTTCGGCAGCTTGCGCGGCGTCTCGATCAGGCCCAGCACCGGCATGATGATGAGGAAGAACGCGAAGTAGTAGAACGTGGCGATCTGCGACATGATCACGTAGGAGCCTTCGGCCGGGCGCGAGCCGAGCCAGCCCAGGAAGACGCTGTCGACGACGAAGAGCCAGAAGAACAGCTTGTACCAGGGACGGTAGACGGCCGAGCGGACCTTCGAGGTGTCGAGCCAGGGCACGAAGAACAGCACCGCGATCGCGCCGAACATGGCCAGCACGCCGCCGAGCTTGGAGTCGATCGGCCCGATGCTGAAGGTGATGGCGCGCAGGATGGCGTAGAACGGCAGGTAGTACCATTCGGGCACGATGTGCGCCGGCGTCTTCAGCGGGTCGGCCGGGATGTAGTTGTCCGGGTGGCCGAGATAGTTCGGCATGTAGAAGACGAAATAGGCGAACACGGCCAGGAACACGACCATGGCGAACCCGTCCTTGATGGTCGCGTAGGGCGTGAACGGCACGGTGTCGGTCTTGTGCTTGACCTCGATGCCGGTCGGATTGGTTTGGCCGGTGACGTGGAATGCCCAGACGTGCAGGATGACGACGCCGGCGATCATGAACGGCAGCAGGTAGTGCAGCGAGAAGAAGCGGTTCAGCGTCGGGTTGTCGACGGCGAAGCCGCCGAGCAGGAGCTGCTGGACCCACTCGCCGACCAGCGGGATCGCGGTGAAGAATCCGGTGATGACGGTGGCGCCCCAGAAGCTCATCTGGCCCCACGGCAGCACGTAGCCCATGAAGCCCGTTGCCATCATCAGGAGGTAGAGGACGACGCCGAGGATCCACACCACCTCGCGCGGCGCCTTGTAGGAGCCGTAATAGAGGCCGCGGAAGATGTGGACATAGACCGCGATGAAGAAGAACGACGCGCCGTTGGCGTGGAGATAGCGCAGGAGCCAGCCGGAATTGACGTCGCGCATGATCTTCTCGACCGAATCGAACGCGAGCTGCGTCGAGGCGGCGTAATGCATGGCCAGCACGATGCCGGTGACGATCTGCACCACCAGCATCATCGAAAGGATGCCGCCGAAGGTGTAGGCGTAGTTCAGGTTGCGCGGAACCGGGTAGGCAATGAAGGAATCGTAGACGAGACGCGGCACCGGCAGGCGCGAGTCCATCCAGCGGCCAAGGCCGGTCTTGGGCGTATAGGTCGAATGTCCACCGCTCATGTTATGTTGCCCTCTGCTTGCCTCAGCCGATCCGGATGACCGAATCGGAAATGAATTCATAGTTGGGTATGTGCAGGTTCTCGGGCGCGGGACCGACGCGGATGCGGCCGGCCGTGTCGTAGTGCGACCCGTGGCAGGGGCAGAACCAGCCGCCGAAGTCGCCCGCCTGGCCGAGCGGCACGCAGCCGAGATGGGTGCAGGAGCCGATCATGACGATCCAGTTTTCCTTGCCCTCGCCGGCCGAACGGGACAGGTCGTCGGCGGGCGCGTCGGCGGCGATGTTGGCGTTGCGCGCGTTTGCGTCCTTCAGGTCGGCCATCGGCACGGCCTTGGCTTCCTCGACTTCCTCATCGGTGCGGTTGCGAATGAAGATCGGCTTGCCGCGCCACTTGGCGGTCACCGACATGCCCGCCTCGATCGACGAAATGTCGACGTCGATGGTCGCGAGCGCCAGCGTCGAGGCGTCCGGCCGCATCTGGTCGATGAACGGCCACACGGCGGCGCCGGCGCCGACCACGCCGGTGACAGCGGTAGCGATATAGAGAAAATCTCGACGGTTATGTTCAGTGGCTTCGTTCGCGCTCACGGGGACCGGGTCCTTTCGCCTTATTTTCACCGGCAGGAACCCGCATAACCTATGCCCGACGCGCTAGTCACCCTTCGTTGCAGATGTGCTGGCGGCTGGCGACGGCTGGCGGATTCCCCCTGCATTTGGCGATGGTTTCTATGCGCGAGCCGCGCGCTTGTCCAGTATTACAAGCCGCGAACGGCACAATGTCGCGGATTAGGCTTGTGGATCACGCCGCGCCCAGCCGCGCGAGCACTTCGGGCGGGATGGCGTAGTCGCGAATCGCGTCGTCGTGGCGGCGCAAGCCGCACAATTCGCGCTGGATGAAATAGGCGTAGACGGCTTGAGCCGCCGCTTTCAGGCATTCGGCCCGCTCCGGCGCGTCGGCCCGGCAATCGCGCAGGCGGGCCAGCGCCCTTTCGGTCTTTTCGCCGGCCCGGCCGAGCGAAGCGGCCTTCTCGCCGGCGATCTCGTGGTCGAGCGGCGCGAACAGCCCCTCGCCCGTCGCGCCGGAAAACGCCGACGCCGGGTAGCGCGAAGGCGGACGCAGGCTCAACGGCCCCGCTCCCCGGCCCTATTCCGCCGCGAGGCTCGACGCCAGGAAGCCGCCAGACTGGCGCTTCCACAACTGGGCGTAGAGGCCGTCGCGCGCGACGAGCTCGTCATGGGTGCCTTCCTCGACGATTCGGCCCCGATCGAGCACCACCAGCCGGTCGAGCGCGGCGATGGTCGACAGGCGGTGGGCGACGGCGATGACGGTCTTGCCCTCCATCATGCGGTAGAGATTGTCCTGGATCGCCGCCTCGATCTCCGAATCGAGCGCCGAGGTCGCCTCGTCGAGAATCAGGATCGGCGCATCCTTCAGCATCATGCGGGCGATGGCGATGCGCTGGCGCTGGCCGCCGGAGAGTTTCACCCCGCGCTCGCCGACATGGGCGTCGTAGCCGCGCCTGCCCTTCGGGTCGGTGACGCCGAGAATGAAGTCGTGCGCGGCCGCGCGCTTCGCCGCCTCGACGATCTCGGCCTCGCTCGCCCCCGGCCTGCCGTAGGCGATGTTGTCACGGATCGAGCGGTGCATCAGGAGCGGCTCCTGCGCGACGACGCCGTATTGAGCCCTGAGCGACGCCTGCGTCACGTCGCGGATGTCGGCGCCGTCGATCAGGATGCGCCCGCCCTCGACGTCGAACAGCCGCAAGGCAAGGTTGACCAGCGTGGTCTTGCCCGCGCCCGAGGGGCCGACCAGCGCCACCCGCTCGCCCGGCCGGATGTCGAGGTCGAGGTGCTGGATCACGCCCTCGCCTTTGCCGTAGGTGAAGGTGACGTCATCGAACTTCAGCGCGCCCCCGGCGCGCGGCAAGGTGACGGCGCCCGGTTTGTCGCGCAGCTCCGGCCTGACCGAGATGGTGCCAGTGGCGTCCTGCACGGTGGCGTAGGAACGGATCAGGCCGTTGATGTTGAACATCATGTAGCCCGACATCTGGTTCAGTCGGAAGACGAGGCCCATGGCGGCGGCGATCTCGCCGGTGGTGGCATTGCCGGCCATCCAGCCGCGGATGGCGAGCAGGAACACCGCCGCCATCATGAAGCCGTTGACGACGGCGACCGCCGAGCGGACGCGGGTGATGGCCCGCGACAGCGCCCTGACCGCGCCGAGGAAGCGCTCCATCGCCTCGCGGACATAGTCGTTCTCGCGCATGCCGCTGTCGAACAGCTTCACCGCCATGATGTTGGTGAAGGCGTCGACCAGCCGCCCGTTCATGATCGAGCGCTCGTCGGCGCTCCTGCGGCCGGCGGCGCGCAGCGGCGGCAGGTAGCGCCAGGCGACGAAGCCGTAGACGACGATCCAGACCGCGAGCACGACGCCCATGACTGGATCGAGCATCGACAGGATGGTGCCCGCCAGCACGAGGAAGGCGAGGAAGCTCCACATCGTTTGCAGCGAGGAGACGATGAAGTCGCCGGTCGCCTCGCCGCCTTGCAGGATCTTGGTGGCGATGCGGCCGGCGAAGTCGTTCTGGTAGAAGGCGTAAGGCTGCTCGATCACCCGGCGGAACGACTGCCAGCGCACGAGCTGGTAGAAGGACGGCACGATCACCTGCTGCTCGACGACGGCATTGGCGATCATGACGAGCGCCCGGACGACGAGCACCAGCGCCAGGAAGGCGGCGAGCTCGGTCCAGTGGTCGGCGAGAAGCCGCGTCGGCGACGAGCCTTCCAGGAGGTCGATCAGCCAGCCGAGCGACCAGTAGAGCGCGGCGTCGACGGCGCCCGACAGCCCGCCGGCGACGAGCAGCAGCAGGAACGGCCCCTTCGCCTGGCGGGCGAAATGGAGGATGAAGGCCCAGGCGTCGCGCGGCAGCACCTCCCTTTCGGTATCGGCGAACGGCTCGATGACCTCTTCGGCCCTGCGCCAGACGCGCTCGGCGAAGGCGTCGTCCTTGCGGTCCTCGACCTCGCGTTCCTCGATCCTGCTCATTCGGCCGCGTCTTCCTTTTCCTGTTCGTCCTCGGCGAGGAACCCGCCCGACTGCCTCTGCCATAGCTGGGCATAGAGCCCGCCCCTGGCAATGAGGTCGTCGTGGATTCCTTCCTCGATGACGTGGCCCTTGTCCATGACGACCAGGCGGTCCATGGCCGCGATGGTCGACAGGCGGTGGGCGATGGCGATGACGGTCTTGCCCTCCATCAGCCGGTAGAGATTCTCCTGGATCGCCGCCTCGACCTCCGAATCGAGCGCCGAGGTCGCCTCGTCGAGGATCAGGATCGGCGCGTCCTTCAACATGACGCGGGCAATCGCGATGCGCTGGCGCTGGCCGCCGGACAGCTTGACGCCGCGCTCGCCGACATGGGCGTCAAGCCCCTTGCGGCCCTTGGCGTCGGAGAGCGTGGCGATGAAGTCGAGTGCCTCGGCCCGGCGCGCGGCCTCCAGGATCATCTCGTCGGTGGCGTCGGGGCGGCCGTAGGCGATGTTGTCGCGGACCGAACGGTGCAGCAGCGAGGTGTCCTGGGTGACGACGCCGATCTGGGCGCGGAGCGAATCCTGCGTCACGGCTGCGATGTCCTGGCCGTCGATCAGCACCCGGCCGCCCTCGACGTCGTAGAAGCGCAGCAGGATGTTGACCAGCGTCGACTTGCCGGCGCCGGAGCGGCCGACGACGCCGACCTTCTCGCCCGGACGGATCACCAGCGACAGGTCCTCGATCACGCTCTTCTTCTTGCCGTAGTGGAAGCGGACATGGTCGAACGCGATCTCGCCGCGTTCGACCGCGATCGCCCGCGCCTGCGGCTCGTCCTCGACCAGCCTGGGCAGCGAGATCGAACGGATGCCGTCCTGCACCGTGCCGATGTTCTCGAACAGGCCCGAGACCTCCCACATGATCCATTGCGACATGCCCCACAGCCTGAGCACGAGGCCGAGCGCGACCGCGACCGCGCCGATGGACACGGTTTCGTTCAGCCACAGCCAGATCGAGATCGCGCCGACGGCGGCGAGAAGCAGCGAATTCAGGAAATAGAGCGTGCCGTAGAGGCTCGTCACCAGCCGCATGGTGCGATAGGCCGGATCGAGGAAACCCTCCATGCTATCGCGCGCGTAAGCGGCCTCGCGCTGGGCGTGGCTGAACAGCTTGACCGTCTGGATGTTGGTGTAGCTGTCGACGACGCGGCCCGTCATCACCGAGCGCGCGTCGGCCTGTTGTTCCGACACCTTGCCGAGGCGCGGAATGAAATGGCGCAGCAGCACCAGATAGCACACGACCCAGACGGCGAGCGGCGTCGCCAGCCGCCAGTCGGACGAGCCGACGAGGAACAGCACGCCGAGGAAGTAGACGATGACGTAGTTCAGGACGTCGATCAGCTTGATGACGCATTCGCGCACGGCCAGCGCCGTCTGCATCAGCTTGGTGGCGATGCGGCCGGCGAACTCGTCCTGATAGAAGGTCATCGACTGCTTGAGCAGGTAGCGGTGCACCTGCCAGCGGATGCGCATCGGATAGTTGGCGAACAGGGTCTGGTGGTTGAGCAGCGAGTTGCCCAGCACCACGCCCGGCAGGAGCACCAGCACGACGAAGGCCATGCCCGCGAGCTTCCAGCCCTCGGTCTCGAGGAAGGTCTCGCGCGACTGGGCCGAAAGCCAGTCGACGATGTTGCCGAGGAAGCCGAACATCCACACCTCGGCGATGGCGATCAGCGAGGTCAGGACGGCCGAGACGGCGATCAGCGGCCACGAGCCGCGCGTGTAGTGCATGCAGAAGGCGACCAGCGTCTTCGGCGGTTCGACCGGCTCTTCGGGCGGGAACGGGTTGAGGAAGGATTCGAACCAGCGGTACATGATGGAAGGTCTTCTATCTCGCGGCTATCTCGCGTCGGGGGCCCCGCGCGCGTCCGGCGGGAACGCCGGGCCCGAAGCAGCCGGCTGCATTAGCCCGTCACGCGGCAAAACGCCATGCGCGGGCCGATCACGTTTTATGGAAAGCGCATTTGCGCCGGCCGGCCGCGCCGGGTCAGTCGGTGGTCATCAATCGGCGGTCATCAGCCGGCGCATGGTGAACTCGATGACGTCGTCGGGACGCTCGCGCCAGCTTTCGATCTCGGTCCAGTAGGCCTGCTTCGGCCAGCGGTCGAACCATTCCCGCGCCTTGGCGCGGGCGGCGGAGCGCGGCAGGGAAAAGGTCTCGCGCACGAAGCCGTCGCGATCCTTGCGGGCGCCCTCGCCGCGCGCCCTGTCGAGCGTGCGCCTGAGAACGTCGAGCGGTGGCCGTGCGGGAACGCGCAAGCTCGATCTCTCCGGAAATGCCCCCGAAACACCTTGACCCTTCCGGGCAACAGATTAGGGATCGGCGGCACGATTTGCGAGTCATTTCCGCCGCCTGCCCCGCCCGGCAGGCGCGCCGAAGGAGAGTAAGCATGGAGCGCCCAGACATGCCGGCCGGCCTGCCGGAGGGGATCGAAGAAAAGAAGGCGGCCGCGAAAGCCTGGTTCGAGGAGCTGCGCGACAGGATCTGCGACGCCTTCGAGAAGATCGAGGACGACCTCGCCGGCCCGCAGTCGAGCTGGTCGCCCGGCCGCTTCGAGCGCACGCCGTGGCAGCGCGACGAGGGCCCCGACGGCGGCAAGGGCGGCGGCGGCGTGATGTCGATGATGAGCGGCCGCGTTTTCGAGAAGGTCGGTGTCCACGTCTCGACCGTCCATGGCGAGTTCTCGCCCGACTTTCGCAAGCAGATCCCCGGCGCCGAGGAGGACCCGCGCTTCTGGGCCTCCGGCATCTCGCTGATCGCCCATCCGGTCAACCCGAACGTTCCCGCCGTCCACATGAACACCCGCATGGTGGTGACGACGCGGCAATGGTTCGGCGGCGGCGCCGACCTGACGCCGGTGCTTTCCCGCCGGCGCACGCAGGAGGACGCCGATACGGTGGCGTTCCACAAGTCGATGAAGTTCGTCTGCGACAAGCACGCCGGCGTCGCCGACCACGACCGCTTCAAGGCATGGTGCGACGAGTATTTCTTCCTGCCGCACAGGAACGAGCCGCGCGGCGTCGGCGGCATCTTCTACGACTGGCTGAAGAGCCCGGCGGAGAAGGGCGGCTGGGACGCCGATTTCCGCTTCACCCAGGATGTCGGCCGCACCTTCCTGATCGTCTACAATCACATCGTGCGCAAGAACTTCAACGACAACTGGACCGAGGCCGACCGCGAGGAGCAACTGATCCGGCGCGGGCGCTATGTCGAGTTCAACCTGCTCTACGACCGCGGCACGCTCTTCGGCCTGAAGACGGGCGGCAATGTCGATTCGATCCTGTCCAGCATGCCGCCGGAAGTGAAATGGCCATGACAACGCCTTGCGCGGCAAGGGATTTTCCTTGCCGCCGCATTTCGTGAACGCGTATCGCGACCGAAACCGTCATTTTCGTGCTATGGTTCGCCCCGACAACAAGAAGACGTCGAAAGGAGGATCATCATGAAGGAATTTCACTGCGGATCGCTGGTTCCGGGCTGCGCCTGGCACACCCGTCACGCCGAGGAGGCGGAAGTGATGCGCCGCGCGGTCGAGCACATGCGCGAGACCCACGGCGAGACCCTTATCCGCGAGACCATGGTCGAGGCGATCCGCTCGCGGATCGAGACCAGGCGCCAGGCCGCCTGATCTCAGGCATCCCCGACAAGACGCGCGGCGCGCGCAAGAAGCGCGCCGCGATCCTCGCGAAAGCCGCCAGCGGCCCAGCCGGCTTCGAGCTTCGCCAGCGCCGCCCCCATTTCCGGCCCCGCCGCCATGCCGAGCGCGACGAGATCGCCGCCCTTCAGCGGAAAGACCGGCTTCTCCCACCGATCGAGAAAACGCAGGAGCCGCAGATAGCCGCCGGCCTCGGCCAGCACGACCGTCTCCTGCCCGACCTTGGCGCGGGCGGCGGCGAGGGCGAGCCTCAGCCGGTCCTCCAGCGCCTGCCGGTCGCCGGCATAGGCAAGCCGCGCCAGCGCGGCGTCGCTCGTGGAGGCGCCGACCGGTGCGGTCATCGCCCAGGCCGAAAGGCGCGAGGCTTCCGCCTTCGACATCTTCAGCCGCGCCGCCATCGCCGCCATGCGCGCGGCATCCGGCGGCACGACGGCTTCGAGCCTGAGCAGCGGGTCGGGGCTCCAGCCGAGATCGGCCTCCGCCGCGACGAGCGCGTGGATCGCGTCGATGCCCCATTTCTCGCTTTCGGGCAGCACGGCGGTGAGCACGCCGGTCTGGCGCATCCACAACAGCGCCCGCGACGGGTCTGGCGCCGACAGCAGCTTCTTCAGCTCCGCCCACACCCGCTCGGCCGACAGGCGCGACAGCCCCTGCTTCAGCCGGGCGCACG
The DNA here is from genome assembly GCA_039808485.1 of Aquamicrobium sp. GTDB lineage: Bacteria > Pseudomonadota > Alphaproteobacteria > Rhizobiales > Rhizobiaceae > Aerobium. The sequence goes on along the minus strand of JBDHTD010000021.1, from coordinate 46,585 downwards.
CGCGCAGGCCCTCGGCGTCCGGCCGCCCCTTGCCGTACCAGGCGAAGAAGCGGAAGAAGCGCAGGATGCGCAGGTAATCCTCGCGGATGCGCGCTTCCGCGTCGCCGATGAAGCGCAACGTCCGGGTTTCGAGATCGCCGAGGCCGCCGACGAGGTCGATCACCTCGCCGTCAGCCGTGGCGTAGAGCGCGTTGATGGTGAAGTCGCGACGCCCCGCATCCGCCTCCCAGTCGCGGCCGAACACGACGCGGGCGTGGCGACCGTCGGTCTCTACGTCTGCGCGCAGCGTCGTCACCTCATAGGCGGCGCCGCCGGCAAGGACGGTGATCGTGCCGTGCTCCTTCCCGGTCGGGACGGTGCGGAAACCGGCGGCCCGCGCCCGGCGTTCGGTCTCGTCGGGCAGCGTGGTGGCGGCGACGTCGATGTCGCTGACCGGGCAGCCGAGCAGCGCGTTGCGCACAGCGCCGCCGGCGACGCGCGCTTCCTCCCCTCCTTCGCAAAGAGCTTGAAGAAGACGCTGCAACTCCTTGTCATACAGCCACTCGGCGCGGCCGGCGAGCGACGCCGCGCTCACGCATAGAGCCTTTCGTACAGCGTGCGGATGATGCCGGCGGTGATGCCCCATATGTAACGCTCGCCGAACGGCATGGTGTAGAAATAGCGTTCCCTGTCCTGCCAGACGCGGCTGTCGCGGTTGTGGTTCTGCGGGTTCATCAGGAAGGAAAGCGGCACCTCGAAGGCGTCGTCGACCTCGTCCGGGTTGATCGACAGCCTGAAATCGGGCCGCACCACCGACAGGATCGGCGCGATGCGGAAGCCGGAGCCGGAGACATAGTCCGGCATCCGCCCGACCACCTCGATAAAGCGCGGCGACAGGCCGATCTCCTCCTCGGTCTCGCGCAGGGCCGCATGTTCGGGCGTCGGGTCGGTGGGGTCGAGCCGGCCGCCGGGAAAGGCGATCTGCCCCGAATGCGCGCGCAGCTTCTCGGTGCGCTTGGTCAGGATGACGCTTGCGCCGTCGCGGCGGTCGACGACGGGGATCAGCACGGCCGCATCGCGCAACCCCTCGCGCACGATCATGTCGCGCAAGTCGGGGTTGAGGCGATGGTCGCCATAGTCGTCATCGGCGAACGGCGCCTTCTCGCCGGCGGCGCGCAGGCGAAAATCCTCGGCGGTGAAAGCCCTGGCAAGGTCGTTGTGCATCGTCGTCATCAGGCGCTCAGTTCCTCGAGCCGGCCGGCCGGCATGATCGGGAAAGCAGCACCGTTGGAGCGCACCGCGAACATCCGCTCGCCGTCATGGTCGATCTCCTCGCCCAGCGCCGCCAGCTCGTAGGTGACGGCGCGGCTGACCAGCGCCTCGAGCCTGCCCCTGACCAGAAGATAGGGTTTCAGCCCGCCGGTTTCAGCCTCTACCGCGAAACGCAGCGGATTGGCGGGGCCGGCATCGACCACGTCGCCGACATTGGTGCGGAAGGTCAGGACCTGCTCGCCGGCGCGCGTCGAAGCATTGACCTCGACGGCGACGAACGGGGCATCCTCGACCCGGATGCCGACCTTCTCGACGGGGGTGACGAGATAGGTGCGCCCGTCCTCGTCCCTGCGCAGCACGGTCGAGAACAGTTGCACGAGCGCTGCCCGGCCGATCGGCGTGCCGAGATAGAACCAGGTGCCGTCGCGCCTTATCTCCATGTCGAGGTCGCCGCAGAAGGGCGGATTCCACTTTTCGACCGGGGCCGCGCCCTTGCCGGCGCGGGCCGCGCGCGCCATCAGCGCCGCGAGACCGGCCGCGTCCACAGCCTTCGCTGCGGTCAGTTTGCTTTTGTCGGCGGTTGTGTCCATCGTCACGAAATAGTCACTGTTGTTCGGCTTGTCAGCCTTGCAGCGTGTTTTAAGCTCGATCGACGCGCACCGCCAGACGCGATGCAGAGTCGCAGCAGCATAGCAGGGAGCGGGACGGCCATGAGCGCAATCGTCCGGGAGCCGGCCATCGACGAAGGCCGGATGATCGAGGAAGCCGAGACCGCGCTGGCCGACATCGGCAAGGTGCGCGCGGCGGTGGGCCAGGTCATCTTCGGTCAGGAAAACGTCATCGAGCGCACGCTGGTCGCCATCCTTTCGGGCGGCCATGCGCTGCTGGTCGGTGTGCCCGGCCTCGCCAAGACCAAGCTGGTCGAGACGCTGGGCGTCGTGCTCGGCCTCGACGGCCGCCGCATCCAGTTCACGCCCGACCTGATGCCGTCCGACATACTGGGCTCCGAGGTGATGGAGCAGGACGCGGGCGGAAAGCGCTCCTTCCGCTTCATTCCCGGTCCGATCTTCGCCCAGTTGCTGATGGCCGACGAGATCAACCGCGCCAGCCCGCGCACCCAGTCGGCGCTGTTGCAGGCGATGCAGGAATATCACGTCACCGTCGCCGGCCACCGCCACGACCTGCCGGCGCCGTTCCATGTGCTGGCGACCCAGAACCCGCTGGAGCAGGAAGGCACCTATCCCCTCCCCGAGGCGCAGCTCGACCGCTTCCTGATGCAGGTCGACGTGCTCTATCCCGAGCTGGAGGCCGAGCGGCGCATCCTGCTGGAAACCACCGGCACCGGCGAGGCGAAGGCGCGGAACGTGCTTTCCGCCGAGCGACTCAGGGAAATCCAGCTTCTGGTGCGCCGCATGCCGGTGCCGGAGAGCGTGGTCGAGGCGATCCTGGCGCTGGTGCGCTCGGCGCGGCCCGGACAGGGCGGCAAGGAGGCCGAGCGTCACATTTCCTGGGGCCCGGGCCCGCGCGCCGGCCAGTCGCTGATGCTGTGCGCGCGCGCCCGCGCGCTCTATGACGGGCGGCTCGCGCCTTCCGTCGACGACGTCCGCGCGCTGGCCGAGCCGGTGTTGCAGCACCGCATGGCGCTGACCTTCGCCGCCCGCGCCGAGGGCGTCAGCGTGCGCGACGTCATCGCCCGGCTCGTGAAAGCGGCGGGCTGATGGCGCGCCTCGGCGAGGCGGTCCAGCCCGTTTCCCCGCGCAACGCCATTGCGCGGGCGCGGCTGCGCGCCTCGCTGGTGCCCGACCTGCTGGTCGAGGCCCGCCGCATCACCAACACCGTCATCGCCGGCTGGCACGGCCGCCGCCGGCGCGGCACCGGCGAGAATTTCTGGCAGTTCCGCCCCTATGTCGAGGGCGAGACCATGGCGCGGATCGACTGGCGGCGCTCGGCCCGCGACGACCAGACCTATGTCCGCGACCTCGAATGGGAGGCCGCGCACACGGTGTGGCTGTGGGCCGACCCGTCGGCGTCGATGCTCTACAAGTCCGGGTTCGGCAACGTCTCCAAGGAGTCGCGGGCGCTGGTGCTGATCCTGGCGCTGGCGGAGCTGCTGTCGCGCTCGGGCGAGCGCATCGCCTGGCCGGGCCTGACCGATCCGTTCAGCTCGCGCGACGGCGCCGAGCGGCTGGCGGCACGGCTCGGCCACGAGGCGCGGTTCACCCCCCGCCCCGGCCTGGCGCCGGTGTCGCGCTACAGCGACATCGTGCTCGCCGGCGACTTCCTCGATCCGGTCGAGGACACGGTTCGCTGGCTCGGGCCGCTGGCCGAGCGCGGCGTCCGCGCCCATCTGATCGAGGTCTGCGACCCGGCCGAGGAGACCTTCCCCTATAGCGGCCGCACCGAGTTCGAGGACCCCGAAACGGGCGAGAAACTGACCGCCGGCCGCGCCGAAACGCTTGTCGAGGACTATCGCCGTCTCTACCTCGCACGACGCGAGGAACTGGCCGCATGGTGCGGCCGCCTCGGCTGGAGCTACACCGTCAGCCGCACCGACCGCCTTGCGTCGGAGACGCTGGTCAAGGTCCACATGGCGATGACCGTCAATGCCGCCGGATCGGCGAGAGGACCGGGCAGATGAGCTTCCTGCCCTTCTCCTTCGGCTTCCCGGCCCTGCTCGTCGGCCTGGCCGCGCTCCCGGTCATCTGGTGGCTGCTGCGGCTGACGCCGCCGCGGCCGCGCGACGAGCTGTTCCCGCCGCTGCGCATCCTCGCCCGCGTGGTGCGGCAGGAGGAAACCCCGCGCCGGAGCCCGTGGTGGCTGACGCTGCTGCGGCTGGCGATGGCCGCGCTCGTCATCCTGGCACTGGCCGAGCCGGTGCTGAACCCGCGCGAGGCGACGCCGACCCCGGGCGAGGCGCTTGCCGTCATCGTCGACAATGGCTGGGCCGCCGCCGCCGACTGGGACCTGCGCGCCGCCACCGCCGGCCGGCTGATCGCCGACGCCGCCGACAAGCCGATCCTGCTCGCCTTCACCGCCGAAAAGGCCAATGCCGAGATCGGCCCGTTCGACGCGACGGAGGCGCAAAGGCGGCTCGCAGCCGCAGCGCCCCGCCCGGTGCCGACCGACCGCCCGGCGATCCTCGCCCGCGTCGCGGACGCGCTGAGGTCGATGCCGGCGACCACGGTCGCCTTCCTCTCCGACGGGCTGGAGGCGCCGGGCGACGCCGAGGCGTTCGCCGCCCTTCTGTCGGGCAACGTCGCCGGACTCGTCTGGGCCGAGCCCGGCGATCTCACCGCAATCGGCATCAGCGACAGCCGCAACCTGGCCGAAGGCTTTTCCTTCACCGCGATCCGGCCGCAGACCGACACGGCAGCGCGGCAGGCACTGGCCGCGGCCTTCGACAATCGCGGCCGGCGCATCGCCGAGACCACGCTTTCCTTTGCGGCCGGCGAGAGCGAGGTCGACGCCGCCTTCGCCGTGCCGTTCGAGCTGCGCAACGATTTCGCCTGGCTCGCCATCGCCGGCGAGAACCAGGCCGCGGCCACCCGCCTGCTCGACGAGAACGCGCGCCGCCGCCGCGTCGGGCTGATCTCGCAGGCGGAAGCCGGCCGGGCCGCCCAGCCGCTCCTGTCGCCGCTCTATTACATCCGCCGCGCGCTGGAGCCGTTCTCGGACCTGATCGAACCGGCGAGCGCCGATCTGGCCGAGGCGATCCCGCAGATCCTCGAACGGAAGCCGGCGATGATCGTGCTGGCCGACGTCGGCGCCCTGCCCGACGGCGTACGCGAGAAGCTCGTCGAATGGCTGGAGGCCGGCGGCACGCTGGTCCGCTTCGCCGGGCCGCGGCTCGCCGCCGCCGGCAACGACGAGGAACTGCTTCCCGTGCGCCTGCGCCTCGGCGAGCGGGCGATGGGCGGCGCGCTGTCGTGGACCGAGCCGCAAGCAGTCAGCGAGTTTCCCGCCAACGGCCCGTTCGCCGACCTGGCCGCGCCCGCGGAAGTCACCGTGTCGCGGCAGGTTCTGGCCGAGCCCACAGCCGACATCGTCGAGCGCACATGGGCCGCGCTTGCCGACGGCACACCGCTGGTGACGGGCGCGCCGCGCGGCGACGGCACGCTGGTGCTGTTCCACATCGCGCCCGAGGCGACATGGTCGAGCCTGCCGATCTCGGGCAGCTTCGTCGAGATGCTGCGGCGGCTGACCCAGTTGTCCGCCAATCAGGGCCGCATCGACGCGGCGAATGCCGGCACCGCCGCGGCATTGCCGCCGTTGCGCATGGTCGCGGCCGACGGGGCGCTGACCGCGCCCGGCCCCGACGCGCGGCCGCTTGCCCCCGTCCCGTCCGGTCCGGCGCCCGCGGTGACGCTGGAGAACCCGCCCGGCTTCTACGGCAGCGAGGACGGCATGGTGGCGCACAACCTGCTCGGCCCCGACGCCGTCCTTGCCCCGATCGCGCAGCCGCGGACCGCCCTGCCCGTCACCCGCGCGGCTTACGCCTTCGACGCGGCCGTGGACATGAAGGGGCCGCTCCTCGCCGCGGCGCTCGGCCTGCTGGCGCTCGATTCGCTGGCGGTCCTGTGGATGGGCGGCGCGTTCGCCCGCCGCCCGCGCGGCCTGCGCCGAGGGGCGCAGGCCGCGCTCGTCATCCTTGCCGGCGGCATCGTGCTGGCGGCGGCGCTTCCCGCGCTCGCCCAGGAGGCAGGCAACGATGACGACAAGGCGATCGCGGCCATCACCCGGACCCGGATCGCCTATGTCCTGACCGGCGACGGCGCCATCGATTCGCTGAGCCGCGCCGGCCTGCAAGGGCTGTCGCGCTTTCTTGCCGACAAGACGGCGCTCGAGCCCGGCGAGCCGGCCGGCATCGACATCGAGCGCGACGAGCTCGCCTTCTACCCGCTGATCTACTGGCCGGTGGACGCGGAGGCCGCGATGCCGTCGGAAGCGGCGCTTGCCCGCGTCGACGCCTATATGCGCGACGGCGGCACCGTGCTGTTCGACACCCGCGACCGCTACGCGCCCGGGCTCGAAGGCTCGACCAGCCCCTCGACGCAGCGCCTGCGCGACATCCTCGCCACCATGAACGTGCCGCCGCTGGAGCCGATCCCCGCCGACCACGTCCTGACCAAGACCTTCTTCATCATGCCGGAATTTCCCGGCCGCTACGCCGGCGGGCCGCTCTGGGTCGAGGCGTCGCTCGACGCCGAGAATACGGAGAACCGCCCGGTGCGCACCGGCGACGGCGTGACGCCGATCATGATCACGGCCAACGATTTCGCCGGCGCGTGGGCGATCGACGCCTCGGGCAGCCCGCTGCTGCCGACCGTTCCGGCCGACCCGATGCAGCGGGCCTATGCCTTCCGCGCCGGCGTCAACATCATGATGTACGTGCTGACCGGCAACTACAAATCCGATCAGGTCCACGTGCCGGTCCTGCTCGAACGGCTGGGGCAGTAGCCATGAACCCGTCGCTCGCCTTCGAACCGCTGCTTTCGCCGCTCGTCCTCGCCGCGATCCTGCTGCCGGCGGCGGCGCTGGCGGCGGCCGGCGTGTTCCTGCGCCGGCCGGGCGGGCTGATCCGGCTGGCCGCCCTTGCCGCGCTCGGACTCGCGCTCGCCAACCCCGTCCTCCTCGACGAACAGCGCGAGCCGCTGAAGAGCGTCGTCGCGCTCGTCGTCGACCGCAGCCAGAGCCAGGACATCGGCGCGCGCGCCGGCCAGACCGACGCCGCGCTCGACGAGATCAAGGAGCGGCTCGCGCGCTTCCCGCAATTCGAATTGCGCGTGGTCGAGGCCGGCAAGGCCGGCGCCGCCGACGAGCGGGTCGAGACCCGCCTGTTCGAGGCCGCCGGCCAGGCGCTGCGCGACGTGCCGCCGTCGCGGGTCGCCGGTACGGTGATGATCACCGACGGCCAGGTGCACGACGCCCCTGCCAACGGCCCCTCGGGGCAGGCGACGGCCGCGACCGGGCCGCTGCACGTCCTCGTTACCGGCGAAGAGGGCGAGTTCGACCGGCGCATCCGCTTCGAGAAGGCGCCGCGCTTCGGCATCGTCGGACGGCCGGTCGAGCTGACCTACCGCGTCATCGACACCAGCGCCGACGGCGCGGCCGCCCGGCGCGGCGCGGTTTCGGTCCGCGTCCTCGTCAATGGCGAGCAGATCGCCACGCAGGAGACGTCTCCCGGCGAGGAAGCGATCCTCGACCTGACCATTCCCAACGCCGGCAAGAACATCGTCGAGCTGGCCATCGACCCGGTTCCCGGCGAGCTGACCGAAACCAACAACCGCGCCATCGCCGTGCTCGACGGCATCCGCGAGAACCTGCGCGTGCTGCTCGTCTCGGGCGAGCCGCACGCCGGCGAGCGCACCTGGCGCAACCTGCTCAAATCCGACACGTCCGTCGATCTCGTCCACTTCACCATCCTGCGCCCGCCGGAAAAGCAGGACGGCACGCCGATCAACGAGTTGTCGCTGATCGCCTTCCCGACCCGCGAGCTGTTCGTGGAGAAGATCGACGATTTCGACCTGATCCTGTTCGACCGCTACCAGCATCGCGACGTGCTGCCGATCCTCTATTACGACTACATCGCCGAATATGTCGAAAAGGGCGGCGCGCTGCTCGTCGCCGCCGGCCCGGAATATGCCGGCGGCATGTCGATCGCGCGCACGCCGCTGATGTCGGCCCTGCCCGGCCTGCCGACCGGCGAGGTGATCGAACGGGGCTTCCATCCGCGCCTGACCGAGACCGGCGCGCGCCACCCCGTCACGCGCGGGCTCGAGGGCGCGGCCACCGAGCCGCCGCAATGGAGCCGCTGGTTCCGGCTGGTCGGCATCGGCGAGCCGTCGGGCGCGGTGGTCATGGACGGACCGGACGACAGGCCGCTTCTCGTGCTCGACCGCAAGGGCGAAGGCCGCGTCGGCATGCTGCTCTCGGACCAGGGCTGGCTGTGGGCGCGCGGCTTCGAGGGCGGCGGGCCGCATGCCGCGCTTTACCGGCGCATGGCGCACTGGCTGATGAAGGAGCCGGAACTGGAGGAGGAGCGGCTGACGGCCAACGGCCGCGGCATGACGCTCGACATCAGCCGCCAGACCATGAGCGACGATCCCGGCCGCGCCACCGTCATCACGCCGTCCGGCCGCTCCGTCGAGGTGCAGCTTGCGCCCGCCTCGCCCGGCGTGTTCACCGGATCGCTGGAGACCGACGAGATCGGCCTCTACCAGATCGGCAACGGCGATCTCGCGGCGCTGGCCCATGTCGGCCCCGTCAACGCGCCGGAATTCCAGGACACGGTCTCGTCGACCACGCTTCTCCAGCCGGCGGCAACGGCCAGCGGCGGCAGCGTGAGGCGGCTCGCCAGCGGCGGCGGCAGCGTCGTCAGCCTGCCCGGCATCGTGCCGGTGCGCACCGGCGGCATGGCCTCGGGCCGCGACTGGATCGGCTTGCGCACCACCGGCGACAGCGTGCTCAAATCGGTCGACCGCACCTCGCTCTTCGCCGGTTTCCTCGGTCTCGCGGCATTGCTGATGGCGCTCGGCGCGATGTGGTATCGGGAAGGAAGGTGAAAAGGTAGGGGAATGCGCTGCGGCCGGCCGCGACCGAAAACCTATTCCCCTACTCGCTACTTCGCCCTGTCCTCGTGCACCACCTCCCCCGCGAACCCGTCCAGCGCGCCGGGGGTAAGCTCGCAGGCGAGCAGCCGCGCTGGATCGACCGGGCGCGGCATCAGAAGCTGGCCGTGCGGAACAACCTTCGAGAAGCCGAGCGGCGCGTAATAGGGCGCGTCGCCGACGAGGATCGCCAGGCTCCAGCCGTCGGCGCGCGCGGCATCGAGCGCCAGGGCGACGAGCCTGCGGCCGATGCCGAAATTCTTGAACGCCGGCCGCACCGCGAGCGGCCCCAGCAGCAGCGCCCGGCCGTCGCCGGCGGCGATCGGCGTCATCCGCACCGAGCCGGCCACCTTGCCTTGCGACAGCGCCACGAACGACAGGCCGCGCCGATGCGGTCCGCCCTCGCGGATCGAGTAGGCGGCGCGCGAAAAGCGGCCCGGCCCGAAAGCCTCGGCGTTGATGTCTTCGATTTCGGCGTCGTGGGCGGCAGTCTCGTGGACATAGGCCACGTCAAGGGCGGCCATGGCGGCAATGCTCATTGTCGGTCATCCAGGTCTCGGGACACATCGGAAAGGCTGGGCGGGTGCAATGCCGCCTGCGCGCGAATGCGCGCCTCAGACCATTCGTCGTCGCTCGAACCGGATTGCGATCAAGGCATGTCCTCCGCCGGCCGCATGCCGGTTGGAAAGTCCGCTATCATCAAATCCCTGCCGCCGCAATCGCCATCTGCGACCGCGGGTGACGAACTGTTCAGCCGAAGGGAGGTTTTCCCCGCGTGTGCGCCGACCTAGATGACGCCCCAGCAAAGGAGCGAAGCGATGGGCCTCTTGATCGACGGCGTCTGGAAGAACGAATGGTACGACACCGCCAAGAGCGGCGGCCGGTTCGAGCGCTCGGCGGCGCAGTTCCGCGACTGGGTGACCAGGGACGGCGCGCCGGCGCAAGGCCGCAGCCGCGGCTTCAAGGCTGAGCCCGGACGCTACCACCTCTACGTCTCGCTCGCCTGCCCGTGGGCGCACCGCACGCTGATCGTGCGCAGCCTGAAGAGGCTGGAGGACGCCATCTCCGTCGATGTCGTCCACCCGCTGATGGGCGACGACGGCTGGACCTTCCTCAAGCAAGACGGCGCCGCCGGCGACAGCCTGTTCGGCTCCGCGTTCCTGCACCAGATCTACACCCGCGCCGACCCCTCCTATTCCGGCCGCGTCACCGTGCCGGTGCTGTGGGACAAGCGCGACGGCACCATCGTCTCCAACGAATCGTCGGAGATCATCCGCATGCTGAATTCCGCCTTCGGCGAATGGGGCGACGCCTCGGTCGACCTGTTCCCCGCCGGGTTCCGCGAGGAGATCGACAGGATCAACGCCCGCATCTACCCGTCGATCAACAACGGCGTCTATCGCGCCGGCTTCGCCACCACGCAGGCCGCCTATGAGGAAGCGTTCGACGCGCTGTTCGAGGCGCTGGACGAGATCGAGGACAGGCTGTCGCAAGGCCGCTATCTCATCGGCGGCCGGCTGACGGAGGCCGACATCCGCCTGTTCACGACGCTCGTGCGCTTCGACGCGGTCTATTATGGCCACTTCAAGTGCAACCTGCGCCAGATGCGCGACTATCCGAACCTGTCGAACTATGTCCGCGACATCTACCAGATGCCGGGCGTGGCCGGGACCGTCGACATGCGGCACATCAAGGCGCACTATTATGGCAGCCATCCGACGATAAACCCGACGCGGATCGTGCCGAAGGGGCCGGAGCTCGATTTCTCCGCGCCGCACGACCGCGACCGCTTCGCCGTCGCCGGCTGAGCGATCACCACTCGCCCGACGGTTCGGCGCCGGCGAAGATTTCCGCCAGCCGCCGCCGCGTGCCGGCGGTCGTCTCTTCCGGCAAGGCGTGGAGCGGAAAGAAGCCGGCTTCCGCGATTTCCATATCCGGACGCTTGGGCGCGGTCTGGCGGAAATGCTCGACCAGATAGACCGCGACATGGTCGCGCCGGCTGGCGTGGCGGTTCAGGTGCACCGATCTGGCGACCGGCGGCGCGGTGATCTCGATATTGGCTTCCTCGGCCAGCTCTCGGGCGAGCGACCGGAGCGCGGTCTCCCCCACCTCGACGCCACCGCCGGGAAGCTGCCAGCCGGGCATGTAGGTGTGCCGGATCAGGAACACCGTGCCTTCCGCGCGGTCGTGGACCACGGCGCGGACGCCGAAGGTGACGGGCCGCCGCGCCAGGAACCAGAGATGGAACAGCCGCACGCGCAGCCTGAGCCATAACCGCCCGCCCCTTTCCTCCGGCGGAGGCGTCTCGCCGCCGCTCATCGCCGCGCGCCGTCGCGCTGGCGCGGGGTCGCGCCGTGCATTAATGAAGCCCCATGTTCAGGCTCGCGCATCTTTCCGACATCCATCTCGGCCCCCTGCCCGAGGTCGCCTATCGCGATCTCGTTTCCAAGCGCATCACAGGCTACATCAACTGGCGGCGCAATCGCAGCGCCGATTTGCACGAGGGCGTCATCGACGGCATCGTCGCCGACCTGAAGCGACACGCTCCCGACCACATCGCCGTCACCGGCGACCTGATGAACCTGGCGCTCTCCGGCGAGATCGAGCTGTCGCGCCTGTGGCTGGAAGAGCTGGGCGAGCCGGCGGGCGTCTCCGTGGTGCCGGGAAACCACGACGCCTATGTGCGCGGCGCGCTCGCCAAGGCCTGCGCCGCCTGGAGCCCGTTCATGACCGGCGACGGCGCGACCGGGCCGATGCGGCCGGGCGCGTTCCCCTATCTCAGGGTGCGCGGACGGGTGGCGCTGATCGGCGTTTCCTCGGCGCGGGCGACGGCGCCATTCATGGCCAGCGGCTTCTTCGGCGCGGGCCAGGCGCGGCGTCTCGGCCACGTCCTCGACCAGGCGCGCGAGAACGGGCTTTTCCGGGTGGTGATGATCCATCATCCGCCGGTCAGGGGCGCGACGGCCGCCCACAAGCGGCTGTTCGGCATCGGCAGGTTCCAGGAGACGATGCGCCGCCATGGGGCCGAGCTCGTCCTTCACGGCCATACCCACCTGCCGACGACCTACCGCATCGACGGCCGCGACGGCGAAATCCCTGTCGTCGGCGTGGCCGCGGCCGGCCAGGCGCCGCGCGGCAGGAAGCCGGCCGGCCAGTACAACCTGTTCACGATCTCCGGCCAGCCGGGACGCTGGCGCATCGAACTCGTCCGGCGCGGCATCTCGGACGTCAATGCCAGCGTCCACGACATCGCGACGGAAACGCTCGCCGGCTGATCGGGGCCGTCGGGACGGACGTTTCAGAAGCCAAACCGTTCCATCCAGCCGTTCGCAAGGGCGAGAATCAACCCCACCCCGGCCAGCCCGCCGAGCAGGATGACCGTCAACGCCGGCAGAAACGACGATCTGCCGGCTTTTGCGGATTCTGCCTCCGGCGCGGCGGCGGGAAGCAGCGACATGCCGCGCTCGAGCACGATCGCATCGCCTTCCGTGGCGCGGCGGCGCTCGATCATGCGCTCGGCGATGTAGCGCGTCACCTGGTCGGCAACCGGCTTCATCTCGCTCGATTCGGCCAGCACCACGCGGCCCATGCGCGTGTCGCGCAGGAAGCGGTAGGTGCGGCGGTCGCGGGCCATGGTGACGTGGGCGACGGCGTCGATCCACAGCCGCGGCTGGGCTCCGGACGACATCGCCAGGTCGAACCAGTCGTCGTCGAGCGGAACCTCGGCGAAGACGGGCTTCAGCTCGTCGGCGAGGAGCTCGAGCCGGGTGAACTGCGCCTCACGGATATCGACCACGACGTCGTCGCGGTCGGCGAACGCGTTCTTGACCTCGCGGATCGTCGCGGCAAGACGGCCTTCGCCCTTGCTGTTGTTCTCGACAGGTTCGCTCATCGCCTCACCGCCTCAATTCCCATGGTTAAACCATGGTTAACACAGCCGGCGGGCAAAATCACGACGGCATCGCAGACATGACGGAGTGGATATGGAAACCAGCCGGCGAGCGAAGCGGGTTCGGCGTGAGCGGAAAACCGGAGCAAGCGAGAGGCGAAGCCTCGAACCGGAACAAGGCCGCGACTGCGGCCCGGGCTTTCGCCCGCCCCAAAGGAGGCGCGAGGCGAAGCGAACTGCCGCGAGATATGGAAAATGGTGCCCCCGGCAGGATTCGAACCCGCGACCCCCTGATTACAAATCAGGTGCTCTACCGACTGAGCTACAAGGGCGGCGCGCAAGCCGTTAGCACAATTCGACCCGCAATGAAACCGAATGTAGGGCGCGCGATCCCGCGCCGCTACCCATGGCGCGCGCCGCGTGCTAGGCGGTAAGCCGCTGACAACGACACTCCTTCGCGGCCGACGATGACCACGGAAAACCTCGCCTTCACCTTCATTTCCGTCGACACTGCCGACGCACGCGAGGCGGCGGCGCGCCTGGCCGCGCTCTACGGGCAATCTCCGCTGGCCGAGGCCGACGTGGTGGTGGCGCTGGGCGGCGACGGCTTCATGCTCCAGGCCATCCACGAGAACATGGATTCGGGCCGCTCCATCTACGGCATGAACCGTGGCACCGTCGGCTTCCTGATGAACGAATATTCCGAGATCGGCCTGCGCGAGCGCATCGCCGCCGCCGGCGCCGAAACCATCCGCCCGCTGGTGATGGAAGCGCGCACGGCCGAGGGCGGGACCGTTTCCGCCCGCGCCATCAACGAGGTGTCGCTGTTTCGCCAGTCGGCGCAGGCGGCGAAGGTGCGCATCTCGATCGACGGCAAGGTGCGGCTCGACGAGCTGATCTGCGACGGGGTGATGGTGGCGACGCCGGCCGGCTCCACCGCCTACAACCTCTCGGCGCACGGCCCGATCCTGCCGCTCGACGCGCCGCTGCTGGCGTTGACGCCGGTCAGCCCGTTTCGCCCGCGCCGGTGGCGCAGCGCGCTGATCCCAAACCGCTCGGTGGTGCGTTTCGACATCGTCGAGGCCGAGAAGCGCCCCGTCAACGCCGTCGCCGACCATGCCGAGGTCAAGTCGGTCACCTCCGTCAGCGTGCGCGAGTCACGCAATTCGACGGTGACGCTGCTGTTCGACGCAAGCCATTCTTGGAACGAACGCATCCTGGCCGAGCAGTTCCGTTATTGATTTTCGGAGCGCATCTTTACGATATGGCATGGAAATCGGCCTCGAAGCCGCGTTTTCACCGCGATCCCGTTGACATTGCTGCATCCGCGTCTTAACGGCGGCATGAGGTTTCCTTGCCCGAGGCGGAAACCTGGACGCAAAGCGTAGCGCCGTCGCAAATCGCGAAACAGCAAAGACATCCATAACGTGTCATCACCCGAGCAGACTGAAATCGAGGCCGTCGCCACGGCCGAAACCCCGACCACCACATTCGCGGAGCTAGGGCTGTCGCCGAAGGTGCTGTCTGCCGTCATCGATGCCGGCTACACCGTGCCGACCCCGATCCAGGCCGGCGCCATCCCGCACGCGCTCGCCGGCAAGGACATCCTCGGCATCGCCCAGACCGGCACCGGCAAGACCGCCGCCTTCGTGCTGCCGATGATAACCCGGCTGGAAAAGGGCCGCGCCCGGGCACGGATGCCGCGCACGTTGATCCTCGAGCCGACGCGCGAGCTCGCCGCGCAGGTCGAGGAGAACTTCGTCAAATACGGCAAGAACCATCGCCTGACCGTGGCGCTGCTGATCGGCGGCGTCTCGTTCGACGACCAGGAGCGCAAGCTCGAGCGCGGCGTCGACGTGCTGATCGCCACGCCCGGCCGCCTGCTCGACCATTTCGAGCGCGGCAAGCTGCTCCTGACCGGCGTCGACATCCTGGTCATCGACGAGGCCGACCGCATGCTCGACATGGGCTTCATCCCCGACATCGAGCGCATCGCCAAGCTGATCCCCTTCACCCGGCAGACGCTGTTCTTCTCGGCGACCATGCCGCCGGAGATCACCAAGCTGACCGAGCAGTTCCTGCAGGCGCCGGTGCGCATCGAGGTCTCGAAGGCCGCCTCCACCGGCGTCAACATCGAGCAGTATCTCGTCAAGTCCGGCTCCAAGAGCTGGGACAAGCGCGACGCGCTGCGCCGGCTGATCCAGGCCGAGGAAGGCGAGCTCAAGAACGCCATCATCTTCTGCAACCGCAAGGTCGACGTCTCCGAGCTCTACCGCTCGCTCGTCCGGCACGAATTCGACGCCGGCGCGCTGCACGGCGACATGGACCAGCGCGCGCGCATGGCCATGCTGGCGGCGTTCCGCGACGGCAAGCTCAAGCTGCTGGTGGCGTCCGACGTGGCCGCCCGCGGCCTCGACATCCCCGATGTCAGCCACGTCTTCAATTTCGACGTCCCCATCCACGCCGAGGATTACGTCCACCGCATCGGCCGCACCGGCCGCGCCGGGCGCTCGGGCAAGTCCTTCACCATCGTCACCCGGTCCGACACCAAGTATCTCGACGCGATCGAGACGCTGATCGGCAGGAAGATCGACTGGCTGGACGGCGATCTTTCGACGCTCACCCACGACGATTCCGAGGACGAGGCGCCTCGCCGCGGCCGCGGCAGGGCGCGCCAGGGCGCGCGCGAAGGCGGCGGGCGCGAGCGTGGACGCGGCCGGGCCTCCGACGGAAGGAAGCCGCAAGGCGACCGGCGCGCGCCGAAGGTCGAGGCCGAGGCGGAAGCCGGCGATGTGGCGGCGCCCGACGCGCCCGCGCCCGAGGCGGACGACAAGCCCTCGCGCCGGGACGCCATCAAGGCGTCGAACGCCGACCGCGCCGGACAGCCGCGCGAGGAGCAGCGCGAGCGCGGCGGCCGGGGCGACCGGGGGGGGGGCGACCGCGGCCGCGAGCGCAACGGCCGCAACAACGGCCGCCACGACGACGACGGTCCCGCGCCCGTGGGCTTCGGCGACGATATCCCCGCCTTCATGAAGATCGCCATCAAGGCGTGAGTTCCCGTCCGACGGGAACGGCGAGGCAGAAAGCAGAAAGGCGACCGCAAGGGTCGCCTTTTCCATCTCACGGCTGCGGATCGCGCCGGCCGGCAGCGGCGATCAGTCGTCGCGATAGACCTTTTCGCGGCGCTCGTGCCGCTCCTGCGCCTCGATCGACAGCGTGGCGATCGGCCGCGCGTCGAGGCGCTTGAGCGCGATCGGCTCGCCGGTCTCCTCGCAATAGCCATAAGTGCCTTCGTCGATGCGCTGGAGCGCGGCGTCGATCTTGGCGATCAGCTTGCGCTGCCGGTCGCGCGCCCGCAACTCGATGGCGCGGTCGGTCTCCGACGAGGCCCGGTCGGCAAGATCGGGAAGATTGGCATTTTCCTGTTGAAGTATTTCCAGGGTTTCGCGCGCTTCGCGCAGGATTTCGTTCTTCCAGGAGACGAGCTTCGTACGAAAGTAGGCTTTCTGCCGCTCGTTCATGAAGGGTTCGTCTTCGCTGGGGACGTAATCGGTTTCGACACTTGCGGACATTCGACTCAAATCCCAAGGCAGATTTCCGGGCGCTCTATATATTCGCGCCATTGGGGCCGCACAAGCATCAAGTCAGGACGACTCACGCTTTTGTTAAATCGGTTCGCAGACGGTTGCGGCGGGCGGATACGGGTTGCGGTTGCGCCGGAATGGTCCCGCCGCTAAACCGTAATCGTCCCGCCGCGCCGCCGCTGGCTGCCAGGAGAGAAACGAAATCATGACGAGGCTCTACCTCCTGCGGCATGCCAAGGCCCTCTGGGCCGAACCCGGCTCGCGCGACTACGACCGCGCGCTCGACGCCTCGGGCCACGAGGACGCGGCGCGCCTCGGCGCCATCATGCAGGCCGCCGGCTACGTGCCCGACACCGTGCTATGCTCCGGCGCGCGGCGCGCGCGAGAGACCTGGGCCGGCGTGTCGAAAAGCCTCCCCATCGCCGACGTGCGCTTCGTCGACGGGCTCTATTCCTCCGATGCCGGCGGCTATCTCGACCTGGTGCGCGTGGCCGGCGCCGAACGCGCCCTGCTCGTCGTCGGCCACAACCCGATGATGGAGGACCTCGCCACCGCCCTGTCGCGCGCCGGCGACGAAAGGGCGCTGGCCGTCGTCGCCGCCGGCTTCCCGACCTGCGGGCTGGCGGTGCTGCGCTTCTCGACCCCGTTTCCGGCTATCAAGCAGGAAGACGGCTACCTCGAAGCCTTTCTCACCCCACGCGATCCCTGACGCGCCGCCCTTTCCAAACCGCGAGCCGAGTGCCTATATCCACGGCACGATGAGCGCGAGACCCCTTCCTTGGCAAGCATGACCTCCCTGGGCGACGAAGCCCGCATCGCGCTCGACACGCTTGCCGGGCGCGCGGCGGGGCTCGTCTCGGCGCCGTCGCTCAGGCTCGGCGTCACCGGCCTGTCGCGCGCCGGCAAGACCGTGTTCATCACCGCGCTCGTCCACAACCTCCTCCATGGCGGCCGGCTGCCGCTGTTCGAGGCGATGAAGAGCGGCCGCATCGCCCGCGCCCGCCTCGAGCACCAGCCCGACGACGCCGTGCCCCGCTTCCAGTACGAGGACCATGTCGCGGCCCTGGTCGACAGCCGCGTCTGGCCGGACTCGACGCGCGCCATCTCGGAGCTGCGCCTGATCGTCGAATACGAATCCGCCTCGGCCTGGGGGCGGATGTTCTCGCGCGGCCGGCTGGCGCTCGACATCGTCGACTACCCCGGCGAATGGCTGCTCGACCTGCCGCTGCTGGCCAAGGATTTTCCCGCGTTCTCACGCGAGGCGGTGGAGCTGGCGCGGCTTCCCGTACGCGCCGACCTTTCGGCCGAATGGCTGGCGCTGGCCACGGCGGCCGACCCCGACGCGCCGGCCGACGAGATGACCGCGCGGCGGCTGGCGGAAAGCTTCGCCGCCTATCTGAAGGCCTGCAAGGAGGACGGGCGCGCGCTCTCCACCCTGCCGCCGGGGCGCTTCCTGATGCCGGGCGACCTCGACGGCTCGCCGGCGCTGACGTTTTCGCCGCTGCCGACCTCGGGCGACGGCAAGGCAAGGCCCGGCTCGCTGCGCGCGATGATGGAGCGCCGCTACGAGGCCTACAAGAGCCATGTGGTTAAACCGTTCTTCCGCGAGCACATCGCCCGGCTCGACCGCCAGATCGTGCTGATCGACGCCATGCAGGCGCTGAATGCCGGGGCCGATGCGGTCGCCGACCTCGAACGGGCATTGACCGAGATCCTCGCCTGCTTCCGCGCCGGCCGGGGCTTCTTCCTGACCGAGCTCGTCTCGCGCCGCATCGACCGCATCCTCGTCGCCGCCACCAAGGCCGACCACATCCACCATGAAAGCCACGACCGCCTCCAGGCGATCGTGCGCCGGCTGACGCAGCACGCGGTCGAGCGCGCCCGCTTCTCCGGCGCCGAGGTCGAGGCGCTGGCCATGGCCGCCGTGCGCGCCACCCGCGAAGGCACGGTGAAGGAGGGGCGCGATACGCTTCCCGTCATCATCGGCACGCCACTGAAGGGCGAGACCATCGGCAACGAAACGTTCGACGGCGAGAGCGAAACCGCGATATTTCCCGGTGACTTGCCGGAGAATCCCAATGCGGTCCTCGATCATGCGGGAACCGCCATCCGCTTCGTGCGGTTCCGGCCGCCGCGGCTGGAGCGCACGGCCGAGGGCGTCACGCTTTCGTTGCCGCATATCCGGCTCGACCGGGCGCTGCAATTCCTGATCGGGGATCATCTGGCATGAAGGAACCGCGCCAGCCGGCCGCTTTCCGCATCGAGCCTGAGGCCGCGCCCGCAGCAAAGGCGCTGCCTGCGCGGCATGAGGCGGAAAAGCGTCCCGCGCCGCGCCAGCCCCGCGCGGCAAGGCCCGAAGCCGCCGTAGTCGTGCCGGCCGAGATCGACGTCTTCGACGAGGCGGAACCGGCGCTGGCGGAACCTCCGGCGGTTGTCCCGCGCAAGCGTTCGCTCATCGGCCGGGTCTTCCTCGCCGCATTCGGCATCCTCGTTTCCCTGGCGCTCGGCCTGTGGGTCGACGGTCTGATCCGCGACCTGTTCGCGCGCTCGGACTGGCTGGGCTGGCTGGCGGCCGGCGTCGCGACGGTGGCCGCGCTGGCGCTCGTCGTCATCGTCGCCCGCGAGCTCGTCGGCCTTTCCCGCCTCGCCTCGGTCGAGAAGCTGCGCCAGGCCGCCGGCAAGGCTGCGGCCCGGAACGACGCCCGCGCCGCGCGCAAGGTGGCGGCGGAACTGGCGACGCTGGTGTCGCGCCGGCCGGAAACCGCGGCCGGCCGCCATGCGCTGAAGGAGATGCGGGACGACGTGATCGACGGCGCCGACCTCCTGCGCCTGGCCGAAAGCGAGCTGCTCGGGCCGCTCGACGCCCGCGCCCAGGCGCTGATCCTCGACGCCGCCAAGCGCGTCTCGATCGTCACCGCGGTCAGCCCGCGGGCGCTGGTCGATCTCGCCTATGTCCTTTACGAGGCGTCGCGGCTGATCCGGCGGCTGGCCGAGCTTTACGGCGCACGGCCGGGAACGCTGGGCTTCATCCGCCTGTTCCGCGACGTGCTGGCGCATCTCGCCGTCACCGGCGTGGTCGCGGCCGGCGACGAGTTCGTGCACCAGATCGTCGGCCAGGGGCTGGCGGCGCGGCTTTCCGCCAAGCTGGGCGAAGGCGTGGTCAACGGCATGATGACGGCGCGAATCGGGCTCGCCGCGATGGAGACCGTGCGCCCCCTGCCCTTCATCGCCCTGAAACGTCCGGGTCTCGGCGATTTCTTGTCGGCGCTGACCGCATTCGCGCGCGGCAAGGGCGGAAAGGGCGGGGAAACCGCGACTTGAGAAGATCGGGCTTGCGTCGCGGGCGCGGCTGGATCATGGTTCCGCGGACGGTCGAATAGACGAAGCATTAACCAAAATCGGTCAATCTTTGCCCATGTCCCCCGTGTCCCTAGTCAGGTGTCCCATGATCGCACGCGCTTTCCTGTCCGCAGCCCTGCCGATTGGCGTCGCGGTCTCCGCCTGGGCGGCAACGCCGGGCGAGGCACTGGCTTCGGAGAAGGACAAGCGGTTCTTCAGCACCGTCGAGGGCGAGTGGTCCGGCCCCGGCGAGATCGTCGCCGGCAAGTACAAGGGCACGCGCTTCACCTGCAATTTCAAGGGCGCGACGCCCGACGGCAAGGTCGGCATGTCGCTCGACGGCGGCTGCCGCGTCGGCCTGTTCACGCAGAAGATGTCGGCCAAGGTCGAGCACGCCGGCCGCAAGGGCTATCGCGGCAGCTTCATGGACGGCTCCAATGGCGAAGGCCTCGACGTGGTCGGCGGCAACGTCAACGGCCGCAAGGTGACGCTGACGCTGAACCGCAACCAGTTGAACGGCGCGATGCTGGCCAACCTGCCGGACAACGACACCATGCACGTCACCGTCTCCGTCAAGGTCGCCTCGCAGATGGTACCGGTCATCGGCATGAACCTGAAGCGCGTCGACACCCGTACCGTCGGTGCGATCAGCCGGGACTGAGCCGCCACCAGTCGGGTCCGCCGGAGAGGCGCACGATCCGCGACGCATCGAGCGACGGCAGCCATTCGGCTGCCGTTTTCGTTTCCACCTTCGCCCGCGGCGCGATCTCGGCCAGCGGCACCATGACGAAGGCGCGGTCGGTCATGCGCGGATGCGGCACCTGCAACCCGTCTTCCACGATCATCCGGTTGCCGTAGAGCAGAATGTCGATATCGATGATCCGCGGCCCCCAGCGGATGCCGCGCACGCGCTTCAGCGCCCGCTCGACGTCGAGGCAGCGGCCGAGCAGCGGCCGCGCCGGAAGCCGCGTATCGACCGCCGCGACGGCGTTGAGGAAATCGGGCTGGTCGGTGACGCCCCAGGGCGGCGTGCGGTAGAGCGAGGACACCGCCGCGACGGAGATGCCCGGGTCGGCGTCGAGCGCCCGCAAGGCCGAGGCCATCGCCGCCGCCGGGTCGCCCAGGTTGCCGCCGAGGCCGAGATAGGCGCGCGTGGTGGTTGCCGCGACCATGCTATTGCGGCCAGGACACCGTGACCTCGACATGGTCGAGGACGCCGGGAACCGGCGCGTGCGGCTTGCGCACGGTGATGGTGGCGCGGGCGATGCGCGGGAACTTCTCGCACAGCGCGCGGGCGACGTCGAAGGCCAGCGCCTCGATCAGGAAGCGCCGCCGGCCGGTGATGATCTTCTCGATCTCGATGAAGGCGGCGCCGTAATCGACCGTCGAGCCCATGACGTCGTCCTCCAGCCCCGGATCGGGGTCGACCGTGAGCTCGGCATCGACATAGAAGCGCTGGCCGAGCCGCTCCTCCTCGTCGAACAGGCCGTGACGGGCGAAGAAGGCGCAGTTCTGCATGCGGATCACGTATCTCATCGCTCGTCCTTCCCCGCGGCCAGGCCCGGTGCGATCCCCTGCGCGGTTGGACCGCGCGCGATCCCCTGCGCGGCCAGGCCGCGCGCGATCATAGCATCGGCGACGGCGAGCGCGTCGGCATTGGTTGCGACATCGTGGACGCGAAACGCGGCGGCGCCCTGAAGCCGCAGGATCACGCTCGTCGCCGCCGTGCCGGCGTCGCGCGCCTCGGGAAGGTCGCGTCCCGTCACCGCGCCGATGAAGCGCTTGCGCGAGGTGCCGACCAGCAGCGGCCGGCCGAGCGCGTGGAGTTCGCCGAACCGCGCCATCAGCTCGAGATTCTCCGCGGCCGTCTCCTTGGCGAAGCCGAATCCGGGATCGAGCAGGATGGCGTCGTCGGCAACGCCGGCCGTGCGGGCGATGGCGAGCGAGGCGGCCAGGAACGCCTTCTGGTCGTCGATCGGGTCGGCGAGCTTCACGCGGCCGCGGCCGGTGTGCATGATGACGAGGCCGGCGCCGGTCTCGGCCGCCACCCGCGCCACCTCCGGCTCGCGCCGGAGACCCCAGACGTCGTTGACGATGTGCGCGCCGGCCCGGACCGCGAGCCGCGCCGTCTCGGCGCGGTAGGTGTCGACCGAAACCAGCGCCGCCTCGTCCGCGGCCAGCGCCTCGATCACCGGCAGGATGCGCCGCTGCTCTTCCGCCGCATCGACGGCCGCGCCGCCCGGGCGGGTCGATTCGCCGCCGACGTCGATGATCGCGGCGCCCTCGGCCGCCATGCGCCGCGCCTTGTCCAGCGCGGCATCGATTCCCGCATAGCGGCCGCCGTCGGAAAAGCTGTCCGGCGTGACGTTGAGCACGCCCATGACGATCGCGCGCGGGCCGAGTTCCACGAGCCGGCCATGGGCGAGCGGCCATCTGATCGGGTCGAAGCTGGGCAATGCCTGCTGTCCTCGAGGGAAGGGAAAAGGCGTTGTGAGCCGGATGGCGGGTGAAATCAACGCCAAACTTTCCCCGCTGTTGCGACGGCTTTTCCGTCGGGGCAAGACGATTTTCGTTGCCTGCGCGGCGCGGACGGAGGACAGTGCGGCCGAATTCCCAGGGAACCCGATGAACAGGCCGATCCTAGCACTCGCCGCAGCCGCCGTCTTCTTCGCCTGCCAGCCGGCGCAATCCGCCGGCGTCGTCAAGACCGTCAGCTATTTCACCGTCGGCGGCACCACCGTCGCCGAGATCGAAAAG
The DNA here is from genome assembly GCA_039808485.1 of Aquamicrobium sp. Classification (GTDB taxonomy): domain Bacteria; phylum Pseudomonadota; class Alphaproteobacteria; order Rhizobiales; family Rhizobiaceae; genus Aerobium. Next base: position 24,158 of record JBDHTD010000021.1, on the reverse strand, counting down.
GAGCTGAAGCGGCGCGGGCCCCACGTCAAGTCGACCGGCATGCGCCATCCGGGCGCGACCCGCATGGAATTCACCAGCCGCGTCGGCTATCGCGAGAGCGGCGGGCGCTGCGCCGTCGCCAGCGTGGCCGTCACCGTCAAGGCCGACATGATCCTGCCGCGCTGGAACAGGCGCAAGGCCGCCTCCCCCGACACCCGCCTGATCTGGGACACGCTGTCGGCCGACATCAAGCGCCACGAGGAAAGTCACGTCGGCATCGCCAAGAACCACGCCCGCGAGCTCGAAGAGGCGCTGAAGGCGGTGCCGCGTCAGCGCGATTGCGCAGGGGTGCAGGAAAAGGTGAAGGAAGCGACGGCGCGCGTCCTGGCCAAGCACGACAGCGAGCAGGACCGCTTCGACCGGATCGAGCGGAAGAACTTCGAAAGCAGGCTGATGCGGCTCCTGCAATACCGCATCGAGCGGATCGAGTCGGGCGAGCTCGCCTATCCCTGAAGCCGCTTAGCCCTGTTTTTCGGGCACGCGGACCACGAGGCCGTCGAGCTCGTCGCGCACGACGATCTGGCACGACAGGCGCGAATTCATCTGCGGCTCCCAGGCGAAGTCGAGCATGTCCTCCTCCATCGCTTCCGGAGGGCCGACCCGATCGGTCCACGCCTCGTCGACATAGACATGGCAGGTCGCGCAGGCGCAGGCGCCGCCGCATTCCGCCTCGATGCCCGGCACCGAGTTGCGGATGGCGTTTTCCATCACGGTCGAGCCGTTCTGCGCCTCGACGTCGTAACGGGTGCCGTCGAAGGCGATATAGGTGATCTTCGTCATAAGATTGCCGTGGGAGCTTCGAGAACGGACCTGCCGCGACAGATACAGCCTCGCCGGGCCAAGTCAACATCGGTCGGTCGCGCTGGGCGGCCTGCCCTTCCCGCCGGGCGGCCGGGCCGCGTTCAGCGGCTGATGGCGGCGATGAAGTCGCGCAGCTCGTCGATCAGGCCGGTCATGCGCGCGACCAGCGCCCGGTTGCCGGGATCTTCCTCGATCAGCATCGCGCAGTCGCCGAGCGCGAAGGCGCCGACGCCGCGCGCCGAGCCCTTGAGCGCATGGGCGAGCCGTGCCCGTTCCCTGTCGTCGGCCGTGGCGATCGTCTCGCGGATCGTGCCGATCTGGCGCGCGAACATCGCCAGCACTTCCTGCTCCAGCGCGCGGTCGCCCATGGTCTGGCGCGACAGATGGTCGAGGTCGAGCGGGCGCGGCGCGGCGCGGCGCGCGATTTCGCCGCCCGGCCGCGAAAAGGCCATCGTCGCATGGTCGTCTCTGGCAGCCACGCGGGCGCGCACGGTCGTCATCTTGTGTCTCATGACGGGAACTATCGCGCGTCAGGGTGGAAAAGCGGTTAACGTGGGCAATCGCGCCGACAAGGTCGGTGCACGGTCCGGGTCCGGTCGCGGGCACGAAAAAACGCCATCGGTTTCGCGCTGTTAACCCTATGTTTAAAGTTTTACATATGGGGCGAAAACGCGGTTTCCTTTGACCGACCGTCCCATTACGATACGCGACGGCCCGCAGAAGGCCTTAAATGCGTGGGTACGAGGTGTCGAACGACAGCCCGCGATGTGAGTACAGGGTGAGCGGCATGGCGCGTAAAGCAACGACGACGGGCAACCTCGACAGCGAGGTCGCCAAGGAACTCGAGGAAGCCCTCGACATCGATCTGTTCGCGGCGGACGCGACGAGCGATCTCGACGTGGCGGGCGCGATCGCCGATTTCGAGGCGCAGATATCGAAGGCGGCCGAGGACCTGGCGCGCGATTCGCGCGCGGCCACGGCCAAGCCCGGCAAGCCGGAGGCGAAGGCCCCCGCTCCCGCCGCACAGAAGCCTGCCGCACAGAAGCCCGCGGCCCCGGCGGCGAAGACTGCCTCTCAAGCCGCCCCGCAGCCGGAGCGCCGGCCGGAGGCGCGCAGGGAAGCGCCCGCGGCCAACGACCTGCGCCCGCTCGACCCGCCCTCCGCCGCGCCGGCCGGCTTCAACCACGCCAACGACGACCGCCAGCGCGACTACCGCGCCTTGCAGCAGCAGATGCGCCGGGCAAGCCCGCGCACCGTCTACTGGCTGGTCAGCCTGCTGTCGCTGGCGTGGACCGCCGGCGGCGTGGCCATCGGCGGCATGCTGCTCCGGCCGCCGCTGTGGAGCCTGCGCTCGCTCGCCGATCTCGCGGCCGCGCCGCAGCTCATCGGCCTGATCGTCGCCATCGTCGTGCCGGTCGTCCTGTTCTGGGGCTTCGCGGTGATGGTGCGCCGGGCCCAGGAAATGCGCATGGCGGCGCAGTCGATGGCCGAAGTCGCCATGCGGCTGGCCGAGCCGGAACATCTGGCGACCGACCGGGTGATGATGGTCGGACAGGCCGTGCGTCGCGAGGTGCAGGCCATGGGCGAAGGCATCGAGCGCACGCTGGCGCGCGCGGTCGAGCTGGAAACGCTGGTCCACACCGAGGTCAACGAGCTCGAACGCGCCTACAGCGACAATGAGACCCGCATCCGCGGCCTGATCGACGGGCTGGGCAGCGAGCGCGACGCGGTCGTCACCCACGCCGAGCGCGTGCGCGCCTCGATCTCCGGCGCGCACGAGACGCTGAAGGACGAGCTCGACCAGGCCAGCGACGTGATCCGCCACAACATCCTCGGCGTTTCCTCGCGCCTGAGCTCCACCATTTCCGAATCCGGCGCGCTGCTCGTCGACCGCATCAACGAAAGCGGCATGTCGCTCTACGACGCCGTCGACCAGCGGCTCGACACCATCACCGAGCGCATCAGCACGTCCGGCGAAGGCTTTGCCGAGCTGCTCGACACCCGCATCGCCCGCCTGACCCAGACCTCGGACGACGCCACGCGCACGCTTTCGCAGATGCTGGACGAGCGCACCACCGGGATGGTCTCGCTGCTGAGCGGCGCGACCTCGTCGCTGAATTCGGAGCTGAACGACCGGCTGGCCGGCATCGAGGCGACGCTGCGCGACCGCGGCCAGGCGCTGATCAACGAGTTCCAGACCCGCGCCGAGGCGCTGGACACCGGCACGCAGAAGCTCAACGCCGCGCTGGAGGCGCGCGCGCGCCAGATCAACGAAACGCTGGTCGAGCGCTCGCGCGAGATCGCCCAGACCTTCACCGAAGGCAAGCAGAGCCTGTCCAGCCTCGTCGACGAGAGCAAGGCGCGCATCGGCTCGGAGCTGGCCGAGCTGGTGACGTCGACCTCGACCATGCTCGAAACCCGCGCCGGCGATTTCGCCGCGCGGCTGGCCAGCGGCCGCGACCTGATCGCGGAAGCGCTCAAGGCCGACCTCGACCGCGTCGCCGACGAGCGCAAGCAGTTCGACGTCACCATGACCAGCCATGTCGAGCGCATCACCAAGGGCCGCGAGCTGATGACGCGGGCGCTGAACGAGGACCTGGCCAAGCTGGCCGAGGCCCGCACCGGCATCGACTCCGCCGTCACCGGCCATGTCGAGAAGTTCGCCGAGGGCCGCCGCGAGATCGCGTCGATGCTCGACGCCGACATCGAGCGCATCCGCCAGGCGCGCGACACGCTCGACACCACGGTGTCGCGGCAGATCGAGGCGCTGGCCCAGCGCCAGAACGACCTGACGACCGCGATCTCCGTCGATGTCGCCAAGGTCGAGGAAGCCTTCGACCGGCAGACCAACGCGATCGGCGAGCGCACGCTGGAACTGCGCGCGGCGCTGAGCCAGAGCGTCGACGCGGTCAAGGGCGCGCTCGGCGACGAAGTCGCGCGGGTCGAGGAAGCCGTCGCCGGCCAAGCCGGCCTGGTCGAGGAGCGCGCCCGCGCCATCGAGGCCTCGCTTGCCGCCGGCTCCGGACAGCTCGCCGGCCTGATCGACCGCGACATCGCCCGCATCGACGAGGCGCTTGCGCGCCAGCAGGGCGTGATCGAGGCGCGCACCCAGACCATCGAGAGCACGCTCCACGCCGGCGCGGACACGATCCGCAACGCGCTCGGCGAGGACATCGGCAAGATCGAGGACGCCTTCGCGCGCCATGCCGGGCTGATCGACGAGCGCACCAAGGCGCTCGAAACCACCCTGCACAGCGGCGCGGAAGGCGTGCGCGCGGCCATCGGCGACGACATGGCCGTGCTCGACGCCAGCTTCGCCCGCCAGACCGAGGGCTTCCGCGAGCAGGTCAAGACGCTGGCCGGCACGCTCCATTCGGGCGCCAACGCGGTCCACAACCTCGTCGAGAAGGACATCGTCCGGATCGAGGAGGTGTTCCAGAAGCAGGACGGCGCCATCGAGCAGCGCGTCGGCATGCTGGCGGACGCGCTGCGCAGCGGCGCCGACGAGGTCCGCAACGCGCTGGGCGAGGACCTGTCGCGGATCGAGAACGCCTTCACCGGCCACTCAGACGCCATCGCCGCCCATACGCGGACGCTCGAAACCACGCTCGCCTCCGGCGTCGAAGGGGTGCGCGGCGCGCTCGATCACGACCTGTCGCGGCTGGAAACCGCCTTCAACGCCCATTCGCAGGCCGTCACCGCCCATGCCGAGACGCTGGGAGCGGCGCTTCATTCGAGCGTCGACGGCGTGCGCCAGGCGCTCCAGGCCGATATCGGCCGCATCGAAGGCACGTTCGCGCAGCAGGGCGACGCCATCGCAACCCACGTCCAGACGCTGGAGAACACCCTCGTTTCCCGCGCCGGCGACGTCCGCGACGCGCTCGGCCGCGACATCGCCGGCATCGAGAACGCGTTCACCCGCCAGGCCGACGTCATCGAGGAGCGCACCCGCACCATGGAAACCGCCCTCGGCATCGGCGTCGAGCGGGTTCGCGGCGCGCTCGAGAACAGCGCCGTCGCCCTCGCCGGCTCGCTGCGCGAGAAGGTGCTGGAAGTGACGACGACGCTGGGCGAGGAAGCCGGGAAAGTGGCCGCCGAGGCCGACGCTCGCCTGATCGCCCGCACCCAGGAGGTCGCCCGCACGCTCGGCGAGCGCGCCGACGCGATGGTCGAGCTGCTCGGCGCGCGCGCCGGCGAAGCCGCCGAGACGCTCGGGTCGCGCGTCGCGGAGATGGAACAGACGCTCGCCGCCCGCTCGGCCGCGATGGACGAGACGCTGGGCGCCCGGCTCGGGGCCTACGAGCAGGTGTTCGACGCCGCCGGCCGCCGGATCGCCGAAAGCACGCTGGCCGCCGGCGAGCAGCTTCGCGGCCATGCCGACAACGCGGCGGGGCTGTTTGCCGCCCGCGCCGCCGACATCGCCGCCACGATCGAAGCCGCCGACCAGCGCATGGCCGGACGCGTCGGCGAGTTCGCCGAGGTCTTCGCCAGCGCCGACGACAGGATCGCGGCGCGCACGCAGGCGACGGCAGCAAGGCTCGACGAGCAGGCCAACGCTCTCGCCGCGCGCATCGACAGCACCATCACCGATGCCGAACAGCGGCTCGGCATCGGCGCCATCGAGCTCGGGCAGAAGCTTTCCGAGCATGTCGCGGCCGCCGAGGCCGGGCTCGTCTCCCGCGCCGACACGCTGGCCGGCACCTTCGAGGCCGTCAACGACAGGCTGGCGCAGCATGTCGCGGCCGCCGAGGCCGGCCTTGCCGCCCGCACCGACGCGCTCGCCGGCACCTTCGAGGTCATCAACGAGCGGATCGGCCAGTCGACGGCGCAGGTCGCCTCGGCGATCGGCGACAAGACCCGCGAACTGAACGCGCTGCTCGCCGCGCGCTCGAACGAGCTTTCGCGCATCCTCGACGAGAATGCCGCGCCCCTGGTCGAGCGGCTGGCCGAAAGCGGCGGCGAGCTCCAGAGGAGCCTCGAAGTCGCCACCGAGCAGGCGGCGGAGCGGCTGCGCCAGCAGAACGCGGCGCTGGTCAACGCGCTCGCCAGCCGCACGGCCGAAACGCTGACCGCGGTCGACGCCGTCTCCAACAACCTGTCGGACAGCGTCAATTCCCTGCTCGACCGTCTCGGCTCGTCGAACGACCGGCTCGGCCAGCTCGTCAACATGGCGGCGGGCAATCTTTCGGAGCTCGACGACAGGATCGTCGGCACGGCCGAGCGCTTTGCCGCCAACACCGAGAAGGCGGCGCATTCGTTCGCCTCCTCGGCGCGGCTGATCGACGCCAATGCCGGCCGCCTGACCGACCTGTCGGCGACGACGCTCAAGGACATCGCCGGCATCGCCACCCGCTTCGACGAGCACGCGCGCGTGCTGCAATCGGCCAACGATCTTCTCGGCTCGGCCCAGAACGATCTCGCCGCGACGCTCGACGGCCGCCAGCACGCGCTCGAGAGCCTGGCGACGGGGCTCATCGCCAAGTCGCGCGACATCGAGCAGGTGATGCGCTCCTTCGAGGACCTCGTCGGCCGGTCGCTGGAAAAGGCGGAAGGCCGCACCCGCACCTCGACCGAGCAGATCCGCGCCGCCATCGCCGAGGCGGTGGACAGCGCCACCACGCGCTTCGCCGAGGCGACCGAGGAAATCCGCCGCACCGCCGGCACGATCCGCGGCGAGCTGGAGCAGACGCGCGCCGAGGTCAAGAAGGGCGTGATGGAACTGCCCGAGGAGACCAAGCAGTCGACCACCGCCATGCGTCGCGCCGTCAGCGAGCAGATCAACGCGCTGAAGGAACTGGCCGACATCGTCGCCAAGTCCGGCCGCGCCTTCGACGCGTCGGAGCGCAAGCCGGCTCGCGGCCCCGCCCCGTCGACGCCCGCGCCGACGCTGGCCCCGCCCCCGCCGCAGCAGCAGGCCTTCGCCCCGCCGCCGGCCGCCGCGCACACGCGCGCATCGCCATTCGCCGACACGCCGCTGCGCGGCAGCCATGCCGCGATGCCGCATGAAGCGCCCGTGCAGGAACGCGAGCGGCCGCAACCGCAGCCGCAGCCGCGGCCCCAACCGGCGGCGGCGGCCCAGCAGGGCGGCGGCTGGGTCAAGGACCTGCTGCGCGGCGCCGAGCGCGCCGAAGCCCGGCCCGAACCGGCGCGCCAGCCGGCGACGCCCGAGCGTTCGCCGCTCCATGTCGTGGAATCGCTCAACTCGCTGTCGGTCGACATCGCCCGCGCCATCGACCACGAGGCGTCGGTCGAGCTGTGGAACCGTTATCGCCGCGGCGAGCGCAACGTCTTCACGCGCCGGCTCTACACGCTGAAGGGCCAGCAGACCTTCGAAGAAATCCGCCGCAAATACGGCTCCGACAGCGAGTTCCGCGCCGCCGTCGACCGCTATTGCCGCGATTTCGAGAAGCTGTTGCAGGATGTCGGCCGCAACGACCGCGACAACATCATGACGCAGACCTATCTCACCTCCGACACCGGCAAGGTCTACACCATGCTCGCCCATGCCAGCGGCCGGCTGAAGTAACCGGGATCAGGACGAAGACGACAAAAAAGCGGGCCTTGCGCCCGCTTTTTTGTCTCACGAAAAGTTCAGATCGAGCCGAGCACCCAGGGCACCATCTCGCGCGCCACCTGCGCGAAGGCGCGGTCGAGCGCGGCGACATAGGCGTCGTTGCCGGCCGCGGCCGACAGCGGCGCGGAGGCGGCGAACCCGCGCGCGGCACGCACGACGCCGTTGCGATCGTTGAGCAGCTTGACGTAGAGCGCGACCTCGGCGCGCGGCGCGCCGTCCAACCTGACCTCGAAGGCGCGGATCTCTGTGACGACCTGGTAGTCGATGGCAAGCCCCTCGCCCGGCTTGCCGACGCCGCCGAGCCGACCCGTCGCCTGCAACGCCTCGACCAGCCGCGCCTGCACCACGCGCGGCAGCCGGTCGGCCCATTGCGCGCCCTTCAGGAACTCGACGGAAGCCGCCGACGGCCGCACCACGACGTTCTCGCCGTCGAGCGCCTTCAGCGCACCCGGCTCCGCCACCAGGATCTGCGTCCGGCCCTTCCGCGGGCCGGCGGCCTCGGGCCGGGTCGCGGTCAGGTCGTAGGTGTCGAGCGGCGCCGGCCCGCCGCCCGGAAGCGCGGCGCAGCCGGAAAGCGCCGCCGCGGCAAGCAGGAATGTAGCGAACTTCACGCGAACCATAATGCCGACCGCCGCCGAACCCTTACCCCTCCCGCCGTACCCCTCATGCGGCGAAAAACGAGGCTTCGTTGTGGAGGGGCGCCGCGCCGATGTCAACGCCGCGACCTTCCGTCATGTTCCCGGACCGCGCCGGCGCCGCCGCTCAGGATGCGCTGCGGGTTGCGCTCGAGATCGGTGATCGCCTGCTCGATGCGGGTGATCGAGCGGCGCGAATCGCGCACCAGCGCCTCGACGTCGCGCAGGCCCTGGCCGGAGAAGCGCGCCAGCCCGTCGGTGATGGTGCCCATGCGCGCGTTCAGCGTGTCGGCGACCTCGCGGAACGCCTTCAGCGTCTCGGAGGCTTCCGCCATCAGCCCGCCGGCATCGTCGGAGCCGAGCAGGTTGTCGACCTTGACCAGGATGCCGTCGATGCGCTCCGATGCCTGCGACAGCCGTGCCGCGAGCTGCCTGGCGTCGGTGACGATGGCGTCGATGTCCTCGGCGCGGTTGCCGACCTTTTCCGCCACCTTGCCGATGTCGTTGACGGCGGCGTTGACGGTGGTGCTGGCCTGCTCGAAATTGGTCAGCGCGGTGCGCACCGTCGCGGGATCGACGCTATCGATGATGGTGTCGACCTTCGACAGCGTCTCGTTGGCGGACGAGGTGAAGGTCGAGATCGAGGCGACGCCGTCCTCGACGCCTTTCATGATGCGGTCGAGATTGCCGGTCGTGTCGTTGAGGCGCCTGGTGAATTCCTCGATATTGGCGACGGTCGACTTGACCTGGTCGCGGTCGACCGAGCCGATCAGCTCCTCGGCGGCGGAAAGCGTCGAATCGAGGCGCCCGGACACGGCGGTGAGCGACTGCGACAGCGTGCCGACGCTGGCAAGGAACTCGTCGATGGAATCGGCATTGTCGCCGAGCGCGGCGGAGAATTTCTCGACGTTCTTCAGCGTCTCGGTCAGCGGCCCGCGCGCCTCGGTCGCGAACCCTTCCAGCTCCGACAGCACAGCGTCGGCGCGCACGAACAGGCTTTGGGCGCTTTCGAGCAGGTTGGCGACGGCCGACGGGTTGGCGGTCAGTTCGGCGATGGTGTCTTCCGCCTCGGCGAGGTCGAGCAGGTTCGGCTCGGCCGGGTTGCCGCCGCGCATCTCGATGTTGGCCTGGCCGGTCAGACCGGCGAGGCCGACATCGGCCTGGGTCGAGCGCGTCACCGGCGTCAGCCGGTCGACCTGGGCGTCGGCGATGGCGACGGCCGGGTTCGACACGTCGATATAGACGCGGGTCACGTCGCCGACCTTGACGCCGTTGAACAGCACCACGGAGCCGCGCACCAGGCCCGACGCCGAGCCGTGGATGCGGAACCGCATGGTCGCCACCTCGCCGCGGTCGCCGAGGCCCGCGGTCCAGTAGACGAAGCCGAAGGCGGCCAGCACAGTGACCAGCGTGAAGATGCCGACGAGGATATAGTTGGCGCGTGTTTCCATCGTCTCCAGCCTAAGTTCGCGTTCCCGCGGCCGGAAGATCGATCCGGCGCGCGCGCTTGCCGCGGAAATAGGATTTCACCCAGGGCTCCTCCACCTGCATCATGTCCTCGATGGTGCCCTCGACCAGCACCTTGCCGCTGCCGAGGACCGCGATGCGGTCGCAGACCGAGAACAGGCTGTCGAGATCGTGCGTCACCATATAGACGGTCAGCCCCATCGTGTCGCGCAGCTTGGCCACCAGCTCGTCGAAATCGGCCGCGCCGATGGGGTCGAGGCCCGATGTCGGCTCGTCGAGGAAGACGATGTCGGGGTCGAGCGCCAGGGCCCGGGCGAGCCCGGCGCGCTTGATCATGCCGCCCGAGAGCTGCCACGGCAGCTTGTCGGCGGCGTCGGGCGGCAGGCCGACCAGTTCGAGCTTCAGCATGGCGAGCTCGTCCATCAGCGCCGGCGGCAGGTCGAGATATTCGCGCATCGGCACCTGGATGTTCTCCTTCACCGTCAGGGCGGAGAACAGCGCGCCATGCTGGAACAGCACGCCGAGCCGCATGTCGATCAGCATCCGGTCGTCGTCGCTGGCCTGCTCGACGTCATGGCCGAAAATCCGGATCGTGCCGGTGCGCTTGGGCGTCAGGCCGAGGACGGTGCGCAGCAGCACCGACTTGCCGGTGCCGGACGCGCCGACGAAACCGAGAATCTCGCCGCGATAGACGTCGAGCGACAGATGGTCGAGCACCACCTTGTCGCCGAAGGCGACGGTGACGTCGCGCACCGACAGCACCACCTCTCTCTCCGCCCCGGCGGGAACGGAGGCCGGGCGGACGGAAGCCGGTTCTGTTGTCTCGGTTTCGACTGCCATTCCCCGCCCTAGAAATCGATCGCCACGTAGAACATGGCAAACAGCCCGTCGAGCACGATGACCACGAAGATGGACTTCACCACCGAGGCGGTGACGTGGCGGCCCAGCGATTCGGCGCTGCCGCCCACCTTCATGCCCTCCACCGAGGCGACGATGCCGATGACGATAGCCATGAAAGGGGCCTTGATAAGGCCGGCGAAGATGGTCGACAGGTCGATGCCGGCGTGCAGCCGGTCGATGAAGGTCTCGGGCGCGATCCCCGAATAGAACCAGCTTACCAGCAAGCCGCCGCCGAGCGACGACGCATTGGCGATGACGGTGAGGCAGGGAACCGCGACCACCAGCGCGACGAGGCGCGGGAACACCAGCACGCCGACCGGGTTCAGCCCGATCACCTTCAGCGCGTCGATCTCCTCGCGCATCTTCATCGAGCCGATCTCGGCGGTGATGGCGCTGCCGGAGCGGCCGGCGACCATGATCGCGGTCAGCAGCACGCCGAGCTCGCGCAGCGACAGGATGCCGACGAGATCGACGATGAAGATCTCCGCGCCGAACCAGCGCAACTGGTAGGCGCCCTGCTGGGTGACGATGGCGCCGACGATGGCCGAGATGAGCATGACGACCGGAATCGCGCCGATGCCCATGCGGTCGATCTGGTGGAAGATGGCGGCCGGATTGACGGCGTGGCCGCGCCCGAGCTTCATCTGCGCGCCGCGTATCGCCGCGCCGAGAATGTCCATGCCGTAGAGAAAGTCGTTCCAGGCGGCCTCGGTCGCCCGCCCCAGCGCCTCGAGCCAGCGCAGGACGAGGAAGCCGGGCTTTCCCTTCCCCTCGACCTCCCGATCGAGCACCGGCCGCACCGCCGGCAGCAATATCCGCGCCGCGGGCGACGCGCCCTCGACCGCGACCTCGACGCCCGCCGCACGCAGCGCCGCCACGAGGCGCTCGATCAGCCAGGCGCCGGCCGTGTCCATGCGCGTGATCGCGGCGATGTCGATCACGACGTCGCCGCGGTCGGGCGCGGCTTCGAGCGCGCGCATCCCGGCATCGACGCGGTTGACCGAGCGCGTGATCCAGACCCCGGAAAGCGCGATGCGCCTGCGCCCGTCCTCGTCGCGCACGGCGATGCCGGGCGCGCGGTCGCGGCCGGCCTGCCCGCCGGCTTCACTTGCTTCCGTGCGCTCTTGGTTCAACATCTGACGACTCATAACGACTCGGATCGCGGCTGTCGAACAGCCGGCGCGACAAACCCCGGCAGCGAGGAAAAACAATCATGAGCCGCAGCGTCTCGGTCGACGAGGAACGCTTTCCTCTCGCCTCCGCCTTCACCATCTCGCGCGGGTCCAAAACGGAGGCCGCGGTTCTCGTCTGCACGATCCATGACGGCGCAAACGCCGGCCGCGGCGAATGCGTTCCCTACGCGCGCTACGGCGAGACGCCAGCCAGCGTCCGCGACGAGATCGAGGCGGCGCGGCCGGCGATCCTGCGCGGCGCCGGCCGCGACGATCTCCTCGACCTGATGAGGCCCGGCGCCGCGCGCAACGCGCTCGACTGCGCCCTGTGGGACCTCGAGGCGAAGAGCGGCGCGGGGTCCGTGGCGAGCCGCATCGGGGCCGGCTCTCCCCGTCCGCTCGAAACGGCCTATACGATTTCGCTGGGCGAGCCGGAGGCGATGGCGGCGCAAGCGCGCGCGCAGGCCGCCCGGCCCCTGCTCAAGGTCAAGGTCGGCACGCCGGACGACGAAGCGCGGATCGGGGCGGTCTGCGCCGCCGCGCCGGCAAGCCGCATCATCCTCGACGCCAACGAGGGATGGAACGCGGGCAACCTCGCCCGCCACCTCGATGTCGCGGCGCGCTGCGGCGTCGTCCTCGTCGAGCAGCCGCTCCCGGCCGGGCAGGACCGGGCGCTGGGCGAAATCGCCCGCGCCGTCCCCGTCTGCGCCGACGAGAGCGCCCACACCGCGCAAGACCTCGACGGGCTCGTCGGGCTTTACGACGCGGTCAACATCAAGCTCGACAAGGCAGGCGGACTGACCGCGGCGCTTCTCCTCCGCCAACGGGCGCGGCAGCTCGGATTCGGCGTGATGGTCGGCTGCATGGTGAGCTCCTCGCTCGCCATGGCACCGGCGGTTCTCCTGGCTCAGGATGCCGACTTCGTCGATCTCGACGGCCCGCTGCTCATGGCGCGCGACCGGCCCGGCGCGCTTGTCTATGACGGCGCGCTGGTTTACCCTCCGCTGCCCGCCCTGTGGGGATGATCTCGTTCTATCCCTTTCCCCGGTCAGCGCATTGAACGCCCCCGTCGCGGCGGCGATGCCGAAAGGAGAATGACATTGAAGTTGCTTCGGTTCGGCGCCGCCGGCCAGGAAAGGCCGGGCCTTCTCGACGTGGACGGGTCCGTTCGCGACGCTTCCGCGCTCGTCGACGACTATTCGCCGGAAACGCTGACGCCGGCGCTGATCGAGCGGCTTTCGCGGGCCGACATTTCCGCCCTGCCGCGCGTCGAGCCGGGCACACGCCTCGGGGCGCCCCTGAAGCGGGTCGGCCATTTCATCGCCATCGGTCTCAATTTCGCTGAGCATGCAGCCGAAACCGGCGCGGCGATCCCGACGGAGCCGGTCGTCTTCTCCAAGGCGCCGAGCTGCATCTGCGGCCCCGACGACGACATCCTGCTTCCGCGCGGCTCGACCAGGCTCGACTGGGAAGTGGAGCTCGCGGTGGTGATCGGGAAGCGCTGCGACTATGTCGAGGAGGCCGACGCCCTCGCCCATGTCGCAGGCTTTACGCTGTGCACCGATGTTTCCGAGCGGGAATATCAGAAGGAGCGCGGCGGCCAATGGATCAAGGGCAAGAGCGCCCCGACCTTCGGCCCGCTCGGCCCCTTCATCGCCACCGCCGACGAGGTGCCGGACCCGCAGGCGTTGCCGATGTTCCTCGACGTCAATGGCGAGCGGCGCCAAACCGGGAACACGGCAACGATGATCTTCCCGGTCGCCTTCCTCGTCTCCTACCTGTCCCGCTTCATGGTTCTCGAACCCGGCGACGTCATCGCCACCGGGACGCCGCCGGGCGTCGGCCTCGGCATGACGCCGCCGCAGTTCCTGCGCGAAGGCGACGAAATCCGCCTCGGCATCGGCGGGCTGGGGGAACAAAGGCACAAGGTGGCGGCGCGCTGACGCCAGAATCCCGGCGGTAGAACCCCGGCGATAGACCCCCGGGGGCTTGCGCCTCAAGCTTGTGTCGGAGGCTCGCGCAGGATGTTGCCGTAGCGGCCGCCGGGTGCCAGCCATATCAGCAAGCCGAGATAGACGCCGAACTGCAACGTGGTCGAGGCATGACCGTAGAAGGTCTGCGTCAGCCCGTAGATCGCATAGGAGCCGCCGACCCACAGGAGCGCGAGCCCCCATACGCGCCGCTCCGGGTCGAGCGCGAGCCGCAGGCCGGTGACGAGCGCGACGACGAGCGGCGCGAAGAACAGGACCGCGCCCACCAGTCCCGTCTTCATCGTCATGTCGAGATACTGGTTATGGACGTTGTTGAACCGGAACAGGATCGAGTCCGGAGGCACGCCCAGTTCCGGACGGTGCAGCACCTCGGGATAGGAATTGATCCCATGCCCGATGAGCGGCGCCTCGCGGATCATGTCGAGGGCGATGACCCACATCTGAAGGCGAATGCCGACGGAATCGGCCTGATAGGCGTCGAGATCGGTCCCGTCGATGAATGCGCCCACCATCGACAGCATCTGGGGATCGCGCTGGAACATGATGCTGCCGGCCAGCAGCACCGCGGCGAGCGAGAGGAGGATAAAGATTACCGCCGACCACGGCGCTATCCGCCCGGCCAGCGCCAACAGCACCAGCGGGAACAGCAGCAGGAAGGCGAGCAGCGTGCCGCGGGTGTCGGTCAGGAAGACCGCGAACAGTCCGAACCCGATGATCAGCGCCAGCAACGCGAGCGCGCGCCAGGGACGGCGCGGGTCCATGCGCGCGGCGAGCGCGATCCCCACCAGCCCGGTGGAGGTCAGCAGCATTTCCGAAAACGGGATCGGGTTGGTGACGCCGCCGGCTCGTCCCATGGCAAGGGCAAGGCGCGAAAAATCCAGGCCCTGGTAGAGCGCGACCGCGATGGCGACCGTTGCATGTGCCGCCGCGACCAGCACGGCGAAATCGAACAGCCGCTCACGCGAGAAACCGAACAGGACGAGAAAGGTGAAACCGTTGAGCACCCCGAGCCCGATGCGCGAGACCTGGTCGATGTTGCCGGTCGGAGCGGAGAACACGACGATATGGGCAAGCACCAGCGCGACGAAGCAGAAATAGAAGCCGAGATAAAATCGCACCGCCGGCGGAATGACGATCGTCGTGCGCGGAAGCCGCCACAGCAGGTAGAGACCGAGAAGGAGCGAAAGCACGTAGAACCCGCCGGCAACCTTCGAGCTGCCGAGCAGCCCCATCCCGACGACGAAAAGCAGCGCACAGGCAAGAACGGCTCGCGGCGATACGTTCTGAAGCCGCGGCAGGCCGGAAAGATGTGCCAAGAACATGCGCGATACAGACCTTCCGGCACTCGATGCGTTTCTCCCGGCCTATAATCGAATGCAGGACGCGACACAAGGAAGTAACCCACGGGAAGCAGCCGAAGGAAGTCGTCCGGCCGGATCGCCCCAGGGCTTCGGCTCCTGTTTTCGCGCATGTCTTTATCCCCAAAACCGGGTCCCTCTTTCAGGGAACATGCGCTAGAAGCAGGTAAAGACAAAGGGTGGAGAAGGAAAGACGATGAGCGCAAACGGCACGACGCAGACGGCTTCGGACCTCGAGGAAGGCGCGCTCTTCTATCATCGCTATCCCGCGCCGGGCAAACTCGAGATCCGCGCCACCAAGCCGCTCGGAAACCAGCGCGACCTGGCCCTGGCCTATTCGCCCGGCGTCGCCGCGCCCTGCCTCGCCATCCACGACGATCCCTCGACGGCCGCCTACTACACCGCCCGCCCCAATCTGGTCGGCGTCATCTCCAACGGCACAGCCGTGCTCGGCCTCGGCAATATCGGCGCGCTCGCCTCCAAGCCGGTGATGGAAGGCAAGGCGGTGCTGTTCAAGAAATTTGCCGGCATCGACGTGTTCGACATCGAGGTCGAGGCCAGCGACATCGACCTGATGGTGTCGACGGTGGCGGCGCTGGAGCCGACCTTCGGCGGCATCAATCTCGAGGACATCAAGGCGCCCGAATGCTTCGAGATCGAGGAGCGGTTGAAGGCGCGGATGCGGATTCCCGTCTTCCACGACGACCAGCACGGCACCGCCATCATCGTCGCCGCCGCCGTCATCAACGGGCTGGAGCTGGCCGGCAAGGCGATCCGCGACGCCAAGATCGTCACCTCGGGCGCGGGCGCGGCCGCGCTTGCCTGCCTGAACCTGCTGGTCTCGCTCGGCGCGCGGCCCGAGAACATCTGGATCACCGACCGTCACGGCGTCGCCTATCGCGGCCGCGTCGAGGAGATGGACCGCTGGAAGGAACCCTACCTCAAGGAGACCGCCGCGCGCGCGCTTTCCGACGTCATCGGCGGCGCCGACGTCTTTCTCGGCCTGTCGGCCGGCGGCGTGCTGAAGCCCGAGCTTCTCGCCGGCATGGCTGAAAAGCCGCTGGTGCTGGCGCTGGCCAATCCGACGCCGGAGATCATGCCGGACGCGGCGCGGGCGGCACGGCCCGACGCGATGATCTGCACCGGGCGCTCCGATTTCCCCAACCAGGTCAACAACGTCATCTGCTTCCCCTACATCTTCCGCGGCGCCCTCGACGTCGGCGCCACCGCGATCAACGAGGACATGAAGATCGCGGCCGTGCGCGCCATCGCCGCGCTGGCGCGCGAGGAGCCTTCCGACGTCGCCGCGCGCGCCTATTCCGGCGAGACGCCGGTCTTCGGGCCGGACTTCCTCATCCCCTCGCCGTTCGATCCGCGGCTGATCCTGCGCATCGCGCCGGCGGTGGCCCGCGCGGCGATGGAGGGCGGCGTCGCCACGCGGCCGATCGAGGACATGGCGGCCTATGTCGACCGGCTGAACCGCTTCGTCTTCCGCTCCGGCCTGGTGATGAAGCCGGTGTTTTCCGCCGCCAGGAGCGCCGCCGCGAAACGGGTTATCTATTCCGAGGGCGAGGACGAGCGCGTGCTGCGCGCCGCGCAGGTCGTGCTCGAGGAGGGCATCGCCCAGCCGATCCTGATCGGCCGCCCGCAGGTCATAGAGACCCGGCTGAAGCGTTACGGTCTGAAGATCAGGCCGGGCATCGACTTCGAGATCGTCAACCCCGAAGACGACCCCCGCTATCGCGACTATGTCGAGCTGCTGGTGCAACTGGCGGGCAGGCGCGGCATAACGACGGAAGCGGCGCGCACGCTGGTGCGCACCAACACCACCGTGATTGCGGCGCTGGCGATAATGCGCGGCGAGGCCGACGCCATGCTGTGCGGCCTCGAGGGGCGCTACGACCGGCACCTGCGCAATGTCGACCTGATCATCGGCCGGCGCGACGGCGTCGAGGAATTGTCCTCGCTGTCGATGCTGATCTCGCAGCGCGGCGTGATCTTCCTGACCGACACCTATGTCACGCTCGACCCGACGGCGGCGGAGATCGCCGAGGCGACGATCCTGGCCGCGGAGCAGATCCGGCTTTTCGGCCTGACGCCCAAGGCCGCGCTGCTGTCGCATTCGAATTTCGGCTCGCACGATTCGCCGAGCGCGCTGAAGATGCGCGAGGCCGCCGCCCTGTTGCGGGAGATCGCCCCCGATCTCGAGGCCGACGGCGAGATGCATGGCGACGCCGCGCTGTCGCCGCTCCTGCGCCAGCGCGTCTATCCGCATTCGACGCTGGAGGGCGAGGCCAACCTCCTCGTCTTCCCGACGCTCGACGCGGCCAATATCGCGCTGACGACCTTGAAGACGCTGACGGAAGCGCTGCATGTCGGGCCGATCCTGCTCGGCACGGCGCGCCCGGCCCACATCCTCACCCCTTCCGTGACGTCGCGCGGCGTCGTCAACATGACCGCGCTCGCCGTGGTCGAGGCGGCGGCCAAGGCGGAAGCGGCGGCCGAAACAGCGTAAACAGGCGGTTAACCTCGCCGTGCTAAGGCTCGGCCATGACAGGGAGCGACAGCCTTTTCAGGATCGGCCGGGGCGCGCGGACCGCGTTCGCGGCCAGCCTCTTGTCCGGCCTGTTGCTTGCCCTTTTCGTCCCCGACGCGGCGCTGGCGCAGTCCGGCGCGCGGGCATGCCGGCAGCTCGAGGCGCAACTGGCGTCGCTCTCAGGCGGAGGCGGCCGGGCCGCGCCGGCGCAGGCGCGCAAATATGACGAGGCCATCGCCCGCCAGCGCGGGCAGATCGACAAGGCGCGCGGGCAGGCTCGACAGGCCGGCTGCGGCTTTGCCGTGACCGGCCGCGCGGTTGCCTTCTGCGGCGAGATCAACGCGACGCTGGCGCGGATGGAGAAGAACCTTTCGGAGCTGCAACGGCAGCGGACGAAGCTGTCGGGCGGCGGCGACCGCCGCGAGCGCGCCCGCATCGCGGCCGCGCTCGACCGCAACGGCTGCCGCGCCGCGCCGCGACCGGCCAGGTCCGCCGGTGTCGTCCCGGGGCCGGCCGAGCCCGCCGATGCCGCGCCGCGCCGGCAGATGACGACGGTGGCGCGCGCGGGCGTGCCCGCCCGCAACCTGTCCGGCCAGTTCCGCACCATGTGCGTGCGCACCTGCGACGGCTATTATTTCCCGGTTTCGTGGTCGGTCTCGCAGGCCGCGTTCGAGCGCGACGGCAATGCCTGCCAGGCCATGTGTCCGGGAACCCGGGTCGAGCTGCACTATCACCGCGTCTCCGGCGAGGATTCGGAAGACATGGTCTCGGCGTCCACCGGCATTCCCTATCGCGAGATGGACAACGCCTTCCTCTATCGCCAGCCCGGCGCATCGATCCCGGCCGGCTGCGGCTGCGGCGCGAGCGCCCAGGGCGAACCCGGATTCCAGACCATCGGCGGCGACTATGCCGCCAACGCCCCGGCAACACAGCCCGGGCCGGAGGATGGGGATGAGGACGGGACTGTCACGGCGGCGATCCCCCTGCCCTCGGTCCGGCCCGATCCGGCCGAGGACCCCGAAACCCTTTCGACGCGCGAGGGCGGCCTCGACGCCGAGGGGCTGAAGAAACTGGCCGCCCCGCCGCCGGCCGCCGCCGCCAACCCGGACGCGCACCCCCGCGAGAAACACGTCAGGGTCGTCGGGCCAGCGTTCCTTCCCGACCAAGAAGCGGCAATAGGTCTGCAAGCTCAGGACCCTGCTCGCGCCCGGTGAGCGCCAGCCTGAGCGGCATGAACAGCGCCCTGCCCTTGCGCCCGGTCGTCTCCTTCAGGGCCCCGGTCCAGAGCTTCCACGTCTCGCGGTCCCACGGTTCCGGAGGCAGGGCGTCGAAGGCCGCGCGCAGGAACGCAGCGTCCTCGTCGGAGAAATCCGGCCGCTCCCGCGGTCCGTCCGTCACGATGCGCCACCACTGCGCAGCATCCGCCAGCCGCTCGATATTGCCGCGGACGGCGTTCCAGAACGGCTCGGCCCCGTCGCCGGCGATGCCGAGGGCGGCGAGCCTGTCGCGCGCCGCCGGATAGGCCATGCCGTGGATCAGCGTGCGGTTGAGCGCCAGCAGCTCGGCCGGATCGAAACGGGCCGGGGATTTCGAGGTCGCGGCCGGATCGAAACGGGCGGCGAGTTCCGCCATCGTGGCGACGGCGGCGACGCTTTCGGAGGTGCCGAGCAGCACGGCGAGCGAGGCCACCGCCATCGGCTCGATGCCGTCTTGCGCCAGGCTCATGATCGACAGCGCGCCGGTGCGCTTCGACAGCCCCTCGCCCGACACGGTGGTCAGGAGGTTGTGATGGCCGAACGCCGGCGGCTCCGCCCCCAGCGCCCTGAACAGCGCGATCTGGGCGCCGGTGTTGGTGACGTGGTCGTCGCCGCGGATGACATGACTGACGCCGAGCGCGATGTCGTCGGCGACGGACGGCAGCGTGTAGAGATAGGAGCCGTCCTCGCGCACCAGCACCGGGTCGGACATCGAGGCGAGATCGACCGTCTGGGGGCCGCGCACCACGTCGTCCCAATGGATCTCCGTGCGCGCGGGCGCGAACGGGTCATCGGCGAAGTTGGGCAACAGGAAGCGCCAGTGCGGCTTTCGCCCTTCCGCCTCGTGGGCCGCCTTCTCGGCCGCCGTCAGCTTCAGCGCCTCGCGGCCGTAGACCGGCGGCAGCCGGCGCGACAGCCTGATCCTGCGCCGGCGTTCGAGCTCGTCGGCCGTTTCCCAGCACGGATAGAGCAGGCCCGCCCGCTTCAGCTTCTCCACCGCCGCGTCATAGGTCGAAAACCGTTCCGACTGGCGCACGGCCGCATCCGGCCGGATGCCGAGCCAATGCAGGTCGCGCTCGATCTGGTCGGCATATTCCACCCGCGAGCGGGCAATGTCGGTGTCGTCGAAGCGCAGGATGAAGCGGCCGTCGTGCTTCTGCGCGAACAGCCAGTTGAACAGCGCCGTGCGGGCGTTGCCGATATGGATGTGTCCCGTCGGCGACGGGGCGAAACGGACGGTGACGCTCACGACGGTCTCTTCTCGGTCATGTTCTGTCCCGGAAGCGGTTGGTGATGGGATAGCGGCGGTCGCGGCCGAAGTTCTTGCTGGTGATCTTGACGCCGGGCGCGGCCTGCCGGCGCTTGTATTCGGCGATGTAGAGCAGATGCTCGACCCGGTGGACGGTGTCGCGGTCGTGGCCGCGCGCCACGATCTCGTCCACCCCCATCTCGCCTTCGACCAGGCATTCGAGGATGTCGTCGAGCGCCGGATAGGGCGGCAGCGAATCCTGGTCGGTCTGGTCGGGCCGCAGTTCGGCCGACGGCGCCTTGTCGATGATGTTCTGCGGGATCACCTCGCCGGCCGGCCCGAGCGCGCCGACGGGAACCGCGCCGTTGCGCCAGCGCGAGACGGCATAGACCTGCATCTTGTAGAGGTCCTTGATCGGGTTGAAGCCGCCGTTCATGTCGCCGTAAAGCGTGGCGTAGCCGACCGACATCTCGCTCTTGTTGCCGGTCGTCACCACCATCGAGCCGAAGCGGTTGGAGATCGCCATCAGGATGGTGCCGCGGGCGCGCGATTGCAGGTTTTCCGCGGTCACGCCCTCGACCGCGCCGCCGAAATGCGGCGCGAGCGCGGACAGGAACCCCGCGACCGGCTCGAAGATCGGCACGGTGTCGTAGCGCACGCCGAGCGCGCGGGCGCAGTCCTCGGCATCCTTCAGCGATTCCTGCGAGGTGTAGCTGTAGGGCATCATCACGCAGCGCACGCGCTCCGACCCCAGCGCGTCGACCGCGAGCGCGGCGCAGATCGCCGAATCGATGCCGCCGGACAGGCCGAGCACGACATCGCGAAAGCCGTTCTTGTCGACATAGTCGCGCAGGCCGAGCATGCAGGCGCTGTAATCGGCCTCTTCCCGTTCAGGAAGGGCTGCGACCGGCCCGGCGGCGCAGCGCCAGCCGCCCTCCCCACGCCGCCATTCGGTGACGGCGAGCGCGGCCGCGAACTGCGGCATCTGGAACGCCAGCGTCCTGTCGGACTGGATCGCGAACGACGCGCCGTCGAAGACGAGCTCGTCCTGCCCGCCGATCTGGTTGGCATAGACGATCGGAAGACCGCTTTCGACGACCTGGCGGACGACCACCTGCTGGCGGATGTCGACCTTGCCGCGATAATAGGGCGAGCCGTTGGCGACGAGCAGGATTTCCGCCCCGCTTTCGGACAGCGTCTCGCAGACGCCGAGATCGCCCCAGATGTCCTCGCAGATCGGCAGGCCGAGACGCACGCCGCGGAAATTGACCGGGCCGGGCATCTCCGGTCCCGGCTGGAAGACGCGCTTTTCGTCGAACTCGCCGTAATTCGGCAGGTCGACCTTGTAGCGCTCGGTGACGACCCGGCCGCCGTCGAGGACGACGAGCGCGTTGTGCAGCCCGCTGTCGCGCCTGAGCGGCGTGCCGACGATCACGCCCGGTCCGCCGTCGGCGGTGTCGGCGGCCAGATCCTCGACCGCGCGCGCGCAGGCGGCGACGAAGGCCGGCTTCAGCACCAGGTCCTCGGGCGGATAGCCGGCGATGAACAGCTCGGTGAACAGCACGAGGTCGGTGCCGGCGGCGGCCGCCTCGGCGCGGGCCTTGCGCGCCAGGCCGAGATTGCCGGCGACGTCGCCGACGACCGGATTCAACTGGGCAACGGCAATGCGGAGATTATCGGGAGCGGTGTCGGTCATGCCATGCGTGTAGCGCGGCCTCGGGCGGCCGGCAATGGCATAGGGGGGCATTGAGCGGGCATTGGCGAGGGCATTGCCCGACCCTGACGTCCTTCCGCGCCTGCGCGCGTCCTTTCCGGGTCAGGTCCCGTCGTGCACGTCGTCTATGGCTCTGTTCTCGCCGATCGACATCGCCAAAATGCGCGAGATATGCGCACGCGGCAGGCCGGTTTCCGCCGCCCAGGCGTTGATCTGCGCCTGAACCCTGGCGAGATCCTTCTTCGAGGTCGGGCTGGGCGCGATGTCGAGGCCGGCGTCGCGCAGCGCCGCGACCACGTCGCTCCACAGGATGAAGGCGTCCCAGCCGAGCGAGCGCAGCAGGAACGGGCCGGTATGGCCGCCGAGCCGGCTCCCTTCCTTCGCCAGAAAGGCGGCAAGGCCGATCTGGTCGTCGGCCGGCCATCGGCCGAGGAAGCGGCCGAAGCCGCCATGTTCGTCCGAGACGCGGACGACGAAGGCGGCATTGTCGCGCACCGCCTTGATGTTCTGGCCGTTGCGCACGATGCGCTTGTCGGCGGCAAGGTCGTGCCAGAAATCGTCTGGCTGGAAGACGAGCCGCTTCGGCTCGAAGCCGAGGAACGCCTCCTCGAAGCCCGGCCATTTGGCCTCGATGACGCTCCAGACGAAACCGGCGGCGAAGATGCGCTGCGCCATGGCGGCAAGCACGCGATGGTCCGGCAGCCCGGCCAGCCGGGAATTGTCGGGCAGCGGCCCGAGGAGCGAGGCGAGCTTCGCCGCGCCGCCCTTGCGCTCTTCCGCGCGCGCACGGGTTTCAGCGAAGGATTTCATCCGCCTGCCTCCCCTTGTCCAGCCACTGAAAACGAAGCGGCGGCAAGCATTGCCGCCGCCGCCGTTTCTTCAGTCGTTCGCCGCGCGCTTGTGCGGCAGGTTGGCCCGGCTCTTCTTCAGCAGGTCCGAGACCAGGAAGGCGAGCTCGACCGCCTGGTCGGCGTTCAGCCTCGGGTCGCAATGGGTGTGGTAGCGATCCTGCAACTCGTCGTCGCGGATGGCGCGCGCGCCGCCGGTGCATTCGGTGACGTTCTTGCCGGTCATCTCGACATGGATGCCGCCCGCATGCGTACCCTCGGCCTGGTGCACGTCGAAGAAGGCCTGGACCTCGCGCAGGATGCGGTCGAAGGGACGGGTCTTGTAGCCGGCGGCGGTGACGGTGTTGCCGTGCATCGGGTCGCACGACCACACCACCTTGCGGCCTTCCTTCTCGACGGCGCGGATCAGCTTCGGCAGGTGCTCGCCGACCTTGTCCGCCCCGAACCGGGCGATCAGCGTCAGCCGGCCGGCCTCGTTCGCAGGATTGAGCGCGTCGATCAGCCGCAACAACCCGTCCGGCTCCAGCGAGGGGCCGCATTTGAGGCCGAGCGGATTCTTGATGCCGCGGCAGTACTCGACATGGGCGTGGTCGGGCTGGCGGGTGCGATCGCCGATCCAGATCATGTGGCCGGAGGTTGCGTACCAGTCGCCGGAGGTGGAGTCGACGCGGGTCAGCGCCTGCTCGTAGCCGAGCAGCAGCGCCTCGTGGCTGGTGTAGAAATCGGTCTCGCGGATCGCCGCGTGCGTCTCGGAGGTGATGCCGACGGCGCGCATGAAGTCGATCGTCTCGGTGATGCGCGAGGCTAGCGCCTCGTAGCGCTCGGCTTGCGGGCTGTCGGCGACGAAGCCGAGCATCCACGTCTGCACGTTCTCGAGGCTGGCATAGCCGCCCTGCGCGAAGGCGCGCAGAAGGTTGAGCGTGGCCGCGGCCTGGCGGTAGGCCATGCGCTGGCGCGCCGGATCGGGCACGCGCGACTTCTCGTCGAAATCGATGCCGTTGATAATGTCGCCGCGGTAGCTCGGCAGCGTCACGCCGTCCTTGGTCTCGGTGTCGGACGAGCGCGGCTTGGCGAACTGGCCGGCGATGCGCCCGACCTTGACCACCGGCTGCGCGCCGGCATAGGTCAGCACCACCGCCATCTGGAGGAAGACGCGGAAGAAGTCGCGGATGTTGTCGGCGCCGTGCTCGGCGAAGCTCTCGGCGCAGTCGCCGCCCTGAAGCAGGAAGGCCTCGCCATTGGCGACGGCGGCGAGCTGGCGCTTCAGCTTGCGCGCCTCGCCGGCAAAGACCAGCGGCGGATAGGTCGCAAGCTGACGCTCGGTCTCGGCCAGCGCTTCCGCGTCGGGATAGGCCGGAACCTGCTGGATCGGCATGTTTCTCCACGAGCTCGGGGACCATTTCGTCGTCATTTTCGCACCCATCACGTCACGCGCGGGCAAAGGGTGCCCGCAAAGACCCGGATTCATCCGAGACCCGGCTCCATACACCAGAGCCGCGCACTATTCCACCCTGCCGAACCACCCGCGCCAAACCGCCAGCCCGGACGCGGCGCGACGCGCGCGCCCATCGGAGCCTTGTGCGAAGCGAACTGGCGTGAGATCAAGAAGATGGCGGAG
>JBDHTD010000020.1:0-62539 GCA_039808485.1 Aquamicrobium sp. | reverse complement strand
GCGGAAGGGGTTCCGCTGCCGCCCGCCGGCAAAATCTGTTCGGAGAAAGCCATTGGCCTATCGTGTTGAAATGGCCGGCGAAGCCGGCGCCCCCGAGGACGCGGTGACCGCGGTCCTCGCCCGATACGCGCTCGGCGATATCGGCTATCATCTGACCGCCGAAGCGGTCGAGCAGGCCCGCGATACGCTTCTAGACACCATCGGCGTGGCGCTCGCCGCGCGCAATTCCGATCTGGTCGAGGCACTGGCGAAGACCCATCCCGGCCATGCCGGCCCGGGCTCCCCGACCATCTGGACGAGCGCGCGCCGCGCCGATGCCGAAACCGTGGCCATGGTCAACGGCGCCACCGCGCATGCCCTCGACTACGACGACACCAACGAATCGATCCGCGGCCACCTCGCCGCGACGATCTGGCCCGTTCTGCTGGCGCTCGGCGAGCAGGTCCGCCCTTCCGGGCGGGCGTTGGTCGAGGCTTATGTCGTCGGCGTCCGCGCCGCCGTCGCCGTCGCCGACGGCATGGCGATCGACGATCACTACGCCCGCGGCTGGCACTCGACCTCGACCGTCGGCGTCGTGGCCGCCACCTGCGCCGCCGCGCGGCTCCTCGGCCTCACCGTCATGCAGGCGCGGCATGCGCTCGGGCTCGCGGGAAGCATGGCCGGCGGCAGTCGCCAGAATTTCGGCACCATGACCAAGCCGTTCCACGCCGGGCTGGCCGCCCGCAACGCCGTGCTCGCCGTGACGCTCGCCCGCGCCGGCTTCGAGGCCAATCCGTCGATGCTGGAAGGGCCGCTCGGCTACTATGCGCTGATGGACAGCCGCGCCCGCCTGGCGCAGGTGGCGCTGAGCCTGCGCGAGGCGTGGACGCCGTCGCGCCATGGCGTCAGCCTCAAGAACTACGCCGTCTGCTACAACCTCCACCGCATGTGCGACGCCATGGCGGCGCTGAAGGCGCGCACCGGCCTGCGGCCCGACGCCGTCGCGCGCGTCCGGGTGGCGATCGAGCCGCAAGGCAAGGCGCCGCTGATCCTCAGCCGGCCTGCCGCGGCGCTGGAATGCAAGTTCAGCGCCGAATACGTGCTTGCGGCGCTGCTCGACGGCCGCAGCCTCGGTCCCGCCGATTTCGGCGACGGGATACTCGACGGCGAGGCGCTTCAGGCGTTGATGCCCCGGATCGAGGTCTGCGAACAGCCGGCGCCGCCGGCCGGAAGCCGCGAGTGGCAGGAAGGTTTCGCCGTCGTGTCGGTCGAGCTGCATTCCGGCGAGACGCTGGTGGAGCGCGTCGACATGCCGAAGGGACATTGGGGCGCGCCGTTCTCGCGCGCGGAAATTTCGCGGAAGTTCCACGATTGCGTCGCCTTCGGCTTTCCCGGCGCCGACGCGGCCGGCCTGGAGCGGGAAATCCGCGGCATTCTCGAAACCGACCGCTTCGACGGCTTTTCGCGGCTTCCCGCCTCCCTTGCCGCGGGCGACAGCCCGGTCGCGCAGTAGCGGACGCGAACGGCTACCGGCGCGACTGGAAGCCGCGCGCCGCGACCGCCGCGATGGCGATCCAGACGCCGAGCCGCAGGATCATCGCGGCCATGGTGCGGGTTTCGTAGGGCCCGCCCGAGCCGACATGCCACAGCAGGGCGGCGAACGCCGCCGCCGTCGCCGCCGCGATGGCGATGGCAAGGGCAGGAGCCCAGGCCGCGCCGCGCCACAGGCCGATCCCGGCCAGGACATAGACGAAGCCGGCCGTGAAGTTGAACCACAGCACGAACGGCACCACCGCGCCCATGTCGGCACCGCCGAACAGCGCCCGGCCGCCGGAGACGACGGTCGCCACGCCGAACACCACCGCCACGGCGGCGGCAACGGATGGAAGGAGCGGCCTTGCGGTCATGGTGTCCTCGGGGAGTCAGGCGTCGGCGAGGCGACCGTCGCGCAGGTGGATCAGCCGGTCGAAACGATCGAAGATCTTCTCGTCGTGGGTGACGGTGACGATGCAGGCCTCCTGCTCGGCGGCGAGCTTGCGCAACAGGTCCATCACCAGCCCGGCCCGCTTGCTGTCGAGGGCTGCGGTCGGCTCGTCGGCGAGGATGATGCGGGGGCGGTTGGCCAACGCCCGCGCGATCGCGACCCGCTGCGCCTCGCCGCCCGACAGGAGCGCGGGCTTCGCCGCGGCGCGGCGGCCGACTTCGAGATAGTCGAGGAGGTCGCGCGCCCTCTCCCGGCCCTTTTCCGCCGGCCAGCCGGCGAGGTCGAGCACGATGGCAACGTTCTCTTGCGCCGTCAGGAAGGGCAGCAGATTGTGGGTCTGGAAGATGAAGCCGATCTTGTCGAGCCTGAGCCGTCTCAGGTCGCGCCGCAGCCAGTGCCCGTCGAACACGGTCTCGCCTTCCAGCGTCACCTTGCCCGCCGACGGCGCGAGGATGCAGCCGATGATGTTCAGCAGCGTCGTCTTGCCCGAACCGGAGGGGCCGAGAAGTGCTACCACCTCGCCGGCCCGGACCTGAAGGCCGACGTCGCGCAGCGCGTCGACCCGGGTTTCGCCCGCGCCGAAATGCTTGGCCACGCCTTCGACGTCGATCAGGATGTCGCCGGCCGCCATCTCAGCTCCCATCTCAGCTTCCCAGCGCCGTGGCCGGATCGACCTTCATCGCGGCGCGCACGCCGAGCCCCGAGGCGGCGATGCAGACCGTGAAGACGATGCCCGCCAGCACAATGACGTTGAACGGCTCCAGCACCACCCGGCGCGGGAAATGGTCCTTGACCGTCAGGATCAGCGCCAGCCCGATCGCCCAGCCGGAGAGGCCGAGGATCAGCGCCTGCTGCACGATCAGGCCGACGATGGTGCGGTCCGGCGCGCCGATCAGCTTCAGCGTGGCGATCTGCTTCAGCTTCTCCATCGTCATCGTGTAAATGATCAGCGCGATCACCACGGCGGCGACGCTCAGGAGGATGGCGAGGAACAGGCCCATCTGCCGGCGCGCCTTGTCGACCACCGAGACGAGCAGGATCTCCTCCTGCTCGGCTTGCGTCAGGGCCGCGAGGTGCTTCCACTGGCGCACGGTCGCGGTCAGCAGCTCGACGTCGGCCCCGGGGACCACCCGCGCGACGATCGCGGCGGCGGTCGGCTCTCGCTCCTGCCCGGTTCCGCGCGCCGCCTGCACCCGCGCCGCCGGCGGGGCAAGCGCGGTCTGCAAGGCCTGGGCGTCGGCGAGCGTGACATAGACGGCCGGGTCGCCGCCGGAGTTCATCGCGCCTTCGACCAGCCCGACCACCGCGAAGCGGTCGCGGCCGAGCCGGATCGTATCGCCGGGCGAAAGCCCCGTCTTGCGGTCGGCGACCAGCTCGAAATGGCCGGCGCCGATGCCGCGCCCCGCGACGATCGCGCGCGGCCCGCCCGGGCGACCGGGTTCGTGGCCGATCACGTAGAGCCGCAGCGTGCGGCCGGCGTGGCCGGTCTCGACCGTCTGATAGGTGAGGGCGCCGGCCGCGGCCACGCCCGGCATCCGCGCCACCGCGTCGCGGGTTTCGGCGGGGATGGCGGAGGCTTCGGCGAACGGGCCTTGCGTCTGTGCCTCGACCACCCAGATGTCGGCCTGCGGCGCGCGCACCACGGCCAGCGCATCGGCGACCAGCCCGTTATAGATGCCGATCATCGACAGCACGACGGTCATCAGCAGCCCCAGCCCGAAGCAGGTGAGGACGAAGCGGAACAGCCCGTGGCGGATGTCCTTGAGCGCGAGGTTCATGGCGCGGCGCCGATCCGCGCCCGGCGCCCCTCGGCCGCGCCCTGCGGCGGCCGGGCGACGATGGCCGCGCCCTCCGGCAGGCTGCCCGCGACCTCGACGCGGCCGCGGTCGTCGCGCGCGCCGAAGGTCAGTTCCGCCTGCGTCAGCCGCCCGTCGCGCACCAGCCAGACCCGGCCGCGATGGCCGTCGAAACCGGCGATCGCCACTTCCGGGACCATCAGCGCGCTGTCGCGGACGCCGGTGGTAACGCGCACCTCGGCCTGCTCGCCGAGATAGATCGGGTCGGGGCAGTCGGCGCAGGTCAGCCAGATGCGGCGCTCCTCGTTCACACGGTCGCTCTCGAGCCCGATGCGGGCAATGGCGCCGTGGAACTCGGCCGAGGGGTGCGAGCGCAGCCGGATCGTCCCGGGCTGGCCGACGGCGAGCTGGCCGGCGCGCTCCTCGTCAACATAGGCCTGAATCCACACCGTCTCGGGGGCGATCAGGGTGAAGATCGGATCGCCGGACTTGACCACCGCGCCGGCCTCGGCATGGCGCGCGACGATCACCGCGTCATAGGGCGCGGTCAGGCGATGGCGGGCGAGCAGCACGTCCTCCTGTTGCAGGGCGGCGGCCGTGTCCGCGCCCTGCGCCCGGATCACCGCCACGTCCGCCTCGGCGACGGCGAGGTCGGCGCGGGCGACGTCCTCGTCGCGCTGCGCCTCCTCGGCGCGCTGGGCCGAGGCGATGTCCTGCCGCGCCAGGCCCTGCAAGCGCCGGTTCGCCGCCTCGCGCTGCACCAGCACGATGCGGGCGCGGTCGACCGCCGCCTCGGCGCGGGCGAGCGCGGCGAGATTGGCCTCCACCGCCGCGCGGGCGCGGGCGATGCGCGCCTGCTGTTCGGCCGGGTCGAGGATCGCCAGCTCCTGGCCCTTGGCCACGCGGTCGCCCGCGTCGGCGGCGAGCCCGCTCACCGCCGCCCCGACCTCGAACCCCACCCGGCTGAGGATGCGCGCCTCGACCGAGCCGAGGCCGTAGATGCGCAGCGCCACGTCGCGCTCGGGTTGCACCACCTCGACGCCGAGCGGCCTCTCCGTCAGGAACAGCGCCGCCGTCCCCGCCGCCAGAACCGCCGCCGCGCCGTAGAGCCATGGACGTCGCATGGGCCTAGTCTCCCTTCGCGGCCAGGAGCCGCAGTTGCACCCGAAGCAGGCGCAAGCCTTCCTCGACCAGGGCGAAGTCGCGCGCGCCGAGCGACCAGCGGATAGCCATTCCCTGCACCAGCGAAATGGCCAGCACGGCGGCATCGGCGGGGTCCACGTCGCGGCGCAGGCACCTCGCCTCCTGCCCGCGCGCGATCTCGGCGACGATCAACCCTTGAAACGTCATCAGCAGGCGGCGGAAGGCCGCGCGCAGATCGTCGTTGCCGACATTCAGCTCGCGCGAGAACAGAAGCATCGGCAGCGCCGGCTTGGCCGCGATCTCTCCCAACTGCGCCGCCACCAGCGCCTCCAGCCTGCCGACAGGGTCGCCGGCGCCGGCAAGGGCGCGTTGCCAGGCCGAGGTCAGTTCCTCTGTCATGTGGTCCGCCACGGCAAGCCACATCGCGGCCTTGGTCGGGAAATGCCGGAACACCGCCGCCTGGCTGACGCCGACCGCCGCGGCCGCGGCGCCCGTCGTCACCCGGTCCGGCCCGATCCGGTCGGCCAGATCGAGAACGGTGACGACGATTTCCGCCTTGCGCAATTCCGCGGATTTTCGCATAAGACACCTTAAGTGAGTGAGTGGTCACATACTTTAACCGGGCAGGACGGTCAAGCGCCTGTGACCTGTCGCCCCCGATCTCCAAGCCACTGCCGCCGCCGCGGCACAGCCAGGACCATAGCGTGCATATTCACCCTTCCTCCGATCGCTTCATGACCGTGCTGACCGGCGTCACGCTCGCCGGCATGGCCCTCGCCGCCGTCGATGCTTTCCTGAGCCCCGGCGCGTGGGGGCCGGCCGGCCTCGCGCTGGTCTATCTGGCGGGCGGCGTGCCGACGGCGGCGCGCGCGCTGGCCGCGCTGTGGCGCGAGCGGGTGCTCGACATCGATCTCCTGATGATCGTCGCCGCCCTTGCCGCCGCCGCGGTCGGGGCCGCGCTCGAAGGCGCGGTGCTCCTGACGCTGTTCAGCCTGTCGACCACGCTGGAAGAGCGGGCGATGGGCCGGGCGCGCCATGCCGTCGAGGCGCTGATGGCGCTGCGCCCCGACACTGCGCTCAGGCGCGGGCCGGACGGAGCCGTCACGCAAGTGCCTGTGGGCGAACTCGCGGCCGGCGACATGGTGGTGCTGCGCCCCGGCGCGCGCGTGCCGGCCGACGGCGAGGTGGCGGAAGGCGAAGGCGCGCTCGACGAGGCGACCATCACCGGCGAATCGATGCCGGTCGGCAAGCAGCCGGGCGCGAAGGTCTACGAGGCCACGGTCAACCTCAACGCCGTGCTGGTGGTTCGCGTCACCCGCCCGGTGGCGGAAAGCACCGTGGCGCGGATGATCGCGCTGGTGACCGAGGCGCAGGCCGCGCGCTCGCCCTCGGAGCGCTTCAGCGACTGGTTCGGCCAGCGCTACACCGTCGCGGTGCTGGCGGGGGCGGTGCTCGCCTTCGCGCTGTTCCTGGCGCTGGGCTGGACGGCGCGGGACGCGCTCTATCGCGCCGCGACGCTCCTGGTCGCCGCCAGCCCCTGCGCGGTGGTGATCTCGGTTCCGGCCGCGATCCTCTCGGCGCTGGCGGCGGCGGCGCGCGGCGGCGTGCTGTTCAAGGGCGGCGGGGCGCTGGAGACGCTGGCCGAGGTCGACGTCTTCGCCTTCGACAAGACCGGCACGCTGACCACCGGCAAGGCCGAGGTGACGGAGGTGGCGGCAATCGGGCCGGAAGCGGAATTCCTGTCGCTGATCGCCGGGCTGGAAGCCCATTCCGAGCATCCCATCGCCGACGCGATCCGCCGCCACGCCGAAGCAAGGGGCATCGCCGCCGCCGGCGTGCGCGAGGTCGAGACCCTGCCGAGCGAAGGGATCGCCGGGCGGGACGCCGAGGGTCCGCTCTGGGCCGGCAACCCGCGCATGGCGGCGCGCATGGGGGCCGTGCTCGACGCGCCCCAATTCGCGCGGCTGACGGACGGGAGCCAGACCGTGGTGTGGCTCGGGCGGGGAGACCGGGTCTACGGCGCGCTCACCGTCGCCGACCGCCCGCGCGCGACGTCGGCGGCGGGGCTGGCCGCGCTCAGGGCGGCGGGGGTGGGCAGGATCGTCATGATGACCGGCGACCGTCGGCCCGTCGGCCTGCGGATCGCCCGCGAGCTGGGGCTGGAGCCGAGCGACGTCCATGCCGATCTGCTCCCCGAAGACAAGGTCCGGCTGGTGGGTGAACTCGCCGCGCGCGGAAAGGTCGCCTTCGTCGGCGACGGGGTCAACGACGCGGCCGCGCTGGCGCGGGCCGATGTCGGCATCGCCATGGGCGCGGCCGGCAGCGACGTCGCCTTGCAGGCGGCCGATGTCGCGCTCCTGTCCGACGACATGGCCCGCCTTGCCGCCGCGCGCCGGCTGGCGCGGCGCACCCGCGGGATCATCCGCCAGAACCTCGCCTTCGCCATCGGCATGATGCTGCTTCTGGCCGTGTCGAGCCTGTTCTTCGCCCTGCCGCTGCCGCTCGCGGTGCTGGGGCATGAAGGCGGCACGGTGCTGGTGGTGCTGAACGGCTTGAGGCTGCTCGCCGACCCGATCCGGGCGCGTGGCGCGGCGACGGCATGAAACCTAGCCGGATATCTAGAAGGTCGGCGGGGTGTTGACCCAGATCAGGATGGTCTCGCCCTCGGAGGCGTTCCGCCACGAATGCGGGCGCCGGCTCTCGAAATAGAAGCTGTCGCCGGCGTCGAGCCTGAAGAAGCGGTCGCCGTCGAGCACGATGTCGAGGCTTCCCTGAAGGACATGGATGAACTCCTCGCCGTCGTGCTCATAGGCGCCTTCGCTCGATGCGCCCGGAGGCAGCAGGAAGCGGTGGCACTCCATCTGCCGGCGTCCCCCGGCCAGCTCCTGCACGACGACGCCGGAATTGCTTCGCGGCCACGACATCCATTCGCCGGCGCGGACGAGCGATTCGTGCGGCGTGTCGCTTTGCCCGCTCAAGGCGGCGATGGTCGTGCCGAGATGGTGGGCGACCGCGTGGAGCGAGGTCAGCGAAAGCCCCTGCGAGGTCCGCTCGAAGGTCGACAGCACCGAGGCGGAGATGCCGGCCGCCTGGGCGACGGCATCCAGCGTCATGCCGGCATCGCGCCGCAGCCGCCTGAGCTTCCAGCCGAAGCCCGGATCGGAACGCGCCTCCTCTTCCGTCGCGTCGGCGTCCTCCGCGGTCGGGGTTCGTCCTGCAAGCCGGTGGCGGATCGCCGCCGGGTTCAGGCCCTCTCCGTTGCGTAAGCCTATGATGGTCTTGAGGCGCTCGATCGCCGGCCGGTCGTAGAGCCTCTGGCCGCTCGAGGTGCGCGCCGGCTCGATCAGCCCCTGCGCCTCCCACAGCCGAAGGGTCGATGCGGAAACGCCCGTCATGCGGGCGGCTTCGGCAATCCTGAAGCGGGGATCGTCCAACGGCGCTTGTTCTCCGACCTTGTTGCCGTGCCGAAATAAACCTGTGCGACGGCTTTGCAACTCTACAGGAAAAATGTAGAGAATTTTCCGGAGAATGCCACCCGTTCCAGGAGGATCACCCATGTCGAACAGTTCAATCGCCGCGCGCCGCTCCGACGCCATCTCGCGCGGCGTCGGCGTCACGACGCAGGTCTATGCCGAGCGCGCCGAGAATGCCGAGATCTGGGACGTCGAGGGCCGGCGCTACATCGATTTCGCCGCCGGCATCGCCGTGGTCAACACCGGACACCGCCACCCGAAGGTGATCGCGGCGGTGAAGGACCAGATCGACCGCTTCACGCACACCTGCCATCAGGTCGTCCCCTACGAGAACTATGTCCGGCTGGCCGAGCGCCTCAACCAGGCCGTGCCGGGCGATTTCAGCAAGAAGACCGTCTTCGTCACCACCGGCGCCGAGGCGGTCGAGAACGCGGTCAAGATCGCCCGCGCCGCGACGAACCGTCCGGCGGTCATCGCCTTCACCGGCGCCTTCCACGGCCGCACCTTCATGGGCATGACGCTGACCGGCAAGGTGCAGCCCTACAAGGCCGGCTTCGGCGCGATGATGCCGGATGTGTTCCACGTCCCGTTCCCCAGCGAGATGCAGGGCACGAGCGTCGAGGACACGCTCGCCGTGCTCGACAAGCTGTTCAAGGCCGATGTCGACCCCAACCGCGTCGCCGCCTTCATCGTCGAGCCGGTGCAGGGCGAGGGCGGTTTCTACGAGGTGCCGAAGGCCTTCATGGCGAAGCTGCGCGAGATCGCCGACCGGCACGGCATCCTGCTGATCGCCGACGAGGTGCAGACCGGCTTCGCCCGCACCGGCAAGCTGTTCGCCATGGAGCATTACGGCGTCGTCGCCGACATCACCACCATGGCCAAGGGGCTGGGCGGCGGCTTCCCCATCGCCGCCGTCACCGGCCGCGCCGAGCTGATGGACGCGCCCGGCCCGGGCGGCCTCGGCGGCACCTATGGCGGCAGCCCGATCGGCATCGCCGCCGGCAACGCCGTGCTCGACGTCATCGAGGAGGAAGGGCTGTGCGAGCGCGCCGAGCGGCTCGGCGCGCGGCTGAAGCAGCGCCTGCAATCGCTGGCCGGCTCGGTGCCGCAGATCGCCGACATCCGCGGCCCGGGCTTCATGAACGCCGTCGAGTTCAACCTGCCGCGCTCGAAGACGCCAAACCCGGACTTCGCCAACAAGGTGCGCGAGAAGGCGCTGGCCAAGGGGCTGATCCTGCTGACCTGCGGCGTCTACGGCAACGTCATCCGCTTCCTCGCCCCGATCACCATCGAGGACGAGGTGTTCGGCGAAGCCCTCGACATCCTCGAGGAGACGCTGCGCGAATGCGTCGGCGAGGCGTGAGCCGCGTCTACCCGCGGCTTCACGCGTGCTCGGCGATCACCGCCAGGAAGGCGGGGCCGTAGCGGTCGAGCTTGGCTTCGCCGACGCCGGGCACGCTCGCCATCTCCGCGCGTGACGACGGCCTTGCCGCGGCCAGCTCGATCAGCGTCCTGTCGTGGAAGATCACATAGGGCGGCACGTTCTGCGCGCGGGCGATTTCGAGCCGCTTCTGCCGCAGCGCCTCGAACAGATCGCGGTCGGTCTCCGCCATGACGGGTTGCGTCGTGCCGCGCGTGACCTTGCCGCGCCGGGCGCGCGGGGCTGGCGGCACGCGCAGCA
Source organism: Aquamicrobium sp. (assembly GCA_039808485.1). GTDB lineage: Bacteria > Pseudomonadota > Alphaproteobacteria > Rhizobiales > Rhizobiaceae > Aerobium. The sequence goes on along the minus strand of JBDHTD010000020.1, from coordinate 52,483 downwards.
TCAGCACCGGCTTGTCGCGCAGGAAGTCGCGACCGGCGGGCGCGATCGACAGGCCGCCATGGCCGGCGAGGTCGACGTCGACCAGCCGCAGCGCGATCAACTGGCGCAGGATCGCCCGCCAGGTCCGGTTGTCGTGCTCGGTGCCGATGCCGAAGGTGGAGATGCGATCGTGGCCGAATTGGGCGATGCGGTCGTTCTCGACGCCGGTGAGCACCTCGACGACATAGGCCTGCCCGAAGCGCTCGCCGGTGCGGTAGATGCAGGACAGCGCCTTCTGCGCGGCGATGGTGCCGTCGAACAGCCTCGGCGGCTCGGCGCAGGTGTCGCAATTGCCGCACGGCGCGCAATGGTCGCCGAAATAGGACAGCAGCACCTGCCGGCGGCAACCCGCCGTCTCGGCCAGCCCGAGCAGCGCGTCGAGCTTCTGCCGCTCCATCCGCTTGCGCGGGTCGGGCGCGTCCGATTCCTCGATGAAGCGGCTGCGCAGCGCGATGTCCTCGGCGCCGTAGAGCATCAGCGCCTCCGCGGGCAGGCCGTCGCGCCCGGCGCGGCCGGTCTCCTGATAATAGGCCTCGATGCTGCCCGGCAGGTCGATATGGGCGACGAAGCGCACGTCCGGCTTGTCGATGCCCATGCCGAAGGCGATGGTGGCGACCATGACGACCGCCTCGCCATGCTGGAAGCGCGTCTGGTTGGCTTCCCGCGCGGCCTTGTCCATGCCCGCGTGATAGGCGAGCGCGTCGTAGCCCTCGCCGCGCAGCCAGGTGGCGGTTTCCTCCACTTTTCGTTTCGACAGGCAATAGACGATGCCGCTCTCGCCCTCGTGGCGCTTCAGGAAGTGCTTCAGTTGCGCGCGCGGATTGTCCTTCTCCTCGATGGCGTAGCGGATGTTGGGGCGGTCGAACCCGGCGACGAAGGCGTCGGCTTCCGCGATGTCGAGGTGGGACAGGATTTCCGCGCGCGTCGGCTCGTCCGCCGTCGCGGTCAGCGCCATGCGCGGCGTGTCGGGAAACTGCCGCACCAGCATGTCGAGCTGGCGATAGGACGGACGGAAATCGTGCCCCCATTGCGACAGGCAATGCGCCTCGTCGATGGCGATCAGCGACAGCTCGACGCCGGCCAGCCGCTCCAGCACGTCCGGCCGCAGCAGCGTCTCCGGCGCGACGTAGAGCAGGTCGAGAGCGCCGTGACGGACGTCGCGCCACAGCGCGCGCCGGTCGTCGGGCGGCAGGTCCGAGTTGAGGGCGGCCGCCCTGACGCCGGCCTGCCGCAGGGCCGCGACCTGGTCGGCCATCAGCGCCAGCAGCGGCGACACGACGAGCCCCATGCCGGGCCGGGCGATGGCGGGGATCTGGTAGCACAGCGACTTGCCGCCGCCGGTCGGCATCAGCACGAAGGCGTTGTTGCCGGCAATCACATGCTCGACGATGCGCGCCTGCGGTCCCCGGAACGCATCGTAGCCGTAGACGGTCTTGAGGATTTCGAGGGCGGTGGCGGTCATCGGCATCGGCAGGGAGAATCGCGAAGGCGTTCTTCATAGCAGCTTCGGCCGGATAGCGATCCTCGACGCGCCTTTTTCTCAGCCGCCCGCCGCGCCGAAGCCCGGTCCGCGGCCCGAAGGCAAGCCGTCGACGGTCACCGCCGGAGCGCTGCTGCGGCCGGGCCATGCGAGCCCGCGCGCCCCCGTGCGCCAGGCCGGAGCCGGCGGGCTGCCGACAAAGAGGACGTGGACGTGCGGATAGCCATTTTCGGAACGGGGTATGTGGGCCTTGCGGACGCCGGCCGTCATGTCATGTGCATGGATGTCGACCAGGACGAATGACGTGCGGCCCTGAATGCCCCTTTCGAGATGAAATATCGGTGCCTGAACGTCCGGCGTCTGCAGGGCGGGGCGTGAAAAGGTTGCCCTGCTTCGCATGAGGGAGCAGGCTCACGCGCCGGCCTTCGGTGTTTTCCGGGATCGACCGATCAGCAGGCCGCCGAGAAGGAGCGCGACATTGGCCTCGCTGACTTCCTCGATGGTCATCTTGCCGGTGTCGCGGAACCACACGCGCAGGAAATTGCACGCGCCGATGATGCCGCCGACGACGACATAGGGGGGCATGGATTTGAAGACGCCCTTTTCGACGCCCTCGAGATAGACGTTCTTCAGGATGCTGTCGAAGTGCTGCTTCCATTCGTAGAGCAGCTTCTGCTGCTCCTTGGTCAGTTCGCCTTCGTCACGGAAATAGATCGTCGTCCACGCCCGGTTCTGGAGGACGTTGATGCCGTACAGACGCGCCATGGCCGCGAGTTTGTCGGCCGGGGCGAGGTCGGTTCTGTTGTACAGCTCCTCCATCTCCCCGTCCCAGGCGACGTGGATGCGCTGGAATATCTCCCACAGCAGCTGATTCTTGTTCTTGAAGTAATAATAGACGACCGATTTGGTGTAGCCGAGGTTGTTGGCGATGTCGTCGATCGAAACCGCGCGGATGCCCCGTTCCGCGAACAGGCGTTCGGCGGAATTGAGTATCTCTTCCTGGACATAGGCCTGTTTCCGGGCCTTCAGCTCCTCGCGGACGGTTCGGGCCATCGAAACATCTCCTTTCTCGGCATTCGGCTCAAATGACGCATCGCGACGTGTGCCGCTCCCCGTTGGGGGCGCCGCGGGTCGCGTCGCGAAAACCTGCGCAATCTCCGGCCTTCTTGCCCGAGAAGATGGCCGGAGTACACAACTATCCGTTCGGCTTGACAAAATTGACCGATCAGTACAATAACATCCTTGAAGGTATCTTACGGCATGAAAACCCGCGACCCCATGAGGGCGGAGAACCGCATGCGGGGAAGTTTGCAAGGACAGGATAGGAAGGCGTCCATGACAGCATTGATCGATCGTGCGGCACTCGGCATCGGGCCGTCCGCGCTGTTCTTCGAAGACCTGGCCGAAGGTCGGGAATGGGTGACGCCGCGGCGCACGATCACCGAGGCGGACATCGTGCTGTTCGCCGGCATGACCGGCGACTTCAATCCGGTTCACACCGACGAGGAATTCGCCAGGACAACGCCGTTCGGCGGGCGGGTGCTGCATGGCCCGGCCGTGTTCGCCATCGCCACCGGGCTCGAGTTCCGCCTCGGCATCAAGGAGGGAACCGCGCTCGCCTTCCTCGGGATGGAGTGGAACCTGAAGGCGCCGGTGCGCATCGGCGACACGATTCACGTCTTCCAGAAGGTCCAGTCCGCGCGGCTGACGCGCAATCCCGAGCGCGGGATCGTCAATTTCTGGGTCGAGGTTCGCAACCAGAACGGAGATGTCTGCCAGGAAGGCGTGTGGAAGGTGATGTTCCGCACCGCACCGCAGCAGGCGGGCTGACCTTCCGTTCCGCCGGCGCGCGCAGCGGGCGGTTGTATCGGCAGGCAAGGCGGCAGGGGCATTTTTCCTGTCGCGTTTTCCGGGTGCGGATTTGCGGCGGCGACATGTCCGTCGCCGCAGATCGGGCATGTCGAAAGGCCGGGCATGTCGAAACGCAATGAGTAAAGACACATACCGATGAGCATGAGCGCCGTCAGGGAGGAATTGTCGGGATGCTTGAAACCGTATTGCAGGTCTTGACCGCCGGGCTGACCCTCGGCTGCCTGCTGGGGCTGATGTGCATGGGGCTGAGCATGATCTTCGGGGTCATGCGCATCATCAACTTCGCGCAGGGCGACTTCCTGATGATCGGCGCCTACACCGCGCTCTTCGTCACGACGCTGGTCATCGGACGCAGCACCTTCGGCCCGGCTACCCCCTTCGTCGCCACCGTGATGATCACGCCGCTGATGCTCGTCGTCGGCTATGGCATCTATCGTGTGCTGCTTGCCGACCTGACCGAGCGGCCCGGCATGTCCGACGACGTGCGCCACAGCGCGCAACTGATGATTACGCTCGGCCTGTCGCTCATCCTCCAGAACGGCGGGCTGATGCTGTTCGGCACCGAGCCGCAGGCGGTCTATACCAAATGGTCGTCGCAGGCCTGGATCGTAGAGCTGAGCGGCGGCGACATCCTGTGGTTCTTCAACAAGGCGCGCACGGTTTCCGCGCTGATCGCGCTCGCGATAGTGGCGATCGTCCTCGTCATCATGAACCGCACCACGCTTGGCCGGGCGGTGCGGGCGGCCGCCGACGATCCGCAGGCGGCGCGATACTGCGGCATCTCGATCCGCACGGTGTACTGCATCGTCTTCGCGCTTGGCACGCTGGTGACCGCGCTGGCCGGCTCGATGATGGCCTCGTTCTATCCCTTCCAGCCCTTCATTGGCGGCGAGTTCGTGCTGATCATGTATGCCGGCGTCATCCTCGGCGGCATGGGCTCGCTCGGCGGTGCGTTCTGGGGCGGGTTGATCATGGGCTCGCTGCAACAGCTTTCCACGCTCGTGCTGCCGCAGCAGCTCCAGAACGCGACGATCTTCGTGGTGTTCCTGCTGCTCCTGATCCTGCGGCCGAACGGAATCTTCGGCCGCAATACGGAGCGCGCGTGACATGTGGAAACCGGTTTCCCGCCAACTCGCGACCATCGGCGTCCTTGCCGTCCTCTATCTGGCCTTCGCGGTCAGCGTGTCGAACGCCTACTACCAGACCATCCTGTCGAGCATCCCGATCTGGGCCTGCCTCGCCATCGCCTGGAACCTGTTCTCCGGCTATACCGGGCTCACCTCCTTCGGGCATTCGGCGTTCTTCGGCCTCGGCGCCTTCGTCATCACCGTGCTGCAAATCCAGTTCGGCGTCACGCCCTGGATCGGTCTCGGCATCGCGCTGGCGCTGGGCGCGGGCGCGGCCGTCCTCATCGGCATCCCCACGTTCAGGCTGCGCGGCCACTATTTCGCCCTGGCCATGCTCGCCTACCCGATGTGCCTGATGTACGTCTTCGAATGGCTCGGCTACACCGAGCTGTCGATCCCGATCCAGCGCGACAACCCCGTCGCCTTCATGCAGTTCGCATCGCCCTACACCTATACGGTCCTGACCACCGTCGCGGTCGTGATCTGCCTGGTGATTTCCGTCTTCGTCGAGCGCTCGCGCTGGGGCCTGATGCTTCAGGCCATCAAGCAGGACGAGATGGCCGCGCGCGCCGCCGGCATCAACCCGTTCGGCTGGAAGATGGCGATGCTGATGATCTCGGGCGCGCTGGCCTCGTTCGCCGGAGCGCTCTACGTCTCGGTCCTGCTCGTCACCACGCCGCGGGAGGTGTTCGGGGTGTTCGTCTCGGCTTCGGCGATCATCTTCACCATGTTCGGCGGCGTCGGCTCGATCTGGGGGCCGCTGATCGGCGTCGCCGTGCTGGTGCCGCTGGGCGAAACCCTGCATGCCGAACTCGGCCATCATTTCCCCGGCTTGAACGGCATGGTCTACGGCCTGGCGATCATCCTCGTCATGCGCTGGATGCCCGAAGGCGTGTTCTGGCGGATTTACGACCGCCGGCGCAAGGACGCGCCGGGCGAAGCCGCGCCCATGCAGCGGGCCGCTGCCGTGCCGGCCGCGCAGCCGCAGATCGTCGGAGCGTCGCTGGAGGTGAAGGGCCTCAGCCGGGCCTTCGGTCCGATCGTCGTCGCCCGCGACTTCAACTTCCGCATCGAGGCCGGCTCGATCACCGGCATCGTTGGCCCCAACGGCGCCGGCAAGACCACGTTGTTCAACATGATCAACGGCTATCTGATGCCCGACAGCGGCGACATCCTGTTCGACGGGCAGAGCCTCATCGGGCTGCCGGTGCACAAGCGCGCCGAGCTCGGCTTTGGCCGCACCTTCCAGGTGGCTCGCGTCTATTCGCGCCTCTCGGTCCTCGACAACGTGCTCGCCGGCGCGGCCGCCGCCACGCGGGACATGGACGAGGCCCGCAGCCGCGCCCTGTGGGCGTGCGAGATCGCCGAGCTCGGCGGCAAGCTCGACGCACCGGCGTCCAGCGTCTCGGCCTATGACGTGCGCCTGATCGAGATCGCCCGCGCGCTCGCCGCCCGGCCGCGCCTGCTGCTGCTCGACGAGACGCTTGCCGGCCTTTCCACCGAGGAGGCGTTCGAGGTGGTGCGGGTCGTGCGCAAGCTCAATGAGCTGGGCATCACCATCGTCATCATCGAGCACACCATGGCCGCCATGGTGGACCTCGTCGAGCGGATGGTCGTTCTCGACCGCGGCAACGTCATCGCCGACGGCAAGCCGCGCGACGTGCTGAAGGACAAGGGCGTGATCACGGCCTATCTCGGACCGAAGTGGACAGAACGTGCTGAAGGTTGACAACATCACGGTACGCTATGGCGGGCTGACGGCGCTGCGCGACGTCACCCTCGAACTCGACGAGGGCGGGTTCGTCGCCCTGGTCGGCGCAAACGGCGCGGGCAAGTCGAGCCTGTTCAAGGCGCTGCTGGGGACGGCGTCGCTCGCCGCGGGCCGGGTCGTGTTCGACGGCCGCGATCTGGCCGGCTTGCAGACCCACGAGCGTGCCCGGCTCGGGATCGGCCATGTGCCCGAGGGACGGCATGTCTTCAAGAACATGTCCGTGTTCGAGAATCTCATGTGCGGTTTCTTCGCCTCGAGCCGCGCGGTCGACAGGCAGCGCAGCCTCGACCTCGTATTCTCGCTGTTTCCCCGCCTCGCCGAGCGGCGCGAACAGCTTGCCGGCACGCTGTCCGGCGGCGAGCAGCAGATGGTGGCGATCGGCCGGGCGCTGACCGGGAGCCCGCGGCTCCTGCTGCTGGACGAGCCCTCGATGGGGCTCGCCCCGGCCATCGTCGACGAAATCTTCGCCTGCATCGGCAGGCTGCACGACCAGGAGAGAATGTCGGTTCTGCTGGTCGAGCAGCGCGTGGGCGAAGCGCTCGAACTCTGCGACCGGGCCTATGTCTTGCAGAGCGGTGTCGTCACCGCCGCGGGCTCGGCCGAAGAGCTGACCCGTATGGGCCATATCAGCCGCGCCTATTCAGGCGGGCTGGAGTGACTGCGAAGTGAACATGATCAACAGGAGGTACCATGTTTAAGAAGCTTATCGCAACGGCCCTGGTTGGAGCCGCTGCCCTCGGGGCGATGCCCGCCCAGGCAGCCGACGACATCCCCGTCGCCGTCATCGCACCGCTGACCGGGCCGTGGGCCCGAACCGGCAAGATCCTCACCAACGGCGCGCAGATGGCGATCGACGACATCAACGCGGCTGGCGGCATCAAGGCGCTCGGCGGGGCCAAGCTGCGCCTCGCCGTCGGCGACGCCGGCGACAGCCCTGACAAGGCCCGCAACGCCGCCCAGCGCCTGCTCGCCGACGAGCCGAACCTCGTCGCCGGCTCGGGCGCCTGGGCCTCGCACCTGACGCTCGCGGTGACGGAAGTGACCGAGCGCGCCAACCTTCCCTGGTTCACGCTGTCGTTCTCGGACCAGATCACGAGCCGCGGCTTCAAGTACATCTTCCAGATGTCGCCTCCCGGTCCGTCGCAGGCCGACATGATCCTGCCGGTGATCATGGACATGGCCAAGGTGGCGGGTGACTCGCCCAAGACGGTCGGCGTCATCACCGACAACACGCCCGCGCCGACCTCGATCCTCAACAAGATGCGCGAGAGCGGATTCAAGGAGAACGGGCTGGAGCTCGTCGCCGACGAGGTCTTCACTCCGCCGCTGAGCGATGCGACGTCGATGGTCCAGCAGGTGCGCCGCGCGCGGCCGGACTGGCTGTTCATGCCGCCGACGGTCCTTCAGGACAACGTGCTGCTGCTTCAGAAGCTGAACGAGCTGGGCATGAGCCGGGATCAGCTTCCGGTGGTCGGCTCCGGCGCGCAGCTCTCCGTTCCCGAGGCGCTGAACGTCGCCGAGGCGGAAGAGCTCGAAGGACTGATGTCGGTCCTGGTCTCGTGGCCGGCGGCCGAGCACGCCGACATCGTCAAGCGCTATTCCGAGCGCTTCAACGAGCCGTGGATGACCCAGGACGCCATCGCCGCCTATGGCGACATGATGGTGATCAAGGAAGCGCTCGAGGCCGCGGGCGCGGCCGACCGCGTCAAGGTCGCCGAGGCGATCCGCAAGATGGACGTCACCGGCGGCGTCGGCAGCTTCTACGGCGGCAACACCGTCAAGTTCGACGAGGCCGGTCATCGCCTCGGCGCCAGCCTGGTCGTCATCCAGTGGCAGAACGGCCGTCCCGAGCTGATCTATCCGGCCGATCTGGCGAGCGCCAAGGCGCACTGGAAGAACTGACCTTTCGCCTTGTCCGGCAGTTGCCGCCGGCGCGCCGGGCACGGCATGGTGGTCCATCGGAACGGGGCGGCATCACGCGATGCCGCCCCGTTTTCATACCAACCAGTCTTGACACATACTCAATAGTCAAATTTAATACTGTAAAGACCAATTCACGGTGATGCGCGAGGTTTCGCGCGGGAAGGACGGCGGCGCGAGGCATTGGCCGTCGGCCCGGGCCGCGAAAATCCGCCGGATGGGATGGTGCCATGGATTACGACGATTTCAACGACGACGAGAAGGACATCGTTGCGGCGGTGCGCCGCTTCGTCGAGGGCAGGGTACGCCCTGCGGTCATGCAGCACGAGCGGGATCGCGCCTATCCCGCCGCGCTGGTCGCCGAGATGAAGGAGATGGGCCTCTACGGCCTCGCCGTTCCGCAGGAATTCGGCGGGCTCGGCTTGCGGGTGCCGGTCTTCACTGCGGTGATGGAAGTTCTTGCCGGCGGTTGGTCGACCCTTTCGGCCTATGTCAACAGCCATGCCACCGTCGCCTACGCCATCGCCGCCCACGGCACCGAGGACCAGAAGGCCCGCTATCTGCCGGCGATGGCGCGGGGCGAGCACCGCGGCGCGCTCTGCCTGACCGAGCCGCATTGCGGCTCCGACCTCCAAGCAGTGCGCACAACTGCCACGCCTGTCGGCAACGGGTTCCGCGTGCGCGGCACCAAGATATTTGTCACCAATGGCGGCACGGCGACGCTGCTTCTCGTCCTCTGCCGCGACCCGCAGGGCGGCGAGGGGGCCAGACCGGGCTTCTCGCTGCTTCTGGTGGAAAAGGGCTTCGACGGCGTCGAGGTGACGTCCGTCTTCCACAAGATGGGCTTCGAGCTGGTCGACACCGTCCAGATCGAGCTGGGCGACGTGCCGGTTCCGGCCGCCAACGTGCTGTCCGGCGCGAGCGGGCGCGGGTTCCCGCAGTTGATGGACGCGCTCGAATGCGGGCGCATCGCCGTCGCCATCAGCGCGGTGGGCGTCGCCGCCGACGCGCTGTCGATCGCGCGGCGCTATGCGGCCGAGCGCGAGACCTTCGGCGTCACCATCGACAAGCACCAGGCGATCCAGATGAAGCTCGCCGACGCGGCCGCCAAGCTGATGGCGGCGCGGCTGATGACGATGGAGGCCGCCCGCGCCAAGGAGCGCGGCGAGCGCGCGGACATGCGCGGCGCCATGGCCAAGATGTACGCCAGCGAACGCGCGCTCGAAATCTGCCACGTCGCCATGCAGATCATGGGCGGGGCCGGCTACACGCGCGACTGGCCGCTGGAGCGGCTGACGCGCGAGGCCACGCTCTACGTCACCGGCGAAGGCACCAACGACATCAACCGTCTGGTCATCGCCCGTCGTCTCCGCGATGATGGCGAGGCCGAGAGCATCGGTCTGCACACATGACGCTGGTCTGCCTCACCTTCGACTTCGACGCCGTGTCGCTCTGGTACACGTCGATGAAGGCCGCGACGCCGACGCCGCTGTCGCGCGGCGAGTTCGGCGCGCTGGTCGGGGTGCCGCGGCTGCTCGACCTGCTCGCACGCCACGCCCTGCCGGCGACCTTCTTCGTCCCGGCCCATACCGCCGCCTCCTATCCGCAGCAGGTTCGCGCCATCCGCGCGGCCGGGCATGAGATCGGGCTGCACGGCTACCGCCACGAGACGCCCGTCGGCCTGTCGCGCGAGGAGGAGGGGCGGCTGCTCGACGCGTCGATCGCCGGGCTCAGGGCCGTGCTCGGCGACGACTACGCGCCGGCCGGCTATCGCTCGCCGGCATGGGACCTGTCGCCGAACTCGGTCGACCTCCTGCTGGAGCGCGGGCTCGTCTACGACAGCAGCATGATGGCCAGCGATTTCCTGCCCTACCGCGCGCGGCGCAATTCCCGCATCGACGACCATCGCTACGAGCCCGGCGAGCCCACCGGACTGATCGAGATCCCGGTGGCGTGGGAACTCGACGATTTTCCCTATTTCACCTTCCTCAACAAGCCGCTCTATCCCGGCACCCGCGCGCCGGACGAGGTCTACGCGATCTGGCGCGACGAGTTCGATTTCTGCCACGGGCTCGACGGCGGCGTCTTCACCCTGACCATGCACCCGCAATTCATCGGGCGCGGCCCGCGCCTGAAGATGCTGGAGCGCCTGATCGGGCACATGGCGGCGCAGGAGGACGTGCGCTTCGCGACGGTGGCGGACGCGGCCCGCCAGGCCGCGGCGAAGCTCTGAGGGTCGGGGCGCGCGCGGGGATGCCGGAGGCTCGTCATCAGGAAGCGGTCGGGGCCCGTGCGCTGTTCTGGGAGGATTATCAGCCCGGCATGGAATGGCTGACGCCGGCTCGCACGATCACCGCCGCCGACATCGCGCTGTGGGACCGCTATGCCGGCGGCTCGCCCTATCTGGCGGAAGGAGACGGCGGCGGCTTTCTTGCGCCGCAGGCGGCCTTCGCCATCGCGACCGGGCTCGAGCAGCGGCTGGGCCTGAAGGAAGGCACCGGGATCGCCTTTCTTTCCGCGCGTTTCGCCTGCCCTCGCCCGATCCCGGCGGGCACGACGCTGCGCCTGCGCCAGCGGCTCGCGGGCAAGACGCCGACGCGCAATCCAGCGCGCGGCCTCGTGCGTTTTTCCGTGCGGCTCGAGGACCGGGCGCAGGTCGCCTATCAGGAGGGCGAGTGGCTGCTGATGGTGCGGCGGCGCCCCGGCGCGGCGGTCGAGGCGGCCGGACATGAGGCGGCCGGGCATAAGGCGGGCGGACACGAGGCGCGCGCCACCGGGGAGGCGGCGCGGGTCGGCGACGTCGCGTACAGCCCGTTCCGGACCATGACCGAGGCTGACATCCTCTTCGGCAGCCAGCTTGCCGGCGACTACAATCCCGTCCATACCGACGTGCTTTCCGCGCGCGCGGCCGGCTTTGCCGGCCCGATCCTGCAAGGCCCGGCCGGCGCGGCGGTCGCTGCCGGCCTGCTCTCCCGCCTGCTCCGCGCGGAAGGCGAGCGCGCCGAGGTGCTGGCGGTCGACTGGACCTTCCACAAGCCGATCCTCGCCGGCATGACCGTGCGGCTCGAGGTCGGCCGCGCCGCCGATCCGGCGCTGCCGGGCTGCGAGACGTTCAATCTGGCCCTGATCGACCGGGGCCGCGAAGGACTCCATTCCGGCAACTGGACGATCCGCGTCCACCAACAGGTTCCAAGGCCATGATCCAGTCCCCGCTGCGGTTCAATCCAGTCTACCAGGCCCTGCTGGATGCGTCGGAGGGACGCGGGGCCGAGCCTGCCGTCTGGTTCGACGGCGCCTGGACCAGCCGCCGCGCGCTTCTCGACGGCATCGACCGGGCCGTGCGCCATCTGCGCCGGCTGGGGATCGGCACCGGCGACCGCTTCACTTTCTTCGGCCACAACTCCCTGCATCATCTGCTGCTCTATTACGCGGCGGCGAAGATCGGGGCGGTCGTGGTGCCGCTCAATCCCAACCTGACCGCGTCCGAGATCGCCTATGCCGTCGGCCACAGCCGGTCGAAGGTGCTTTTCCACGACGTGGCCGGGAGCGAGGTCGTCGATCCCGCGGCCTGCGCGGTCCCGATGGTGCCGGTCGCGACCATCGACGGGGAGACGGAGGGCGACGCCTCCGCCGCCGCGGTGCCGGACGACGCCGACTTCATGGTCATCTACACTTCCGGCTCGACCGGCGTTCCCAAGGCGGTGATGCTCGGGCAGGCCGGGCAGGCCGGCGTCGCCCGTTCGCTGTCGCGGATGTGGGGCATCACCGCGACGGACCTGACGCTCGTCGCCCTGCCGATGGGCTATCTCTACGGGCTGTCGACGGCGGCGGCGGTGGCGTTGCAGGCGGGCGGCAAGGCGGTGATCCTGCGCCGGTTCCATCCGCGCGACGTGCTCGAGGCGATGGTGGCGCACCGGATCACCGTCTTCCACGGCGTGCCGACCATGTACAACATGATGATGTCCTATGCCGAGCAGAACGGGCGGCATTTCGACCTGTCGCATGTGCGCGTGCTGGTCACCTCGGGCGCGCCGACCTCGGCCGAGACCTTCGCCGCGTTCGAGCGGATGTTCGGGGCGAGGTTGCAGAACTATTTCGCCATGTCGGAGGCCACGCCCGCCTTCGGCCGTTTCCACGACGACCCGCGCCCGCTGCCGCCGGGTTCGGCCGGCCTGCTGGCGCCCGGCGCCGAGGTCAGCATCCGCCTGCCCGACGGGACCGAGGCGCCGGAAGGCAAGATCGGCGAGCTCTATCTGCGCACGGCGGGGCTGATGCTGCGCTATGACGGCGCGCCGGAACTGACGGCCGAAAACCTGCGCGACGGCTATTTCCGCAGCGGCGATCTCGTGCGCCGCGACGCCGAGGGCTTCTACTACATCGTCGGCCGCAGCAAGGACATGATCATCCGCGGCGGCGCCAACATCTCGCCGCTCGAGGTCGAGAACGTCCTGACCAGCCATCCCGCCGTCGCCGAGGCGGCCGTCGTCGGCGCCGCCGACCCGGTCTATGGCGAGGTCGCCGTCGGCTTCGTCACGCTCCAGCCGGGGCAACAGGTCGACCCGGCCGCGCTGATCGCCCTGGCGGCGGAGCGGCTGTCGGACTTCAAGGTGCCGAGATCGGTCACGGTGCTGGCCGGGATGCCCTACGGCAAGACCGGCAAGATCGACAAGGCGGCCCTGCGCAAGCTGGCCGACGACTGAAGGGACGGACCATGGACCAGGATACCTACGGCCGCCTCGACGGCCTTGCGCTTGCCGAGCTGCTCCACAAGGGCGAGGTCACGCCGCTGGAGCTGATGGACTGCGCGATCGGGCTCGGCGAGGCGGTCGACGCGCGGTTCAACGCGCTTTACGAGAAGAACTACGACCGCGCCCGGCAGGCGGCCGCCTCGGCGCGGCTGCGCGGCCGCTTCGGCGCGCTGCCCTTCCTGCTCAAGGATTCCGGCCTCGCGGCGAGCGACCTGCCGTCCTCGGTCGGCTCGCGCCTGTTCGAGGGGCTGGGGTCGCCCGCCGACGCGACCCTGACGGCGCGCTTCCGCGAGGACGGCTTCCTGCCTTTCGCGCGCACCACGGTGCCGGAATTCTGCATGGCCCCGACCACGGAAGCCGCGATCTATGGCGGCCCGACGCGCAACCCGTGGGACCCGACCCGCTCGAGCGGCGGCTCGAGCGGCGGCGCGGCCGTGGCCGTGGCGACCGGCGTGGTGCCGATCGCCCATGGCAGCGACGGCGGCGGCTCGATCCGCATCCCCGCGAGCTGCTGCGGCGTCTTCGGCCTGAAGACCTCGCGCGGCCTGCTGCCGGTCGGTCCGGCGCGCGGCGAGGCCTGGGGCGGGCTCGCGGTCGAGGGGGTGCTGTCGCGCAGCGTGCGCGACACGGCCGCGGTGCTCGACCACGCGGCCGGGTTCGAGCCCGGCGCGCCCTATGCCGCGCCGCCGCGCCCGGTGTCCTATTCCGACGAGATCGCGCGCCCCTTCGCCCGGCCGCTGCGCGTCGGCGTCTGGACCGAGGCCTTCGACGGCATCGCCGTGCACCCGGACTGCCTCGCCGCCGTGCGCGGCGCCGCCGTCCTGCTCGAAGGGATGGGCCACGAGACCGTGCCGCTCGCCGCACCTTCCTTCAGCTTCGCGAAATTTCTCCAGGCCCATATCGAGGTGATGGCGGCAAGCGTGACGCTGACCGTCAACGGCCGCTTGCGCGGCCTCGCCGGCGCGCGGGCCGAGGACCTGCTGGAGCCGGCCATCCTCGACGCCTATCGCCTCGGCGGCACCTTGAGCGCCGAGCGCTACGCGCTGGCGATCAACCGCTTCCACGGCGTCGCGCGGGCAATGGACGACTATGTCGGGCAGGTGGATTTCGTCCTGACCCCGACCTTGACGCGCCCGCCGGCGCCGCTCGGTGAAATCTCGATGCAGAACGATTTCCTCGGCTTTCGTCGGGCGATCGGCAGCTACACCACCTTCCTCGCCATCATCAACGCCTCGGGCCAGCCCGCGGCGTCGCTGCCGATGGGCGAGAGCGCGGAAGGACTGCCGGTCGGCGTGCAACTGATCGGCCGTTTCGGCGCCGACGCCGATGTCCTGCGGCTGGCGCATCATCTCGAAACCGCGGCGCCCTGGGCGCAGCGCCGGCCGCCGGTGGGGAGGGCTGCATGATGACGGACAAAGATGCCGCGCGGACGGCGAAGATCCGCGCCCTGCGCGCGGAAATGCGCCTGCCGCTGATCGCGGCGCCGATGCTGCTGGTGTCGGGACCGGAGCTTTTGATCGCCTGTTCCAAGGCGGGCGTGGTCGGCTCGGTGCCGTTGCAGGGCGCGCGCACGGCGCAGGTGCTGGAAGACTGGCTGATCCGGATCGACGACGAGCTGGCCGAAGCGCGGGAAACTGCCGCGCCGGGGGTGAAGATCGCGCCCTATGCGCTCAATCTGGTCGAGTACAACGTCGCGCCCGAGCGGATGGCGGACAATCTGCGGCTGATCCGCCGCTTCAAGCCGCGCATCGTCATCACCAGCTTCGGCAAGCCGGGCGAGGTCGTGCCGCTGGTCCACGACTATGGCGGGCTGATCTTCCACGACGTCGCCACCGTCGCGCATGCCGAAAAGGCGATCGAGGCCGGCGTCGACGGCCTGATCGCGCTGACCTCCGGTGCCGGCGGCCATTGCGGCCTGCTCAATCCGTTCGCGTTCGTCCCGCAGTTGCGGCGCATCTTCGACGGCGCCATCCTGCTTGCCGGCTGCATTTCCGACGGCCGCTCCCTGCGCGCGGCCGAGGCGCTCGGGGCCGATTTCGGCTATGTCGGCACCCGCTTCATCGCCACGCCGGAATCGCTGGCGTCCGAGGCCTATCGCGAACTGATGGTGACGCAGGCCAGCACCGACGTGCTGACGACCGACCGCATCAGCGGCGTCAACGCCACTTTCCTGCGCGGCTCGCTGGCCCGGGTCGGCCTCGATCCCGACCGCCTGCCCGCGCTCAAGGGCGCGCGCCAGCCCGACCTGCCGGACGGCGTCCGTGGCTGGCGCGACATCTGGAGCGCGGGGCAGGGCGTCGGCATGGTCGACCGGGTGATGCCGGTGGCCGAGCTGGTGGCGGAATTCGAAAGGGGCTACCGCGCGGCGGCGTAAGACGCCGGGCGCTGCACGGTCCGGGTTAAAGCGAGGAATGAATGGCGTTGGAAAGCTCACCCGAAGCCGATCTGCTGGAAAAACTGCTGCATGGGCGCCATTCGTGCCGCGCCTATCTCGACCGTGCCGTGCCGCGCCCGGTGATCCGGCGCGTCCTCGACATGGCCTCGCGAACGGCATCGGACTGCAATTCGCAGCCCTGGGAGGTGGTTCTGGTCGGCGGGGCGGCGCTGGAGCGGCTGCGCCAGGCGATGTACGACAACGCCAACGCCGGCGCGGCCTTCGTCACCGACATCGCGCCCAACGGCTGCTACCATGGCGTCTATCAGGAGCGCCGCCGCGCCTGCGGGTGGGCGCTCTACGAATCCGTCGGCATCGCCAGGGGCGACCGGGCCGCGTCGCAGCGCCAGGCGCTCGAGAACTTCCGCTTCTTCGGCGCGCCGCACCTCGCGGTCATCTCGGCCGACGCCACGCTCGGGCCACGCGCCGCGATCGATTGCGGCGCCTATCTGATGGCGTTCCTGCTGGCGGCGGAAGCGCTCGGGGTCGCCGCCGTCCCGCAGGCCTCGCCCGCCTATTACGCCGACCTGCTGCGCGAACACCTGGGCATCGGCGACGACCGCGCGATCTTCGCCGGGATCGCCTTCGGCTACGAGGACACGGCGCATCCGGCGAACGCGTTCCGCACCGAGCGGGCGCCGTTGAGCGAAACCGTCCGCTTCGTCGACTGACCAAGCTTGCCAGACAGGAAGGAACGCGCCGTGAAGCCCGGGTCGATCTACGAAGCGCTGTCGAATGTCGCCGGGGAGCGGGGCGAGGCGATCGCCCTCACCTTCGAGGGCGAGGACATTTCCTATCGCGAGATGATGTCGAGGATCGACATCTGCGCGGCCAACCTGACGCGGCTGGGCATCGGCCGGGGCTCGGCCTTCGCGGTCCAGGCGCAGAACCGTCCCGAGACCATCTTCGCCCTCGTCGCGGCGGCCCGGCTCGGCGCGGTGTTCGTGCCGATGCACTTCCGGCTGACCGCGCGCGAGGTCGACCACATCGTCTCGAACGGCGAGGTCTGCATCATCTTTTCCGATGACGAGGCGCGCTGCGCCGCGTCGAAGGAGGGCGCGGCCTGCGCCATCGTGCCGATCGGCGAGCTCGTCCGGAAGACGGCAGCCGACGGAGCCGCCCCCGAGCCCGTGTCGCCGGGCGGCGACCTGATGATCGTCTATACGTCCGGATCGACCGGCCTGCCCAAGGCGGTGGTGATCGGCCACGCCGCCCAGATTGCCGCCGCCCGGTCGTTTCGCGAAATGTGGGACCTGTCGGCGGCCGATGTCACCGTCGCCGTCTCGCCGTTCGGGTTCCTGCTCGGATTGTCGACCTCGACGCTCTTGTCTCTCCTCAACGGCATGCGCGTGGTGATCCTGCGGCGTTTCCACCCCGAGGAAGCGCTGAAGGCGCTGGCGGCCTGCCGCGCCACCATCTTCAACGCCGTGCCGACGATGTACGCGATGATGGCGGACTACGCCGACCAGAACGGCCTCGCGCCCGACCTGTCGTCGTTGCGGGCGGCGATCTGCTCGGGCGCGCCGCTGTCGCCGCCGCTCCGCGCCCGGGTCGAGGCGAGATTCGGCATCCATGTCCAGGACTATTTCGGCATGACCGAGGCCTATCCGCTGGTCGGCAGATACGCTGCCGACGCCTTTCCCTATCCGGCCGGCGCCGTCGGCCGGGTCGCGCCGGGCGCGAAGCTGCGTTTCGTCGACGAGAACGGGCGCGACCGCCCGGAGGGCGAACCGGGCGAGATGCTGGCGCAGGGTCCGTCGATGCTGACCAGATATCACAAGGACCCGGCGCTGAACGCGCAGGCCCTGCGTGACGGCTGGTTTCGCACCGGCGATATCGGCCTGCGCGACGCGCAGGGCTTCGTCCATATCGTCGGGCGGCTGAAGGACCTGATCATCCGCGGCGGAAACAACATCGCGCCTTCCGAGATCGAATCCGCTCTCAACCGGCATCCGCGCGTCGGCCTGTCGGCCGTGTTCGGCATTCCCGACGACGTGCAGGGTGAGGTCCCGGTCGCCGTGGTCGAGGCCAGGGGCGAGGTGATGCAGGAGGAGCTTTTGTCCTTCGTCGCCGCCGATCTGGCGAAGTTCAAGGTGCCGGCGTGCATCCGGTTCATCGAGTCGATGCCGCTCGGCCCGACCGGCAAAACCGACAAGAAGGCTCTCCGGCAGATTTTCTTCCCATGACCCCCAAGGAACACGGCAATGGCGCTGACAGTCGAACGCTCCGACGCAATCGTTGAAATCCGGCTCGACAGGCCCGGGAAGCGCAACGCCCTCGATCTCGAATGCTTCGGGATACTCGACCGGACGGTTGGCGAGATCGCCGCGGACCGGACGGTGCGCGCGGTGCTGGTCACGGCCTCGCCGGCAGGGGTGTTCTGCGCCGGCGCCGACATCGCCGATCTGGACGGGATCGACGACGCCGAGGCGGTGCGCCGGGCGGACTATCGCCGCCAGGTCCTGCAACGCTTCTCGCAGCTTCCGGTGCCCAGCGTCGCCGTCGTCACCGGCCCGGCGCTGGGCGGCGGCGCGGAGCTGGCGCTGGCGGCGACGTTCAGGCTCGTCACCGCGGACGCCGGCTTCGCCTTCCCCGAAATCGGCCTCGGCATGCTGCCGGGCGCGGGCGGGACGCAAAGGCTGCCGCGCCTGGTCGGGGAAGCGCGGGCGATGGATCTGATCCTGTCGGGGCGCCACGTCGACGCGCGCGAAGCCGTGGCGATCGGCCTGGCGGACCGTCTGGTCGAGACGCCGGCCGAGGAGGCCCGCGCCTTCGTCGACCGCTGGATCGGGCAACCCTATGAAGCGGTCGCCGCCATCCTCGCCGCGGTCCGCGCGGCCCATGGCAGCCTTCAGCCGGGCCTCGACCGGGAAGGGGCCGAGCTGGCCGGCCTCGTCTCCTGCGACGCCGCGAAGCAGCGGGTCGCCGCCTTCCTGTCGCGGAAGGCATCGCGGAATCCGGACCGGCGCGAAGAAAGGACCTGAACCATGCCGCTCGACATCCGCTTCGGCGACGTGACCACCATCCACATCGACCGGCCTGCCGCCGCCAACGCCTTCACCGGCGCGATGTGGAGCGAGATGGCCGGCCTTTGCCGCGACATCGCGGCGCGGCCGGAGGTCAAGGTCGTGGTTCTCTCGGCAGAGGGCAGGCACTTCTCTTCGGGAGCGGACACACGCGAATTCGCCGAAGCCTATGCCGATCCGGCCTCGACGCAGCGCTACAACGCGGTCTACCGCGATGCGGTGCGGGCGGTGGCCGGGTTGGCGATGCCGGTGATCGCGGCGGTGCAGGGGCTGGCGATCGGCGGCGGCACGGCGCTTGCCGCGGCGGCGGACCTGCGCTTCTGCGCCGCCGAAGCCGGTTTCCGCATCACCGCAAGCAAGCTCGGCATCGCCTATTCGCCGGACGACAGCGCCCGGCTGATCGCCCTGATCGGGCCGGCGCGGGCCAAGGACATGCTGTTTTCCGCCCGGACTGTCGCCGCCGACGAGGCTTTCCGCTGGGGCCTCGCCGACCGCGTCGTGCCGCAGGAGAAACTCGCCGGGACGGTGAGGGCCTATGCGGAGGAGCTGGCCGGCAGGCCGGCCCGTTCGCTCGCCTGCTGCAAGCGCATCGTGGACGGGATTTCGGCGCTGCCGGACGAGCGGGCGGCGCCGCTGTGGCAGGTGTATGCCAGCGCCTTCGGCGCGCCGGATGCCTGATGGCGGGCCGGGAGGCTCCCCCAAAACACATGGCGCATCCTGCCCAAGCAGGAATATTGACTTAGAAGTATTTTGAGATACTTTAAAGTATGTAATCCGTCCGCAGACCCGGACCACCTCTCGACCGTCCCCGGATCGCTCCTGGATCAATTCGGGGCCGTCGTCCGTGGTGGCCACCCGGCGGCGCGATGGACGGCCGGGCATCGGCGAGACGCGTCCGCAGATTCAGCAGCAGAGAGAACCACACCCATGAGCAAGAACACGCCCGGCCACTGGACGACAGGCATCAGCGCCATCGCCCCCGAGGACATCTACATTCGCGGCTTTCCCATGCAGTCGCTGCTGGGGCGGCTGCCGTTCTCGGCCATCGCCTATCTGATTCTGCGCGGCCGCGTCCCGGTGCCGGCCGAGGCGCGGATGATGGACGTGATCCTGTCGTCGATCCTCGACTACGGCCTGCAAAAGTCCGGCACGATCGCGGCGCGCGCCGTGGTCTCGGTCAATCCGCAGATGACGGCCGGCCTTTCGGCGGCGATGCTCGGCGCCGGCGAGTTCGCGGTCTCGCCCGAGCATGCCGGGCGCTTCATCCTCGACAGCTACACCGCCTACAAGGCATCGGGGCAGGCCATGCCTGAACAGGCGGCCGCGTTGGTCGCCCTCTTGCGCGCCGAGAAGAAGCGCGTGCCCGGCTTCGGCCATCAGGTGTTCCGCGGCGTCGACCCGCGGGCCGAGACGCTGAAGAACTTCGCCGTCGAGACGGGCGTCTGGGGCGAGGTCAACGAATGGTACGCGGCCGTGCACGCGGCGTTCCGCGCCGCCACCGGCAAGCACGACCTCGTCATGAACGACATCGGCATGCTCGCCGGCATCATGATCCAGATGGGCTTCACGCCGCCGGAGATGACGGGGCTCGCGCTGCTGTCGACCTTCCCGGGGCTGATCGCCCATGTCTCCGAGGAACTGCAAAGCGGCGTCATCAACCGCATCATCCCCGACGAGAATGCCGACTACGACCGCAGCGTCCACGACACGGCGGCCGCGCTTGCCGCCGCAGGCTGGAACTGAGGACGAAAAGCCCGCGCGAACCGGAAGGTCCGCGCGGGCGCTCCGTTTCCGCCGGGATCGCCGCCGGCTAATCGGTCAGGATGGCGTCCAGGTTCTCCATCGTGTCGGCATATTCGCTCAGCATGTCGTAGACGACCTGGCGCACCGAGGTCGGCCCGGTCATCTGGCCGACGATCTGCCCGGCAGAATAGGTCATCCAGTCCTTGCGATGCGCGCGCTCGGCCCTGCGGAAGGGGCCGCCGGACAGGATCGACTGATAGGGCACCTTGAGCGGCGCCGGCGCCTCCGGCGCGGCCCAGGCTTCCGTGAACTTGCTGCGCAGGACGCGGCAGGGCTTGCCGGTATAGCCGCGGGTGATGACCGCATCCGTGCTCTTGGCGTCGTAGAGCACGTCGCGCAGGTCGGGGTTCAGCTCGCTTTCCGTGGTGCCGAGCCAGATCGAGCCGCACCACACGCCCTGCACGCCGAGCGCCAGCGCCGCCGCCATCTGGCGGCCGCGGCCGATGCCGCCGGCGGCCAGCACCGGCACGGGCGCCACCGCGTCCACCACCTCGGGCCACAGCACCATCGAGCCCACGGTGCCGGTGTGGCCGCCGGCCTCGCTGCCCTGGGCGATGATGACGTCGATGCCGGCCGCGACCTGCTGGCGCGCCTGCTCGGCCGTGCCGACCAGCGCGCCCAGCGGCAGGCCGGCGGCATGGACCCGCTCGATGATGCCGGCCGGCGGAATGCCGAGAGCGGAGACCACGAACTTGATGTCGTGGCGCAGGGCGACGTCGAGAAGCTCCTCGCTTTCCTTCGGGGTGAAGGCGAGGCTTTCCGAATAATTCTTGTACCAGTTCTCGAACTCGCCCTCGGGAAGCTCGGGCACGCCGTCGCGGGTCATCAGGCCGTTGATGTAGGCGACGTGCTCCGGCGGCAGCAGCTTGGCGGGGTCCTTTTCGGGGCCGAGGTCGACCGCCGTCGGCGAGAAGACGAGGTCGACGCCATAGGGCAGCCCGTCGATGTGCTGGTCGATCCAGCGCAGCTCCTGCTCGAGATGCTCGGGGGTGGTCCATGCCGCGCCGAGAACGCCGAAGCCGCCCGCCTTCGAGGCGGCGACCACCACGTCGCGACAGTGGCTGAAGGCGAAGATCGGCGCCTCTATTCCGAACATTTCCGTCAGGCTCGTTTTCATGCTCCTACCCCTTCCGGCACACGGGAGTTGCCATTCACATACTTATTCGTGTAAAAATATACTAACTAGTATGCAAATGTCCACCGCTGTTTTTGCCCGGCCCGACGGGTCTGGAAACGGGAGAGCCGCATGAGAAGCTATAACGGGATGGTGTATCCGGCGATGGCCGACGCCATGGGGCACATGAACGTCCAGCACTATGTCGCCGCCTTCGACCAGGCGATGTGGCACGTCGTTGCCGCGCTCGGCTACGACACCGGCTGGCAGCGGTCGCTCGGGCAGGGGTGGGCCGACGTGCTGCACGAGACGCATTTCATGCAGGAGCTGGCGGTTGGCGAGCTGTTTCAGGTGCATACGGATATCGAGGCGGTCGGCACGTCGTCCCTGACCCTGCGCCACAGGATGGAGAACCGGCAGGGCGACGCCGTGGCGACCATGAAGATGAAGACCGTCTATTTCGATCTTGGCGCGCGAAAGGCCATTCCCTTGCCGGAAAGCCTGAGAAACAGCGCGCGCGACCATCTGCGACCCGGCGCCTGATGCCGGGCCGCAGACGGTCCCGCGCGGGGATGGGTCACGGTTCGGCGATCTGGCCGTCGTGACGGTCGGCCTTCTCCATCAGCCAGTCCCACACGGCCTTGGCCGCGCGGTGGTTCTTCGACCGCAGCGGCAGCAGCACATGATAATCCCGTTCGGATTCGAGCACGGTGTCGACCACCTGCACCAGCCGTCCGGAATCCAGCTCGCGCTGCACGTACAATCGGCTCGCCACCGCAATGCCCTGTCCGGCAAGCGCCGCGTCGATGGCCAGCGTGGCGAGGTTGAACGTGACGTTCTGCTCGACGGCCACCTGCAGGGTGCCATATGCCTTCAAGAGGAAGCCCGGCCATTCGTTTTCCATGTCGTGCAGCAGCACGAACCGGCAGAAATCGTCGACGGTCCGGGGAATTCCCAGCCTTGCGACCAGGTCCGGGCTCGCGACGGCGATGAGCTTCCGCTCGAACAGCAGTTTCCACTTCTTCACCGCGCCGAACGGCGGCGCGCCGTCCCTGATCGCCAGGTCGACATTGGCGGTGCCGAAATCCGGGGTGTGTCCCGTCGCCAGAATGTTGACCACGATGTCCGGGCAGGTGTTTCTGAATTCCTGGAGATGCGGCAGCAGCCAGCGGGTGGCGAAGCTGGGGCTGACGTTGATGTTGACCTGACGCGGGTCTCCGCGCGCGACGGCGGTCGCCTCGTTCAGGATCTCGAAGGCGCGCGTGACTTCCGCCAGATATTCGCGGCCGACATCGGTAAGCACCAGCGATCGCGGCAGCCGTTCGAACAACTGGCGGCCGAGATCGGCCTCCAGCGCGCGGATATGCTGGGCGACGGCGCCGTGCGTGACGCCGAGCTCCTCGGCCGCCAGCCTGAAGCTCAGGCTTCGTCCCGCGACCTCGAATGCGCGCATCCCGTTCAGGGATGGCAGGCGGCGCTTTGCCGATGTCATAGTTTTTCTACACCCTTGGTGCCATCATTCTGGTTCGTATCAAGACGCCGAAGCTGCTAGAAAGCAAGGGAGGAGAAGAGATTGGACCGCGCAGTCCGATCCTTGGGACAAACAGCAAGCAGGTTAGAAAATGTTTCTCGAACGAACGGGCGGTTCGCCGCGCGTATGCGGCCGCACGCGCCCCGCGGCCGGCCCGGAGGCCGCGTTCCGCCGCGCCGGAGCCGCTCCATGCTTCTGAACGAAAACGAAGGCAAGTTTCTGCTTCGCGCCCATGGCATCGCCACTCCCGAGGGCGTGATCGTCGAAACCGGGGCGCAATTGGAGGCCGCTCTTGCGGGCTTGCGCCTTCCCGTCGCCCTGAAGGCCCAGATTCCCGCCGGCAAGCGCGGCAGGAACGGCGGCATCGGCTTCGCCGGCACCGCCGCCGAGGCGAGGGCGGTCTTCGACGCGATGATCGGCGCGTCGGTGAACGGCTTCGAGGTGTCGCGCCTCCTCGTCGAGCCCAGGGTCGACATCAGGCGGGAGCGGTACGTCGCCATCACCGTGGCGATGAACGAGGTCTGGCTGATGATCGGCCGCGACGGCGGCGTGGCGGTCGAGGACAATGCCCGCTCCGACCCGCAATCGCTGGTTCAGGTGCCGCTCGACCCCACGGTCGGGGAGTCCAGGGGAGCCATCCTCGACGCGTTCGAAAGCCTCGGTTTCCCGCCGGAGCTTCACGAGGCGTATTTCGACCTGTGCGCGCGCCTTGAAACGCTGGCGCGCCGCAGCGACGCCGTCATGGCCGAGATCAACCCGCTGGTCGAAACCGGCGACGGGGCGCTGATCGCCCTCGACGCGCGCGTCGAGATCGACGATTCGGCGCTGGCCCGCCAGCCCGAGATCCGCGCGCTCCTGCGCCTCGAGGCCAGCGACCACGGCTGGGGCAGATCGCAGAAGGTCTCGCAGCTCCAGCGGGTCGACGGCGACGGGAAGGTCGGCCTGGTCGGCCTGGGCGGCGGGATGGCTCTCGCCGTTTCCGACTGGCTGGCGTCCGAGAACCAGGGCCTGGCGGGGGCGATCGACATGGACAGCTCGCTGTCGTCCGGCACGGCGCGGCAGGCGCTTTCGGACGTGCTCGACGCCTTCGATGCCGACCGCCGCGTCGAGGTCGTGCTGGTCAACATGATTTCCAGCGGCAACAGGATCGACCGCATCGCCGCCGAGCTGTTGCCCGCGCTTTCGGCAAGGCGCGCGCGCGCCGGCAAGCCCGTCGTCGTCCACCTGCAGGGAAACGGCAGCGAGCGCGCCACCGCCCTGCTGCGCGATGCCGGCATCCGGAACTGCCCGGGGCTCAGGGAAGCCGTCGCCGAAACCCTCAACCATCTCAGGTGATCCGCCCATGAGCATCGTCGTCAACGCAACCACCGGCATCGTCGTGAGCGGCATCGACAGCGAGATGGCCGTTCGCCAATGCGGCGAAATGATCTCGTCGGGAACGAGGCTGATCGGCGCCGTCGGGCCCGAGGCCGCCGCCGACGGGATCGGCGTGCCCGTCTTCGCGGATTTCGGCGCGGCGATCCGGTCGGGCGCCGAGGTCGCGCTCTTCTTCGACGATCCCATGGCGGCGAAGGACGCGCTTCTCGCGGCGATCGCCGCCGGGATCAAGGTGGCGATCTGCCTGACCGAATTCGTCCCCGTCCACGACGCGCTCGAGGTCAGGCGCGCGGCCGCGCGCGCGGGAACCCTCCTGATCGGCCCCAATTCCTCGGGCGTGCTTTCCGCCGAACAGGCCAAGGCGGGGTATTTTTCCGACGCGATCTGCCTTCCCGGAAACGTCGGCATCCTCACGAAGGGGGGCTCGATCGCCTATGGCGTCCTGTCGGAGATGAAGGTCGCGGGGCTGGGCGTCAGCACGATCGTTTCGACCGGGCCCGACATCGTCAAGGGCGCGGGCTACGCGGAGCTGCTTCCCCTGTTCGAAAACGATCCGCAGACCAGGTTCATCGTATTGCTCGGCGAGATCGGCGGCCGCGACGAAGAGGATGCCGCGGCTGTGATCGCGTCGCAAATCTCGAAGCCGGTGATCGCCTACACGTCGGGGAAATACATGGCCGAAGGCCAGAGCATCGGCCATGCCGGCACGATCGTAAAGAACGGCGTCGGCGGCCATGCCGGAAAGGTGACGGCTTTCCGGCGCGCCGGCGCGATCGTCGCCGAGGATTTCAAGGACATCGTCCCGGCCTTGATCGAACTGGCCCGGACGCACGGCAAGGAGACGGCGGTGTAGCGCCGGCGCGCCTGCCCCGCCGGAACGGAAAGGAGGCATGCCCAGGAAAAGACCCCAGAGAGCCTGATGGAAAATAGACGAGTTGAATATAGCAAGAGGTGGAACCGAAGATGATAAAGCTCAAGATTCATACTGACCTGACCCGCCGGAACGCCCTCAAATTTGTTGGCGGCGCCGCCATTGCCTCGCCGTTCATTCTCCGGAGCGCACGCGCCGCCGACCGGACCATCACCGTCCGCGACCCCGGCGGCGACTGGCGCAACGCGCTGACGGCCGCATTCTACGATCCGTTCGAGCAGGAGACCGGCGTCCGCATCAAGCCCGTGCTCGCGGAGCATGACCCGACCGCGATGATCAAGAGCCAGGTGGAAACGGGGAACGTCCTTTGGGACGTGACGTTCCTGACGGCGGCGGCACAGGCGGCTCTGCCGACGGAGCAGTTTTTCGAGCCCCTCGACATGAGCGGGCCGGACGTTGCCGAGCTCGTTCCGCAAGCCAGGCAGCCCCACTGGATGGGCGTGAGCGTCTATGCGACGACGCTCGCCTACAACACCGAGGTGTTCGGCGACGCCAGGCCGAAGAGCTGGAGCGATTTCTGGGACCTGAAGGCGTTCCCGGGTCGCCGGGCGATGCGTCGGCACCCGACCGACACCTTCGAGCCGACCCTTCTGGCCGACGGCGTCGATCCGGCCGAGGTGTTTCCGCTCGATATCGAGCGGGCGCTGAGGAAGCTCGACCAGATCAAGCCCGACATCAATGTCTGGTGGACCGGCGGCGCGCAATCGACGCTCCTGCTCAAGTCGAACGAAGTCGACATGGCCGTGGTCTGGAACGCCCGGGCGCAGTCGGCCATCGACGACGGGGCGCCCTATGCGCTGATGTGGGATCGCGCCATCTGGGGAATGGACGGCCTTTGCATTCCCAGGGGGACGCAGAACGCCGACGTGGCGCGCGCGTTCATCAAGTTCTGCGCCAACGCGCGGCGGCAGGCCGAATTCTCGAGAAACCTTGCATACGGGCCGGTGAACCCCAACGCCTTCGCGCATATCGACCCGGAGCGGGCGAAAATCCTTCCGACCAATCCGGAATATTTCGATACGATGGTCTTCCAGGACCCCGCGGGCTGGGGGCCGGCCAAGGACCGGGCCGTCGCGGCGTTCGACGCCTGGATCATCAAGGGTTGACAGAACTTGCGCGGACGGCCGGGCGCGCCCGGCCGCCGCGATTTCGGGTGCGCAGTTTCAGGTGCGCAGTTTCAGGTGATTGGCGATGTTGAAAATAGAGCAGCTTTCGAAACGCTACGGCGATCTCCTGGCGCTTCAGCCGCTTGACCTGGAGATCGGGAGGGGCGAGTTCGTCACCCTCCTCGGCTCGTCCGGTTCCGGCAAGACGACGCTGTTGCAGTTGATCGCCGGGCTGATCGATCCCTCGTCCGGGCGTCTTCTGATCGACGGCAAGGACGCCACCTGGACGCACCCGGCGGAGCGCGGGCTGGGAATGGTGTTCCAGAGCTATGCCCTGTTCCCGCATCTGTCGATCACCGAAAACATCGCCTTTCCCCTGCGCATGCGCAACCTGTCCGAGAACGAGATCGGGGATCGGGTCCGCGCGGCCCTCGAGATGGTCCGCCTGCCCGATGTCGGCAATCGCCTCCCCAAGCAGTTGTCGGGCGGCCAGCAGCAGCGCGTCGCGCTCGCCCGCTGCCTCGTCTATCGCCCGCAGATCATCCTGATGGACGAACCGCTCGGAGCCCTCGACAAGAAGCTGCGCGAGCATATGCAGGTCGAGATCAAGCAGATTCATCGGCAGACGGGCACGACCGTCATCTATGTGACCCACGACCAGGAAGAGGCGCTGTCGATGTCCGATCGCATCTGCCTGATGCGCGACGGACGGATCGAGCAGTTCGGGACGCCGGACGAGCTCTACTATCAGCCGAGATCCGCCTATGTCGCCGATTTCCTCGGCCAGCCCAATTGCCTTCCGGCGCGCTTCTCGCATGACGAGGACGGCATCGCCGTGGCGGATGCCGGATCGATGGCGGTGCGCGGCAACGCGGCAAGCGCTTTCCGGCAAGGCGACGACGTCAGCGTGCTGGTCCGGCCCGAGATGCTGGCGCTGTCGCCCGCGCCGACCCCTTCCGACAACAACCTGCAAGGGACGATAACCGACATCTCGATGATCGGGGCGGTGACGAAGGTGTCCGTCCGCACCGATCTCGGGCCGGAATTGCTGGCGATCAAGCTCTCCGAGCAGGACGCGCGCGGGCTCGGGGTCGGCCGCACGGTCTTCGTCGGCTGGCGTTCGCAGGACGCTCGGATGGTGGGTGCCTAGCCATGCAGATGACCAGAATGGCCAATCGGATCGGCCGCATCCTTCCGCTGGCGCCCCTGGCGCTGGTCATCGGCGTCTTCTTCCTTTACCCCGTCGGCTCGCTGCTTTCCCTGAGCTTCGTCGGGCCCGACCGGACCCTCAGCATCGAGCACTATCGGGAGGTCTTCCGCTCGGAAGTGTATCTCCAGCTCGTGCTCTACACGCTGTACGTTTCGGCCGTCGTCACCGTCGTTTCGGTCCTCGTCGCCTATCCGCTCTGCGTCTACATGGGAAAGCTGTCGCTGGCGGGGCGGCGGAAGGTCATCCTGTTCGTCCTCATCCCCTTCTGGACCAGCTTCCTCATCCGGACCTTCGCCTGGATCGTGATCCTGGCGCGCACGGGCTTCGTCAACGAACTGCTCGTCACCCTGTCCGTCACCAGCGGCCCGATCCAGTTGATGTACAACTCGCTCGGCCTCATCGTCGGCATGGTCCACGCGCTGCTGCCGCTGGCGATCCTGACGATGCTGCCCGTCATCTACGAGATCGATCCGCAGTACCAGCGCGCCGGATCGGTGATGGGGGCGAGCGGCGCCCAGGTTTTCTGGCGGATATTCTTTCCGCTGTCCTTTCCCGGCATTTCCGCCGCGGCGGTGCTCGTGTTCGTGACGTCGCTGGGTTTCTTCATCACGCCTGCTCTTCTCGGAGGCGCCGGCCAGACCATGATCAGCCAGGTGATCATTCGCCAGGTGCAGGAACTGCTGAACTGGTCGTTCGCGGGCGCCCTGTCGGTTCTGCTGCTCGCGGCCACCCTGATCGTGCTCGGGATATATGGCCGGGTCTTCGGCCTCTCCTCGCTCATCGGCGCGTCGAGCAGCAAATCCACGGATCGCGCCGCGAGCGGCGCCGCCGGCGTGCGGATGCTCGGCGCGCTCGGGCGGGTTTCCGACGGGCTTGGGAGGCTTCTCCGCATCAGGCCGTTCCTCGTGCGGCACGGCTCCAGGGTGCTGGCGGCCATCACCGGGCTGGTCATGGCGTTCCTGATGCTTCCGATCCTCGTTCTCGTGCCGATCTCCGTAACCCGCACGTCCCTGCTTGCATGGCCGCCGGTCGGGTTCTCCTGGCGCTGGTACGAGACGCTTGTCTCTTCGCGGGACTGGATCGAGTCCGCTTCGGCTTCGTTCGCGATCGGGATCGCCGTCGGCCTGTCCGCGGTCGTCGTCGGCACCGCCGCCGCCTTCGTGATCATCCGCGTGCCGTTCAGGGGCAAGGGGCTGCTGCTTTCGCTGGCGATCGCGCCGCTGATCATCCCCCGGATCATCATCGGCGTCGCCCTGATGTACTTCTTCGCCAGGCTGCAACTGATCGACACCTATACCGGGCTCATCCTCGGCCATCTGGTGCTGGCGGTGCCCTATGTCCTGATCACGGTCCTGGCGGTGTTGCGCGACTATAACATCGCGCTCGACCATGCCGCCTGGACGCTCGGCGCCCACAGGGCCGCGACCTTCAGGAAGGTGACGTTTCCGCTGATCCGCCCCGCGCTGCTGACCGCCTTCGTGTTCGCGTTCATCACCTCCTTCGACGATGTCACCATCTCGCTCTTCCTGAGCGGAAGCGATGTCGTCACCCTGCCGAAGAAGATGTGGCTCGACGCGTTCCTCGACGTCACGCCCGTCCTTGCCGCGGTCTCGACCATCTCGATCGTCGTGATCTCGGTCTTTCTCATCGGGGCCGAAGTTCTTCGGTCGCGCTCGGCGGGCAGATAGGAGGGAGGGAGGAAAGGCGCCGCGGCGCCGGAACCGGCGGGCTGAAACAGCGACGGCGAGAGCGGCGCTCCGCCGCCCGACCCGGCAGACTACCGGACCGGCGGCGATGAACGACGCGCGAGACGCTCCGCGATCCTGCCCATCTGCTGGATCTCCTCGCGCTGCGCCCGCGCGATGGCCGCGCAAAGCGAGACGAGTTCGGGATCGGAAAGGTCGGCCTCGCGGCACATGGGGATCGCGCCGGAGTTATGCGGGACCATCGACGCGATGAACTGACGGTCATCGATCGCGGTCTGGTTTCGCGTCGCCCACAACGAACCGGCCGTCAGCAGCGCGAACGCCACGTAAAGAGCGACGTTGGCGCGGCTCCCGCCGGTTTGCGGGATCAACCCTGCGCCGGCCTCCCGTCCGCCGACGGAACGACATTGACCATCCACGGCACGCCGAACCTGTCGACCAGCGAACCGTAGCCGGGCGACCAGAACGTCTCGCCGAACGGCATGATCGTCTTGCCGCCTTCGGACAGTTGTTCGAACCAGCGCCGGGCCTCGGCCACGTCCTCGGTGTGCACGGTGACGTCGAAGCCGTTCTTGGGCTTGTCGATATTCCTGGCCCACTGGACATCCATGTCGGTGCCCATCAGCGCCTGGTCGCCGACCTCCAGCCAGCAGTGCATCAGCCATGTCCTGTACTTCTCGTCGGTGATCGGCATGTCGGGAGGGCCGTCCCCATAGGGGATGGCGGCGGTGATTTTCCCGCCTAGCACCTCGGCGTAGAATTCGAACGCCTCGCGGCACTGGCCCTGAAAGCTGAGGCTGGTCACGATCTTCATGGCTCTCTCCTTTCCCTTGAGGTTCGATGGCGGTCGGACGCCGCGGCCCCTGGCGCGGTGCCTCCGGCGCCCATACCGTAACGCCCGGCGGCCGGCGAGGTTCAGACATATCGGGCATCGGGGCCGAGAGGGGTGGGCAGGTTCCTCGATGTCGTTGAGAAAAAGCCGTTCCGGCGCCAGCCGCCGTGAGGAAGCCAATGAAAGCCGTCCTGTACGACGCCTTCAATGTGTTTCGGCGTTGAATTTTGCCCCCGTTTTGGGGCGCTCGGCATCCGATTCTGACCTCCCAATTTTAAGTCGGATTGGCCCATTTGTTCGGCTTTTGAACGGGTGGGCAGGGGAGGAAGTCAGTGGATGCGATAGCCAGGGTGCGCCGCGCCTTTCACGTTCAGGGTTGGTCGGTGAAGCGGATCGGCCGCGAGCTTCATATATCGCGCAACACGGTGCGCCCGCATGGATCGCTCGGCTACAAACCGGGGCGCCCGAGATCTTCATCCCCGCCTTCGCCGCGCGGGCGGCCCTTCAACCCCAACCAGCGATGCAGCCCGCGCTGGCGCCGCGACCGTCATCGCACTAACAATCGAAATGGACCCGTCCCGGAGGGGGGGCTGATCAGCGGAGACGCTAGAAGCCTAGCCATCGATCACCGCCAGCCTACCAGCGCCCGCCGGGGAAACTCGGCGGGCTTTCATTTAACACCAAGGAAGTGCTGCCATTAGCTGTAGTGCCGATCCGCAAAGGAAAACGACCACACCGAACTTGACCCATCGGCTTTCAGAGATTGGCGTATCTTTGATGTGCCGAGCTATGGCGGCCTCAACCTCGCGCCAACTTTGTTCGACTAGTTCGCTTCGGACGAAGCCAGCGGGCCATTCGACCGTTTGGAATGGCAAACCATAATCGGCGCGAATCTTGTTGTGGCCCGCTAGGGTGAGCCTCACGGCAGGACGTACCCCTGCAAACCCGCCCTTGCGTCTCGCATCCGCTTGTTCGGTTACAATCTCGGACCCTTCGAGCAGTGGTGAAACTCTGGTCTTGGTATCAATCTCTGCATGCTTCCTAGCGGCATCTCGAAGCGCGCTAAATGTCCAGTATGCGCCACCTCTAACCATCCATTCAAAAAGGGAACTGGCCCTAACGACAAGCGCCAGCGCGGCAATGGTGGTGAGTAGCAAACCGCCGAATGTCAGATACCGCCCGTATTCCCCGACCGTCCCGCAAATCATGCAGCTAGCCCTCTCTCGCCTGCCGCATCATATCGGCGGCTATCGGACGCCGCGAGAGTCATCGGCCAGAATGGCGTTATCCACAGGCCAGCTCATGTGGACTATCCGTCTGACTGTAACACTTAGCATTCTCCGATGTTCGCTAAGTGATTGAAAAATAAGAGAAAAATAGGTATGGCTGGGGCGCCTGGATTCGAACCAGGGAATGGCGGTACCAAAAACCGCTGCCTTACCGCTTGGCTACGCCCCAACGCGACGGCGCGTTCATTAACCCGCACGGCCGGCGAGGTAAAGATGGAACTTGGCTGGCAGGATCGCTATTGCCGCTGGCCGCGCGGAAGGCTATCGCCTTTGTCATGACCGCTGCATCCGACGACCGCGCCATCCTGTCGATCATCGAACCGTTCGTGCTCGAGGCCGGGCGGCGGATCGTCGAGATCGCGGCGGAAGGGTTCTCGACCGAGACCAAGGCCGATGAATCGCCGGTGACGCGGGCCGACCGCGAGGCCGAGGCCATCCTGCTGTCGGGCCTGCGGCAGAGCTTCCCCGGCGTGCCGATCGTGGCCGAGGAGGAGAGCGCGGCCGGGCTGGCGCCGCGCGCGGCCCGGGGTGTCTTCTTCCTGGTCGATCCGCTCGACGGCACGCGCGAATTCGTTCGCGGCGGCGACGACTACACCGTCAACGTCGCTCTCGTCCGGGCCGGCGTCCCGGTGGTCGGCGCGGTCTATGCGCCGGCCAGCCGCGAGCTCTATCTCGGCCGGCCGGGCTTTGCCGAGCTGGTCGAGACCGATGCCGGCCACCGGCCGGTGGCGCGGCGCGAGATCCGGGTGCGCGCGGCGCCGGCCCGGCCGGTCGTCGTCGCCAGCCGCTCGCACGGCACGCCGGCGACGGAGGCGTATATTGCCGGGCTCGGCGCGGTCGAGCGCTGCGCGATCGGCTCGTCGCTCAAATTCTGCCTGCTGGCGGCCGGCAGGGCCGACATCTATCCGCGCATGGGCCGCACCATGCAATGGGACGTCGCCGCCGGCGACGCGGTGCTGCGCGCGGCCGGCGGCACGACCCGCAGGCTCGACGGCGGCGCGCTCACCTACGGCGCCGGCGTCATCGCCGGCGACGAGCCGTTCGCCAGCCCGCATTTCATCGCCGAGGGCAGCGGAGGCGGCGACACGGAACGGATGCGGCGCCCGTCCGTTCGCCTGACGAGCAACGAGGATGACCCGGCATGATCGAGATCGTCGAAACGACCCCCTATGACGACCAGAAACCGGGAACGTCCGGCCTTCGCAAGAAGGTCCCGGTGTTCCGGCAGACGAACTATGTCGAGAATTTCATCCAGTCGATCTTCGATTCCGTCGCCGGCTTTCGCGGCGAGACGCTGGTGATCGGCGGCGACGGCCGCTTCTTCAACCGCGAGGCGATCCAGATCGCGATCCGGATGGCGGCGGCCAACGGTTTCGGCCGCGTCATCGTCGGGCAGGGCGGCATCCTGTCGACGCCGGCCGCCTCGCACCTGATCCGCAAGAACCGCGCCTTCGGCGGCATCATCCTGTCGGCCAGCCACAATCCCGGCGGGCCGGACGGCGATTTCGGCATCAAGTACAATATCGGCAATGGCGGCCCCGCGCCCGAGAAGCTGACCGAGGCGATCTACGCCCGCAGCCGGGTGATCGACCGCTACGCCACGCTCCGCGCCGCCGATGTCGACCTCGACGTTCCCGGCGCGACGATGCTGGGCGACATGACGGTCGAGATCGTCGACCCGGTCGCCGACTATGCCGAACTTATGGAGAGCCTGTTCGACTTCGGCGCGATCCGCGCCCTGTTCGGCGGCGGCTTCCGCATGGCGTTCGACGCCATGCACGCCGTGACCGGCCCCTATGCGGTCGAGATCCTGGAGCGGCGGCTCGGCGCGCCGGCCGGCACCGCCCGCAACGCCGTGCCGCTGCCGGATTTCGGCGGCCACCACCCCGACCCCAACCTCGTCCACGCGCGCGCGCTCTACGAGCTGATGATGTCGCCCGGCGCGCCCGATTTCGGCGCGGCCTCCGACGGCGACGGCGACCGCAACCTGATCATCGGCCGCGACATCTTCGTGACGCCGTCGGATTCGCTGGCCATGCTCGCCGCCAACGCCCATCTCGCGCCGGGCTATGCCCAGGGGCTGAAGGGCATAGCCCGCTCGATGCCGACCAGCGGCGCGGCCGACCGTGTGGCCCAAAGGCTGGGCGTCGGCCTCTACGAGACGCCGACGGGCTGGAAGTTCTTCGGCAATCTGCTCGACGCCGGGCTCGCCACCATCTGCGGCGAGGAAAGCGCCGGCACCGGCTCCGACCATGTCCGCGAGAAGGACGGGCTGTGGGCTGTGCTCCTGTGGCTGAACATCCTGGCCGCGCGCGGCGAAAGCGTCGCCGACATCGCGCGCCGCCACTGGGCCGAATATGGCCGCAACTATTACACGCGCCACGACTACGAGGATGTCGACGCCGTCGCCGCGGACGGGCTGATGGCGGCGCTGCGCGACAGGCTGCCCGCGCTGCCGGGAACCCGCCTCGGCGCGCTGCCGGTCGAGGCCGCCGACGACTTCGCCTATCACGATCCCGTCGACGGCTCGGTCAGCGAGCGGCAGGGCGTGCGCATCCTGTTCGAAGGCGGCTCGCGCATCGTCTTTCGCCTGTCCGGCACCGGCACCTCGGGCGCGACGCTGCGGGTCTATCTCGAACGCTACGAGCCGGACGCGGCGCGGCAGGCGCTGGAGACGCAAGACGCGCTGTCGGACCTGATCGCGGCGGCCGAGGAGGTGGCCGGAATTTCGCGCCGCACCGGGCGCAGCGCCCCCAGCGTCATCACCTGAGGCGCCGTCACCCGGCCGGGGCGGCCGCCTTCGGCGCGGGATAGGCGCATTCGGCGATGCTGGTCTTGTCGAGCTCGGCGAGGAAGGCCTCGTGCGCCGCCGCCAGCCGCCCGCGCACCCGGCATTCCGGCCTCAGCAGGCATTCGCCGCCGTCGGGGCGGAAGCATTCGACGATGGCGTAGCGCTGCTCCAGGAAACGGACGATCTCGCCGAGCCCGATCGTCTCGGGCGGACGGGCAAGGCGCATGCCGCCGCCGGCGCCGCGCTGGGTGGCGAGATAGCCGCCGCGGCCGAGGTCCTGCACCACCTTGGCGAGGTGGTTGTAGGGAATGGCGAGCTCCTCCGCCAGTCGCGCCGTGGTGGTGCGCCGTTCCGGCTCGCCGGCCAGAACGATCATCACCCTCAGCCCGTAATCCGTGAATGCGGCCAGGCGCATCGTTCCCCCTAAATCGGCATTTACATTACCGATTTATCGCTGTATAAAATGGCATATTAAATACCAGTTTAAACGGAGCTCGTCCATCGACCGACGCGGATGCCGTGCGCGGCGTCGCCAGCGGAGGCGAGCGGAGCCGGGCGCAGACGAAAGTTCCACCGATGACGAATAGCACAGGAAGCCCCCCGCCGCGCGGGCGCAGCGTCGGCGATATTGCCGCATCCATGCCGGGGGCGACGGCCGTCTTCCGCAGGTTCAGGATCGACTTCTGCTGCCACGGCGATCTTGACCTCGATGCGGCGGCCGCGCGGCGGGGCGTCGACGCGGCCGAACTGCGGCGCGCGCTCGAGGAGCTCGCGGCGCAACCACCGGCCGACCTTCCGGCCCGGATGGCCAGCGACGAGCTGATCGAGCACATCCAGTCCTGCTACCATCAGGCCCATCGCCAGCAACTGCCGGAGCTGATCGCGCTGTCGCGCAAGGTCGAGGCCGTGCACCGCGAGCATCCCAGGGTTCCGGCCGGGCTGGCCGACGCGCTGCGGCATATGGCGGCCGAGCTGGACGCGCATATGGCGAGGGAGGAGACGTCGCTGTTCCCGGCGATGCGCGCCGGCGAAGGGAACAGCGACGCCGGCGGCCTCGGTCCGTCGATCGCCGAGCTGCGCGCCGAGCACGACGGCCACGGCCAGTTGGTCGAGCTCGTGGAAACCATCACCGACGGCTTCACCGCGCCCGAAGGGGCGTGCCGGTCGTGGCAGGCGCTCTATGTCGGCGCCGCCCGGCTCGTCGACGACCTGATGGAGCACATCCATCTGGAAAACAACGTGCTGTTCCCTCGCTTCGGCCCCGCGCCGGGCGCCTCGGCCTGACAAGGCGCGCCGCCTACTGGACGAGGACGGCGCGGCCGCAGGTCGCGCCGTGGACGCGGATGTCCGCCTGCCCCAGCGACAGGCCGAGCATCGTCAGGATGTCGTCCAGAAGCGCGTCGATCGCCGGGCTCGCGGCGCGGACCGTCGCGGCAAGCAGCGCGGAGGTGTTCGGCGGCAGGGTAATGAGCGGGAGATTGAGGATGCCCAGCCCGACATTGATTTCCAGCGACAGGCTGGAGAACAGGGAGTCGGCCAGCGACGTCGTCACCGTGTGGGTGGAAACCCGGCGCAGCTTGCCGGCGTCGATGTCGCCGGCGCTGAAATTCAGCCGCTTGTAGCCGATGGCGGCGATTTCGGCCTGCGCCTGCGCCGTGACGTTGACCGCGGCAAGCTGGACGATCTTCGCCGGCGCGCGCGGCGCCGGATTGGCGAAGTTCACGATCTTCGCCGGATCGACCTCGGCGAGGTAGAGATTGGCGATGCCGGGCCGCGCGTCGATCGCCACCTTGATGCTGTCGCGCCGCCCCGTCGGGCAGGACACCGCGTCGAGCTTCGCCTCGGCATAGGCGAGTTCGAGGTAGAGCGGCAGGCGGATGCGCGCGCCGAGGACGCCGGCGAGCGCGGGCGCGTTGCCGATCTCGACCACGATGCCGAGCCGCGTCTGGGCCGTGCGCACCACGTCGCCGCGCGAGCCGACGGTGAACCACGGCGATTTCTGCGGCGGTTCGCCGATGGCGAGACCGACCGAGGCGGCGAGCAGGCCGGGAAGGTGCGCGCCGAGGTCGAGCTTGACCTGGCGTCCCTCGCCGGCGAGGACCGCCGCCATGGTGACGAGCTCCATCGCCTCGACCCTGGCCGCGACCTGGCGCAGCGTCGCGGTGACGGCGTCGCCCTCGACGCCGATCAGCCGCGACAGGGGAAACGTCCTTGCCGGCGCGGCCGCGGACTGCGTGGCGAGCCGCTGGCTTGCCGCCTGCGCCTTCGGACCGACGCCGGCGATCTTCGAGATCGCCCGCGCCACCAGGGCGACCGACACCTCCGCGTCGAGGAGCTGGTCATAGCTCGCCGCCGTTATGTCGAGCTCGCCCGCCAGCGCGTCGAGGAATGACAGCAGCGAGACGTCCGCCGCCAGAAGCGCCTCGTAGTCCATGACGGAGAGCGAGATGCCAGACCCGGTCAGGCCGCCGAGCAGCGCGTTGGCGACGCCGCCTTCGAGCGCGAGCAGGCGCGAGCCGACGGAGAAGGCGGCCTTCCTGTCGATGGCGGCGACGGCCTCGACCGCGATCTGCGGCGGCCCGATCAGCGACGCCGCGAAATAGCGCGTGCCGGTCGTGCGGTAGGTGACCCTGACCGCGTTGATCTCGCCCTCCTGGCCCGCGGGCGGCCGGGTGAAGCGCTCGGCGGCGGGGATGTCGAGCGAGGAGACGTAGCGGCCGGGCGCCAGAACGGCCGAATCCCCGACCGCGCCGACCTCGATCCCCGGTTTCCACCGGATCTTGTCGTCCCTGTCGATCACGCCGAGGGCGATCTCGGGAACGCCGTTGTCGGCGAACACCAGCCGCGCAGCCTCGACCGGATTGTCGAGATTGGCCGCGACCGTGATCGCCGCGAGGTCGGCGAGGCTCTGCGCCCGGCGCTTTTCGAGATAGAGCGAGCCGACATCGACCGCGACGGCGGCCAGCGCCAGCGCCATCGGCGTCACCATCGCCGTCATCATCGCGAAATGCCCGTCCCGTTCCCGCAGCAGGCGCCGCACCAGGCGCGGCATCGGACGAACGGGCATCATATGCCTCCCATGCGAATGGTCGAGCGGCGCAGGATGGTCCGGCTGGGCATGGGCAACCGCTCCCACAGGCCCCAGATCGGCAGGTCGCTGGCATCGTAGCTGAGGACGACGTCGAACTGGCCGGCGTCGCGGCCGCTGTCGCCGACGCTGACGGTCAGCTTCTGCGGGTCGATGAACAGATAGCCGTCGGCATTGCGGTCGATGAACTGCCGAGCCATCTGCTGGCGTTCCTCGGGGCTGAGGCCGGCGACCGCCCGCCGCGCCGCGTCGGCCGAGAGCTGCTGCACGGAATGCGCTGCGCCGAAATAGATGCCGTAGGCGGTCATCCCCAGAAGCAGGAACAGGTAGAGCGGCAGGAGCATCGCGAACTCGACGGCCGCGACGGCCGAATTGTCGACTGCGAAGCCGCGCCGGACGCGGAGTGTGCCTTGCTTGTGCATGCGACAAATTAACGCATACGCGGATGATAAAACTATAAGTTGTAGATACAACCAAAAATTGAAGTTGATTGCTGCGGGCCGGCGCGAAAGCCGGCGCCTGCGTCATTGTTTTCCTGGATTTTTGCCGGCGGAGTGCCTACTTCCGAAAGGAGAGGCAACCTCGACCTCGCCATATTCGGACGGCCCCTTTCCGGAGATGAAGAAATGCGCATGACGCAACACACCGACTACGCGCTTCGCATGCTGATCTATCTTTCCAGCAGGCCGGGAGAGGTGTGCACGGTGAGCGACGTGGCCGACGCCTATCGCCTGTCGCGCAATCATCTCCTCAAGGTGGCGCTGCGGCTGCGCCGCATGGGCTTCATCGCCACCACGCGCGGGCGCGCGGGCGGCATCCGGCTGGCCCGCGCGCCCGCCGAGATCAGTCTCGGTGCGCTGGTGCGCGGGACGGAGGAGGATTTCTCGCTGGTCGAGTGCATGCAGGGCGGCGGCGGCGCCTGCGCGATTTCGCCGATCTGCCGGATGAAGGGCATATTCGGCGAGGCGCTGGAGGCGTATCTGGCGGTTCTCGACCGCTACACGCTGGCCGACGCCACCCGCAACCATGCGGGGCTGAAGATGCTGCTCGGGCTCGAGGCCGAGGCGGCGTGAGGCGGACCGGGGAAAAGGGAGGATTCCGGGAGTGACCGAGGCATGATCCGCAGGAAAGACCGTAGCGGCAAGGCGATGGGGGGCAAGACAACGGGGGGAAAGGGGGCCGGCGGAAAGGCTGTTTCCCGCATTCCGGCGATCCTGCGCGGCATCCGGCCGGAGGTCGCGCTGTCCTTCATGCCCGACGGCGGCGACACGCTGATCGCCTCCTACAACGTCCACAAGGGCGTCGGCTTCGACCGCCGTTTCGATCCGGCCCGCATCATCTCGGTGATCCGCGAGATGAACGCCGACGTCGTCGCGCTTCAGGAAGCGAGCGGGCGGTTCGGCGAGCGCGAGAGCCTGCTCGACCTCGACCGGCTGGAGCACGAATGCGGCCTGGTCCCGGTCCCGGTCAGCGGCCCCAACGGCCAGCACGGCTGGCACGGCAACCTGATCCTGTTCCGGGAAGGAACCGTGAGCGCCGCGCGCCAGCTTTCGCTGCCGGGGGTGGAGCCGCGGGGCGCGGTCGTCATCGACCTGACGCTCAACGCCGGGCCGCTGCGCATCATCGCGGCCCATCTCGGCCTGCTGCGCAATTCGCGCGCCAAGCAGGTCGAGACGTTGCTGGGCGAGGCGCAGGCGCATGATGAGCGGCCGACGCTCCTGATGGGCGATCTGAACGAGTGGCGGCTGGGGCGCCGTTCGGCCCTGAACGGTCTGGCGCCGAAATTCGGGCCGCTGCATGCGACCCTGCCGAGCTTTCCCTCGCGGTTTCCGATGCTGGCGCTCGACCGGGTGCTGGGCAAGCCGCACGACCTGATCTGCGGCGTCGAGCTGCACGACACGCCGCTGGCGCGCGTCGCCTCCGACCATCTGCCGATCAAGGCGTCGATACGATTGGCCGCGGTCGCGCCGGAAGCGGCCGGCGGCAGCCACGACAACGCCGCCGCATGAGGTGGGCCCATACTGGGATCGAGACTGGGATCGAGCCGGAAAGGAGAAGGACATGGCGATAACAGGGGCGCAATGCCGCGCCGGCCGGGCGCTGGCCGAGCTGTCGCGCGAGATGCTTGCGAAGCTGTCGAAGGTCGACGCCTCGGCGATCGAGCATTTCGAACGCAAGCTGGATATGCCGGATGCGAAAGGGATCGCCGCGATCGCCGCCGCGCTCGGGGATGCCGGAATCGTCTTCATTCCCGAGAACGGCGGCGGCGTCGGCGTGCGCCTGAAGTTCACCGCTTCCGAGGCGCGCAGGATCGCGACGCTGGAGAACGAGGGCGGCAATGTCGGCCTGGACGACGTCCAGCAATAGACCCCGCCGGCCGGCCAGGCATCAAGCCTTCCGTCACGGCTGCGCTTCCGCCTCGTAGAGCGTGTCGAGGTAGCTTTCGAGGAAACGTCGGCGCTCGCGCCGGGCGGCTTCCTGCCCGCTGTCGTAGCCGGCCATCTTGCTCTGGCGGGCGCGGAAGGCCGCGAACGCCTCCCGCGCCACCGGCAGCACCGTTCGCGGCGGAACCGAGTTGATCGTCGCCTGCCACACCGCCGTGGTCAGGATGTATTCGGCCTGATGCAGGTTTCCTCCCGTCGCCTCGGCCGCCGCGCGCGCCGCTTCCAGCATCTCCCGGCCCTCCGCGTCGACAGGTCCCTGTTGCGCCAGCCGGCGCAGGCGCACGACATGGGCGTAGAACCGCGCCAGCGCGGCATTCTCCGCGTCGCCGGCCGCGTGCGCCTCGGCTTCGCTGGCTGCGAACGCTCTCTCCACCTCGGCGAGATCGGCGTTGCGCATCAGAAGGGCTGCGCGCTGCACAAGCAGCGAATAGCGGTCGACCGGTGTGGTGACATATTCCTGCGCGACATCGAGCGCTCCGGCCGCCAGATCGCTGTCGCCTATGTCCAGCGCTGTCTCGCCAAGGCGGATGAAGATGTTCCAGACGAGATATCTCGCGCCTTCCCCGGTCAGCCCTTCGCGCAGGCGCGGCTTCGTCCGGCCATCCCAGGGTTCCGCGGCGACCAGATCAGCCGCCGCGCGCAGCATGGCGACAGCTTCGACGTTGCGTTCCTCGAGGGCGTAGGCAATTCCGGCGATCTGGCGGCTCCAGGCATTGATCGTCCGCACCGCGCCAACCTCCAGCCCGGACCCTTCGGGCAGGATCGCCTGCGCGGCGAGCATGAGCGCGGTTGCGGTGTCGTAGGCGCCGATTGCGGCCTCCGCCTTCTGCAACAGGTCGAGGGCGGTCTGGAAGGCCGAGGGCAGGTCGCTTTCGGAACCCATCGCGTCCTGACCGGCCCATTTTCGCGCTTCCGCTTCCAGTTCTTCCCGCGCCTGCGGGCCGAAACGCTCGCCATGCCACAGCGCGGTGATGGTCGCGATCTCCACCGCTTCGCGGTAGCGGCCGAGATCGGCCAGCGCATAGGCACGCGAGACAAGGAGCGCGTTCTTCACTTCCTCATCCGGCGGTTCCTCGGTGAGGGCCAGCGCCAGTCCCTGTTCGGCCAGTTGCAGTGCGAAGGACGGGTCGTTCTGGCTGCGGACGAGATCGGAATAGACGGCAAAGACGAGAGCGAAGGTCGGATCGAGTCTGCCTTCGTGCGGCGCCTCGCGCAGTGCGGAACTCAGGATGCCGCGCGCCGCCGGATAGTTGTTGCCGCCGTCGAATGCCTGAAACGATCGGTCGATGGTGACATAGGGATCGACGTGGTGGGCATGGGCCACGGGCGGCAGGATAGCCGCTGCGGCGGTGAGGAAAAGGAGGCGGAGCCGGTTCATGCGCCTTCCCCGACGACGACGAAGGGCGCCCACGAGGCGGGGTGGGCGAGCGACAGGTCGCGCCGGTCGTCCATCAGCGCCAGCATCGCCCGCCGCAGCGCCTCGGAGCGGCCGACGCCGTCGCCGAGCGCGGCCATGGCGTCGGCGGTCAGCCGCGCGGCGGCGTCGTCGCGCACCGGCCAGTGCGAGACGAGGATCGAGCGCGCGCCGGCATAGAGGAAGGCGCGGGCGAGGCCGGACAGGCCCTCGGCTCCCGGCCTGCCGTCGCTGCCGGCGGTGTTGCAGGCCGACAGCAGCACCCAGTCCGCCGACAGCTTGAGCGCGGCGACCTCGGAGGCGGTCAGCAGGCCGTCGTCCTCCGGCGTGGCGATGTCGGGCGGGGTCAGGACCAGCGCCGGCTCGGCCAGGCCCGGCAGTTCGCCGGAAAGCAGGCCGTGGGTGGCGAAGGCGAGGACGGCGGTGTCGGAGAGGTCGGCGTCCTTGACCGCGCGTTCGGTCGCCGCCGCGCCGAGCGAGAGGCTCGCCGCCGGCGCGCCGAGCGAGGCGGCAAGCCGGACGAGCTCCGGCCCGGTCTGCGGCAGGGCGGGAAGCGCGCGCACGGTCGCGACATCGGCCAGCGCGCCGCGGAAGAAGTTCTCGGCCGGGGCGGAAGCGACGATGTCGCCGCCGGATCCGACGCCGATCTCGGGCGCGCCGAAGCCGCGGAACGGCTGGCGTCCGGCATCGTCGCGGCGGGGGCTGCCGCCGCGCACCACGCCGAGGCTGTCGACGGAAGGCAGGGTGGTGAAGGCGAACCGGCGCGCCAGCCACGCGGTGGCGCGCATTGCTTCGGGGTCGGTGTCCGCGCCTTGAGGCCGCGCCGAGACCAGCACCGACAGCGGCAGGCTGGCCAGCGGCCCGTCCGCGACGACGAAGACATGGCTTTTGCCGGCGAGGACGCGTTCCACCGGCTCGATCAGCTGGGTGTAGAGGAAATAGGCGTTCATGCGGTCGAAGGACGGGATGCGCGGCTTGTCCATGCCTTCGACCAGCGTGACCGCGCCGCGGCTGACGCTGGCCGGGTCGAGTTGCTTGCGCAGGGCGGCGATCTCCTCGCCGAGCCAGCCGCTCGTCATGGCGGAGCGATACCAGACCGCATCGTCGCGGCCGATCGCCCAGACATGGGTGGCGACGGGGCCGGGGACGAAGAACAGCAGGCTTTCGTCGTCCTTCAACAGCGCCTGGACCTCGCCGATGGTCAGCGGCTGCGGCTCGGCCAGCTCGGCATAGCGCGGGAATTCGCTCGCCAGCCGGGCGTCGAGCGCAGCGATCTCGGCGCGCAGCGAATCGATCTCGCCGCGCAGGGCGACGAGCGTCGCGTCGTCGGTTGCGCGCGTCAGCTCCGCGTCCTTGCGGGCGATGAGCTCGAGCGCGTCCTGACGCTGGCGGATCAGCCCGGCGAGCTCGGGCGAGCCGCTGGCGGCGCGCAGGCCGAGCTGGCGCAGCGCCTTGCCGGCCGAGGAGAGATAGGCCCATTGCGCGACCTCGAACGCCTCGTCGGCGGCCGGCCTTTCCGTCGCCCAGCCCGCTCCGGCCGATGCCGCGAGCGCGACCACAGCCGCCCGCGCCAGCGCGATCCACCCGCCACGTTGCGCCATTCGCGATACCTCCAGGCCCCGGAACCGTCTTTCTGAAGCGCGATTGTGACGACATGGCGAAGGCCCGCGCAAGCGGCATCGTCGACGGACGCGCGCTTATTCGCTTGATCGCCGGACTCGATCTTCATTAGGGATAGAGGGAGCGAGACGGAAGGAAGAGATCGATGGGCGTGAATGTATCTGCGACGGGTCTTGCGCGCGACCTGGCGGAGCGGGGGGCGAGCGGCCGCCCGATCCGGATCGGCCTGATCGGCTGCGGCGAGATGGGCACCGACATCGTGACGCAGGTGGCGCACATGCAGGGAATCGAGGTCGGCGCCATCGCCGAGCGCGACCCCGAACGCGCCCTGAAGGCGGCGGAGATCGCCTATGGCGAGGCCGGCCACGCGCGCGAGGCCGGCACGGCGGCGGCGCTGGACGCGGCGATGGAAGACGGCAGGATCGCGGTCAGCGGCGACGCCGACCTCGTCATCGCCAGCGGCCTGATCGACGTGGTGATCGACGCGACCGGCGTTCCGGCGGTCGGGGCCGAGATCGGCCTGCACGCGATGGAGCACGGCAAGCATCTGGTGATGATGAACGTCGAGGCCGACGTCACCATCGGCGCCTACCTGAAGAGCGAGGCCGAGCGGCTGGGCGTGGTCTATTCACTGGGCGCGGGCGACGAGCCGTCGGCCTGCATGGAGCTGATCGAGTTCGTCTCGGCCATGGGCCACCCTGTCGTGGCCGCCGGAAAGGGCAAGAACAACCCGCTGAACGTCGACGCCACCCCGCCGGCCTACGAGGAGGAGGCGGCGCGGCGCAACATGAACGTACGCATGCTGGTCGAGTTCGTCGACGGGTCCAAGACCATGGTCGAGATGGCGGCGATCGCCAACGCGACCGGGCTCGTCCCCGACCGGCCGGGCATGCACGGGCCGGCGGCGACGCTTCCCGAACTGTCGAAGGTGCTGGTGCCGGAGCGGGACGGCGGCGTCCTGTCGCGCGTCGGCGTCGTCGACTACACCATCGGCAAGGGCGTGGCGCCGGGCGTGTTCGTGGTGGCCGAGATGTCGCATCCGCGCATCTCGGAGCGGATGGAAGACCTGAAGATGGGCAAGGGCCCGTATTTCACCTTCCACCGGCCCTATCACCTGACCAGCCTCGAGGTGCCGCTGACCTGCGCGCGGGCGGTGCTCTACGGCAAGGCGGACATGGTGCCGCTGGCGCGGCCGGTGGCGGAGGTGTGCGCGGTGGCGAAGAAGGATCTGCGGCCGGGCGACCGGCTCGACGCCATCGGCGAGTATTGCTACCGGGCTTGGATCATGGCGGCCGGCGAGGCGCGCACGGCGGGCGCCATCCCGTGCGGGCTGTTGCAGGGCGGGACGGTGACGGCGCCGATCGCCAGGGGCGAGCTGATAACCCACGCCAATGCCGCCGTCGCCCCCGGATCGAGGATCGCCGAGCTGCGCAAGCGACAGGACCGGATCGTCTGGGGAGCGGAATAGCGCTCCCCCTGCCGTCACGGCATCGCCGTCACGATACCGCCTTGACGCCTTCGAGGATCAGCGTGGTGGCGATGTCGGCATAGTCCTCGCGGGTGATGGGGCCGTTGGGGCGGAACCACATATAGACCCAGTTCATCATGCCGAACAGCGACATGGTGACGGGCATCAGCAGCGGCCGGTCCTTGTCGAGGTCGGGATTGATGTCGCGGATGACGTTCGAGAACATGCGCACGATGCTGCGCTCGATCGCCTGGAGCTCGGCGATCTGCTCGGGCGCCAGCGTGCCGACGCCGTTCAACTGCACCTTGTGCTGGTTGTCGGCGTCGCGGTAGTTCTCCAGCACCTGCCGCACCAACAGCCGCAGCCGCACCTCCGGCGTCTCGTCCGGGCGGTCGGCGGCGCGGATGTCGGCTTCGAGCCTGGCCAGATGCGTGCGCACGATGTCGAAGATCAGCGCGTCCTTGCTCGGATAATAATGGTAGAG
Organism: Aquamicrobium sp.; assembly: GCA_039808485.1. Classification (GTDB taxonomy): domain Bacteria; phylum Pseudomonadota; class Alphaproteobacteria; order Rhizobiales; family Rhizobiaceae; genus Aerobium. The sequence continues at coordinate 7,858 of JBDHTD010000020.1, read as the reverse complement.
CAGGGCCTTGGAGACGCCGCTGCGCGAGGCGATCTGCGACATCGACGCCTTGTCCATGCCGAGCTCGGCGAAGACCGCCGCCGCGTTGTTGAGGATGGCGTGCTGCTTCTCCTCGAAATCGACTGCTCTCGTGCGTGCCATTCGTGCCCGTCTCCCGCCATGCCGGCCGCTGACCGGGCCGGCATGCCTGCTATTCTTTCGGTCGGTTGTCGACCACGCGCCTGGCCTTGCCTTCCGAGCGCGGGACCGAGCCGGGATCGCGCATCGCGATCCGCGTGCTGACGCCCACGACGCTTTTGATGTGATGGGCAAGTTCCCGCGCCGAGGCGGCGCGTGCGGCGTCGTCGGCGGCGTCCGGCGCGCACTCGACATGGATCGTCATGTCGTCCATGCGCCCGGTGCGCGTGAGTTCTATCTGGAAATGCGGCGCAAGACCACGGCATTTCAGGATCTGTTCCTCGATCTGGGTCGGGAAGATGTTGACGCCGCGCAGGATGATCATGTCGTCGGAGCGGCCGGTGATCTTCTCGATCCGCCGCATCGAGCGCGCCGTGCCGGGCAGGAGCCGCGTCAGGTCGCGGGTGCGGTAGCGGATGATCGGCAGCGCCTCCTTGGTCAGCGAGGTGAAGACGAGCTCCCCCGGCTGGCCGTCCGGCACCGGCTGCCCCGTCTCGGGATCGATGATCTCGGGATAGAAATGATCCTCCCAGACATGGAGGCCGTCCTTGGTCTCGACGCATTCGTTGGCGACGCCCGGCCCCATCACCTCCGACAGGCCGTAGATGTCGACGGCGTGCACGTCGAAAGCGGTCTCGATCTCCTCGCGCATCGCGTTGGTCCACGGCTCGGCCCCGAAGATGCCGACGGCGAGCGAGCTTTCACGCGGGTCGAGGCCCTTGCGGCGGAACTCGTCGAGGATGGACAGCATGTAGGACGGCGTCACCATGATGATGCGCGGCTTCAGGTCGACCATCAGCGAGATCTGGCGCTCGGTCATGCCGCCGGAGACGGGGATGACCGTGCAGCCGAGCTTTTCGGCGCCGTAATGGGCGCCGAGCCCGCCGGTGAACAGGCCGTAGCCGTAGGAGACGTGGACGATGTCGCCCGGCCGGCCGCCGGAGGCGCGGATCGAGCGCGCGACCACGGTGGCCCAGGTGTCGATGTCGCGCTGCGTGTAGCCGACCACGGTCGGCTTACCGGTGGTGCCCGAGGAGGCGTGGACGCGCACGACCTTCTCGCGCGGCACCGCGAACATGCCGAACGGATAGGTGTCGCGCAGGTCGGCCTTGGTGGTGAGCGGGAACCGGGCCAGGTCCGACAGCGATTTCAGTTCGGACGGATGCACGCCATGGGCGTCGAAACTGGCGCGGTAGAACGGCGAATTGTCATAGGCATGGCCGAGCGACCATTTCAGGCGCTCGAGCTGGAGCGCCGCGATCTCGTCGCGCGAGGCGGTCTCGATCGGTTCCAGGTCGCCGGGGCGGGGCGAAAGGTCTTCCATGTCGGTGTTTCCTCCGGAATGGTCTCTGCCGGCCGCCCTCCACGACCGGGCGGCCTCAGCGGCCGGTGAAGTTCGGCTTGCGCTTTTCGAGGAAGGCGGCGACGCCTTCGGCATAGTCCTCGCCCCTGCCGACCTCGCGCTGGTAGTCGCGCTCGAGGTCGAGCTGCGCGTCGAGCGTGTTGGTGGCCGCGGCCTGGATCGCCTGCTTGGCGAGGCCGAGCGCCCGCGTCGGGCCGGCGGCGAGCCGCGCCGCCAGCGCCCGCGCCTCGTCCATCAGCGCCGCGTCGTCGTGGCAGCGCCAGATCAGCCCCCATTCGGCGGCGGTTTCGGCGGCAAGCGGCTCGCCCGTCAGCGCCAGCGCCTTGGCGCGCGCCTCGCCCAGAAGCTGCGGCAGCGCCCAGGTGCCGCCCGAATCCGGCACCAGCCCGATCTTGGAGAACGCCTGGATGAAGCGGGCCGAGCGCGCCGCCAGCACGATGTCGCATGCCAGCGCGATATTGGCCCCCGCGCCCGCCGCCACGCCGTTGACCGCGCAGACGACCGGCTTGCCCAGCGTGCGGATCTGGCGCACCAGCGGGTTGTAGAAGGTCTCGATCGTATGGCCCAGATCGGGTTTCGTGGCCGCTTTCGGGTCGCGGTCGCCGAGGTCCTGGCCGGCGCAGAAGCCGCGCCCCGCTCCGGTGAGGAGGACGGCGCGGACGGCGGCGTCCGAATGGGCGCGCTCGAGGCCTTCCCTCAGGGCGAGGTGCATCTCCTCGTTGAAGGCGTTAAGCTTGTCGGGGCGGTTGAGCGTCAGGCACAGCACGCCGTCGGCGAAGGCCGACAGGATGGTTTCCGATCCGGGCATTTTTCCTCCTCGCCGCGACCCTCCCGCGGCAACAAAAAAACAGTTGCATAAACCGGCCGGTCAGTCAATTATAAACCCAACCTGCCACCGCGGCAGATTTGGGAGGTATCTGACATGACGCTTTGCCGCGCGCCCAGACGCGCCACGGAAAGCCTTGCCCGACCGGGCGCGCGACCGCCGCGCCGCCTGCCGGCGAGGGTCCGGCGGGGCGGCTGAGCAAGCTTCCAGGACGGAAGAATCCGTACGGTGCCGCGCGGGAGAGGCAGTGCCGCAAGGGGAATACATTCGCAAGCCTTATCGTTGGGAGGAGAACCGACATGAAACTGATCAATGCCACCGCACTCGCCGGCACGCTCGCCGTCGCTTTCGGCCTCGCCGCGCCGGCAAGCGCCGACATCCGCATCGGGGCGACGCTTTCGGAGACGGGGCCGGCCGCCTTTCTCGGCGACCCCGAGGCCAAGACGCTGAAGATGCTGGTCGAGGAGATCAACGCCGCCGGCGGCGTCGGCGGCGAGAAGATCGACCTCGTCCTCTACGACGACGGCGGCGACCCCAACAAGGCGCGCACCTTCGCCACCCGCCTGATCGAGGACGACGAGGTCGTCGCCATCATCGGCGGCACGACGACCGGCACCTCGATGGCGATCATCCCGGTGGTCGAGGAGGCGGAAGTGCCGTTCATCTCGCTCGCCGGCGCGATCGAGATCATCGACCCGGTGCGGCCCTATACCTTCAAGACCCCGCACACCGACCGCATGGCCTGCGCCAAGATATTCGAGGACATGAAGGCGCGCGGCTTCACCAGGATCGGCCTGATCTCCGGTTCCGACGGCTTCGGCGCGTCGATGCGCAAGCAGTGCCTCGACATCGTCGGCGACTACGGCATCGAGGTGCTGGCCGATGAAACCTACGGCCCGACTGACGCCGACATGACGCCGCAGCTCACCAACATCAAGGGCACGGCCGGCATCGAGGCGGTGCTGAACCCCGGCTTCGGCCAGGGCCCGGCCATCGTCACCCGCAACTATGCGCAGATCGCGGTCGGCCTGCCGTTCTACCAGTCGCACGGCGTCGCCTCCGACAGCTTCATCGAGCTGGCCGGCAAGGCCGAATCGGAGGGCGTGCGCCTGCCCGGCACCGCGCTGCTCGTCGCCAACATCCTTGCCGGGGATGACCCGCAGCGCGAGGTCGCCGTCGCCTACAAGACCAGGTACGAGAGCGCGACCGGCACGCCCGTCTCCACCTTCGGCGGCTATGCCCACGACGCGGTGCGCATCCTGGTCGACGCGCTCGGCCGCGCCGGCAGCGCCGAGCCGCAGGCGATCCGCGACGCCATCGAGGCGACGTCCGGCTTCGTCGGCACCACCGGCACCGTCACCATGTCGCCCGAGGACCATCTCGGCCTCGACCTGAGCGCCTTCCGGATGCTGGAAATCCGCGACGGCGGCTGGACGCTCGTCGAGTAGCCGTCAGCCGAGGCCGGCCGGGCGCGGGGGGCGCCCGGCCGCCGCTCTTCATGCCGCGGGGAGGCGAGGCATGCCCGAACTGATGCAGTTCCTGATGTCCGGGGTGACGGTCGGCGCCGTCTACGCGCTGGTCGCGCTCGGCTTCACCATCATCTACAACGCCTCCGACGTGGTGAACTTCGCCCAGGGCGAGTTCGTCATGCTGGGCGGCATGCTGACGGTGCTGTGCTATGCCAACGGCCTGCCGCTGCCGGTGGCGGCGCTCATCGCCATCGCGGTCACGGCCGCCGCCGGCGTCGCACTGAACAAGCTGGCGATCGAGCCGGCGCGGGGCGCGCCCGTCGTCTCGCTGATCATCATCACCATCGGCGCCTCGATCTTCATCCGCGGCGTGTCGCAGATCGTGTTCGGCAAGCAGCTCCACCGCTTCCCGTCCTTTTCCGGCGACGCGCCGATCCCGGTCCTCGGCGCCACCATCCTGCCGCAGGGCCTGTGGGTGATCGCCGGCGGCCTCGCCGTCTTTTTCGGCCTGTGGCTGTTCTTCACCCGCACCTTGACCGGGCGCGCCGTGCTCGCCACCGCCAACAACCGCATGGCGGCGCAGCTCGTCGGCATCAACACGCGCTACGTGATGTCGCTGTCCTTCGCGCTGTCGGCGGCGATCGGCGCGCTGGCCGGCGTCCTCGTCACCCCGATCACGCTGGTCAGCTACGACATCGGCATCTCGCTGGCGCTGAAGGGCTTCGCCGCCGCCATGCTCGGCGGCATGGGCAATCCCAAGGGCGCGCTGGCCGGCGGCCTGCTGCTCGGCCTGATGGAGGCGCTGACCGCCGGCTACGTCAGCTCGCAATACAAGGACGCCGCCGCCTTCGTCGTCATCCTCGGCGTGCTGTTCTTCATGCCGCAGGGCCTGTTCGGCACCAAGACCACGGAACGGGTGTGACCGCGATGCGCCTTTCGACGAAAGCGACGACGCTTCTGGTCCTGGCGATCGCCATCGCGCTGGCGCCGGCGCTGTTCCCGTCCGCCTTCTACTACCGGGTCGGCGCGCTGATCTTCATCAACGGGCTTGCCGTCACCGGCCTCGTGGTGCTGATCGGCTATGCCGGCCAGATCAGCCTCGGCCATGCCGGCTTCTTCGGCATCGGTGCCTATGCCTGCGCGCTGGCGCCGGTGCATCTGGGGCTCCATCCCGTCCTCGCGGTGGTCTTCGGCGCGGCGCTGTCGGGCGGCATCGCCTGGCTGGTCGGGCGGCCGATCCTGCGGCTCAAGGGCTACTACCTCGCCGTCGCCAGCCTCGGCTTCGGCGTGCTCGTCGCCATGGTGCTGGCCAACGAGGCGTGGCTGACCGGCGGGCCGGACGGCATCGCCGTCGCCGATCCCGGCCTGCGCGGCGCGCTGCGGGCCATCGGCATCGACCTGTCCAACGCCCAGTTCTGGTACGCCTTCTGCGGCCTCGCGCTGGTGATCGGCGCGTGGCTGGCGCTCAACCTCCACGACAGCCCGACGGGGCGGGCGCTGCGGGCGCTGCACGGCTCCGAGATCGCGGCGCGCACGGCCGGCGTCGACGTCGCGCGCTACAAGCTCCATGCCTTCGTCATCTCGGCGGTCTACGCTTCCGTCGCCGGCTCGCTGCTCGCCTTGCAGAACCGGCTGGTGACGCCCGACATGGCCGGCTTCATGCATTCCATCGAGATGGTGACGATGACGGTGCTCGGCGGCGCGGCGTCCGTGCCCGGCGCCATCCTGGGGGCCGCGATCCTGACGGCGCTGCCGCAGGTGCTGACCGTGTTCCAGGAATACGAGATGCTGATGCTCGGCCTTATCATGATGCTGGTGATGATCTTCATGCGCCAGGGGCTGCTGCCGAGCCTGGCGCGGCTGTTGCGGGGGAGAGGCGGATGAGCCTGCTTCGCGTCGAGGGCCTGGGCATCGATTTCGGCGGCCTGCGCGCCGTCAACGATGTCGGTTTCGCGGTCGGCCCGGGCGAGATCGTCTCGGTGATCGGACCCAACGGGGCCGGCAAGACCACGCTGTTCAACATGATCTCCGGCCTTTATCTGCCGGCGCGGGGCCGGGTGACGCTCGACGGCGAGGACGTGACCGGCATGGAGCCGCACCTCCTTGCCGCGCGCGGGCTGTCGCGCACCTTCCAGAACCTCCAGATATTCCACGCCATGACCGTGCTGGAGAATGTCGAGGCCGGGCACCACCTGCACGAGAACGGCTCGGTGGTCGCCGACCTCCTGTCGCTGCCGTCCTCGCGCCGGCGCAACGCGGCGACGCGGCAAAGCGCCCACGCGCTGCTCGCACGGGTCGGGCTGGCGCGCGCGGCCGGGCACGAGGCCGGCTCGCTCTCCTACGGCGCCCTGAAACGGCTGGAGATCGCCCGCGCGCTGGCCCTGAAGCCGCGCGTGCTCCTGCTCGACGAGCCGGCCGCCGGCTGCAACGCGGTCGAGACCGGGGAGATCGATCGGCTGGTCGCCGACGTCGCCGCGTCCGGCGTCGCCGTGCTCCTGGTCGAGCACGACATGAAGATGGTGATGCGGATTTCGAACCATATCGTCGTCCTCGACCATGGCGAGAAGATCGCCGAGGGCGAGCCGGCCGCGATCGCGCGCGATCCGCGCGTCGTCGCCGCCTATCTGGGCGCCGAGGCCGGGAAGGGGGCCGATCATGCTTAACGTCGAGGGCCTGCGCTCGCGCTACGGCCGCATCGAGGCGCTGCACGGCATCGACCTCGAGGTCGGCTCGGGCGAGATCGTCGCCGTGGTCGGGGCCAACGGCGCGGGCAAGACGACGCTCTTGCGCTGCCTGTCGGGAGTGCAGCCGGCCTCGGCCGGCTCGATCATCTTCCGCGGCGAGCATCTGACGGCGGTGCCGGCATGGCGGCGGGTCGAGCGCGGGCTGGCGCAGTCGCCGGAAGGGCGGCAGATCTTCACCAACCTGACGGTGGAGGAGAACCTGCGCCTCGGCGCCTTCCTGTTCACCGACGACAAGGTGGAGCGCGACATGGGCGAGGCCTTCGCCATGTTCCCGGTGCTGCGGGAGAAGCGCAACCTGCCGGCCGGCGGGCTCTCTGGCGGGCAGCAGCAGATGCTGGCGATCGCCCGGGCGCTGATGGCCCGCCCGTCGTGCCTGCTGCTCGACGAGCCGTCGATGGGGCTGGCGCCGATCCTGGTGGCGCAGATCTTCGAGGTGGTGAAGAACCTGCGCGAGCTGAGCGTCACCGTGCTTCTGGTCGAGCAGAACGCCTTCGGCGCGCTGTCGATCGCCGACCGCGGCTACGTCATGGAAACCGGGCGCATCACCATGAGCGGGCCGGCGGCCGAACTGATCGCCGACGAGAAGGTGAGGCAGGCCTATCTGGGGATTTGACGCCGGGGATGCTATAATCCCGGCCGTCGCAATGCGTTACAGAATAGTCGCAAAAATCGGTTGAAATGTAACGCATCGGATGCTAAATATATAACCGTCCGGTCGGTCAATGAATAATCGAAGCCGATCGGACATCAGGGCAAGGCCCGGCAGCGCGGCAAGGAGGAAAGCCATGTATGCCCAGATGGTCAGGACCGACAGCGATGGCGTCAAGTCTTACGACGAGATGTCGCCGCAGGAACGCGCCTTCCAGGAGCGCGTCGACGCCGGCGAGAAGATCGAGCCGAAGGACTGGATGCCGGAAGCCTACCGCAAGACGCTGGTGCGCCAGATCGGCCAGCATGCCCATTCCGAGATCGTCGGGCAGTTGCCCGAGGGCAACTGGATCACCCGCGCCCCGACGCTGGAGCGCAAGGCGATCCTGCTGGCCAAGGTGCAGGACGAGGCCGGCCACGGCCTTTACCTCTACTGCGCCGCCGAGACGCTCGGCGTCAGCCGCGACGAGTTGCTCGACAAGCTGCATTCGGGGAAGATGAAATACTCCTCGATCTTCAACTATCCGACGCTGAACTGGGCCGACATCGGCGCTGTCGGCTGGCTGGTCGACGGCGCGGCGATCATGAACCAGGTGCCGCTCCAGCGCACCTCCTACGGCCCCTACAGCCG
>JBDHTD010000019.1:0-72901 GCA_039808485.1 Aquamicrobium sp. | reverse complement strand
GGCAAGGAGCGCCCGGTCGCGGTCTGCGACAACATCTCGTGCTGGTCGCAGAACCGCCGCGCCGTCACCGTGCTGTCGGGCGGAAGCTGAGCCGTTTTCGAGAGTGACCGAAGAAGCGGCCCCTCCGTCCGGGGCCGCTTTTTCGTTTCAGGGCTTTTTTGTTTCAGGACGGCCGCGAGAATACGTAGCCGAGGCCGACGGCGATCAGCGCCGCGGTGGCGGCGAGGATCGCGGGACCGGCGTCGCCGATCAGCCAGACGGCGAGGAAGCCGCTGGTGGTCCCCGCCAGCGCCATCAACTTGGCCTTCATGGGGATGGCGCCGCGCTCGCGCCATTCGCGGAGCGTCGGGCCGTAGCGCGGGTGCCGGAGCAGCCAGCGTTCCAGTCGCTGCGACGAGCGGGTGAAGCAGGCGGCGGCGAGGATCAGGAACGGCGTTGTCGGCAGGACCGGCAATACCGCCCCGGCGACGCCGAGCCCGGCGAAGACCAGTCCGAGCGTGAGATAGAACCCGCGCATCTAGACCGCGCCCTTCTCGATAGGCCGTTTCAGGTTTCCACGGAAACGCGGAAACGGCCTAACCCTTTGTCTTGACGCAACTCCGGACGGAAAACCGCTTCGCACTTTTCCTGGAATTGCTCTAGCGCGGGCCCGCGCGACGTGACGAATGCTCATCGCCTCACCTTCGTCGATCGGGCGGGCCCGATCAACCGGACAAAACCGCCCGGCGCGGCGTCATGCCCCGCCCGCGGTCAGAACTTCGCGTTCATGCCGACGAAGAAGCCGCGCCCGTCGCCGGGGATGAAGGCGGCCTGGTTCGGCTGCGCCTGATAGACCACCAGCGTCGAGGCGGCATAGGCGGTGTCGAAGACGTTGGTGACCTCGGCGAAGAACGAGACATGGTCGTTGACGCGATACTGGGTGCGCAGGTCGACGATGGCGTAGGGGTCGGCATAGAGCGTGTTCATGTTGTCGACCGGCACCTTGGCCGGCAGCCAGCGGACCGCGCCTTGCAGGCTCCAGTTCTCCGTCGCGTCATATTGCAGCATGGCGTTGATGACGTGGTCGGGCGCGCCGGCGAGCTTGTTTCCGCTCCGGATCGCGCTCGGACCCGTGCCGATGTCGCTGCGGAAGCGGAAATCCTGGTAGGTGTAGGCGATGCGGCCGCTCCACTGGTCGGCGATCTGCGCCGTCAGGCCGAGTTCGATGCCGAAATGGCTGGTCTTGCCGGCATTGATCGCGCCGAGCGGCGCGCCGCCGACGTCGCGCAGGCTGAGCAGCTCGTTCTCGACCCAGGAATAGTAGACGGTGGCGTCCCAGCCATAGTCGCCGTGGCTGCCGCGCCAGCCGGCCTCGAGCGTGGTCGCGGTCTGGGCCTCGAGGTCGGGGGTGCGGAAGCCGGCCGGGTTGGTGTTGGGCGTGCCGCCGATGGCGGCGATCAGGTCGTCATGCGTCGGCGGCTCGAAGCTGCGGCTGACCGCGCCGAAGACGGTCTGGCTGTCGTCCGGCCGCCAGGAGACGCCGAGGCTGGGCGACCAGCCGCTGTAGCGGCGCTGGTAGCTGTTGAAGGACGGCGGCCCCGACAGGGCCGTGTTGTCGCGCGTCGCGTGCGAATAGGCGATCGCCGGCGAGATGGTGAAGCCGTCGGCGAACGGCACGTTGAAGCCGGCGTTGAGCGACAGCGTCGAGGCGTCGAGGTCGCCGGCGGCGAACAGCGCGCCCGTGGTGCCGCCCGCATTGTAGTGGTAGGCGCGGTCGGCCGAGCCGACCGTGTATTGCGCCGTCGCCTCGAACAGCGGCAGGTCGGCCGCGGCGTCGGGCTGGTAGGCGTAGCGCAGCACGCCGGTGGCGTCGCCGCCCTTGGTCATGCGCACGCCCGAGTTGATCGGGAAGCGGAACATGTCGTCGGTGTAGGTGTAGCCGAGGACGAGGTCGACGAGATGGGCGTCGAACTCGGCCGTGGTGCGCGAGCCGACCATGAACTGCTCGGCCTCGCGGCGCGGCTTGTCGCGGACGACGTTGGGGCCGGGGCCGCCGCCGCCGGGGCCTGTGTGCACCTGCTTCGGGTCGCGCTTCAGGGCGTCCTTGGTCAGCGGGCCGGCGACGTCGAAGCCCAGGTCGGTATAGCCGAAGAACAGGCGCGTCCTGACGGTGTCGGAAAGCTCGACGCCGATATTGCCGCCGACATTGATGCGCTGCGATTCGTTGTAGACGCGGAAGCCGTCGCGGCGGGTGAAGTCGCCGTGGAGGTGGATGTCGTAGCCGTCGCCCTGATGGCCGAACTGGGCCGAGGCGCCGAACTGGCCGAAGGAGCCACCGCTGACCGCGCCGGAGAGGCCGGGCGCGCTCGATCCGGTGGGCGAGACCATGTTGATCGCGCCGCCGAGCACGTTGGCGCCGAGGCGGTTGGCGGTGTAGCCGCGATAGACCTCCAGCGCGCTCGTCGCGTTGGAATTCATGAAGCCGACGATGTAGGAGCCGTCGGCGCGGTTGAGCGGCAGGCCGTCCTGGAGCATCAGGATGCCGCGCTCGACCGGGTTCTGTTGCAGGCCGGAGCCGCGGATCTGGATGCGCGGCTGGTCGTTGGCGCCGAAGAAGTCCTGCACCACGACGCCGGGAACCGAAGCCAGCGCGCGCGAGGCGGTCAGGTTGGCGGTGCGGGCCAGCTCCTCGCGCTCGACCAGCGCCACGCCGCCCGGCAGCGCCGAAAGCCGCTCGGAGAGCGTCGAGCCCTCGACCGCGCCGCCGGTGACGACGATCGGCTTGAGGACGATGACCGAGCCGGGCGCGGCCGACTGCGCCAGCGCCCCATGGCCGGCGCCCGCCAGCAGCAGCGCCGCCATCCCTGCAACGATGCCGTGGCCGGCAAGCCCGCGTTCCGATATGAGCTGCATTGTGACGCCCCCGTCTTGCGCCGCCGGGCCAGCCTGATCGAGGCTCGGGGCGCGATCATGTTCAAAGTGGAATTTCAAAAGCAAGTTCTCTCATCATAGTGGACTGTTCTTGTCAACATTATCTGGCGTATTGCGCGATTGCGCCGCATGCCGGCTTCGGCTAGAGCGCTGTCATGAGCCTCGAATCCGTCCGCGCCTTCCTTGCCGAACATGCCCCCGACATCGATGTCCTCGTCACCGAGGAAAGCTCGGCGACGGTCGATCTCGCCGCGAGCGCCCATGGCGTCGAGCCGGCGCAGATCGCCAAGACGATCTGCCTGCGCGCGGGCGAGCGGGTGGTGCTCGTCGTCGCTTCCGGCACGTCCCGGCTCGACAACCGCAAGTTCAAGGAGGCGTTCGGCGCCAAGCCGCGCATGCTCGGCGCGGAAGAGGTGGTGGCGCTGACCGGCCACCCGGTCGGTGGCGTCTGCCCGTTCGGCCTGCCCGGCCCGCTGCCGGTCTATTGCGACGTTTCGCTGAAGCGCTTCGAGGAAGTGATGCCGGCGGCCGGCGCGACCAATTCGGCGCTCCGGATCACGCCGCAGCGCCTGGCCGAGCTGACCGGCGGCGAATGGGTCGACGTCTGCCAGTAGGTTTCGGCCAATAAGTTCCGGCCAGCAGGCTCGGGCCGGCTATTGCGCGGCCAGCGCCTTTTCGATCTCCGGCATCAGCGTCGTCGCCACGTTCTCGGGGTCGAACGGGCCGACATGCTTCCACGCGATCCTGCCGTCCTTGCCGATCAGGAAAGTCTCGGGGATGCCGTAGACGCCCCACTCGATCGCCGAGCGGCCGCTCTCGTCGGTGCCGAGCGCGCTGTAGGGATTGCCGAGCTCGGCCAGGAAGCGGCGGGCATTGGCGGGCTTGTCCTTGTAGTTCAGCCCGAAGATGCCGATGCGGGCGTCCTTCGCCACCTCCATCAGCACCGGATGCTCCTGCCGGCACGGCACGCACCACGACGCCCAGACGTTGACCAGCGTCACCTTGCCGGCGAACCGCGCCGGGTCGAACGGGGGCAGGTCGACGCCTTCCAGCGCCGGCAGCGGCGTGTCGGGCGCTGGCTGGCCGATCAGCGCCGAGGGCACGGTCGAAGTGTCGCGGCCGGACAGAAGCTGGGCCAGGAACACGCCGGCCAGCGCCATGAAGACGAGCAGCGGCAGGATCGCCAGCCAGCGCCGCGCCTCGGGCGTGGCCTCGCCCGGGTTGTCGCCGCTCATGCGTTGAAGCCCCTGGCGCTGGAGCCCCCGGTGTGGGAGCCCCCGGTGCGGGAGTCCCTGGCGTCGGAGCGGCGGCGCACGCCCGCCGCCTCCAGCGCCGCCATCTCGCGCCGCCGCGCCTTCTGGTCGGCGAGGATCCACAAAGCGAGCCCCGCCAGAACCAGCGCCGAGACGCCGTAGGCGGCGGCGACGTAGAGGACATGCGCGCTCATCGGGCCGTCTCCCCGGCATCGGCCGCGCGCGCGGCCATCCGCCGCATCGCCGCGACGCGCCGGCGCAGGATTTCCGTGCGCATCGCCATCAGGTGCAGCGTCGCGAACATCAGCGTGAAGCCGATGGCGCAGGTCAGAAGCGGCCACAGCATCGTCGGATGGATGGTCGGGCCGTCGAGGCGGATGACGGAGGCCGGCTGATGCAGCGTGTTCCACCAGTCGACCGAGAATTTTATGATCGGGATGTTGACGAAGCCGACCAGCGTGACCACGGCCGCGGCCTTGGCGCTCCTTGCCGGATCGTCGAGCGCGCGCGTCAGCGCGATCAGGCCGAGATACATCAGGAACAGCACGAAGACGGAGGTGAGCCGCGCATCCCACACCCACCAGGTTCCCCACATCGGCTTGCCCCAGATCGACCCGGTGATCAGCGACAAAAGGGTGAAGACGGCGCCGATGGGGGCCGCGGCCTTGACCGAGACGTCGGCCAGCGGATGGCGCCAGACCAGCGTGCCGAGCGAGGAGATCGCCATGATCGAATAGCACATCATCGCCAGCCACGCGAAGGGGACGTGGATGTACATGATGCGCACGGTCGCGCCCTGCTGGTAGTCTTCCGGCGCGGCGAAGGCCAGCCACAGGCCGGCCGCGACGACCAGCGCCGACAGCGCGGCCAGCCACGGCACCAGCCGATCCGCCAGCGCGATGAAGCGGGTCGGGTTGGCGAGGTCGGTCCAGCGTGCGGGGCGTGCGGCTGCGGTTTCGCTCATGGCTCTGGTTCTCACGGCTGCCTTCATAGATCGGGTGGCTCGGCTGTGCAATTCCGTGCTGTTGTCGCAGCTTTTGGCTCACCGCGATGTGATGCCGATCAATCGAGGCCGAATTTGAGCGCCAGCGCCGCGGCGAACGGCCCGACGACGGCGAAGCCCATGGTCAGCGCGCACAGGATCAGGAACGGCGGCAGGAACGGGTTGGGGTCGGCGACCGCGCCGTAGGCGGCCGAGACGCCGAAGATCAATACGGGAATCGCGAGCGGCAGGATCAGCACCGAGACGAGCAAGCCCCCGCGCGGCAGCGACACCGCGACCGCGGCCCCCACCGCGCCGACGAAGGCGATGGCCGGCGTGCCGACGAGGAGGGTGAGCGTGGTGGCGGCGATGCCGACCGGCTCCATGTTCATGAACAGGCCGAGCAGCGGCGAGGCGACGACCAGCGGCAGGACGGACGCGGTCCAGTGGGCGAGGCATTTGACCGCCACCGTCAGCGCCAGCATGTGGCGGGTGTCGTTCATCACCATCAGGTCGAGCGCGCCGTCCTCGCGGTCGGCCTGGAACAGCCGGTCGAGGCCGAGCAGCGAGGCGAGCAGCGCCCCGATCCACAGGATCGCCGGGCCGATGCGGGCGAGAAGGTTCAGGTCCGGTCCGACGCCGAACGGCACCACGGCGACGACGGCGAGGAAGAACAGCACGCCGACCAGCGCGCCGCCGCCGGCGCGGACGCCGAGGCGCAGGTCGCGGATGAAGAGGGAGAGCATCAGGTCCGGTCCCCCGCCTGCCCGCCGCCGTCGCGGCCTTCGAGCCGCAGGTCCTTCACCCCCTCCAACCCGAGCGGGACGTGGGTGGCGGCGACGATGATGCCGCCGTCGTCGAGATGGGCGCGCATCAGCGCCGCGAACTGCCGCTCGGAGGCGGCGTCGAGGCCGGCGGTCGGCTCGTCGAGCAGCCAGACCGGGCGCCAGGCGACGAGAAGCCTGGCGATCGAGATGCGCCGCTTCTGGCCGGTGGAGAGATAGCCGAACGGCAGCGACGCCACCTGCGGCAGTCCGACCATGGCGAGCGCCTCGGCGATGTCGAGGTGCGGCGCGCCGCAGAATTCGCGCCAGAAGCGCAGGTTCTCCTCCACCGTCAGCGCCGTCTTCATCGCGTTCTGGTGGCCGAGATAGTGGCAGGCGGATTCGGGCGTCGGCCACTCGTCGCCGCCGCCATCGACGCGAATCTTTCCCTGCGTTGCCGGCAGCAGGCCGGCGACGACGCGCAGCAGCGTCGACTTGCCCGAACCGTTCGGTCCGGTGACGATGAGACCCTCGCCCTCGCCGAGCGCGAAGGAAATGCCGGAAAATACCGGCTCGCCGCCACGTTCGGCGCCGAGATCGTCGGCGATCAGCCGCATGGATGCCCCGCTTTCGTCCTGTTGGGGGCGATTCGCGCGACACGGCAAAATCACCCAAACTTACTCTGGAACTATTCTACGAAACTCTTTATATCCGGGGCAACCGTGCCAGCGGTCGGCATGGGAACCAATTTTGCGCCGAATCATCGCGAGTGCCGTCCTGGACGGAGGCGCGCGGGGGAGCGGACAGCGGAAATGACCGTACCCGCACCTTTGCGCGTGATGAGCATGCACTGGCGTCCGTTACCCCATCGGCAACCGAACGTTAGGGGTCGCTCGTGTCCAATTCTCTCGACAGCTTCAAATGCCGCAAGACGCTCTCCGTGAGCGGTGCGGACTACACCTATTTCGATCTGCGCGAGGCCGAAAAGAACGGCCTCGCCGGGGTTTCCCGCCTGCCCTTCTCGATGAAGGTGCTCCTGGAGAACCTGCTCCGCAACGAGGACGGCCGCTCCGTCACCAAGGAGGCCATCGCCGCCGTCGCCGCCTGGCTGGATGACCGCGGCTCGGCCGGCGTCGAGATCGCCTACCGTCCGGCGCGCGTGCTGATGCAGGACTTCACCGGCGTCCCGGCGGTGGTCGACTTGGCGGCCATGCGCGACGGCATCGCCGCCCTCGGCGGCGATCCGCAGAAGATCAACCCGCTGGTGCCGGTCGATCTGGTCATCGACCATTCGGTCATCGTCGACGAGTTCGGCACGCCGCGCGCCTTCGCCCGCAACGTCGAGCTCGAATACCAGCGCAACGAGGAGCGCTACAAGTTCCTGAAGTGGGGCCAGCAGGCGTTCCGCAACTTCCGCGTCGTGCCGCCCGGCACCGGCATCTGCCACCAGGTCAACCTCGAATATCTCGGCCAGGTGGTGTGGACGAAGGACGAGGACGGCGAGACGACCGCCTATCCCGACACCTGCGTCGGCACCGATTCGCACACCACCATGATCAACGGCCTCGGCGTGCTCGGCTGGGGCGTCGGCGGCATCGAGGCGGAAGCGGCCATGCTCGGCCAGCCGGTGTCGATGCTTCTGCCCGAGGTCATTGGCTTCAAGCTGACCGGCAGGCTGAAGGAAGGCATCACCGCCACCGACCTGGTGCTGACCGTGACCCAGATGCTGCGCAAGAAGGGCGTGGTCGGCAAGTTCGTCGAGTTCTTCGGTCCGGGCCTGTCGTCGATGTCGCTCGCCGACCGCGCGACGATCGGCAACATGGCGCCCGAATACGGCGCGACCTGCGGCTTCTTCCCGGTCGACACCGAGACGCTGCGCTATCTGACCATGTCGAGCCGCGCCGAGGACCGCATCGCGCTGGTCGAGGCCTATTCGAAGGTGCAGGGGATGTGGCGCGAGGACGGCATCGAGGACCCGGTCTTCACCGACACGCTCGAGCTCGACCTCGGCGACGTCGTGCCCTCCATGGCCGGCCCGAAGCGTCCCGAGGGCCGCGCGCCGCTCGAGGACATCGCCGCCAATTTCGCCAAGGCGCTGGAAGCCGAATACAAGAAGACCGTCGATGTCGCGCGGCGCTACGCCGTCGAGGGCGAGTCGTTCGATCTCGGCCATGGCGACGTCGTCATCGCCGCCATCACCTCGTGCACCAACACCTCGAACCCGAGCGTGCTGATCGGGGCGGGGCTGCTTGCCCGCAACGCCAACCGCGTGGGCTTGAAGCAGAAGCCGTGGGTCAAGACCTCGCTCGCCCCCGGCTCCCAGGTCGTGGCCGAGTACCTGTCGAAGTCCGGGCTCCAGCCGGAACTGGACAGGATCGGCTTCAACCTCGTCGGCTTCGGCTGCACCACCTGCATCGGCAATTCGGGTCCCCTGCCGGGGCCGATCTCCAAGACCATCAACGACAAGGGCCTGATCGGGGCGGCGGTGCTTTCGGGCAACCGCAACTTCGAGGGCCGCGTCTCGCCCGACGTTCAGGCCAACTACCTCGCCTCGCCGCCGCTGGTGGTCGCCTATGCGCTGGCCGGCACGGTGACGAAGGACCTGACCAAGGAGCCGCTCGGCGAGGGCGCCGACGGCAAGCCGGTGTACCTGAAGGACATCTGGCCGACGACGCAGGAGATCCAGGAGTTCATCGAGAAGTACGTCACCCGCGAGATCTTCGCCTCGCGCTATGCCGACGTGTTCAAGGGCGACGAGAACTGGCAGAAGGTGCAGGCCCCCTCGGGCGAGACCTATGCCTGGGACGACACCTCGACCTATGTGCAGAACCCGCCCTATTTCGTCGGCATGGGCCGCAAGGCGGGCGACATCAGGCCGGTGCAGAACGCGCGCGTCCTCGGCCTGTTCGGCGACAAGATCACCACCGACCACATCTCGCCGGCCGGTTCGATCAAGGCGGCCTCGCCCGCCGGCAAGTACCTGATCGACAACCATGTCGCGGTCGCCGACTTCAACCAGTACGGCACGCGGCGCGGCAACCATGAGGTGATGATGCGCGGCACCTTCGCCAATATCCGCATCCGCAACCACATGCTGGGCGAGAACGGCAAGGAAGGCGGCTACACGATCCACTACCCGTCGAAGGACGAGCTGTCGATCTACGACGCCGCGATGCGCTACCGCGAGGAAGGCACGCCGCTGGTCATCTTCGCCGGCGTCGAATACGGCAACGGCTCGTCGCGCGACTGGGCGGCCAAGGGCACCAACCTGCTCGGCGTCCGCGCCGTCGTCGCCCAGTCGTTCGAGCGCATCCACCGCTCCAACCTCGTCGGCATGGGCGTCGTGCCGTTCACCTTCGAGGAAGGCACGAGCTGGGCCTCGCTCGGCCTGAAGGGCGACGAGACGGTGACGATCGATGGCCTCGAGACGATCAAGCCGCGCCAGAAGATGGTGGCCAGGGTCACCTTCGCCGACGGGTCCGTGAAGGAGGTGCCGATCCTGTGCCGCATCGACACGCTGGACGAGCTCGACTACTTCAAGAACGGCGGCATCCTGCAATACGTGCTGCGCGACCTCGCCGCGTAAGGCCGGTCGTTTGCCGATGAACATGGGGCCGGCGATGCGGAAGCGTCGCCGGCCTTTTTCTCGATCTCGCGCCGGTTCGCTGCGCTCGCAGCTTCGGCGGGGCGGCCTGACCGGCCGGCGGGCGGCCGCCCTTGCGAACCTGTCAGGTTCGGTCGGGCGCGCCGTGCCACGCCACGGCGGCGAGGACGATGCCGAGCATCAGGCCGTTGAACGAGTGCCACAGGAAATGGGTGCCGAGCGGCATCGCCTCGCACACCACCGGGTCGAGCGCCCGGAAGGCGACCGAGACGACGAAGATTCCGACCGCGGCGAGGTTGTACCAGCCGGCAGGATTGCCGGCGCGGACGATCCAGACGCCGAAGACGGCGAGCGCCAGGAAGGGCGGCAGATAGCCGGTGGTGCCGTTCGAGGCCACGCGCAGCCATTCCGGCACGTTGGCGGTCAGGAGCGCGGCCACGGCATAGAAGACGACGAAGATCGCCAGCGATTTCGGCCACGAGAAGCCGAGGAACCGGCGCAGGCAGAACAGGGTGTAGGCGAGCGTGAAGCCGGCGATCGGCAGGATGTCGCCCCACATGGTCAGCCAGTTGGCGAAGGTGTGGAACAGGAACGAGCCGATGCCGATCGCCACCACCCACCAGGCCAGCAGCTCGGCGAAGGCGCCGGCCCGGTTCTTCCGCACCGCGTAGACGCCCCACAGGCCGGCGGCGACGAAGGCCAGGTTGGTCAGTGCGTTGGCGGGTTCCGACCAGAATTCCGGTCCGGTGCGCTCGCAGTAATTGTCGATGGCGGCAAAGAGGTTGTCGAACATGGTTTGTGTCTCGCGAGAGAGGGCCGGTGGGACGATGAAACCGGGGTTTCACCGCAAATTGACTTCCCGTCGTCTCCGGCGCTGCCTAATCTCGCGCCGGTCATCGGGATGGGTCGGGTGGATTCTCGCCGCTGGTCCGGGTGATCCGCTGGTGGTGGTGGAAGGGGGTGCGAAACCCCGGAAGGTTCGGAAGAAGCTGGTGGTCTCGACCTTTCTCAGGCTGGCGACAGTCGCGTTGATGCTGGTTCCGCCAAGTGGCGCCCTCGCCGGCGAATTTGTCAAGTCGCCGGCCGGGCGGCCGAAGGCCGTGGTCGAGCTGTTCACCAGCCAGGGCTGCGGCTTCTGCCCGCCGGCCGACGCGCTTCTGGCCGACCTCGCCCGCTCCGACGACGTGGTCGCGCTCGCCTATCACGTCGACTACTGGGACTATCTCGGCTGGCGCGACACCATGGCCAGCCCCGAGAACACCGCCCGCCAGCAGGAGTACAGCCGCGCCTTCGGCACCCGCTCGGTGTTCACGCCGCAGGCGGTGGTCAACGGCCGCGAGGAGATGAACGGCGCCAAGCGCGGCAAGGTCGAGGCCGCCCTGCGCCGGATGGCGGATGCCGGGGAAGGCGGCCGCCGCCACGGCATGAGCGTCGACGTCCGCGTCTCCTACGAGGGCGGCACGATGGTGGTCGAGACCGGGGCTGCCGACCGTCCGGTCGGCAATGCGCAGATCCTCGTCGTCTATTTCGAGCCGGCGACGCGGGTGAAGATCGAACGCGGCAAGAATGCCGGCCGCGAACTGACCTACTGGAACGCGGTGTCCGGCTTCCACTCGGCCGGGATGTGGCATGGCGAGAAGACGCGGATCGAGCTGCCGAAGAACGAGATCGCGCGCAAGGGCGCGGGCGGCTGCGCGGTCCTGGTGCAGGAGATCGGCGCCAACAACCTGCCCGGCGCCATTCTCGGCGCGGCGATCCTGTCCGGCCCGGAGGGTTGAAGCGGGCTGAAGCGGGCCGAGGGGCTGAAGGGACGGCCGCAACAAAACCGGCGCTGAACCAGGTTCAGCGCCGGCAATTGCTTGCTTTGGGATCGTCGTTGCCGGATGCCGGGCCGGCGAACCGGATTTCCCGGAGTTGGTTCGGCCCAGCCTTGGCCCTGTGGGCGGGGGGCTTGGGGTTACAGGTCCATGCCGGACCGAACCGTCTCAGGCAACGATTGGATCGTCGCCGGACAATGGGGCGGCAGCTTGGGTAAAAAACGGCGACATTGTGGCGCGCCATCACCAATCGAAACACCGTGTGGCGCTTTGTGAACAGGCCGGGGCGGACGGGCCGGGGGTGGACGGGCGCGGAGCGCGCGGCGATCCTCCGGGTTCGCGCCCTGCGTGACGGGCCGGACGGGGCTTGCTTTTCGTCGCCCTCCGGGCGAGGCTGCGTCGTCGTCAAACTGTCATGGAAAGGGCGGCGGATGACCGACTGCGGCGCCGGGGCGGAGAGCGCGGAAGATTCCTCGATCGTCGTCCCGCTTCACGAGCTCCGTCGGGAGCGGGACGAACTGCCGGTGACGTTTCACCGGCGCGAGCTCGACCTCATCTTAAGGGTCTATGGCCGCATGGTCGCCGCCGGCGAATGGCGCGACTACGCCATCGACCACATCAAGGACCGGGCCGTGTTCTCGGTCTATCGCCGCACCAGCGAGGTGCCGCTCTACCAGATCCACAAGGTGCCGGCGCTGGCGCGCAGGCAGGGCGCGTTCTCGGTGGTCGCCGCCTCGGGCCTGATCCTGAAGCGCGGCCACGAGCTTGCCCGCGTGCTGGCGGTGTTCGACGAGAAGCCGCGGCTGGTGCGCGCCTGATCCTGCCGCGCGCGCTCCGGGCTCAGATCGCCTCGCCGCGCAGCAGGCGCGGGGCGCGCTCCGACAGGCCGGCTGCCTGCCGGATAAAGTAGTCCTTCAGGCGCGGCATGCGCTCGACCAGCCCGAGGCCGAGATCGCGCACCGCGCGCAGCGGCGCGAAATCGTTGGAGAACATGCGCGTCAGCACGTCGGTGGTGATGCCCATCCGCAGCGTGTCGAAGCGCCGCCATTCCTGGTAGCGCTCCAGCACGTCGAGGCCGCCGATGTCCTGGCCGAGGCGGTCGGCCTCGACGATGGTCTCGGCCAGCGCCGCCGCGTCGCGCAGGCCGAGATTCAGGCCCTGCCCGGCGATGGGGTGGATGCCGTGGGCGGCGTCGCCGGCGAGCGCGAAGCGCGGACGGACGAAATCGCGCGCCAGCGTCAGGCCGAGCGGCCACGCGCGGGGTTTGGACAGGACGCGAATCTCGCCGAGCTTCAGCCCGAAGCGCGCTTCGAGCTCGGCCTCGAACACGATCTCGTCCTCGGCGACCAGCCGCTCGGCATCGGCGGTCTTCTCGCTCCAGACGATCGAGGAGCGGTTGGTGCCGTCCTCGGCCGGCGCCAGCGGCAGCACGGCGAAAGGCCCGGCGGGCAGGAAGTGCTCCTCGGCGCGGCCGCCATGCGGGCGCTCGTGGCCGACGGTGCAGACGATGCCGGACTGGCCGTAATCCCAGTGGACGGTGCCGATGCCGGCCATGTCGCGCAGGCGCGAGCGGACGCCGTCGGCGGCGACGAGAAGCCGCGTCGTCAGCGAGGCGCCGTCGGCGAGATGGACGGTCGCGTCCCGGGCGCCGGCGTCGAAGCCCGAGACGCCGACGCCCTCGATCAGGTCGACGCCGAGCTCGGCGGCGCGGGCGCGCAATGCCGCGTTCAAGTCGCGGTTGAACACCATGTGGGCGAAGGCCTCGCCCGGGGCGACCTCGCCCTCGAAGGTGAGGAACACCGGGCGGACCGGGTCGGCGGTGCGCGAATCGGTGACGACCATGTCGGTGATGGCCTGGGCCTTGGGCGCGATGCCGCTCCACGAGCCCAGCCGCTCCAGCATCCGGATCGCCGCGGCGGCGATGGCCGAGGCGCGGCCGTCGCGCTGCCAGGCGCCTTCCGGCGCGGCGTCGACCACGGCCACTTTCAGGCTCGGCCGCGCCTGGGCGATGGCGACGGCGATGGTCAGGCCGACATAGCCCGCGCCCGCCACGATGACGTCGAACCCTTTGCTGCGCGCGTCCATCATGCCCGTCCTTCCGTTCGCTTCGCGATGCCTGCCCCGGCGCGCGTCCTGCTTGACTTGGTCCCGCGATCGTTGCAACCCCCGATGCCAAGGGATCGCAACGGGTCAGGGGATAGCCTCATGTCGCAGGCCATGCACGAGCTTCTTAGCATACTCGACCTCGAGAGGCTCGAACACAACCTCTACCGCGGCAGCAGCCACAAGGTCGGCTGGCAGCGCGTGTTCGGCGGCCAGGTCATCGGCCAGGCGCTGGTGGCTGCGCAGCGCACGGTGGACGAGGACCGCAGCGTCCACTCGCTGCATTGCTATTTCATGCTGCCCGGCGATCCTTCCGTGCCGATCGTCTACGATGTCGACCGGCTGCGCGACGGCGGCTCGTTCACGACGCGGCGGGTGACGGCGATCCAGCACGGCCACGCGATCTTCTCGCTCGAATGCTCGTTCCAGGTCGAGGAGGAGGGGCTGGAGCACCAGATGCCGATGCCGCTCGACGTGCCGCCGCCCGAGGCGCTGCGCAGCCAGTTCGAGCTTCTGGAGGCGGCAGGCCACGCCATTCCCGAGGCGATCCGCACCTTCTGGGCGCGCGAGCGGCCGCTGGAGGTCAAGCCGGTCAACATCGAGCACTACACCAGCCGCCAGAAGCTGCCGCCGCGCCAGAGCGTCTGGATCAGGACCACGGGCGAGGTGCCCGACGAGCGGCCGTTGCAGCGGGCGATCCTCGCCTATCTCTCCGACATGACCCTGCTCGACACCTCAACCTTCGCCCATGGCCGGATCGGCTTCGACCCCGAAATCCAGATGGCGAGCCTCGACCATGCCATGTGGTTCCACCGCGACCACAAGCTCGACGACTGGCTGCTCTACACCCAGGACAGCCCGAACACGATCGGCGCGCGCGGGTTCTCGCGCGGCTTCCTCTATGCCCGCGACGGCACGCTGATCGCTTCTACCGCCCAGGAAGGGCTGGTGCGGCTAAGGACGAAGCCGAAAAAATAGCCAATCGGCGTTACCTGCCTAAATTTTCATCGAAATTTAGCCCGACATTTCGTGCCGCATGTCGGGCGTTTCTGAAAACAGCTTTCGGGACAATGAGATAGGCCGCTCGTGCGCAACTGGCACGCGGCTTGAATCACCCATTGCGATCCCCGCCTCCCGGACGAGCGTCCCGGCGGCGGGAGAGGTCGCGGCAGAGGCGGGGCGCGCGCGCCCCCCTGAACCAGCAAGGGGTGAAAGCTGATGAAAATCGTGATGGCAATCATCAAGCCGTTCAAGCTCGACGAGGTGCGCGAGGCGCTGACCGCGATCGGGTTGCAAGGGCTGACGGTCACCGAGGTCAAGGGTTACGGGCGGCAGAAGGGCCACACCGAGATCTACCGGGGCGCGGAATACGCCGTCAGCTTCCTGCCAAAGGTGAAGGTCGAGGTCGCCGTGGCCGACGAGTTCGCCGACGCCGCCGTCGAGGCGATCGCGACGGCGGCCCGCACCGGCCAGATCGGCGACGGCAAGATCTTCGTCCACGGCATCGACAAGGCGGTGCGCATCCGCACCGGCGAAACCGACGCCGACGCGCTGTGAGCGCCCTTCCCAGGATCAAGGAGTCAATCGTGATGAGACTATCGACCTTCGTGCCCGCCGCGCGTGCCTTCGCCGCCTCCCTGTCCACTCTCGGGCTGGGGGTGCTCGCCGTCCTGCCGGCATGGGCTCAGGAAACGGCCGCCGAGGCGGCTGCGCCCGCCTCCGCGCTCGACAGCGGCGACACGGCCTGGATGCTGATCTCGACCGTGCTGGTCCTGTTCATGATCCTGCCGGGCCTCGCTTTGTTCTATGGCGGCCTGGTGCGGGCCAAGAACGTGCTGTCGGTGCTGATGCAGTGCACGATGATCACCGCCGTGGTCATCGTCGTCTGGGTCGTCTACGGCTATTCGTTCGCCTTCGGCGGCGGCGACAGCCCCTATTGGGGCGGCCTCGGCAAGCTGTTCCTCTCCGGCGTGACGCCCGGATCGGAATCGGGCTCGATCCCCGAATACGTCTTCATCGCCTTCCAGATGACGTTCGCCTGCATCACACCGGCGCTGATCGTCGGCGGCTTCGCCGAGCGGGCGAAGTTCGGCGCGGTGATCGCCTTCGTCGTGCTGTGGGTGACGTTCGTCTACTTCCCCATCGCCCACATGGCCTGGGACAGCGCCGGCCTGTTCTACGGCTGGGACGTCTACGACTTCGCTGGCGGCACGGTCGTCCACATCAATGCCGGCATCGCCGCCCTCGTCGGCGCGATCATGATCGGCAAGCGCGCCGGACTGGGCCGCGACAACATGGCCCCGCACTCGCTGCCGTTGACGCTGGTCGGGGCCGCCGTGCTGTGGGTCGGCTGGTTCGGCTTCAACGCGGGCTCGGCGGCGGCGGCCGACGGCACGGCCGCGCTCGCCATGGTCAACACCTTCACCGCCACCGCGGGCGCGACCATAGCCTGGTCGGCGATCGAGAAGATCGCGCGCGGCAAGGCGTCGATGCTGGGCGCGGCGTCCGGCATCGTCACCGGGCTGGTGGCGGTGACGCCGGCGGCCGGCTTCGTCGGGCCGGTCGGGGCGATCGCGCTCGGCGCGGTCGCCAGCGCGGTCGCCTACTGGTTCGTGGCCGTGGTCAAGCACCGGCTGGGCTATGACGATTCGCTCGACGTGTTCGGCATCCACGGCGTCGCCGGCATCGTCGGCGCCATCGGCACCGGCGTGTTCGCCGCGCCGGCGCTCGGCGGCGTCGGCTATCCCGACGGCGTCGGCATGGCGGGCCAGGTGTGGACCCAGCTTCTCGCCGTCGCCATCACCGTGGCCTGGTGCGGCGCGGTCTCGGCCATCCTCTACAAGCTGGTCGATCTCGTCATCGGGCTGCGGCCGACGGCGGAAGCCGAGGCGCAGGGGCTCGACCTCTCCGCGCATGGCGAGGCGGCCTACCACTCCTAATCGCGGGTGATCGCGGGGAATTCCGTGCGCCGGACCAGCACCCCGGCGTCCGGAACGGGCGGCGCGAAAACGCCGCCTCAGCTTGACCCGGCTTCGGCCGGGTCCTTTTCATGGCTCAGAACAGGTCGACGTCGCCGGCGGCGTCCTCGTCCCCGGCCTCGACGTCGAGGCCGGCGGTGCCGATGGTGCGGATCATCTCGGTAAGCGTCAGCGTATCGGTGGCGGCGGCGGTGTCGACACGCCAGTGCGGGTGGGCCGCTTCCGAGAGCGCGCGCAGGAAGCCGGCGACGCCGGCGATGCGCTGGGCGGAAAGGTCGGCGTCCTGCATGGCCCTGACGTAGTCGGCGTCGGCCGCGCCGGCGGCCCATGTCGTGCGGGCGATCGCCGCCTGGTTGCGGTCGATGCGGCCGGCGATGTCCTCCAGCTCGGAGCGCAGCCTGGCAAGGACATCCACGAACGGTTCGGTGTCGGCGACGCAGCCGTCGCGCTCCGGCAAACCCATGCTACTCGCTCCCACGCTTTACGCACTTCCACACAGCAAACCGGGCCGGACGCGTTGCCGCGCCCGCGGCCCGAAAGATCAGTGAAGCCTGCCGACGATCGCCTCCAGCGCGCGGCGGAGCTGGTCGGGGTTGAACGGCTTGGTCAGGTAGTTGTTGAGGCCGAGCTTGCGGCCCTCGTCGAGCACGGCGCGGTCGGGGCTGCCGGTCAGGATCATGAACGGCGTGCGCGCGGTCGGCTTGTAGGTGCGGATGGCGTGCAGGAGCTGAAGGCCGTTCATCTTCGGCATGTTCATGTCCGAGATGATGAGGTGCGACGGCGTCGTCATCATCATCTTCATCGCCTGCTCGCCGTCGGCGGCGACCTGGATGTTGCGGAAGCCGAGCGTCTCGAGCGCGTCGCGGACAAGCAGACGGCTCGTTGTCGTGTCGTCCACGACGAGGATTCTCAACTGGGCTAGAAGCGACATGGCTCGGTATTCCTCTCGGGCAAGCGTCAGTTCGGGAGACCTTGCCCCGCCTGGTTCTGGGTCAGCACGCTGTCGAGCGCGATCAGGCTGATCATGCGGCCCTCCATCGCGATCACGCCTTTCATGAAGGCGCGGGCGAGCTCGGAGGCGACGTTGGGCGTGGCCTGGATCGTCCCCGAATCGACGGTCAGGATGTCGGAAACGGCGTCGACCAGAAGGCCGATGGTCTGGTTGCCGACCTGGGTGATGATGATGACGTGGCGGGCGCTGGGCTCGGCCGGCGGGAAGCCGAGCCGGGCTGAGAGATCGACCACCGGCAGCACCGCGCCGCGCAGGTTGATGACGCCCTTCACATAGTCCGACGAATGCGGCAGGGGCGTCGTCGGCGTCCAGCCGCGGATGTCGCGCACCGACATGATGTCGAGGCAGAATTCCTGCGCCCCGAGGCGGAAGGCGATCAGCTCGCTGTTGGTGGCCGCGTCCTGTTCCCTGATCTGGGTCATGCTGCGTTCCTCTTGCGGTTGGCGTCGCCGCGCGCGGCATCCGCGCGCGATCCGGCGACGATGGCGTCGACGTCGAGGATGACGGCCACGCGGCCGTCGCCCAGGATCGTCGCCCCGGCCACGCCGAAGACGTGGCCGTAATTGGTTTCAAGGCTCTTGATGACCACCTGCTGCTGGCCGATGATGCCGTCGACCATCAGCGCGCATTGCGACTGGTTCTCGGTCTCGACCATCATCGCCACGCTGGCGAGCGGGTCGGCTTCCTCGTCGCGGTAGCCGAGCACCGAGCCGACGTCGATCAGCGGGATGAACGAGCCGCGGATGCCGATGACGCGCGCCTTCTCCCCCAGCCCGTGGACGTCGGGAGCCTTGGGCTGCAAGGTCTCGACGATGGCCGACAGCGGCACGACCAGCGTCTGGCCGGCCACGGTGACGACCATGCCGTCGAGCACGGCCAGCGTCAGCGGCAGCGACAGCGTGAAGGTGGTGCCCTGGCCCGGCCGCGAGGTGATGGTGATGCGGCCGCCGAGCGCCTGGATCGAGCGGCGCACGACATCCATGCCGACGCCGCGCCCCGACACGTCGGAGATGGTGTCGGCGGTGGAGAAGCCGGGTGCGAAGATCAGGTCGTCGATCTCGGCGTCGGAAAGCTGCGCGTCCTCGGCGATGATGCCGCGGTTGATCGCGATCTGGCGCACGCGGCTGCGGTTGATGCCGGCGCCGTCGTCGGAGACCTCGATGACGACGCGCCCTGAACGGTGGGCGGCGATCATCCTGACCGTGCCCTGCTCGGGCTTGCCGGCCGCGAGGCGGTCCTCCGGCTTTTCGAGGCCGTGGTCGATGGCGTTGCGGATCATGTGGGTCAGCGGGTCGGCCAGCCGCTCGATGACGGTCTTGTCGACCTCGCAGTTCTCGCCCTCGGTGACGAGGCGGGCCGACTTGCCGGTCATGTCGGCGACCTCGCGCACCACCCGCGACATGCGCTGGAAGATCGGCCGCACCGGCTGGGCGCGGATCGCCATCACCGAATCCTGGATCTCGCGCGTCAGGTGCTCGAGATCGTCGAGGCCGACGGCGACGTCGGAAAGCCGCGCGATGCCGGCCTCCATGACGCGCTGGGCCAGCATCGACTGGTTGATGACCAGCTCGCCGACCAGGTCGATCAGCCGGTCGACGCGGTCGAGGTCGACGCGGATGGTCGCGCCCGGCTGTGCCGCCTGCTGGCTGTTGGCGGCGGCGGGCTTGTCCGTCGCAAGCTTGTCTGCGGGGGGCGCGGCCGGCGCGATTGCCGGAGCGGCGGCAGCCGGAGCGGCGGGCGCTTCGACCTCGACCGCTTCCGCGGCGGCGACCTGCGCCAGGATGGCCTGCACCGTCTCGGCGGCGTTGGTCTCGTCCATCACCGGGCCGGCGACGGCGGTCTCGATCGAAAGGTCGCAGTCGAACTCGACGAACTCGAAGATCTCGCGGACGGCGCTTTCCTCGACGTCGCCGGCGAAGGCGATGTCCCACGACAGATAGGCGCCCTCGGGGTCGAGCTCGGTCAGGAGCGGCACCGTCGAGGTGTCGCAGGTCACTTCCATCTCGCCGAGGCGGCCGAGCTCGCGCAGGAGCCGCAGCGCGTCGTTGGCCTTGGCGTAGAGTTCGGGCTTGGGCGCGAAACGGACCTTGACCGCGGCTTGGATGCCGGCGGCCGCGTCGTCGGCGATCAGCGTGTCGAACGAGATCTGGACCGGCGCGAAGCCGAACTCGTCGACCGCCGCGCCGTCGCCCTCTCCCCCCATGGCCATCGCCAGCGGCTCGAAGGCGGGCGCGGGCGCTGTCTCGACGGCCGCCGTGGGGGCCGGCGCGGCGCCGCCGGCGCGGGCCAGCTCTTCCGTCATCTGCGCGACGCGGGCGGCGTCCATGTCGCCGCCGTCACGGGCGATATGGACCAGATCGGACAGGATGTCGGCCGAGCGCAGCATCAGCTTGACGACCTGCGGCGTGATGCCGAGCTTGCCCGAGCGCATGCCGTCGAGCGTGGTCTCGAAGGTGTGGGCGAAACGCACCAGGTCGTCGAGGCCGAACGCGCCGGCCCCGCCCTTGATCGAGTGCACAGCGCGGAACACCGCGTTGATCGTCTCGAGGTCGCCTTCCTCGCGCTCGATCGCGAGCAGACCGTCCTCCAGTTCGGTCAGCTGCTCGTCGCATTCCTGGAAAAAGGTCTGCTTGATGGCTGCCATCGTGTCCATGGACATGCTTTCCCCTCCTCAGGCGGCGACGCGGTTGATGGCGGTGACGAGCTTGACCGGATCGAACGGCTTGATGATCCAGCCGGAGGCGCCGGCGCGGCGGGCGCGGTCCTTCTTGTCGTCGACGCTTTCGGTGGTCAGCACCAGGATGGGAATGGCGCGGTGGCGGCCGGAGCCGCGCACGGCCTCGATGAAGCCGAACCCGTCCATGCGCGGCATGTTGATGTCGGTGATGATGACGTCCGGATCGCAGGTTTCGAGGACTTCCAGCCCGTGGACGCCGTCCTCTGCCTGGACGACCTCCATGCCCGCGTCGAGCAGCGCGGCCTTGAGCATCTCGCGGATGGTGCGCGAATCGTCGACGGTCAGGATCGTCTTCGCCATAATCAGCTATTCCTTGCCGCGGAGGGGGCCGTGAAACGGGAAAGGTCGAGGCCGGCGATGGCGACGGCGTCGACGAAGGCGGGCGAGGGCTCCTCGAGCGAAAGCTCCAGCCCGTCGGCGTTCCAGGTCGCGGCGGCCGACAGCAGCACTTGCAGGCACTGCGCGCCGACGCGCTCGACCTGCGAGGCGTTGAGCGCGATGTCCGTGCCGCGCGCCGCGATGAATTCGGCCGCCAGAGGCTGGGCCGCCTTGATGTCGAGTTCGCTTGGGAGCGTCATGCTTCCGCCTGCGGCTTTCGCCATTCCCGTCTCCTTGAGACCGACCGGCCGGTCTGCCTTCGGTGTCGTTCGCGCGATTCCACGGGCCTCGCGCGCCTCGGAAAGGCGCTGCGCGGCGGCCGCTGCGCTGGAAATGTTCGACATTCCGGTCTTGCCGGATTCAGGAGCGCGGCATCATGCCTTTGGCGTATCCCCTTCCAAGCCCCGGCTAATGCATAAGCGATGACTGGTTTCGCTTATATTAACGGGTGCCGCCTTTTGCCCGGCAGCGGCGCGAAAGCGCGGCAACGGAAAAGAAAAGCCCCGCCGCGGGGGCGGGGCAGGACAGGATCGGCAAGTATAGATGACGTAGCGTCAGATATTCTGCGCGGCGGTGACGATGATCTCGACGCGGTATTTCGGCGCCGCGAGCCTGGCCTCGCCGGTGGCGCGGCCGGGGGTGTGGCCGGGCGCGACCCAGGCGTCCCAGGCCGCGTTCATCTCGGCGAAATCGGCCATATCGGCCAGCCAGATCTGCGCCGACAGGATGCGCTCCTTCGATGAGCCGCACAGCGCCAGCAGCCGGTCGATCTCGGCCAGCACGCCTTCGGTCTGCTCCCTGGCCGTCGCGCCCTCTGCGACCTGGCCGGCGAGATAGATGACGCCGTTGAAGATGTTGGCCTCGCTCATGCGCGGGCCGGTCTCGTGGCGGATGATGGTCATGGCAACTCCTTGGGCAAGGCTCGTGGGTTTCGACGACCGGCTTCTACCGGCGCCGCGGCCGGCAGGCAACAGAGCGGGCAGGCGATCACAGGAAGCCCGACCGCTCGGCCTCGACGAGCGAGGCGATGAACGAGGACACCGCCTGGACGCGGCGCAGCGGCCTGACCGTCTCGTGATAGACCAGCCAGTAGGCGCGGCGGATCGGGGCGGCGACCTCGACCGGCACCAGGTCGTCATGGGCGCGGGCGATGAAGGTGTGGAGGATGCCTATCCCCGCGCCCGAGCGCACCGCCTCGAGCTGGCCGAGCGCCGAGGAGACGCCGAAGCTCGCCTGCCAGTCGGGCATGATCTCCGGGCCGTAGTCGAGCGACAGGCTGATCAGGAGATCGGCGACATAGCCGATCAGGCGGTGGCGCTTCAGCTCGGCCAGCGTGGCCGGCAGGCCGTGGCGCGCCGCATAGGCGCGCGAGGCATAGAGGCCGAGCGTGTAGTCGACGAGCTTGGCCGCCACCAGCCGCCCCTCGGTCGGGCGCTCGACGGTGATGGCGATGTCGGCCTCGCGCCGCGACAGCGAGAACGAGCGCGGCACCGGCACGAGCTGGATCGAGAGCTGCGGGTGGCGCTCGGTCAGCACGCCCAGCCTCGGCGCGAGGAAGGCGACGCCGAAACCGTCGGGCGCGCCGATGCGCACCGTGCCGGCGACCTCGTCGCCTTCGCCGGCGATGTCGGCGCGGGCCGCAATCATGTCGGCCTCGATGCGCTCGGCGACGACGAGGAAGCGCTGGCCCTCGGCGGTCAGCTCCGAGCCGGTGGTCAGCCGCCGGAACAGCTTGGCGCCGAGCGACTTCTCCAGCGCCGCGATGCGGCGCGACACCGTGGCGTGGTTCAGCTCCAGCCGCCGCGCCGCGCCGAGAATCTGTCCCGCCCGCGCCACGGCGAGGAAGATGCGAACGTCGTCCCAGTTCATCGTGGCCTGCCCGTCGCGGTCGCTTCCGTGATTGCATTGCAACAAATGATGATCGGAAGCGCAAGAACTTTATTTTTCGCACAACGGATGCGGATTTGCTCGCGTTGCATTCGCGCGCCCGTCACGGGACAATGCGGTTGATGTCTTCAGGGGCTCTGCGAGCCCCGGTGTCTTCAAGGGAGAGAAACCATGATCGAGGTCGGGCATTTCATCGGCGGCAAGTGCGTCGCCGGCAACAGCGGGCGCAGCCAGGACATCATGCAGCCGATGGACGGCTCGGTGCGCGGCAAGGTGGCGCTGGCGAGCGCGGCCGAGCTGCGCGCGGCGGTGGAGAACGCCAAGGCGGCGCAGCCGGCCTGGGCGGCGACCAACCCGCAGCGCCGCGTGCGGGTGCTGATGAAGTTCCTCGAGCTGGTTCAGGGCGAGATGGACCAGCTCGCCGACGCGCTGGCGCGCGAGCACGGCAAGACCATTCCCGACGCCAAGGGCGACATCCAGCGCGGCCTCGAAGTGGTCGAGGTCTCGATCGGCGCGCCGCACATGATGAAGGGCGAGTTCACCGACGGCGCCGGCCCCGGCATCGACGTCTACTCGATGCGCCAGCCGCTCGGCGTCGTCGCCGGCATCACCCCGTTCAACTTCCCGGCGATGATCCCGCTGTGGAAGATCGCGCCGGCCATCGCCGCCGGCAACGCCTTCATCCTGAAGCCGTCGGAGCGCGACCCGTCGGTGCCGATGCGCCTCGCCGAGCTGTTCTTCGAGGCGGGCCTGCCTGCCGGCATCCTCAACGTCGTCAACGGCGACAAGGAGGTGGTCGACGCCATCCTCGACGACGCGGACGTCAAGGCCATCGGCTTCGTCGGCTCGACGCCGATCGCGCACTACATCTATTCGCGCGGCTGCGCCAACGGCAAGCGCGTGCAGTGCTTCGGCGGCGCCAAGAACCACATGATCATCATGCCCGACGCCGACATGGACCAGACCGTCGACGCGCTGATCGGCGCCGGCTACGGCTCGGCCGGCGAGCGCTGCATGGCGATCTCGGTCGCGGTGCCGGTGGGCAAGGAGACCGCCGACCGGCTGGTCGAGAAGCTGATCCCGCGCGTCGAAAGCCTGAAGGTCGGCCCCTCGACCGACATCTCGGCCGATTTCGGCCCGCTGGTGACCAGGGAGGCGCTGGCGCGCGTCAAGGCCTATGTCGACACCGGCGTCAAGGAGGGCGCCAAGCTCCTGGTCGACGGCCGCGGCTTCACCATGCAGGGCTACGAGAACGGCTACTACATGGGCGGCTGCCTGTTCGACGAGGTGACGCCGGACATGAAGATCTACAAGGAGGAGATCTTCGGCCCGGTGCTGTCGGTGGTGCGCGCCGCCACCTATGAGGACGCGATCCGCCTGCCCAACGAGCACGAATATGGCAATGGCGTCTCGATCTTCACCCGCGACGGCGACGCCGCCCGCGACTTCGCCAGCCGCGTCCAGGTCGGCATGGTCGGCGTCAACGTGCCGATCCCGGTGCCGATCGCCTACTACACCTTCGGCGGCTGGAAGGCGTCCGGCTTCGGCGACCTGAACCAGCACGGGGCGGACGCCTTCCGCTTCTACACCAAGACCAAGACGGTGACCTCGCGCTGGCCGAGCGGCGTCAAGGACGGCGCGGAATTCGTCATCCCGACGATGAAGTAGGCCGGCGACGAAGCAGGCCGACGACGAAGTCGGCCGATGGTGAGATAGGCCGCGCGCGGGTTCGCGCGGCCCATGACGGGCGTCCGCGAGGGCGCCCGTTTTTTCTTCGCGCCCCGGCGGGGGCGCGCCGGAATGAACTTGCTGTGTGTTTTTCATGCCCGGTCGCGGTGCCGCGCCGCGGCTGCCGGGCGCGGTGAAATTGTCGGATTCGCGGCTGACAATTGGGGCTGAATGGAATTATCGTCGGGCCAGGGCGAGCAAGAAATCGCTACTGTTTGGAGATACACTGCAAATCTTTGCGGAAATTCCGAAATCATCGTGCGTTGGAGCAAGGACATTGCATTCGGTGAATGCTAGCTTCCGCATCGGTCCGGAAGAGCGGCAGGCGTGCGCAGACACGCCGCTGCGAGATGTCGAGGGGAAGACGGCGGCCGAATTTTGCCGTTGCAATCCGGCTTCGACGTAATAGGACTAGAAGAATAACAGAAAGGGACGCGCCTGCCGGCGACGCCCCAGGGGAGCGGCACGGGAATGGAATATTTCGTCCAGCAGCTTATCAACGGGCTGACGCTCGGCTCGATTTATGGGCTGATCGCGATCGGCTACACGATGGTGTACGGCATCATCGGCATGATCAACTTCGCCCATGGCGACATCTTCATGATCGGATCGTTCATCGCGCTGACGATGTTCCTGATCCTGACCTCCGTCCTCGGCTTCGCCTTCCTGCCGCTGGTGCTGCTGATCGTGCTGATCGTGGCGATGATCTTCACCTCGGCCTGGGGCTGGACCGTCGAGCGCATGGCCTACCGGCCGCTGCGCGGCTCGTTCCGCCTCGCGCCGCTGATCACCGCCATCGGCATGTCGATCCTGCTCCAGAACTTCGTCCGCGTCAGCCAGGGCGCCCGCGTCAAGCCGCTGCCGCCGCAGATCCAGGGCGGCGTCATTCTGATGGAGGGCAATGCCGAGACCGGCGCGATCGTGGTCCAGCTCTCCTACATGCAGCTGATCATCATCGTCACCACCATCGTGCTGATGGCGGCGTTCACGCTGCTGATCAACAAGACCGCTCTCGGCCGCGCCCAGCGGGCGTGCGAGCAGGACCGCAGGATGGCCGCGTTGCTCGGCGTCAACGTCGACCGCACCATCTCGCTGACCTTCGTCATGGGCGCCGCGCTCGCCGCCGTCGCCGGCTTCATGTTCCTGCTGCTCTACGGCGTGATCGACTTCTACATCGGCTTCCTCGCCGGCATCAAGGCGTTCACGGCGGCGGTGCTCGGCGGCATCGGCTCGCTGCCGGGGGCCATGCTCGGCGGCCTGCTGATCGGCCTGATCGAGGTGTTCTGGTCGGGCTACTTCACCGTCGAGTACAAGGACGTGGCGGCGTTCTCGATCCTGGCCATCGTGCTCATCTTCCTGCCCTCCGGCCTGCTCGGCAAGCCCGAAGTCGAAAAGGTCTGACCCATGGCCAACGTAGCAAACTCCGCAAACTCCCGTTTCGCGGACGCCGTCCGCGACGCCTTCATCGCGGCGCTTCTGGTCGCGGTGCTCGGCTTCTTCTTCCTCGCTCTCAAGACCGACATCGCGCCGGGCGGGCTTGCGCTCTCCACCCGCTGGGGGCTGTGGTTCGTCTCGATCGCGCTCGTCTTCGGGGTGCGGCTGGGGCTCAACCTGTTCGTCTTCGGCCGCGCGCCCGCTGGCGCGGCCAGACGCGGCGGCGCGGCCCGGCTGGCGGGGCGCCTGCCCGACATGAGCGGCTGGGTGAACTGGGCGATGCTGGCGGCGGCGATCGCGCTGCCGTTCTTCATCATGACGTTCTTTCCCGGCCAGCAGCGCCAGTACATCGACCTGTCGATCCTGATCCTGACCTACGTCATGCTCGGCTGGGGGCTGAACATCGTCGTCGGCCTCGCCGGCCTGCTCGATCTCGGCTACGTCGCCTTCTACGCGCTCGGGGCCTATTCCTTCGCGCTGCTGTCGACCAATTTCGAGTTCATCGGCTTCTGGACGGCGCTGCCGCTGGCCGGCCTCCTCGCCATGTTCTGGGGCGTCATCCTCGGCTTCCCCGTGCTCAGGCTGCGCGGCGACTACCTCGCCATCGTCACCATGGCCTTCGGCGAGATCATCCGCATCGTGCTGTTGAACTGGTACGAGTTCACCGGCGGGCCGAACGGCATTTCCGGCATCCCGAAGCCGACCCTCTTCGGGCTCGAGTTCACGCGTGGCGAGGGCGGCTTCGCCGATTATTTCGGCATCCCGTTCTCGACCATCCACCGCTTCGTCTATCTCTACTTCATCATCCTGATCCTCGCGGTCGTCACCCATCTGGTGACGATGCGGCTGCGCCGGCTGCCGATCGGCCGGGCGTGGGAGGCCTTGCGCGAGGACGAGATCGCCTGCCGCTCGCTCGGCATCAACACCACCAACACCAAGCTGACGGCCTTCGCCATCGGCGCGATGTTCGGCGGCTTCGCCGGCTCGTTCTTCGCCACGCGGCAGGGCTTCGTCTCGCCGGAGAGCTTCACCTTCATCGAATCGGCGATCATCCTCGCCATCGTGGTGCTGGGCGGGCTCGGGTCGCAGGTCGGCGTCGTCATCGCCTCGGTCATCATGATCGGCGGCATGGAGATGCTGCGCAACCTCGGCTTCCTGGGCCAGATCTTCGGGCCCGATTTCGACCCCGTGCAATACCGCATGCTGATCTTCGGCCTCGCCATGGTGCTGATCATGGTGTGGAAGCCGCGCGGCCTGATCGCCTCGCGCGAGCCGTCGGTCATCTACAAGCACAAGAAGAAAATCGGCGCCGACATGGTCGCGCAGGGCGAGGGTCACTGATGTCTGCCGCTGTCATGAAAGCTGAAACCACTCCCGGCGCGGCCGCCGCCTGGAACGTCGATCCCATCCTCTCGGTCGAGCATCTGACGATGCGCTTCGGCGGCTTGGTCGCCATCAACGACCTGTCGTTCAGCGTCGGCCGCGGCGAGATCACCGCCCTGATCGGCCCCAACGGCGCCGGCAAGACCACGGTCTTCAACTGCGTCACCGGCTTCTACAAGCCGACGGAGGGGCGCATCGTCATGCGCCACGGCCCCGGCCGCCAGCAGGAGGCCGTCGACCGGCTGACGCAGACGGGCAAGAAGTGGGAGCACACCGAAAACGGCTCGGTCTTCCTGCTCGAGCGGATGCCCGACTTCGAGATTTCGAAGCACGCCAAGGTGGCCCGCACCTTCCAGAACATCCGCCTGTTCGGCGGCATGACGGTGCTGGAGAACCTGCTCGTCGCCCAGCACAACCGGCTGATGGTGGCGTCGAACTTCACGGTCGGCGGCATCCTGCACCTGCCCGGCTTCCGCAAGGCCGAGAAGGAGGCGATCGACAAGGCCGTCTACTGGCTGGAGCGGGTCAAGCTGATCGACCGCGCCGACGACCCCGCCGCCGACCTGCCCTATGGCGACCAGCGGCGGCTGGAGATCGCCCGCGCCATGTGCACCGAGCCGCATCTCCTGTGCCTCGACGAGCCGGCCGCGGGCCTGAACCCGCGCGAATCGGCCGATCTGAACGCGCTGCTGCAATATATCCGCAAGGAGCACGACACCTCCGTGCTGCTGATCGAGCACGACATGGGCGTGGTGATGGAGATTTCCGACCATATCGTCGTGCTCGACTACGGCGTGAAGATTTCCGACGGCGACGCCGACTTCGTCCGCAACGACCCCAGCGTCATCGCCGCCTATCTCGGCGTCGAGGACGAGGAGATCGAGGACGTGCCGGAGGTGGCCTCGCTGGTCGTCGAGGCGCTCGGCGAGGAGGCGGCGGCCGAGGCGGGCATAGACGTGCCGGACGTCGATCCGGGCGAGGCAGCCGCCGCCATGGCCGAATCCGGGGCCAAAACGGGGCCCGAATCGGGGACCGGGACGGAAAGCCATCCCGGCGCGCGCCCCGCCGGCCTCGACGCCCCGCGCGCGGGCGGCGCGGACGACCTGACCGTCATCAAGGGCATCGGACCGGTCAATGCCGGCAAGCTGAACGGCCTCGGCATCTGGCATTTCGAGCAGATCGCCTCCTGGCGGGAGGAGGAGATCGAGTGGGTCGGCTCCTATCTCTCCTTCCCCGGCCGCATCGAGCGCGAGGACTGGGTGGGCCAGGCGCAATCCCTGACGAAATCCACGGCGGCGGGAGACGGCAAATGAGCAACGCTGCGCAGAACCCGCTGCTCGCCGTGCGCGGGGTGGAAACCTATTACGGCAAGATCGTCGCGCTGCGCGGCGTCGACATGGACGTCCATCGCGGCGAGATCGTCACGCTGATCGGCGCCAACGGCGCCGGCAAGTCGACGCTGATGATGACGATCTGCGGCGATCCGCGCGCGCGCGCCGGCTCGATCGTCTATGACGGCGCCGACATCACCCGCATGCCGACGCACGAGATCATGAAGCTCGGCATCGCCCAGTCGCCGGAGGGACGGCGCATCTTTCCGCGCATGACGGTGATGGAAAACCTCCAGATGGGGGCGCTGCTCGTGCCGCCGCAGCATTTCGACGACGACCTGAAGCGCGTCTTCGAGCTGTTCCCGCGGCTGAGGGAGCGCGCGGCCCAGCGCGGCGGCACGCTGTCGGGCGGCGAGCAGCAGATGCTGGCGATCGCCCGCGCGCTGATGAGCCGGCCGAAGCTGCTTCTGCTCGACGAGCCGTCGCTCGGCCTCGCGCCGCTGATCGTCAAGCAGATCTTCGAGGTCATCAAGGAACTGAACCGCAACGAGGGGCTGACCGTGTTCCTCGTCGAGCAGAACGCGTTCCACGCGCTGAAGCTGGCGCATCGCGGCTATGTGATGGTCAACGGCAACATCACCATGAGCGGGACGGGCGCGGAGCTTCTGAAGCGCGAGGAAGTACGCGCCGCCTATCTCGAAGGCGGACGGCACTAGGCAAGGGGCGGACCATGGAACATCAGAACACGCTGATCTGGGAAGTCACCTTCTGGGAGTTCATGCTGGTCACGGTGGTGCTCGCCGGCGGCGCGGCCTACATGACCGGGCGCGCCTTGGCCGGCGTCTGGCAGGGAACCCGCCAGATCGTCATCTACATGGTGCTCCTGGCGGCGGCGACGCGCTTCATCCACTTCGCCCTGTTCAAGGGAACGCTGCTGTCGCCGCATTATTACGTCGTCGACCTGATCGTGCTGCTGATCGCCGCGGCGATCGGCTTCACGCTGACGCGCCGGGCGCAGATGGAGCGGCAATACGGCTTCCTGAAGCGAATGGGAGCCGCCTGAAACGGCCGGCCGCGACGGATTTTCGCGGCTTTCGGGCCGCGAACCAGGATCGGCAAGAAAGCCTTTCTTTCATTGGAGAATTGGGCTTTTATGTCGAGCAAGCGGGTAGGGAACGCCCGCAGGTCGCCGGGACGGGAGCAATAACACCGTCTGGCCCGGCGCAGGAAACCTTCAGGTGTTTATGGGAGTCATCATGAAGAAGGCACTTTTGGCAGGCGCGGCGCTCGGCCTGGTTTTCTCGAGCCCCGCTCTTGCGGACATCGTCATCGCCACCGCGGGCCCGATGACGGGGCAGTATGCCTCGTTCGGCGCGCAGATGAAGGCCGGTGCCGAAATGGCCGTCGCGGACATCAACGCCGCCGGCGGCGTGCTCGGCGAGCAGCTGAAGCTCGAGATCGGTGACGACGCCTGCGATCCGAAGCAGGCGGTCGCGGTCGCCAACCAGTTCGCCGGCCAGGGCGTCGTTCTCGTCGCCGGCCACTTCTGCTCGGGCTCGTCGATCCCGGCTTCGGCCGTCTATGCCGAGGAAGGCATCGTCCAGATTTCGCCGGCCTCGACCAATCCGGTCTTCACCGACGAGCGTCCCGGCCCCGGCGTGTTCCGCATGTGCGGCCGCGACGACCAGCAGGGCGACGTCGCCGGCCAGTTCCTGGTCGACAACTTCCCGGACAAGAAGGTGGCGTTCATCCACGACAAGACCGCCTATGGCCAGGGCCTCGCCGACGCGACCATGGCGGCCTACGAGAAGGCGGGCGGCAAGCCGGCGCTCTACGAAGCCTACACCGCCGGCGAGAAGGACTACACCGCGCTCGTCTCCAAGCTGAAGGCCGAGGGCGTCGGCGTGCTCTATGTCGGCGGCTACCACACGGAAGCCGGCCTGATCGTGCGCCAGATGCGCGAGCAGGGCATGGACACCGTCCTCGTCTCGGGTGACGCGCTCGTGACCGACGAGTACTGGGCGATCACCGGCGATGCCGGCGAAGGCACGCTGATGACGTTCTCGCCCGACCCGCGCAAGAACCCGGATGCGGCGCCGCTGGTCGAGAAGTTCCGTGCCAAGGGCGTCGAGCCGGAAGGCTACGTGCTCTACACCTACGCCGCGGTGCAGGCTTGGGCCGACGCGGCCACGGCTGCCGGCTCGACCGACTTCGACGGCGTGGTCAAGGCGCTGAACGAGGGCACCTTCAAGACCGTGCTCGGCGAGTCGTCCTTCGACGACAAGGGCGACGTCAAGCTGCCGGGCTACGTCTTCTACGAGTGGAAGGGCGGCACCTACGACTATCTCGAGAACTAGGGCGCCTTGCAGCCGGACGGACACGTCCGGCGCCGCATGAGTGCGGCCAGGCAAAGGAGATAGCGGATCGGGCGTTCGTTGCAAGGTCCGCCGCTCCGAGTTGGACAGGCCCCGGATTTCGAACCGGAAAGCAGAAAGGCCCGGCGCGCGAGCGCCGGGCCTTTCGTCCTTTTGTCCCGTATTTCCTGTTTGTGTTTCCGGCCTGTCCTCTCGGCTGGCCTCAGCGTCCGAGCGCGGTCTCGGCGAGCCTGACCCAGTAGGAGATGCCGTGCGGGATCAGCTCGTCGTTGAAATCGTAGGCGGGGTTGTGAAGGCCGGCGCTGTCGCCGTTGCCGGCGAAGATGAAGGCGCCGGGGCGCGCCTCGAGCATGTAGGAGAAATCCTCGCCCCCCATCACCGGCAGCACGGCCGGATCTACGGCGTCGGCGCCGGCGATCCCGCGGGCGACGTCGGCGGCGAAGGCGGCTTCCTCGGGGTCGTTGCGGGTGACGGGATAGTTGACGTCGATCCTGAGATCGATGCCGACGCCGGCGGCGGCGGCGATGCCGTCGCAGATGGCGCGCATGCGGGTGAAGATGGCCTCGGCGACCTCGTTGCGCAGCGTGCGGATGGTGCCGGCGAGCTCGGCCGTCTGCGGGATGACGTTGTAGGCGTCGCCGGCGTGGAACTTGGTGACCGAGACCACGGCCGAATCGATCGGGTCGACGGTGCGCGACACGATGGTCTGCAACGCCAGCACGAGCTGGCTCGCCGCCACCAGCGGGTCGAGCGTGGCGTGGGGCATCGCCGCATGGCCGCCCTTGCCCGCGACCGAAACGGTGAACTCGGCGGTCGCCGCCATGATCGGGCCGGGCCGGATGGCGAAATGGCCGACGGGCAGGCCCGGCATGTTGTGCATGCCGAAGACGCGGGAAATGCCGAAGCGCTCCATCATCCCGTCGTCGACCATCGCCTTGCCGCCGGCCCCGCCTTCCTCCGCCGGCTGGAAGATGACCGCGACCGAGCCGGCGAAGGCCCGCGTCTCGGCGAGGTATTTCGCGGCGCCGAGCAGCATGGCAGTGTGGCCGTCATGGCCGCAGGCATGCATTTTGCCCGGCGTCTGCGAGGCCCAGGGCTTGCCGGTGATCTCGGTCAGCGGCAGCGCGTCCATGTCGGCGCGCAGGCCGATGGCCGGCCCGCCGTCGGGATTGCCGCCGGAATTGCCGCGGATGATGCCGACGACGCCGGTGCGGCCGATGCCGGAGACGACTTCGTCGCAGCCGAATTCCCTCAGCTTCTCCTCGACGAAGGCGGCGGTGCGGTGCACGTCGTAGAGGGTCTCGGGCATGGCGTGCAGGTGGCGGCGCCAGCCGGTCACCTCATCGTGAAGCTCTGCGGCGCGGTTCAGGATCGGCATGGCGGGGATTCCTCATGATCGGGCTCGCCCCCGGGGGCATGGGGCTTTGCCATTCTGGCGACACATAGGTTAGATAGCTGCCCAGAAGGCCGCAAGCGGCGGCCCGGGCCGGGTCCGGCGATTTGCCGACGACCATACCGACCCGGGCGCGACGGCGGCAAGAGGCGAATACGGGCCAGTTCATGCGCAGACAGTTTTCCGCACGCATCGTTTCGGCAGGCAAGGCGCTGGTGCTGGGGTTGGCGCTGGGGCTGGCAGCCCCGACCGCTGCCCGGGCCGGCCCCGCGGTGCTGGTCGATCTCGGCACCGGCAAGGTGCTGGAGCACGAGGACGCCTTCGCGCCGTGGTATCCTGCCTCGCTGACCAAGCTGATGACCACCCTCGTGCTGCTGCGCGCCGTCAAGGCGGGCGAGATCACGCTGCAATCGCCCGTGCGCATCTCGGAGCGCGCGGCCAAGGAGCCGCCGAGCAAGATGGGCTACAAGCCGGGCTCGGTGCTGACCGTCGACAACGCCATCAAGATCCTGATGGTCAAGTCGGCCAACGACGTCGCCACCGCCGTGGCCGAGAGCCTGACCGGCTCGCGCGCCGCCTTCGCCAAGCGGATGAACGCGGAGGCCGTCCGGCTCGGCATGACCGGCACCCGCTTCGTCAATCCGCACGGGCTGCATTCCGACGAGCAGGTGACGACCGCGCGCGATCTCGCCGTGCTGGCGCTGGCGCTGCGCAACGAGTTCCCCGAATACGCGCATTACTATTCGATCGAGGCGCTGACGGCCGACAACAAGCTGATCGAGAACCACAACGACCTGATCCTGCGCTTCCAGGGCGCGGACGGCATGAAGACCGGCTACACCTGCCCGTCGGGCTTCAACCTGGTCGCCTCGGCGACGCGCGGCGGCCGCAGCCTGCTCGCCGTGGTCATCGGCGAGCCGACGGTGGAGGCGCGCGCCGACAAGGCGGCCAACATGCTGGCGCGCGGCTTCGCGCTGCCCGGCGACGGCGCGCCCTATCTCGGCCAGTTGCGGCCTTCCGGCAAGGAGGCGGCCTCGGCGGTCAACCTGCGGCCGGTCATCTGCACGCCCGAGCACTGGAAGGCGGTGACCGAGGCGCGCGGGCCGGGCGGAAAGCCGCTCTACACCTCGCCCTACCTCGCGAAGGAGCTGCTGCGCCCGCGCCAGCCCGTTGCGGTCGCGCTCGGCGGCGCGACCGGGCCGAGGCCGGACGTGCCGGAATATGCCGACGTGCCGATCCCGACGCCGCGTCCCGACTACACGCCCGAAGGCGTGGCGCCGATGGCCCAGGGCGGCTAGAGCGATGGCGCAGCCGATCGCCGTCTCGATCGTCACCGGGTTCCTCGGCTCGGGCAAGACGACGATGCTCAACCGGCTCCTGAAGGACCCGGCGCTGACGAACACCGCCGTCATCATCAACGAGTTCGGCGAGGTCTCGATCGACCATCTCCTGGTCGAGCAGGCCAGCGACGGGGTGATCGAGCTGTCGGACGGCTGCCTGTGCTGCACGGTGCGCGGCGAGCTGGTCGACACGCTGTCGGACCTGATCGAGCGGGCGCAGCTCGGCCGGATCGCGCCGCTCGCCCGCATCGTCATCGAGACCACCGGGCTTGCCGATCCGGTGCCGGTGCTGCAATCGGTGATGGGGCATCCGGTGCTGATGCAGGCGCTCCGGCTCGACGGCGTCGTCTGCGTCGTCGATGCGGTCAACGCGCCGGCGACGCTCGACGCCCACGCCGAGGCCGTGCGCCAGGTCGCGGTCGCCGACCGCATCGTCCTGACCAAGACCGAGCTTGCCGCGCCGGACGAGCTCGGCCCGTTGCGGGCGCGGCTGCGGCGGCTCAATCCCGCCGCGCCGGTCATCGAGGCCGTCGAGGGCGCGTCGGCGTCGGCGCTGGTCAATTGCGGGCTCTACGATCCGGCGACCAAGACCGCCGACGTGCGCCGCTGGCTGGGCGAGGCCGGGCACGCGCATCACCATCATCACGATCACGACCATCACCATCACGACGGCCGCATCGCCACGGTTGCGCTGCGGCACGAGCGGCCGCTGCCCTTCGCGGCGGTCGAGGCGTTCCTCGACCTGCTGCGCGCCACCCAGGGCGAGAAGCTCTTGCGCATGAAGGGCATCATCGAGCTGGCGGAAGACCCGGAGCGGCCGCTGGTCATCCACGGCGTCCAGAAGCTGATGCACCCGCCGGCGCGGCTGCCGGCCTGGCCGCGGGACATGGAGCGCGGCGCGCGCGGCACCCGCATCGTGCTCATCACCTGCGACATGCCGCAGGATTATGCCCGGCGGCTGTTCGCCGCCTTCACCGGCGAGCCGGCGATCGACGCGCCGGACCGCGCCGCGCTTGCCGACAACCCGCTGGCGATCGCCGGATTCAAAAGGTAGGCCGCCTGGGCGTCGGGTCGCCCGACGGCACCGGCTATTTCCGCTCGATCAGGAAGCGATGGCCACTCGCCGCGGTCTCGCTCGTCACCAGCGCGTGGCCGTCCTCGGCGCAGAAGGCGGGGATGTCGATGACCGCGAGCGGGTCGGTGGTCTCGACCCACAGGCGCGCGCCCGGCGCCATGCCGGCCAGCCGCTTGCGCGCGCGCAGCACCGGCAGCGGGCAGTTGAGTCCCTTGAGGTCGTAGATCGCGGCCGTCTCGTCTGCCGGACCGCGAACCGGATCGCCGGGCAAGGCCCTAGCCGCCGAACATGCCGAGCAGGCGCTTGCGCATGCTGGTCTGCGGCGCGGCGGCGGGAGCGCTTTCGGACGCCGCCTCGGCCTGCTGCGTCTCCGGCGCCTGGGTCGGGGCAGGGGCGGCGGGCGGCGGCGTCGGGATAGCGGCCGTGGCGGCCGGCATCGCCGGCTCTGCCGCGAGAATCTGCGGCCGCTCCAGCGTCGGCGGCTCGCGCGTCACCTTCTCGCCGCGGGCGCGGCGGCGCGACCAGTCGGCGACGAGGCTCGCCTCCTTGACGCCGGCGATCGACGGCGACGGCGCGATCGCCTTGCCCTGTCCGGCGAGCGCGGCGGAAAAGGCGCTGTCATAGCTCGACTGGTAGCTGCGATAGGCGACGGTCAGGTTTTCCGGCTGGGTCGTCACCGGGCAGGCGGCGCCGGCCTGGAACGCCCTGCCCGGCTCCGTCACGCGGTTGAAGACGTAGCGCTTCTCGCACACGTCCACCTTCGGCGGCACCTTGGTGATCTCGAAGTGGTCGTAGCCTTCCTTCAGCATCTTCCAGAACGGATAGTTCGGGTCGTCCTTGTAGCGCGCCATGTTGGCGGCGGTCATGCGGAAGGGAAACGCCTGGATCTGGAACTCGGTCTGCCCGCCGCGGAAGGCGTCGCGGCCGAAGGCGTAGATCTGCTCGACCTGCTCGTCGGTCATCGAGTAGCAGCCGGCCGACGAGCACGCGCCATGCACCATCAGGTGCTGGCCGCTGCGGCCATGGGCGCGGTCATAGGCGTTGGGGAAGCCGATGTTGAACGACAGGTGATAGCTCGATTTCGGGTTCATCTGGTGCGGACGCACCATGTAGAAGCCTTCCGGCGCCTGGCGGTCGCCCTCGGTGAATTTGGGCCCGAGCCGGCCCGACCACTTGCAGATGTCGTATGAGGCGGCGAGGTCGTAGCGGCCGTTGTCCTTCTGCTTCCAGACCTCGAGCTTGCTTTCCTCCTTGAAGATGCGGACCATGATCGGCGAGGTCGGGGTCATGCCCTTGGCGCGCATCGACTTCACCAGCTCCGGCGGCAACTGCTTGGTCGCCTTGGGCGAGACGTCGGTGAGCGTCGCCTCCGTGCAGCCGGCAAGGACGCCGCCGAGGGCAACCGTGAGGGCGAGAAGGCCCGCGCGCGCGAGGCCGGAGGTGGCAAGACTCGTTTTCATCTCAGTGCGGATCGTGCTTTCACCATGGATGCGGGCCGTCGCGTTCCCGAACCGTCAT
Source organism: Aquamicrobium sp. (assembly GCA_039808485.1). Classification (GTDB taxonomy): domain Bacteria; phylum Pseudomonadota; class Alphaproteobacteria; order Rhizobiales; family Rhizobiaceae; genus Aerobium. The sequence continues at coordinate 36,899 of JBDHTD010000019.1, read as the reverse complement.
CGCCTTGAACCCGGGCCCCTGAACCCAACCCTTGAACCCAACCCCTGGCCCTGTTGTGGCCGGTTAACCTTGAAATTTCCTTACCGCAATCTTTACCGATCGGCCCTCACGCGAAAGTCATCGCGACGCGGCGTCGGGAAATCGCCGCCGACATCCGCCCATTGAGCGGACGGGCGCGGCGATTTTGTGGCGAAGCCGTGCCGGAGGCGGCGAGGACGTGCTACAATTACAGGCTGCGGCCCATGGCGAGGAACTTCTCGCGGCGGTGCTCGCGATAGTCCATCGGCGCGGCGCGGAGCTCGGCGAAGCCCTTGGCGATCTGCGCGCCGGTCGCCTCGATCACGGCCTCCCGGTTGCGGTGGGCGCCGCCGAGCGGCTCGGCGACGACGCCGTCGATGATCTTCAGCTCGAGCAGGTCCTGGGCGGTGATCTTCATCGAGGTCGCCGCGTCCTTCGAGCGCGTGGTGTCGCGCCACAGGATCGAGGCCGCGCCCTCCGGCGAGATCACCGAATAGATCGAATGCTCCAGCATGTAGACGTGATTGGCCACCGCGATGGCGATGGCCCCGCCCGAGCCGCCCTCGCCGATGACGACGGAGATGTTGGGCACCTTCAGGCCGAGGCAGGCCTCGGTCGAGCGGGCGATGGCCTCGGCCTGGCCGCGCTCCTCGGCGCCGATGCCGGGATAGGCGCCGGCGGTGTCGACCAGGCTGACGACGGGGATGCCGAAGCGGTCGGCCAGCTCCATCACCCGCACCGCCTTGCGATAACCCTCGGGCCGGGCGCTGCCGAAATTGTGCTTCAGCCGGGTGCTGGTGTCGTTGCCCTTCTCCTGCCCGAGCACCGCCACCGGCTCGCCGCGAAAGCGGGCGAAGCCCGCCAGCAGCGCCTGGTCCTCGGCAAAGGCGCGGTCGCCGGCCAGCGGCGTGAACTCGCTGAACAGCGCCCGCACATAGTCGAGGCAGTGCGGCCTGTCGGGGTGGCGCGCCACCTGCACCTTCTGCCACGGGGTCAACTGCCGGTAGACCTCGCGCAGGGCCTCCTGCGAGCGCTTTTCGAGCCGGGCGATCTCGTCGCCGACATCGACGGCCTCGCCGCTGTCGGGGAGCTTCTTCAGCTCCATGATCTTGCCTTCGAGGTCGGCGACCGGCTTTTCGAAATCGAGATAGTTGAACATCCGCCGTCAAGGTTCCGAGCGCGGGGTCAAGGTGTGAAAAGCCGTCGCGAGGCGGCCTTAGCGAGCAAAAACTGTGCCTCACATAGCGACAGCCGGCCTAGTCGGCAAGCGGATGATGCCGCGCGACGGTTTCGGCAAGCCGGTTTTCGAGCACATGGGTGTAGATTTGCGTGGTCGAGATGTCGGCGTGGCCGAGAAGCTGCTGCACCGCACGCAGGTCGGCGCCGTTCTGCAACAGGTGGCTGGCGAAGGCGTGGCGCAGGACGTGCGGCGACACCTTCGCCGCCGGCACGCCGGCGCGGGCGGCGAGCGCCTTCAGTTCGCGCGCGAACACCTGGCGCGGCAGATGGCCGCTCTCCGACGACGACGGAAACAGGAACGGGCTGTCCGCCAGCTCCGGCTGCGCCGCGCGCAGGACGAGCCAGTCCTTCAGCGCCGCCCGCGCGGCGTGGGACAGCGGCACCATGCGTTCCTTCGCCCCCTTGCCGCGGACGACGAAGAAGCGCTCGTCGCGCAACGCCACGCCGACCGGCAGCGCGACCAGCTCCGAGACGCGCAGGCCGGTGGCGTAGAGCGTCTCGACCAGCGCGTTGAGCCGGCAGGCGGCAAGGCGGGTCTGCGGGTCGGCGGCGCCCCGCGCCTCCCGCTTCTCGGCCTCGGCGCGGGCGATCAGCCGCAGGACCGCGTCCTCGCGCATGGTCTTGGGCAGCGGGCGCTCCTTGCGCGGCGCGTCGAGCGTCGCTGTCGGGTCGTCCTCGCGCAGCCCCTCGGCATAGAGGAAGCGGAAGAACTGGCGCAGCGCCGACAGCTTGCGCGCCTGCGACGTGGCCGCGAAGCCGCGGCCGGCGATATCGTCGAGGAAGGCGCGCAGGTCCTGCGTCGCCGCCTCGGCCAGCCGGCCGCCGAGGAAGGAGGAGGCGTCGTCGAGGTCGCGGGCATAGGCGGCGAGCGTGTTGTCGCTCGCGCCGCGTTCGGCGCTCATCATTTCGAGAAAGGCTTCCAGCCGGGCGGCGCTCGTCATGGTCGTGGTCCTTCGAGGGGCCGCCAGCCTGCCATGGAACCGCTTGCGGAATGGTGAAGCGGAACCGCGCGCGGCGACTGCGCGTTAATTCGGTGAAAGGACCACGATCATGGAACACATCGCTGCCTTCCTGCTGATCGTCGGATGTTCGCCCGATCTCGCCGCCTGCCGCGAGATGCCGACGCCAACGGCGATCTATGAAGCCGTCGAGGATTGCGAAGCCGAACGCCCGGCCATCGCCGCCCGCCATGAAGGCGCGGCGCCGCGCCTGTTCGCGCAATGCTTCGAGGTCGACCCGCTCCTGACCGAAACCGACGCCGAGATCGTCTGGAACGTGTCGGCGGACGGAAGACTGACCGCCTCGGTGGAACCATATGCGCCCGGTGAAGTTCTCGTCGCGTCGAGCCGAGGCGGAAAGGGAACGGAAACCGTCGTGCATCGCTAGGGCCTGATGAGGCTTGCCAGGGCTTGATTGCGTCACATCTTCCCGTCATGTTCGGATGGGAAGGGTCCCCCCGAATGTCATGGAGGCACGGATGAAGAAATTGATGATCGCAGCCGCATCGGTATTGATGCTGTCGGGTTTGGTCTCGGGCTGCACCACCGCCGAGCAGACGGCGGTCGGCGGCGCGGCCATGGGTGCGGCGATCGGCGGCCTGGCCACCGGCCGCGCCGGCGGCGCCCTTGCCGGCGCGGCGATCGGCGGAACCGCCGGCTACCTGATCGGCCGCTCGGCCGACCGGCCGGGCTGGTGCCGCTATCGCGACGAACGCGGCCGCATCTACGAAGCGCGCTGCCGCTGATTTCGGGATTGGCCCGGACAAAGGGGGAGCCTTGCGGCTCCCCCTTTCATTTGCCGCTCAGGCCGCCGCGCGCATCGCGCCGGGTCCCGGCGTCGCGCCCGGCGGGCACTTGCCGAGGATGATCATGCCCAGCACCTCGTCCTTGGTGACGTCGCGGGTGCGGGCGGTGCCGACCACCTGGCCGTTCTTCATCACGCAGACGCGGTCGGCGAGGTCGAAGACGTCGTGGATGTCGTGGCTGATCAGGAAGATGCCGATGCCGTCGGCCTTCAACTGCCTGACCAGCTCGCCCACCTGCGCCGTTTCCTGCGGCCCCAGCGCCGCCGTCGGCTCGTCCATGATCAGGATGCGGGCATTGAAATGGATGGCGCGGGCGATGGCCACCGATTGACGCTGGCCGCCGGAGAGCTTGATCACCGGCTCCTTGAAGCGCTGGAAACGCGGGTTCAGCCGGCCCATCACCTTGCGGGTCTGCGATTCCATCGCCACGTCGTCGAGCGTTCCCCGTTTCGTGCGCAGCTCGCGCCCGAGGAAGATGTTGGCAGCGGCGTCGACGTTGTCGGCCAGCGCCAGCGTCTGGTAGATGGTCTCGATGCCGTATTTCTTGGCGTCGCGCGGGTTGTCGATCCTGGCTTCCTCGCCGTTGACGCGGATTTCGCCGGCGTCGCGGCGGTAGGCCCCGGACAGGATCTTGATCAGCGTCGACTTGCCGGCGCCGTTGTGGCCGAGCAGCGCCACCACCTCGCCGGCGCGAAGGTCGATCGAGGCGTCGTCGACGGCATGGATGCCGCCGAAGGAAATCGAGATGTTCCTCATTTCGACGAGGGGCGTTGCGTCATCCATGGCGATCCCTCCTTCAGCCCACCCGGCGGCGATAGACGGTGTCGAGCCACACCGCGACGACCAGCGCCAGGCCGACGACGATGTTCTGCAACGGCGTGTCGACGCCGAGCAGGATCATGCCCGAGGCGAGCGACTGCATCAGCATCGCGCCGAGCATGGCGCCGGCGATGGTGCCGACGCCGCCCGAGAGCGAGGTGCCGCCGATGACGGCGGCGGCGATGACGAGCAGCTCGTCGAGCGTGCCCTGCGCGTTGGTGGCGGCGTTGAGCCGCGCCGTCGAGATCATGGCGCCGATGGCGGCGAGCCCGCCCATGATCATGAAGATTTTCATCGTCACCCAGCGGGTGTTGATGCCGGCGAGCTCGGCCGCCTCCGGGTTGCCGCCGATGGCGAAGACGTAGCGGCCGAAGCGGGTGCGGGTGGCGACGAAGGTCATGACGATTCCGACGCCGAGCGCGATCAGCACCGGCACGGCGATGCCGTGGGCGATGAACACGTTCTGCGGCATGTCGAGGCCGAGCGCCTGATAGTAGCGGCGCACGATGCCGACCGGCCACGGATAGGAATTCGCCACCCAGACCGCGCCGAGGATCAGCGCGCAGGCGACGCCGCCGAGAAAGGTCTCGGCCCAGACCGGCCGCAACGGAAACGCGAACCTCCGGCGTTGGCGCCGGGCGCTGACCAGCATCAGCACCACGGCGGCGCAGGCGGCAAGGCCGACGAGCCAGCTCCATGCGGCGCCGATCGCGCCTTCCGGCCCGCCGCCCATCAGGCGGAAGGTGGCGTCCATCGGCGCCACCGTCTGGCCGCTCGTCACCCACCAGGCCGCGCCGCGCCAGACCAGCAGCCCACCGAGCGTGACGATGAAGGCCGGCACGCCGAGATAGGCGATGACGTAGCCGTGCAGCGCGCCGATCAGGATGCCGGCGACGAGCCCTGCCGACGCGGCCAGAACCCAGATCGCGGGATGGCCGAAGCCGATCAGGCCGGGCAGGAGCTGCGCCTGGACGACGCCCATCAGCATGCCGCAGACGCCGAGGATCGAGCCGACGGAGAGATCGATGTTGCGGGTGACGATGACCAGCACCATGCCCGCCGCCATCACCGCGACCGAGGCCGACTGGACGGAGAGGTTCCACAGATTGCGCGGGGTCAGGAACAGCCCGCCCGACAGGACGTGGAACACCAGCCAGATGATGACGAGCGCCGCGATCATGCCGAGCATGCGGGTGTCGAGCTCGGTGGCCTTGAGGAAGCGGCCGACCGGGCCGAGCGCGCTCGACCGGGCGGTGTCGGCCGCCGCGCCGGCAGGGACGTCGACGGGCGTGCTTGGCGGGGCGCTGCGGGCTGCGTCCGACATGCTCGTTCCTCCCGTGCGGCCGTCGTGGCGCGGCCTTCCTCGATAAGAGTGTAGAGAAACGCCGCGGCTTTCGTCAAACCGCGGCGCTGGGGATGGTCACGTCATCGCGGCTCGGTCAGTCGCAGGCGGCGACCGTGCCGGCGGCGACGCCCTGGCAGACCACCTCCTTCGACACCCAGCCGGCGTCGATCACCACGTTCAGATTGTCGCGCGTGATCGGGTTGGGGGCGAGGAAGATCGCGTTCATCTCGACCTTGTTCGGGCCGTCGGCCCATTTCACCGCGCCCTCGACGTCTTCCATCGCGGTACCATCGGCGAGCTGGTTGGCGATCTCGGCCGCCGCCTTGCCGAGCTCGCGCGAGTCCTTCCACACCGAGACGGTCTGGGTGCCGAGCGCGATGCGGTTCAGCGCCGCGTGGTCGCCGTCCTGGCCGGAGACCGGCACCGAGCCGGCCAGCCCCTGCGCGTCGAGCGCGGCGATCGCCCCGCCGGCCGTGCCGTCGTTGGAGGCGACGACCGCGTCGACGTCGTTGTTGTTGGCGGTCAGGAACTGCTCCATGTTGCGCTGGGCGTTGGCCGGCAGCCAGCCGTCGGTGTAGGCCTCGCCGACATTCCTGATCTTGCCGGAATCGATCGCCTCCTTCAGCACCTCCATCTGGCCGGCGAACAGGAAGTCGGCGTTGGGGTCGGCGCCGTTGCCCTTGATGAAGACATAGTTGCCCTCGGGCTGGACCGCATGGACGGCGCGGGCCTGAAGCCGGCCGACCTCCTTGTTGTCGAAGGTCAGGTAGAAGGCGTCCGGGTTCTCGATCAGCCGGTCGTAGCCGACGACGGGAATGCCTTCGGCGACCGCCTTCTCGACCGCCGGGCCGATGGCGGAGGCGTCCTGAGCGAGGATGATGAGCGCGTCGGCGCCCTGGGAGATCAGCGCCTCGACGTCGGTCAGCTGCTTGGCGGCGGACGACTGCGCGTCCGCGGAAATATAGGTGTTGCCGGCGGCCTCCAGCGCGGCCTTGATCGCCGCCTCGTCGGTCTTCCAGCGCTCCTCCTGGAAGTTGGACCAGGAAACGCCGACGGTCTTGCCCTCGGCGAAGGCCGGCGCGGCCAAGGCGGCCGACATGGCGACGCCCGCCAGCATGGCGGTTGCAAGCTTGTTCATGATGTTCCTCCCTGTGCCCGCGGGGCGCGCTCGCGGCTTGCCCTGCTGCGATGCGAAGCTATTTTTTCGAGCTTCGAAAAAAAGAATGACTCAGTCGATGGCGCGTGTCAATATCCCGTTCCGTCCGGTTGCCGCGCCTTTCCGTTCCGCCTGTCGTTCCCGCTTGCATCCGGGGCGGCGGGCGGGCAGGAAGCGCGCGGAAGGCAGGCGAGCTGGAGGAGAGGCGGGCGATGACCGTTGGCGTGCGTCATGACGATCTGCGCAGGCAGAACCGCGCGATGGTGATCGCGGCGGTGCGGTGCGGCGGCCAGCCCTCGCGCACCGAGATCGCGTCCGCGACCGCGCTCAGCCACTCGACCATCTCGACCATCTCGGCCAGCCTGATCGAGGAGGGCATCCTGGCCGAGGCCAGGGGCGGGGAGAGCGGCGGTGAGAGCGGCGGCGAGAACGCCGCGCTGAAGCGCGGCCGGCCGCAGGTCGCGCTCGGGCTCGACCCCGCCGCCGCCACCGTCGTCGCCGTGGTCCTGTCGCTCAACGCGCTGTCGGCGACGCTGATCGACTATTCGGGCCGCGAGATCGCGCGGGACGCCACCCGGCCGGCGACGCTGACGCTGTCGGAGGCGGAGCTGGTCGAGGCGGTCGGGGCGGCGGTGCGCCGCGTCCTCGCCCATTCCGGGGGCGATCACGGGCCGCTCGCCCGCATCGCCCTCAGCATCCAGGGCATCACCGATTCGGCGGCGCGCAAGCTGGTGTGGTCGCCGATCACCCCGCACGGCGACATCGCCTTCGCCGACGCGCTGGAGGCGGCGTTCGCCGTGCCGGTCACGGTCGAGAACGACGGCAACATGATCGCGGTGGCGCTCCGGGCGCGCGATCCCGAGCGCTATCGCGACAATTTCGTCGCGGTGCTCTTGTCCAACGGCATCGGCATGGGGCTGATGCTGCGCGGCAGCCTGTTCTCCGGCGCGCGCTCGTCGGGCGGCGAGTTCGGCCACATGATCCACATTCCCGACGGCGCGCTGTGCCGTTGCGGCCGGCGCGGCTGCATCGAGGCCTATGCCGGCAACTACGCCATCTTCCGCCACGCCCGGGGCGAGAGCGAGCACGCGCCGCCGGCGGCCGATATCGACCACGCCACCATGACCGGGCTGGCGGCGGCCGCGCGCGCCGGGCCGGGGCGCGAGCGCGAGGCGTTCGAGCGCGCCGGCCGCGCGCTCGGCTTCGGGCTCGGCAGTTTATTCGCGCTGATCGATCCGGCGCCGGTGGCGCTGGTCGGCAACGGCACCGCCGCTTTCGACGTCATCGGGCCGGCGATGCGCGCGGCGCTCGCCCGCACGGCGGGGGGGCAGGACGGCGACACGCTCGCCGTCGAGGTCGAGGCCGACGAGGCGCCGCTGATCCGCGAAGGCTGCGCCCGGCGGGCGCTGGCGCTGGTCGATCGGGAAATCTTCGCCGCCGGCCTGGCGGTGCGGGGGACGCGGCCGTCTCAGGCCATGCCGAGCGCGGCCATGTAGAGGTCGAGGATCGCTTCCTCTTCCTGCCGCTCGGCCTGGTCCTTCTTGCGCAGGCGGATCAGGGTGCGCATCGCCTTCACGTCGAAGCCGGTGCCCTTGGCCTCGGCGAACACTTCCTTGATGTCGTCGGCGATCGTCTTCTTCTCTTCCTCGAGACGCTCGATGCGCTCGATGAACGAGCGGAGCTGGCCCGCGGCTACGGTCTGGGCGGATTCGGCGGTGATGTCGTCGGCCATGTCTGATCTCCGGTCTCGGCCGCCCGGGAATCGGCGGCGAATTGCGCGTGGCGTCTGGTTGCCAAAGAGCGGGCCAAGAATCAATGCGCGCCGGACGCGCGGACCAAGAATCGATGCGCTACGAATGTTTCGGATGGCTCGCCGCGAAGGCGGCCTTCTGCTCCGGGCTGGCCTCGCGCTGGTGGCGGTCGCGCCATTCCTCGTAGGGCATGCCGTAGACGCGCTCGCGCGCCGCGTCCTTGGCGATGTCGACGCCCGCGTCGGCGGCCGCCTCGCGATACCAGTTGGCGAGGCAGTTGCGACAGAAGCCGGCGAGGTTCATCAGGTCGATGTTCTGCACGTCGCTGCGCTGGCGCAGATGCTCGACCAGTCGGCGGAAGGCCGCGGCCTCGAAATCGCGTTCGCGGTTCCCGTCATCGTCCCGATCCCGATCGCTCATCCCGTCCTCCTTCGCGCTGTCACAACGGCCCGGTGCGCGAGCCGTGCTGCTCTATCCGGTGCATTTGCGGCATCGCGTTGATGGCCTCGACCATCGGCGCCAGCCGCGCCGCCCAGCCGGCCGCGTCTTGCCGTGTCGCGATCAGGTCCTGGCGAATCTCGATCAGCACATGGGCGTAGCCGTTGGCGATGGCGTGGCGATACATGGTGTCGCCGCGCAGCGCGCCGTCATAGGGCTCGTTGTCGCCGACGACGAGCGCGGGATCGGCGCGCAGCGCCTCGATCAGCGGCCGCACCGCGCGGTCGTCCTTGTCCCACAGCACGCCGACATGCCAGGGGCGGGCGCGGCCCTGCATCGCCGGGGTGAAGGAATGGACGGAGAACAGGAACGGCGCGGCGCGCGTCTCCCGGGCGACGGAGGCGACCATCGCGCCGAGCGCGTCGTGATAGGGTTGCCAGTAGCGCTCGATCCGGCGTTGGCGCTCGTCCCCGGCCATGGGATAGTTGGCGCGGATCACGGTGCCGTCGTAGAGTTGGCGGATCAGCGTCGGGTCGTCCTCGCCGCGATTGGCGTCGATCAGGAGCCGCGAGAAGCGCGCCATCACCGCCGGCGCGTCGAGAAGGCGCGCCAGCGCCCGCGTCACCTCCTCGACGCCGATGTCGTAGGCGATGTGGCGGTCGAACTCGGCCGCGGGCAGGCCGAGCGAGCCGTATTCGTCCGGCAGCGCGCGGCCGGCATGGTCGGCGACGAGCACCAGCCCCTTGCCGCGGTCTCCTTCGATGATCTCGAAGGGCGAGAAGAGCGTGTCGCGGGTCATGCTGTGGAGGTCCGTCAGGGTGGGAACGTTCGGCTGCCCCTGTGTTCCACGAACCGGGCGCGGGCGCAATGCCGCGGTTTGGTCAAGCCTGGCTGCAAGAACGTCGCGTTGACCGCCGCGTTGACCACCGCGTTGACCACCGCGTTGACACTGGCGCTCACTTCTTTGAAATAGGACCGGATGATGAAGACTGCTTCGACAGGGACGGGCATGACGGTGCGGATTCGGGCGGGGCGGATGCAGGCTGGGCGGATGAAGGCGGGTCGGATGAAGGCCCGCCGGCGGATGGCCGGCTGTCTGGCCGCGTTCGGGCTGGCGCTCGGCGCGTCGATGGCGGCGACGCCGGCGCTTGCCGATTTTCGCGTCTGCAACGCGACCCAAGGGCTGGTCGGGGTGGCGATCGGCTACCGCGCCAGCACCGGCTGGGTCACTGAAGGCTGGTGGCATGTCGAGGGCTCGACCTGCAAGACGCTGATCGAGGGCGCGCTGTCTTCGCGCTACTACTATCTCTATGCCGAGGACGCCGAGCGCGGCGGCCGCTGGGACGGCCCGATCAACATGTGCGTGGCCGAGCGCGAGTTCAAGATCGCCGGCGCCGGCGACTGCTTCGCCCGCGGCTTCCAGCGCGCCGGCTTCCAGGAATACGACACCCGCGAGCAGACCAACTGGATGGTGCAATTGACCGACGAGCCGGCGAATGACGGAACCCCGGTGACCGGGGCGGGCCCGCAATGAGGCGCAACCGCAAGGTCAAGATCCTCGCCACGCTCGGCCCGGCCTCCTCCGAGGCGGCGATGATCCGCCGTCTGTTCGAGGCGGGCGCCGACGTCTTCCGCATCAATATGAGCCATGCCGACCACGCGCTGATGCGCACGCTGGTCGGCCGCATTCGCGACGTCGAGCGCGCGGTCGGGCGCCCGATCGGCATCCTCGCCGACCTGCAAGGCCCGAAGCTGCGCGTCGGCAAGTTCGCCAACGGCGCCGAGACGCTCAGCCCCGGCCAGACATTCACCCTCGACGACGACCCCGCGCCCGGCACGGCCGCGCGGGTCGAGCTGCCGCACCCGGAAATCCTGCGCTCGGTCCGGCCCGGCCACCGGCTGCTGATCGACGACGGCAAGCTGCACCTCAGCGCGGTCGAGACCGACGGGCGGCGCATCGTCTGCACCGTCGTCTCCGGCACCCGGATTTCCGACCGCAAGGGGGTGAGCCTGCCCGACACCGAGCTGCCGGTCGGCGCGCTGACGGAAAAGGACCGCAGGGATCTCGAGGCGGTGCTGGAAGAGGGCGTCGACTGGGTGGCGCTGTCGTTCATCCAGCGGCCGGAGGATCTGGCCGAGGCGCGCAAGATCGCGCGCGGGCGGGCGTCGCTCCTGTCCAAGATCGAGAAGCCGCAGGCGGTGGCGCGGCTCGACGAGATCATCGAGCTGTCGGACGCGCTGATGGTGGCGCGCGGCGACCTCGGCGTCGAGGTTCCGCTGGAAACCGTGCCCGGCATCCAGAAGCGCATCACGCGCGCCGCGCGCAAGGCCGGCAAGCCGGTGGTGGTGGCCACCCAGATGCTGGAATCGATGATCTCGGCCCCGGTTCCCACCCGCGCCGAGGTCTCCGACGTCTCCATCGCCGTGTTCGAGGGCGCGGACGCGGTGATGCTGTCGGCCGAATCGGCGGCCGGCCAGTATCCGGTCGAGGCGGTGGCGATGATGGATTCGATCGCCGTCCAGGTCGAGAAGGACCCGCTCTATCCCGGCATCATCAACGCCCAGCGCTCCGAGCCCGAGGCGACCGGCGCCGACGCCATCTCGGCCGCCGCGCGCCAGATCGGCGAGACGCTCAGGCTGTCGGCCATCGTCACCTATACCGGCTCGGGCGCGACCGGCCTGCGCGCCGCGCGCGAGCGGCCGCAATTGCCGATCATCGCGCTGTCGCCGGTGGTGGAGACGGCGCGGCGGCTCTCGCTCGTCTGGGGGCTGCATTGCGTCGTCACCGAGGACGCGAACGATCTCGACGACATGGTGGCGCGCGCCTGCCGCATCGCCCATGACGAAAGCTTCGGCCGCGAGGGCGACCGCGTCATCATCACGGCCGGCGTGCCGTTGAGGACGCCGGGCTCGACCAACATGCTGCGCATCGCCTATATCGGCGCGGACGGGCAGGCCGGCGGCTAGGCTAGGGCGGCGGCCCCGACAGCCTGCCTCAGATGGCTTGCCCGGCCATCTCGTCGGCGAGCTTGCCGGCCTCGGTCTGGGCGTCGCGCATCATCGGATAGACGTCGAGCAGGCGCTGATAGGCTGCGGCCGCGGCCTCGTTGTGGCCGGTGGCCTTGAGGATGGCGGCCAGGCCCGCCATCGCGCCGAAATGCCGGCGCTCCAGCCGCAGCACCCGGTCGATATCGGCCATGGCGCGGGCATAGTCGTCGCGGGCGAAGTGGACGGTGGCGCGCAGGTTCCAGCCCTCGGCATAGGCCGGCGCCAGGGTCACGATCTCGTCGAGATAGTCGAGCGCGGCGTCGTGCTTCTTCTCCTCGACCGCGTTGCTGGCGCGGATCATCAGAAGGTCGATGGTGGCGCTGCCGGATTTCGACCATTCCTGGCGGATGCGCTGCGATATCTGCCGGGCGGCGGCCTCGTTGCCGGCGCGCTTCAGATCCGCGAACAGCCCGTCGAGCCGGGCCTGCGCGTCGTCGGCCGCCAAGCCGGACGTGCTGTGGCCGGCCATGCCGTGACCGGTCGTCTGCGCCGGCGCAGTGCCGGCGAGACCGAGAAGGATGGCGATGGAAATGGACAAGACGCTCCGCATGCCGGAAATCTATCCCGGCATCACGGAACGTCAAACCGAATTTTGCGATCGGCGCGGGGACGGGCGCGCATGACGGCGCCCGCCGGCGGCGGCGTCAGCCCTGGCGGGCCTTGAAGCGCGGCGCGGTCTTGTTGATGATGTAGACGCGACCCTTGCGGCGAACCAGTCGGTTGTCGCGGTGACGCGCCTTGAGCGCCTTGAGCGAATTCTTGATCTTCATCGGTCCAGCCCGTTTTCCTGATGCCCTGACGGGCCAACGCAAAGGCGCGCCTTCTCACAAGCAGAGCGGCGCGCCCGATCCGGAATGGCTCTTAAACGACGGCATGTCGGGCTGTCAACCGCCGGGAGGGGGATTCGGAAGGCCGGCGCCGGGATTCAGCTTGCCGCCCGGCGCCAGCCGGCGGCGAGCAGCCCGGCGCCGATCATCATCGTGCCGCCGGTGCGGTTGACAGCCTTCTGCACCGCCGGCCTGCGGATCGCGCCGCGCGCCATCGACGCCGCCAGCGCATAGGCGGCGGCGTTCAGCGTGGCAAGCACGAGGAAGGTGATCTCGAAGGCGACGAGCTGGAGCGCGACATTGCCGGCAAGGTCGAGGAACTGCGGCAGGAAGGCGACGAAGAAGACGATGCTCTTGGGGTTCAGCGCCGTCACCACATAGGCGTGGAAGAAGGCGCGGCGCGTGTCGAGCGCCGGCGGCGGCGGTGCGTCCGGCGTCTCCTGCGCCGCGACGGGCGCGCGCCACAGCCTGACGCCGAGATAGACGAGATAGGCCGCGCCGATCCATTTCAGCGCGGTGAACAGGCCGGCGGAGGCGGCGAGCAGCGCGCCGACGCCGAGGATCGAGGCGGTCATGGCGGTGAAGTCGCCGAGCGCGACGCCCGCGACGACGGCCAGGGCCGGCCGCCGGCCATGGCCGAGCGCGTAGGAGATGACGAGAAGCACGGTCGGCCCCGGGATCGCGACCATGATCGCGGAGGCGACGGCGAAAGCGGCCCATAGCTCGAACGACATGACCGGAAACCCTTTCGAATGGAACCGGGAGCAATCCACATCCGGCCGCCGCTTGCAAGCGGCGGCTCGCGCGATCAGGCCGGCAGCGGCACGATGCGGGTGAAATGGCCCATCTTGCGGCCGGGCCGCGCCTCGGCCTTGCCATAGAGGTGGACGACCGTGTCCTTCGCGGCCAGCAGCCGCGGCACGCGGGCGACGTCGTCGCCGATCAGGTTTTCCATCACGCAGTCGCTGTGGCGGGACGGATCGCCGAGGGCCAGGCCGGCGACGGCGCGGATGTGCTGCTCGAACTGCGAGATGGCGCAGGCGGCCTCGGTCCAGTGGCCGGTATTGTGCACCCGCGGCGCGATCTCGTTGACCAGCACCTCGCCGTCGTCGAGCACGAAGAACTCGACGCCGATGACGCCGACATAATCGAGCCCGTCGAGGATCGCGGCCGCGGCCTGCCGCGCGGCGTCGAGCGTCGCGGCCGGGGCCGCGGCCGGAACCGTGGACGTGTGCAGGATGCCGTCGCGGTGGACGTTCTCGGCAGGGGCGTAGGCGGCGGTCACGCCGTCGCGGCCGCGCGCCGCGATCACCGAAATCTCGCGCTCGAACGGCACCAGCGCCTCGAGGATCAGCGGCACCCCGCCCATGGCGGCATGGACGCCGAGGGTCTCGCCGGCCCGGCCGTGCCGGAAGACGCGCTGGCCCTTGCCGTCATAGCCGAGCCGCCGCGTCTTCAGCACGCCCTCGCCGCCGAAGGCGGCCAGCGCCGCGGCGAGGCCGGCGTCGTCGTTGACGGCGACGAAGCGCGCCGTGGCGATGCCCATGGCGTTGATGGCGGTCTTTTCCGTCAGCCGGTCCTGGGCGATCTCGAGCGCGCGCGGCGGCGGGAACACCGGCACCCGCGTCGCGAGCGCCTCGGCGGCCGCCACCGGCACGTTCTCGAATTCGTAGGTGACGACGGCGCAGGCGCGGGCAAGCTCGGCGAGCGCGTCGTCGTCGTCGTAGGCCGCCGCGATCTGGCGGTTGGCGACCTGCGCCGCCGGGCAGTCGGCCTGCGGCTCGATGACCACGGTGCGATAGCCGAGGCGGGCGGCGGCCATCGCCAGCATGCGGCCGAGCTGGCCGCCGCCGATGATTCCGATGGTCTCGCCCGGGGCGAGCGGGCCGCTCATGCCGCGTCGTCGGGCGTCAGGGCGACCGCCTCGGTCTGCGTCGCGCGCCAGGCGTCGAGCCGTTCGGCGAGCGCGGGATCGGAAAGCGCGAGCACGGCGGCGGCAAGGAGCGCCGCGTTGACCGCGCCGGCGCGGCCGATGGCCAGCGTGCCGACGGGAATGCCGGCCGGCATCTGGACGATGGACAACAGCGAATCCCGGCCCGACAGCGCCTTCGATTCGACCGGCACGCCGAACACCGGCAGCGGCGTCAGCGCCGCCGTCATCCCCGGCAGGTGGGCCGCGCCGCCGGCCCCGGCGACGATGACCCTGTAGCCGGCCGCCCTGGCGCCCGTGGCGAAGTCGTAGAGCCGCTTCGGCGTGCGATGAGCCGAGACGATCAGATTTTCGTGAACGATGCCGAGCGCGTCGAGCGTTTCGGAGGCGTGGCGCATCGTCGCCCAGTCGGACTGGCTGCCCATGATGATGGCGACGTCGGGTGCGGAACCGGCCATGAAGAGCTCCGGGGCAAGGGCATGCCGGCCTCGGCCGGTCACGCGATGATGTCGGGGATGATCCGGTCTTCAAGCTCCTTGAGCTTGTCCTTCAGCGCCAGCTTCTTCTTCTTCATCCGCTGGATCTGCAAGGCGTCGCAGCCCGTCGCCGCCATCGCGTCGATCGCGGCGTCGAAGTCCGCATGGTCCTGTTTCAGCTTGGCAAACTCGAGACGAATCTCGGCCTGTTCCTGTTCCGACATGCTCGTCCGTCTGAAGATTGGGCGCCGTGCGCCGTGCGGGCGGATGCCTGCCGCGAGGCGGCCTGCGCCGTTTTAATAACACGTTTAGCCTCGTCGGGAAAAGCCACAATGCCGCATTCGACAGCCGGATAAAACGATGGCAGACTGTCATCGCGCCGTCATGTCCGGCGGCCCCCGGCGGATGCCGACGACGGCGCGATGAAGCAACCTTGAAGGGAGAGTCCACCATGTCTCTTGCATCCCATCTTGCGGAATTGCAGCGCAAGCACGGCGACCTCGACCGGCAGCTCGACGAGGCGATGTCGCATCCTTCGGCAGACGATCTCGAGATCGCGCGGCTCAAAAGACGCAAGCTGGCCATCAAGGACGAAATCGAGAAGTTGCAGGCGCCGACCCGGCACTGAGCGTCGGCAGCATCGACCCGGACCATGCCGGTGGCGGTCTCGCCGCCGGCTTTTTATTTGAGGCGGCGGCTCAGCCTTCCCAGAACTGGTCGAGCCAGAGGTTGAGGCCGAGGAAGCCGTCGGGGCTGAGCGCATAGATGCGCCTGGTGCCTTCGGCGCGGACGCCGACCAGCCCCGCGTCGAGCAGCACCTTCAGGTGCTGCGACACGGCCGGGCGCGACACCGGCAGGATTCCGGCGAGCTGGTTGACGGTCTTCGGCCCGCGCCTCAGCTCCTCGAGCAGGCGGCGGCGGTGGGCGTCGGAGATGGCCATGAAGGCGTCGGGCTGGGTCATGGTGCATTAAGTACCGACGCCGCCGCCAAAGACAACGGCAAACACCCGAGGGGAGCCGGAGGGGAGAATGTCGACTGCGGCTATTCGGCCGTCGGCTGCGTCGCGCCGGTCTCGTCGTCGTCGGCGGCGCTGCCTTGCTCGCTGCTTGGCTCGCTGCGGGGGTCGAGCAGCAGCGCCTGCGGGGTGACGGCGCGCTCGGCCGGCAGGGTCTTGAACGCGTCGCGGTCCTCGACCGGCACCGGCGGGCGGATGCGCGAGCGCACCAGCGCATAGACGCCGAGTGCGAAATGCGCCGCGGCGGTGGCGAGGAACAGGCCGTCGGGGCGCAGGCGCTCCATCAGGAAGGCGCCCGTCAGCGGGCCGATCATGGTGCCGAAGCCGTAGAGCAGCAGCAGCCCGCCCGAGACGCGGACGAAGTCCTCGGGGCTGGCGTGGTCGTTGGCGTGGGCGACCGCGACCGAATAGAGCGTGTAGGCGAGCGCGCCGTAGCCGGCGGTCAGCGTGAGGATCGCCGTGCCGGAGCGCGGGGCGACGAGGAACAGCGCCAGCGCGAACCCGGCTGCGCCGAAGGCCGCGCCCGACAGCACGAAGCGGCGGTCGGTGCGGTCGGAGAGGCGGCCGACGGGAAGCTGGGCCAGCGCGCCGGCGATGACGACGATGCTCATCATCAGCGC
This sequence comes from Aquamicrobium sp., assembly GCA_039808485.1. Lineage (GTDB taxonomy): Bacteria > Pseudomonadota > Alphaproteobacteria > Rhizobiales > Rhizobiaceae > Aerobium. The sequence goes on along the minus strand of JBDHTD010000019.1, from coordinate 20,412 downwards.
GATCTCGAAGGAGGAGATGCCGGCGCGCGCGCCGTAGACCGCGCCCAGCGTGCCCCAGGCGCCGTTGGCGATGCCGATCAGCAGGCACCCGACCGCCGCCACCGGCGAATTGGCGTAGAGGCGGGCAAGGTCGAGCCTGACCTCGGCCAGCGGCCGCGGCGAGGCGGCCGAGGAGGTGGCGACCGGAATCAGCGAGGCGCAGAACAGGATGCCCGCCAGCATGAACGGCGCGGCGAGCGAAACGTCGGTCATGGCGACCAGCATCTGGCCGGCGGTGATCGAGGCGTAGGTGACCATCATGTAGAGGCCGAACACCGTGCCGCGGTTCTCGTTGGTGGCGCGCTCGTTCAGCCAGCTTTCGATGACCATGAACGCGCCGGCCATGACGAAGCCGGTGGCGGCGCGCAGGGCGATCCAGATCAGCTCGTCGATCCACAGGCCGGTGGTCAGCGCCACCATCGCGCCGGAGGCCGCGAAGGCGCCGAAGGCGCGGACATGCCCGACCTTGCGCACCAGGAGCGGCGCGAAATAGCAGCCGGCGACGAAGCCGCCGGCCCAGGCGGTGCCGAGCAGGCCGAGCGCGGCGGTGGAAAACCCGTCCTGCTGCCCGCGCAGCGGCAGCAGCAGGCTGTGCAGGCCCGACGCCGCGAGCAGGAAGGCGGTGCCGCCGAGAAGCGAGAAGATCGAACGGTAGGTGGCGAACATGGGGTCTCCGCTGACGGCCGGCCGGTTGCAAAGCCGTTGTTGTCGATTCGGACGAAATCTGGCGGATTTTCAGGCGGGCCGCCCGCATGTTTACGACGCATGTTTACGACATGGGCGCAAAAAGACCGGTCGCCAGGCGCTGGATGCGGCCGCGCGGCGCCGCCGTCAGCGCCGGAACAGCGCCTCCGCCGCCTGCCGCGTCGATCCCTTGGCCCGAAGCTCGCCCTCGAGGCGGCCGATCTCGGCCTGCAACTGGTCGATCCGCTCGCTGAGCTCGTCGACCGACAGGAGCGACAGGTCCTGCCCGATCTCGTGCGTGCGCTTCGGCCTTGCGGGTTCCTCGTCGAACAACGCCATTTTTCCGTCCTTCGTTTTGCCTTGCCCGCCAGGAGTGTACATAAGGAAGGCGGGCGGCGGCAAATGCCGCGACGATGCGGCGACGGGCAAGGCCGGAGGAGAACGAGAGATGGCGACGCAAGCGCTTCCCGAGACGATGACGGCGATCGCCATTTCCGAGCCGGGCGGGCCGCTGGTGCTGAAGCCGGAAAACCGGCCGGTGCCGCGGCCGGGCCGCGGCGAGATCGTGATCCGGGTGCGGGCGGCGGGCGTCAACAGGCCCGACGTGCTGCAACGCCAGGGCGCCTATCCGCCGCCGGCCGGGGCGTCCGACCTACCCGGCCTCGAGGCCGCGGGCGAGGTGGCGGCGGTGGGCGAGGGGGTGGAGCGCTGGCGCGTCGGCGACGCCGTCACCGCGCTGACGCCCGGCGGCGGCTACGCCGAATATGTCGCCGTCCACGGGACCAACGCGCTGCCGGCGCCGGCCGGCTTCACCTTCACGGAAGCGGCGGCGATCCCCGAGACCTTCTTCACCGTCTGGCACAACGTCTTCCAGCGCGGCGGCCTGCGGGCCGGCGAGAGCTTCCTCGTCCACGGCGGCTCGTCCGGCATCGGCACCGCCGCGATCCAGCTCGCCGCCGCCTTCGGGGCGCGGGTCTTCGCCACCGCCGGCTCGGCCGCGAAATGCGAGGCTTGCGTGCGGCTGGGCGCGGCGCGCGCCATCAACTACCGCGAGGAGGATTTCGTCCGCGCGATCAGGGAAGAGACCAAGGGAGATGGCGTCGACGTCATCCTCGACATGATCGGCGGCGACTATGTCTCGCGCAACTACGCGGCGGCCGCCATGGACGGCCGCATCGTCCAGATCGCGACGCTGGGCGGGGCCAGGGCCGAGGCCGACATCGCGCGGCTGATGGTCAAGCGGCTGACCCATACCGGCTCGACGCTCAGGCCGCGCTCCGTCGAGTTCAAGGCTGGAATCGCCGCCGAGCTGGAGCAGAAGGTGTGGCCGCTGCTGGCCGACAGGAAGCTCGCGCCGGTGATGGACATGATCTTTCCCCTGAAGGAAGCCTGGCGCGCGCATGAGCGCATGGAGGAGGGCGACCATATCGGCAAGATCGTGCTCGACGTGGGGTGAGACGTCGTCGCGCGTCTCGACGCGAGGGCGGGCAACCTCAGCTCGATTGGCTTTCGGTTGCTGCCGCTTTTCGTTGCGCGTGGTCGTAAATCGGACTATATCTGCCGCGATTTTCCCAAATTGGTGGCTTCGCCCACCGCCCGCGACAGGGACGCGGGCGAACGAGAGGACTTTAGCTCATGGCCAATACGCTGCTCATGCCCAAGGCGACCGCCGTCTGGCTGGTCGACAACACCGCGCTCTCCTTCGACCAGATCGCGCAGTTCTGCACGCTGCATCCGCTCGAAGTGAAGGCGATCGCCGACGGCGAATCGGCGCAGGGCATCAAGGGGCTCGACCCGGTCATCACCGGCCAGCTCTCGCGCGAGGAGATCGCCAGGGGCGAGGCCAATCCCGACCACCGGCTGAAGCTGGCCGAACCCAAGGTGCGGGTGCCGGAATCGAAGCGCCGCGCGCCCCGCTATACGCCGCTGTCCAAGCGCCAGGACCGGCCGAACGCCATCCTGTGGCTGGTCAAGAACCATCCCGAACTCAAGGACGCGCAGATCTCGCGCCTCGTCGGCACGACGAAATCGACCATCGAGCAGATCCGCAACCGCACCCACTGGAACGCGGCCAATCTGACGCCGATGGACCCGGTGACGCTCGGCCTGTGCTCGCAGATCGATCTCGACCTCGAGGTGCAGCGCGCCTCGCGCGGCCAGCCGGCCGCCGCGCCCGCCGGCGACACGCTGCTGCCGGCGTCGATGACGGAAAGCCTTTCCGTGCGCGAGGCGAGGGACGACGACGAGCTCGACGCCGACGCCGTCTTCGCCAAGCTGTCGTCGCTCAAATCGACCGCGCGCGACGACGACGAGGAATAGGCCCCCGCGCTTGCAGCCCTTTTCTGAACGATTGCCGGCGCGGGAGCCGTCCCGCGCCGGTGCCGTTTCGGCCGGAAGGCCGGCTCAGCCGCCGATGCCCTTGCCCTGAAGCGCCGAGCCGATCTCATCGAGGACCGCCGGATCGTCGATGGTGGCCGGCATGTTCCAGGCTTCCTTGTCGGCGATCTTCTGCATCGTGCCGCGCAGGATCTTGCCGGAACGGGTCTTGGGCAGACGCTTGACGGTGACGACCGACTTGAAGGCGGCGACCGGGCCGATCCTGTCGCGCACCAGCGCGATCACTTCCTTCTCGACCTCGGCTGGCGCGCGCTCGGCGCCGGCGTTCAACACCACGAAGCCGAGGGGAATCTGCCCCTTCATGCCGTCCTGCATGCCGACGACGGCGCATTCGGCGACGTCCGGATGCTCGGCCACCACCTCCTCCATCGCGCCCGTCGACAGGCGATGGCCGGCGACGTTGATGATGTCGTCGGTGCGGGCCATGATGAACAGGTAGGCGTCATCGTCGATATAGCCGGCATCCGCCGTCTTGTAGTAGCCGGGGAACTCGTCGAGATAGGCCGAGCGGAAGCGCTGGTCGGCGTTCCACAGCGTCGGCAGGCAGCCGGGCGGCAGCGGCAGCTTGATGACGACGTTGCCGAGCGTGCCGGCCGGCACCTCGTGGCCGGCATCGTCGAGCACCCGCACGTCGTAGCCCGGCATCGGCACGGCGGGCGAGCCGTATTTCACCGGAAGCTGGCCGAGGCCGACCGGATTCTGGCTGATCGGGAAGCCGGTCTCGGTCTGCCACCAGTGGTCGATCACCGGCACGCCGAGCTGGGCCTCCGCCCATTTGATGGTTTCAGGGTCGGCGCGCTCGCCGGCCAGGAACAGGGTGCGGAAGCGGCCGAGATCGTATTTCCCGACGAACTCGCCCTTGGGGTCCTGGCCCTTGATGGCGCGGAAGGCGGTCGGCGCGGTGAACAGCGCGACGGCGCCGTGCTCGGAGATCACCCGCCAGAAGGTGCCGGCGTCGGGCGTGCCGACCGGCTTGCCCTCGAAGACGATGGTGGTGGCGCCGTGGAGCAGCGGCGCATAGACGATGTAGGAATGGCCGACCACCCAGCCGACGTCGGAGGCCGCCCAGAACACCTCGCCCGGCTCGATGCCGAACTCGTTCTTCATCGTCCATTTCAGCGCGACCATGTGGCCGCCATTGTCGCGCACCACTCCTTTCGGCTGGCCGGTGGTGCCGGAGGTGTAGAGAACGTAGAGCGGATCGGTGGCGGCGAGCGCCACGCATTCGACCTGCGTGCCGGCCGCCTTGGCGTTCGCGACCGCCGCGCCCATGTCGACGTCGCGGCCGGGCGTCAGCTCGCAAGGATGCTCGGGCCGTTGCAGGATGACGCAGGAGCCGACCTTGTGCCTCGCCATCTCGATGGCGCCGTCGAGCAGCGGCTTGTAGGAGACGATGCGGCCGGGCTCGATGCCGCACGAGGCCGAGACGATCAGCTTCGGCGTCGAATCGTCGATGCGGGTGGCGAGCTCGCGGGCGGCGAAGCCGCCGAACACCACCGAATGCACCGCGCCGATCCGCGCGCAGGCGAGCATGGCGATCAGCGCCTCCGGCACCATCGGCATGTAGACGATGACGACGTCGCCCTTTTCCACGCCCTGCGCGCGCAGTACGGCGGCGAGCGCCACCACCTCCTCCTTCAGCTCGGCATAGGTGTAGGTGCGCTTGCGGCCGGTGACCGGGCTGTCGTAGATGATCGCCGGCTGGTCGGCGCGGCCGCTCGCCACATGGCGGTCGACGGCGTTGAAGCAGGTGTTGCAGACGCCGTCGACGAACCAGCGGCCGTAGACGCCCTGGTCGGGGTTGAAGATCTTCGTCGGCGGGGAGAACCAGTCTATCGCCTTGGCCGCCTCGGCCCAGAACGCCTCCGGGTCCGCCTGCCAGCCCGCATAAACCTCAGCGTAGCGTGACGCCATCTTTTCCTCCCTCGCAAGGTCCGCCCGCACCGTCGGCCGGCGGCCATTGTCATCGACAACTATAGAGGCAGAGTCCGTCCGGCTTTGACAGGAGTCAAGCTTGCTGCTCAAACGGGCAGCGAAGAAAAGCGAACGCGGTGGGCTGCCCGGATGACCAAGATACTTTCCCTGCTGATCCTCGGGATGATGATCGCCCACGTCATCAAGCCGCTCGGCCTGCCGGGGCTGAAGAAGCGCAGCGACTTCTGGAAGCTGGCGGTGTTCGCCATCGCCGCCATCTCGCTGACCGTGCTGGTAAGCCACGGCAACTGAGTGCCGGGCCGCTTCCCGCCGCGAGGCGGGAAGCGGCGAAGCCTGCGCGCGATCAGGCGCGGGACGCCTCGAAGATGCTGTCGATGGCCGATCCCAGCACCGCGTCGAACTCGGCGTCGCTCTGCTTCGCGGAAAGCCCTTCGGTCAGCGCGCGCGAGAAGCTGGCGATGACGCCGGCGTTCTGCGCCAGCATCGCGTTGGCGTCGTCGCGGGAATAGCCGCCCGACAGCGCCACCACGCGCATGACGCGCGGGTCGTCGACCAGCGGCTTGTAGAGATCGGCCCTGGTCGGCAGCGTCAGCTTGAGCATGATCTGCTTGCCGGCGGGCACGGTGTCGAGCTGCTTCGTGATCTCGTCGAGCAGGATTTCTTCCGCTTCCGCCTTGTCGGCGATCGAGATCGTCACTTCCGGCTCGATGATCGGGACGAGGCCGTGGCCGAGGATCTGCCGCGCCACCTCGAACTGCTGGGCGACGTTGGCGGCGATGCCGGCGCGGTTGGCGGCGTCGATCACCGAGCGCATCTTGGTGCCGAAGATGCCCTTGGCGACGGCGCGCTGCAAAAGCGCGTCGAGCTCCGGCATCGGCTTCATCAGCTTGGTGCCGTCCTTTTCGTCCGCGAGGCCCTTGTCCACTTTCAGGAACGGCACCACGCCGCGCTTCTCCCACAGATACTGCGCCGTCGGCGTGCCGTCGATGTCGCGATCCATTGTCTGCTCGAACAGGATCGCGCCCATCACCTTGTCGCCGGTGAAGGCGGGCGACTTGATGATGCGCGCGCGCATGGCGTGGATGAGATCGAACATGCCCGCCTCGTCCGACCACGCGCCTTCCTCGACCCCGTAGAGCTTCAGCGCCTTGGGCGTCGAGCCGCCCGACTGGTCGAGCGCGGCGATGAAGCCGTCCTTGTTCGCGGCCTGCGCGGCCATCGCGCTGACGGTGTCGTTGAGACGTTCGCTCATAATCTGCCTCCTGTTCGCGTTTGGATGGCCGCTTAGCAGAAGCGGCGCGCGAACGGAATGCGAGGGGCGCAGTCGAATCGATTGAAACGATTTCAAATGTTTAAGAGGGTAAACGGCCGCGCCGAATCGTCGCGGCCCCTCTGTGCTGCCGTCCTTGTCCGCTATTTCGACAGCGCGGCGACGCCCGGCAGGTCCTTGCCTTCCATCCATTCGAGGAAGGCGCCGCCGGCGGTCGAGACGTAAGTGAAGTCGTCTGCGACGCCGGCATGGTTCAACGCCGCCACCGTATCGCCGCCGCCGGCGACGGAGACGAGCTCGCCCGCCTTCGTCCGTTCCGCCGCGAACTTCGCCGCGGCGACGGTGGCGCGGTCGAACGGCGCGATCTCGAACGCGCCGAGGGGGCCGTTCCACACCAGCGTCCTCGCCCTGGCGATCCAGTCCCGGACCGCCTCGACGGTGGCCGGGCCGACATCGAGGATCATGGCGTCGGCCGGCACCGCATCGACGGAAACCGTCTCGTTCTCGGCATCGGCCTTGAATTCCTTCGCCACCACGGCGTCGGTCGGCAGGACGAGGGCGCAGCCCATCTCCTTCGCCCGGGCGATGATGGCGCGCGCGGTGTCGGCCAGGTCGTGCTCGCACAGCGACTTGCCGACGTCGACCCCTTGCGCGGCGAGGAAGGTGTTGGCCATGCCGCCGCCGATGACCAGCGCGTCGACCCGCCCGACCAGATTGGTCAGGAGATTGATCTTGGTCGAGACCTTGGCGCCGCCGACGATGGCCGCGACGGGGCGTGCGGGTTGGCCGAGGCCCTTTTCCAGCGCTTCCAGTTCGGCCTGCATCGAGCGGCCGGCATAGGCCGGCAGCACCCGCGCCAGCCCTTCGGTCGAGGCATGGGCCCGGTGCGCGGCCGAGAAGGCGTCGTTGACGTAGAGGTCGCCGTTGGCGGCCAGCGCCGCGACGAAGTCCGGCTCGTTCTTTTCCTCGCCCTTGTGGAAGCGGGTGTTCTCGAAGAGCAGGATGTCGCCGTCCCGCATCTCCGCCACCGCCTTCGCCGCCGCCGCGCCGATGCAGTCTCCGGCGAAGGCGACCGGGCGGCCGAGCACGCCGGCCGCCGCTTCCGCGATCGGGGCCAGCGACTGGGCGGGATCGGGCGCGCCTTTCGGCCGGCCGAAATGGGCGAGCAGGACGACCTTCGCGCCCTTGTCGGCAAGCTCGGCGACGGTGGGCGCGACGCGCTCGATGCGCGTCGCGTCCGTGACCTTGCCGTCCTTGACGGGGACGTTCAGATCGACCCGGACAAGCACGCGCCTGCCCGCGACATCGGCCTCGTCGAGGGTGCGAAAAGCGGCCATGGCGCGATCCTCCTTGGTGGGGTCAGATGGGCAGGATCAGATGGTCTTGCCCAGCGCGACGGCCGTGTCGGCCATACGGTTGGAGAAGCCCCATTCGTTGTCGTACCACGACATGACGCGGACCAGGTTGCCGTCGATGACCTTGGTCTGGTCGAGCGCGAAGGTCGAGGAGGCCGGGTCGTGGTTCAGGTCGGCCGAGACCAGCGGCTCCCTGGTGTAGGCGAGGATGCCCTTGAGCGGGCCGTCGGCCGCCGCCACCAGCGCCGCGTTGACCTCGTCGACGGTAACGTTGCGCTTCGGCACGAACTTGAAGTCCACGACCGAGACGTTCGGCGTCGGCACGCGGATGGCGACGCCGTCGAGCTTGCCCTTCAGTTCCGGCAGGACGAGGCCGACGGCCTTGGCCGCGCCGGTCGAGGTCGGGATCATCGACAGCGCCGCGGCGCGGGCGCGGTAGAGGTCCTTGTGCATGGTGTCGAGCGTCGGCTGGTCGCCGGTATAGGCGTGCACCGTCGTCATGAAGCCCTTCTCGATGCCGAAGGCGTCGTTGAGCACCTTGGCCACCGGCGCCAGGCAGTTGGTGGTGCAGGAGGCGTTGGAGATGACGATGTGATCCTTGGTGATCTTGTCGTGGTTGACGCCGTAGACCACGGTCAGGTCGGCATTGTCGGCCGGCGCCGAGACGATGACGCGCTTGGCGCCGCCGGCGATGTGGGCGGCGGCCTTTTCCTTCGAGGTGAAGATGCCGGTGCATTCGAGCACGATGTCGATGCCGAGTTCGCCCCACGGCAGCTTGGCCGGATCGCGCTCGGCGAAGACCTTGAACGAGTCGGAGCCGACGGTGATGGTGTCGCCCTCGACCCTGACCTCGGACGGGAAACGGCCGTGGACGCTGTCGTAGCGCAGGAGGTGGGCGTTGGTCTCGACCGGGCCGAGGTCGTTGATCGCGACGACGTCGATGTCCTTGCGGCCGCTCTCGTAGATGGCGCGGACGATGTTGCGGCCGATGCGGCCAAATCCGTTGACGGCGACTTTGACGGTCATTGTGCGAACTCCCGAAGGGCTGGAAAGACGAGGTTTTCCGGCGACATGGGCAGGCCCGCGCGCCGAAGCTCGCGTCTCCTTAGCCGCGCCCCTGCGAAGAATCCAGCACCGCCACCGGATAAAACCGATTAGTATGAACGCCGGCGTCGGCCGCGGGTTCAACCCGCGGCGAGACGCTTCTCCACGGCCGCGACCACCGCCTCCGCCGTGATGCCGAAATGCTTGTAAAGGTCCTCGATGGGACCAGAGGCGCCGAAGCCGGTCATGCCGACGAACACGCCGTCGGAGCCGATGATCGCGTCCCAGCCCTGGCGGATGCCGGCCTCGACGGCGACCCTGACGGGCGCGGTGCCGAGGACGCCTTCGCGATAGGCGTCCTCCTGGGCGAAGAACAGCTCGAAGGACGGCACCGAGACGACGCGGGCGGCAATGCCGCGCTTGTCGAGCTCGGCCCTGGCGGCGAGCGCGATCTCCACTTCCGAGCCGGTGGCGAAGATTGTCGCCTTCGCGTCGCCCTTGGCGGCGGTGAGCTCGTAGGCGCCGCGCGCGGTCAGGTTCTCGGCCGTATGCTCGGTGCGCACGGTGGGCAGGTTCTGGCGGGTCAGCGCCAGCGTCGTCGGCGCAGCCGTCGATTTCAGCGCCACCTGCCAGGCTTCCGCCGCCTCGACCGCGTCGGCGGGACGCAGCACGATGTGGTTGGGGATGGCGCGAAGCGCCGCCAGATGCTCGACCGGCTGGTGCGTCGGGCCGTCCTCGCCGAGACCGATCGAGTCATGGGTCATGACAAAGATCGAGCGGATGCCCATCAGCGAGGCGAGCCGCATCGCCGGGCGCGCATAGTCGGAGAAGGTCAGGAAGGTGCCGCCATAGGGAATGACGCCGCCATGCAGCGCCATGCCGTTCATGGCCGCGGCCATGCCGTGCTCGCGAATGCCGTAGAAGACATAGCGGCCGGAATAATCGCCCGGCCTGATCGGGCCGGTCTGGCTGGTCTTGGTGTTGTTGGAGCCGGTCAGGTCGGCCGAGCCGCCGATGGTCTCCGGCAGGACGCCGTTGATGATCTCGAGCGCCATCTCGGAGGATTTGCGCGTCGCCACCTTGGGCTTGTCGGCGGCGAGCTTCCGCTTGTAGGCGTCGATGGCCGCGTCGAAGCCCTCGGCCAGATCGCCGCGCATGCGGCGCTCGAACTCGCCCCGCGTCCCGGCATCGGCAGCATTGAGGCGCTTTTCCCACTCCTTCCGCTCCCTGGCCGAGCGCAGGCCGGCCAGCCGCCAGGCGTCGAGCACGTCGGAGGGCACAGTGAAGGGTTCCGCATCCCAGCCAAGCGCCTTGCGCGCGCCGGCCAGCTCTTCCGCCCCGAGCGGCGAGCCGTGGACCTTGGAGGTGCCGGCCTTGGTCGGGGCGCCGAAGCCGATGGTGGTCTTGGCCGCGATCAGCGTCGGCCGGTCGGAGCGCTTCGCCGCATCGAGCGCGGTGGCGATGGCCTCGGGGTCGTGGCCGTCGACGGCGAGCGTGTTCCAGCCGGAGGCGGCGAAGCGGGCGCGCTGGTCGGTCGAGTCCGACAGCGAGATGGCGCCGTCGATGGAGATGTCGTTGTCGTCCCAGATGACGATCAGCCGGTTGAGCTTTAGATGCCCGGCCAGCGAGATCGCCTCCTGGCTGATGCCCTCCATCAGGCAGCCGTCGCCGGCGAGCGCATAGGTGTAATGGTCGACGAGGTCGTCGCCGAAGCGGGCGTTCAAGATGCGCTCGGCCAGCGCCATGCCGACGGCGTTGGCAATGCCCTGGCCGAGCGGGCCGGTGGTGGTCTCGATGCCGGCGGCGTGGCCCCATTCCGGGTGGCCGGCGGTCTTGTAGCCCAACTGGCGGAAATGCTTGATCTGGTCGAGGTCGATGTCCTCGTAGCCGGTGAGGTAGAGTAGCGAATAGAGCAGCATCGAGCCGTGGCCGGCCGACAGCACGAAGCGGTCGCGGTCGGCCCAGTCGGGCTTCTGCGGGTCATAGGCGAGGAAGCGGGTGAACAGCACGGTGGCGATGTCGGCCGCGCCCATGGGCAGGCCCGGATGGCCGGAATTCGCCTTCTCGATGGCGTCGGCGGAAAGGAAACGGATGGCGTTCGCCATGCGGTCGTGCATCTCTCGTGAGGTCGTGTCTCGTGAAGTCATGGCGCTCGCTCGCTCGTAATCCGGCGCGAAAAACGGCCCTCGCCGGGCCTTCGGGATCGAGGCGACACATAGCAGGCGCGGCCCCCGAGTCAACGCCGCAAGGCCGGTTGCGGCGACAGTTCGGCGGCCGAGGCCGGCTTTGCCGGGGAAGTTCGCGACTGGCGCGTTGACGCGGCGTTGACACGCCGCCTAATGTTTCAGGCTCAAGACGTTGGCAATGCGCGCGATTCGGCGGGGCGGGCAGGCTGGAACGGAAACGATGACCGGGGAAGCGACCCTCAGGGAAGTGATTGCACGCCTCGGCAAGGCGATCGACGCGCTCGAGGACGCGGTTTCCGCGCGCCTGGAGCGCGAGCAGGACTATGGCGAGGCCGAGGCCGAGGTGCAGCGCATGAACGCGGACCGCGCCCGCCTGGCCCAGGAGCTCGACAGTTCCGAGGCGCGCGGCGAAAGGCTGGAGCAGGCCAACAAGGAAGTCTCGCGCCGGCTGGTGACGGCGATGGAGACGATCCGCGCCGTGCTCGACAGGTAGGATGAAGCGCATGGCCCAGGTGACGGTCACGATCGACGGCAAGCAATACCGCATGGCCTGCGACGAGGGGCAGGAGGAGCACCTGATCGAGCTCGCCTCCCGTTTCGACCGCTACGTCGCGCACCTGAAAGGCTCGTTCGGCGAGATCGGCGACCAGCGGCTGACCGTGATGGCCGGCATCATGGTGATGGACGAGCTGGCCGAATTGCAGAAGCGCGTGCGCGGCATGGAAAGCGAGATCGCGACGCTGCGCAAGACGCGCGACGACGCGCTCACCAAGGCCGACAGGAACGACGCGGCGCTGACCGGCGCGCTCGCCACGCTTGCCGAGCGCATGGAAGGGCTGGCGTCGCGGCTCAACGCCGAGCGGCCGGCGGCCTGAGAGAGGTTTTCAGAAGCCCTGAAACAGAAGGTCGAGCGCAGCGGTGATCTCGTCGCGGTGGGCTTCGACATTAGCGACCCGCACGCGTAGCGCACTCGCCGGCACCGCCAGCATGAGCTGGGTGTGAAGAACGTAGCGTCGCTCCTCGACCGTGAAGACCGGGTTCAGCTTTCTCAGCGGCGCGATGTGCGGCTGCTCCGGCAGCAGCGGTATCGCCATCCGGGTGTCAAACTGGTCGAAAAGGTCGGCCTGGATACAAACCAGCAGGTTCTCGCTGCCGCGCGGATCGCGGTAGACATCGTATTTCGCCATCAGAAGCCGCGATATTCAGCGAACGGTAGCCCGTGTTCCTTGAAATAACGGTTCCAGCCCTCGATCGCCTCGCGGTTTTCCTCCTTCCACGCCTTTTCCTTCTCCTTGCGCACGGCATCGGCGATGCCGGCCTCGGCGGCGCGGGAGATGTTGACCGACAGCGCCTTGGCCTCGGCGAGGAGATCGGCGTCGATGGAGAGGTTCGCGGCCTTGCGGACGGAGGGCGCTTCGTCGCGCATCGGAAGGCTCCTGTTTCTGCGCATTTATTATGCGCAGGGACGGAGAGGATGTCACCCCTCGATTTCCTCGCGCAGCATCTCCAGCTCCAGCCATTCCTCCTCCATGACGGAAACCTTTTCGCGCAGCGCGTCGAGATCGGCCGCGACCCTGGCGAAACCGGCCGGATCGCGGGCGTAGAAGGCGGGGTCCGCCATCTTCGCTTCCAGCGCGGCGATCCTGCCATGCGCCGCATCCATCTCTTTCGGTAGGGTTTCGAGCGCGTATTTCTGCTTGTAGGACAGTTTTTTCGCCGGGCCGGACGCGGCCGCCGCCGGCCTGGGGGCGGGCTTCGCCTTCGGCTGCGGCGCATTGCTGCCGCGCCGCGCGCCGCGCTCGTCCAGTTTCGCGCCGCCGCGCTGGGCCAGCATGTCGGAATAGCCGCCGGCATATTCGACCCAGCGCCCATCGCCCTCGGGCGCGATCACGCTCGTCACCGTGCGGTCGAGGAAGTCGCGGTCGTGGCTGACCAGGAGCACCGTGCCGGCGTAGCCGGCGACGAGCTCCTGCAACAGGTCGAGCGTTTCCATGTCGAGGTCGTTGGTCGGCTCGTCGAGCACGAGCAGGTTGGCGCGGCGCGACAGGATGCGCGCCAGCACCAGCCGCGCCCGCTCGCCGCCCGAAAGCTCGCGCACCGGCGTGCGCGCCTGCTCCGGCTTGAACAGGAAGTCCTTCATGTAGGAGACGACGTGCTTTTCCTCGCCGTTGACGACGACGCTGTCGCCGCGCCCGTCGGTCAGGTAGTGGGCCAGCGTCTCGGCCGGGTCGAGCTCGCGCTTCTGGTCGAGCGCGGCGATCTCGAGATTGGCGCCGAGCCGCACCGTGCCCGAGTCGGGCGCCAGCATCCCGGTCAGGAGCTTGAGAAGCGTGGTCTTGCCGGCCCCGTTGGGTCCGACGAAGCCGATGCGGTCGCCGCGCTGGATGCGGGTGGAAAAATCCCGGACCGCGACGATGTCGCCATAGCTCTTGGAGATCGCCCTGGCCTCGATGACCAGCTTGCCGGATTCGGAACCTTCGGCGGCCACCATCGTCGCCAGCCCCTCGGCGCCCTTGTGGGCGCGGTGGCGAGCGCGCATGTCCTGAAGCTCGCCCAGCCTTCGCATGTTGCGCTTGCGCCTGGCGGTGACGCCATAGCGCAGCCAGTGCTCCTCGCGCACGATCTGGCGGCCGAGCTTGTGCTGCTCCTTCTCCTCCTCCTCGAGGATCGTGTCGCGCCATTCCTCGAAATGGGCGAAGCCCTTTTCCAGCCGCCGCGTCGTGCCGCGGTCGAGCCAGACGACGGCCCTCGATATCCGTTCGAGGAAGCGGCGGTCGTGCGAGATGACGATCAGCGCCGACTTCGTCCGCTGCAACTCGCCTTCGAGCCATTCGATGGTGGTCAGATCGAGATGGTTGGTCGGCTCGTCGAGCAGGAGGATGTCGGGCTCGGGCGCGAGCACGCGGGCAAGTGCCGCGCGGCGCGCCTCGCCGCCCGACAGCGTCGCCGGGGCCTCGTCGCCGGTCAGGCCGAGGCTTTCGATCAGGTAGGTGGCGCGGTAGGGGTCGTCGGCCGGGCCGAGGCCGGCCTCGACATAGGCGCGCACGCTGGCCGCGCCCTGCCAGTCAGGCTCCTGCGGCAGATAGCGCACGGTCGCGCCCGGCTGGCGGAACACCTCGCCCTCCTGCGGCTCGACCTGGCCTGCGGCGATCTTCAGCAGCGTCGACTTGCCGGAGCCGTTGCGGCCGACGAGCGCGATCCTGTCGCCGGCGGAGGCGGAAAGCTGGGCGCGATCGAGCAGCGGCGCGCCGCCGAATGTCAGCCGGATGCCATCGAGAAGAAGAAGCGGAGGAGCCATGGTCACAGGACGTAGTGGGAAGCGGGGCGGGCGACGACGAGGGCGCGGCCATGCGCGAGGCGCGCGGCGAGCCGGCCGCGAACCTCGTTGGACAGCGTCAGCGACGCGCCGAACGGCACGAAGCGGCCGTCGAGCGGCCATTTCGCGCCGGAAAGGGTCAGGCCTTCGAGATCGGAGAAGGCGAGCACGCTGAACGGAGTGCCGTCGTCGAAGTCGAAGACGGTTTCCCTGCCCGGCAGAAGCGGCGCGCCTTCCTGGGTGCCGCTGGTCAGGAGGCAGGAGACGCCGCTTTCGGCAAGGCGCAGCGCCGCGGCGAGGTGGAGATAGGCATGGTCGGCGCGCTCGCCGCCGAAGGCGCCGACCAGCACCAGCGCGCGCGCGCCGCGCTTCAATGCCGCGTCGACGGCGAGCTCGCCGTCGGTCTGGTCCTTTTCCGGCGGGAAGATCTCCATCGGCACGCCGGCATGGTGGGCGCGCAGGCCCTCCTCGACCGAGTCGAAATCGCCGGTCCACAATTCGGGCGTCACCCCGAGCGCGGCGGCATGGCGCATGCCGGAATCGGCCGCGATCACCCGCGCGCCGGCGATCTGGCGGGAAAGGCGCGGCGTGGCGACGAGGTCGCCGCCGAGCAGGATGGCGAAGCGGGTCATGGCTCCGCCTCTACCACGGCAGCCCGCCGCAGAGGAAGCGCGCCGGCGCGCCATTCCGCCCGACAGGTTCGGTCCCGGCGGCGCGGATGGCGGGCTTGCGTCCGCCGCCGCGCCGCCTTATGTCTTTTCCTGCTCTAACGGGGTGCCGGCCGCTTTCTTCGCGGGCCGGCTGAGAGGCAAGGGGTGAAAAGCCCCGCCAACCCGCCGAACCTGATCCGGCTAACACCGGCGGAGGGATTAGACGCTTTGTCCATGGCGCCATTCCCTTGCAACGCAACAGAAGGAGGCGCCGATGCGCACGACACCGTTCATCCTTTCCGCCGCGATGCTGGCGCTTCTTGCCGCCGCTTCCACCCCCGCCGCGGCCGATGGCAGGCTCACCGTCTACACCTATGACAGCTTCACCGCCGAATGGGGGCCGGGCCCGGCGGTCAAGAAGGCGTTCGAGGCCCGCTGCGGCTGCGAGCTCGACTTCGTCGCGGTCGCCGACGGCGTCGCGCTCGTCAACCGGCTGCGGCTCGAGGGCAAGGACACCCAGGCCGACATCGTGCTCGGCCTCGACACCAACCTGACCTTCGAGGCCAGGGCGACCGGGCTGTTTTCGCCGCACGGCGTGTCGCTGGCGCGCGTCGCGGTTCCCGGCGGCTGGGACGACGACACCTTCGTTCCCTACGACTACGGCTATTTCGCCGTGGTCTACGATTCGGAAGCCATGGCCACGCCGCCGGCGAGCCTGAAGGAGCTGGTCGAGGGCGACGGCGACGACAAGATCGTCATCCAGGACCCGCGCACCTCGACGCCGGGACTCGGCCTGCTGCTGTGGATGAAGGCGGTCTATGGCGACGAGGCGTCGGCGGCGTGGGCGAAGCTGAAGGACAAGGTGCTGACAGTCACGCCCGGCTGGAGCGAGGCCTACGGCCTGTTCACCAATGGCGAGGCGCCGATGGTGCTGTCCTACACCACCTCGCCCGCCTATCACGAGATCGCGGAAGGGACGACCCGCTACAAGGCGGCCGCCTTCGCCGAGGGCCACTATCTCCAGGTCGAGGTCGCGGCGCGCACGGTGAAGGGCGAGGCCAACCCGCTGGCGCAGGACTTCCTCGACTTCATGACCACGCCCGCCTTCCAGGACGCCATCCCCGAGGCCAACTGGATGTTCCCGGCCGCGGCGACCTCCGCGCCGCTCGACCCGGCGTTCGAGCGCGCGGTCAGGCCGGCGGCGACGCTCGCCTTCGCGCCCGAGGAGATCGCGAAGAACCGCCAGGCCTGGGTCAGGGAATGGCTCGACGTGATGAGCCGCTGAGACGGCGATGCCGCGCGACGGCCGCATCCTCGCCGGCATGGCCGGCCTCGGCCTGATCGGGATCCTGGTCGGCGGCGCCTTCGCCGGCCTGATCCACGAGGCGGCGCGCGACTGGTCGGGCGCAGGCGAGGCGTTCGACGCCTATCTGTTCCGCGTCGCCCGGTTCACGCTGTGGCAGGCGGCGCTGTCGACGCTGCTGTCGGTCGCCCCGGCGATCCTGGTCGCCCGGGCGCTGGCGCGGCATCCCGCCTTCGCCGGGCGCGGCCTGATCCTGAAGCTGTTCGCGCTGCCGCTGGCGCTGCCGGCGATCGTCGCGGCGATGGGGGTGCTGGCGCTGCTCGGCCGCGCCGGGCTGTTCGCCGACGTGCTGGGCGGCTGGAGCGGCGGCCGCTGGCCGGGCGTCTACGGGCTGCCGGGCATCCTGACCGCCCATGTCTTCTTCAACCTGCCGCTGGCGACGCGGCTTTTCCTCCAGGCGCTGGAGGCGGTGCCGGCCGACCAGTGGCGGCTCGCCGCCCAGCTCGGCATGGGCGCGCGCGCTTCCTTCCGGCTGATCGAGTGGCCGGCGCTGCGCGCCGCCTTGCCCGGCGTCGCCGGCCTCGTCTTCATGCTGTGCGTCACCTCCTTCACCATCGTGCTGACGCTGGGCGGCGGGCCGGGCGCCACCACGCTCGAGGTCGCGATCTACCAGGCGCTGCGCTTCGATTTCGACCCGGCGCGGGCCGTGGCGCTGACGGCGCTTCAGGTGGCGCTGACCGTCGCCGTGGTGGCGCTGCTGCTGAAGCTGGGCGCCGGCATGGCGGCCGACGCCGGCCTGCCGGTCGCGCCGCGCCGCCCGGCGGTGGCCGGCGGCGTCGAGCGCTGGGTCAACGCCGCCCTCATCCTGGCAAGCCTCGCTTTCGTCGCCGGGCCGCTGGCGGCGGTGGTCGTCGCCGGGGCCAGGGCCGATCTCGCCCGCCTCCTGGCCGACCCGGCGGTGCACAGGGCGACGCTGACCAGCCTCGTCCTCGCCGCGACGTCGGCGTTCCTCTGCGTCGCGCTGTCGCTCGCGCTCGCCGCCGCGCGCCGGGCGATGGAGATGAAGCGCCGGCGCGACGCCCGCCCGTCCTTCCTCGAACGCATGCTCGATACCGGCGCGGGCTTCGTCCTCGTGGTGCCGCCGATCGTCATCGGCGCGGGCTGGTTCGTGGCGCTGCGCGGCACGGGCCAGCTCTTCGCGCTCGCGCCGGTCATGGTCGTCGCGGTCAACGCGGTGATGGCGATGCCGTTCGCCCTGCGCGCCATCCGCCCGGCCTGGGACGCGGCCAGCGCCCGCCACGAGAGGCTGGCGGCGCAGCTCGGCATTTCGGGCATCGACCGCCTGCGCCTGATCGACTGGCCGGCTGTGCGCCGGCCGGCGCTGACCGCGCTCGCCTTCGCCATGGCGCTGTCGCTCGGCGATCTCGGCGTCATCGCGCTGTTCGGCTCGGACAGCGTCCAGACGCTGCCCTATCTGCTCTATGCCCGCATGGGCAGCTACCGTACCCTGGACGCGGCCGGGTTGGCGCTGCTGCTCGGTGTCGTCTGCCTCGGGCTGATGATGCTGGCCGAACAGGGGAGGGCGGAACGGGGAAGGCCCGAACTGAGAGGGGAAGCGCGATGAGCGGCGCGGGCGTGCGGCTCGACCGGGTCGAGTTCAGCTATGGCGAGGCGGCGATGCGCTTCGACCTCGATGTCGCGGCCGGCGAGATCGTCGCGGTGATGGGGCCGAGCGGCTCGGGCAAGTCGACGCTGCTCAACCTCATTGCCGGATTCGAGCGCCCCTCGTCCGGTCGGGTGCTGATCGGCGGCGCGGACGCGACGCGGCTGCCGCCGGCGTTGCGGCCGGTGTCGATGGTGTTTCAGGAGAACAACCTGTTCGCGCATCTCGACGTGGCGAGGAATGTCGGCCTCGGCCGCTCGCCGGCGCTGAAGCTGACGGCGCGCGACCGGGCCGATGTCGCGGCAGCGCTCGCCCGCACCGGGCTTTCGGGCAAGGAGGGCCGGCTGCCGGGCGAGCTTTCCGGCGGCGAGCGCCAGCGCGTCGCGCTGTCGCGGGTGCTGGTGCGCGACCGGCCGGTGCTGCTGCTCGACGAGCCGTTCGCCTCGCTGGGACCGGCCTTGCGGCGCGAGATGCTCGACCTGCTGCGGGGGCTTCAGGCCGAGCGCGGCATGACCATCCTGATGGTGACGCACCAGCCGGACGAGGCCCGCGCGCTCGCGCGACGCATCGCCTTCGTCGAGGACGGAACGGTCGCCGCCTTCGCGCCGGCGGACGAGATGTTCTCGCAGGCCGGGCCTTCCGCCTTCCGCGCCTATATCGGGGCCTGAAAAGAGCCTTCCGCGCCCCGGCCCCGCCCGGAAGCCGACACAATTGCGCGCCAGATCGGAACGGGATGGCGGGCCGGGTTGTTTCCTTAACGGAATTGACATAGGCCGGCCGGCAACCTGCGGCCTGACGATCGATTCAGGAAAGGACCGAACCCCTGCCGACACCGATGCAGCACGGACCGAAGGACCGGAAGCTTGTCCAACCGGCCCGCAGGCTGCGGCGCGGGGCGGCCCTGCTCGTGCTTGCGGTCGCGCTCGCCGGCTGCCAGGCGCTGACCGGCGTCGGCGGCGAGGCGTTGAAGCCGTCGGCCAGCCCGGTGACGGTCGACACCGTGACCCGCAACGACCGCATGGTGGCGGCTGCGCGCGAGCAGCATCCGCGCATCCTCGCCACCTATGGCGGCGAATATTCCGACGCCAGGCTGGAGCGGATGGTGGCGCGCGTGGTCGGCTCGCTGACGCTCGATCCCGACAACCCGAACCAGACCTACCAGATCACCATCCTCAACTCGCCCGCCATCAACGCCTTCGCGCTGCCGGGCGGCTATCTCTATGTCACGCGCGGCCTTCTGGCGCTCGCCGGCGACTCGGCCGAGCTTGCCGCCGTGCTCGCCCACGAGATGGCGCATGTCACCGCCAATCACGGCATCCAGCGCCAGCAGAAGGAGGCCGAGGAGGTGCTGGCGACGCAGGTGGTCAACGACCTGCTCGGCAAGGACGCCTCGGCGCGGGTCGCGCTGGTGCGCGGCAAGCTCCGGCTGGCGCAGTTCTCGCGCAACCAGGAGCTGGAAGCCGACGCCATCGGCATCCGCGCCATCGCGCGCGCCGGCTACGACCCGTTCGCGGCCGCCCGCTTCCTCCAGGCCATGGACGCCTATGGCCGGGCGCGCAGCGTCACCGGCCAGACCGACGAGGGGCTGGACTTCCTGTCCAGCCATCCCAACGCGCCGCAGCGCATCGAGCTGGCCCAGCGCCACGCCCGCCAGCTCGGCGCGCCCGGCACCGGCGAGCGCGGCCGCGACGCCTTCCTCAACGGCATCGACGGCATGCTGTTCGGCGACACGCCGCAGGAGGGCTATGTCCGCGGCCGCACCTTCCTGCATCCGCAGCTCGGCGTCTCGTTCTCGGTGCCGGAGGGCTTCGTCATCGACAATTCGGCCGCCGCCGTCACCGCCGCCGGCCCCGGCGACATGGCGATCCGCTTCGACGGCGTTTCGCTCGACCAGCGCGTGCCGTTGTCCGACTATGTCCGCTCGGGCTGGGTCGCCGGCCTCGACAACGCCAGCGTGCGGCCGCTGACCGTCAACGGCAACGCGGCTGTCTCGGCGCGGGCGCGCGCCGACAAGTGGCAGTTCGACGTCACCGTGGTCCGCGCCAGCGGCCAGGTCTATCGCCTGCTGACGGCGGTGCCGGCCGGCAGCGACGCGCTCGACCGCGTCGCCGGCACCGTGCGCGACAGCTTCCGCACACTGTCGCCCGGCGAGCGCGCGGCGCTGAAGCCGCTGAAGGTCAGGGTGGTGACGGCAAGGCCCGGCGACACCGTGGCGACGCTGGCCGCGCAGATGGAAGGCGTCGACCGCAAGCTCGACATGTTCCGCCTCATCAACGCGCTCAGCGCCGGCGCGACGGTTTCGGCCGGCCAGCGCGTCAAGATCATCACCGACAAGTGAGGATAAGGCGGGCGGCGGGAGCCGGCCGCCCGCCTCCATGAAAAAAGCCGCCGTGGCGGATACGGCGGCTTTCCGAATCGTGACGGCGGCGTGGCGGCACCGATCAGGCCGGCTCGGCCTCGATGGTGCGCAGTGCCTGGGCCTGGCGGCGGGCGGCGGCCTTGACCGCGTCCTGCACCTTCTCGAAGGCGCGCACCTCGATCTGGCGCACGCGCTCGCGGCTGATGCCGAA
>JBDHTD010000018.1:0-74534 GCA_039808485.1 Aquamicrobium sp. | reverse complement strand
TCCACACCCTCCACAGCGTGAAAACCACGGAACTCCTTCGTCAGATCCTCAGCAGCAAGGATGATGCCGTCGGTCATGCCTTCCTCTACTCATCTGCCG
Organism: Aquamicrobium sp.; assembly: GCA_039808485.1. Lineage (GTDB taxonomy): Bacteria > Pseudomonadota > Alphaproteobacteria > Rhizobiales > Rhizobiaceae > Aerobium. The sequence continues at coordinate 74,435 of JBDHTD010000018.1, read as the reverse complement.
CGCCGGGGGGCAGCGCGGAATTGTCGAATGAGCCCTCCTCCCGGGAAGTGCTCGGCCCGCTTTGGGCCATACGGCTTTTTGCCTTGTGACAGGAAAACTGCACCAGCTCGCCCGCCAGCACAAGCTCGTATAAATACGATAGGCGCGCAAAGAGCGCCGATGGACGCGCCCGGCAACCCGGCCGGGCGCGCCCGTCAGGTTCAGCCGCCCTTGACGAAGGGGCAGGCGCTCTGCTCGAGCGGCTGCGCCGCGTCCTCGGCGGGAATGGTGCGCAGCACCTTGTAATAGTCCCAGTCGCCGCTGGATTCGGCCGGCGTCTTGACCTCGACCAGGTACATTTCCTTGACCAGGCGTCCGTCGGCGCGGACCGTGCCGCCCGGCGCGAAGAAGTCGTCGACCGGCGTCTCCTTCATCTTCGCCGCGACGGCGGCGCCGTCGTCGGTTCCGGCCGCCGCGACGGCGCGCAGATAATGCAGCACCGAGGAATAGGTGCCGGCCTGGACCATGCCCGGCATGCGGCCGGTCCGCTCCTCGAACCGCTTCGACCATTCGCGGCTGGCGTCGTCGCGGTCCCAGTAGAAGGCGGTGGTGGCGAGCAGCCCCTGCGCCGTCTCGAGGCCGAGCGCGTGCACGTCGGAGATGACGATGACCAGGCCGGCGAGGTTCTGCCCGCCCTGGGCGATGCCGAACTCGCCCGCCTGCTTGATGGCGTTGATGGTGTCGGTGCCGGCATTGGCGAGGCCGACGATCTGCGCGCCCGACGCCTGCGCCTGAAGCAGGAACGAGGAGAAGTCCGGGCTGCCGAGCGGATGGTTGACGCTGCCGGCGATCTTGCCGCCGCCGGCCTCGACCACGCGGGTGATCTCGGCCGCCATCTGGTGGCCGAAGGCGTAATCCGCCGTCAGCAGGAACCACGAATCCTTGCCCTGATCGAGGACCGACTTGGCGGTGCCGACCGATTGCGAATAGGTGTCGAACACCCAGTGGAAGCCGGTCGGCGAGCAATCCTCGTTGGTCAGTCGCGTGGTGGCGGGGCCGGTCATCAGCGTGACCTTGCCCATCTCCTTGCCGATGGTGTTGACCGCGATGGCGACGGCCGAGTTGGTCAGGTCGGCGATGGCGTCGACGCCGTCGATGTCGAACCAGCGCCGCGCCAGCGCCGAGGCGACGTCGGCCTTGTTCTGGTGGTCGGCGGAGATGATCTCCACCTTGATGCCCTTGCCTTCCGCGCCGAAATCCTCGACCGCCATGCGCGCGGCCTCGGCCGAGGTCAGTCCGCCGAAATCGGCATAGGTGCCGGTCTGGTCGTTCAGCACGCCGATGCGGACCACGCCGTCGCTGATCGCCTGGGCCGAGGCGAAAGACGTCGAGGCCAGAAGGGCCGCGATTGTAGCAATACGCTTCATGATCTCCTCCCTGATCGTCCATCCCGAGGATGGAACCGGCACTACACCAAATCGCGGCCGGCAGATCGACCCCATTTCGCGCACAGCGGCTGTGTTTTCATGCGATGCCGGCCCCTCGTTTCGCGCGGAAACATAACGTGTCTTCATTGCCGCTCGCGACCGCGGGGGAACCGATGGCCGCTCAATCGGTTTAAGCATATTGCCGTCACGCGCGACCGCGAGGTTCGCGCACCCGATTTTCCTGGCCTGCTGAGACACGAACAAAATGAATAAGCATGTCGGTCCGAAATTTCGGTCTGATCTCCAAACCGCGCCCCGTGACAGCGAGGCTCCGATCCGCACCATGCTCGCCCCGCACGGCGACCTGCGCCAGCTCGGGCGCCAGCTCGCGCTGGGAACGGAAAGCCCGCTTCCCGACGGCTTCCAACCCTTCAGCCCGCGCGAGCGCACCAGCGAGAACGCCGCCCGCATCCGCGCCGTGATCCAGGCGCTCGACCGCGCCCAGCAGGCCGGCGAGGCGGTGACGCCGGCCGCCAACTGGCTGCTCGACAATTCCCATGTCGTGGAGGACGCCATCGTCGGCATCCGCCGCGACCTGCCGCAGCGCTTCTATCGCCAGCTTCCGCCGATGGCGGGCGGCGACGCGCCGCGGGTGCTGGCCATCGCCTGGGCCTATGTCGCGCAGACCGACAGCGCGGTGACGCAAGCGGGCTTCCGCGAGATCGTCGAGGGCTTCCAGGACGTCCAGCCACTGCGCATCGGCGAATTGTGGGCGCTGCCGTCGGTACTGCGCTTCGTCCTGGTGGAGAACCTGCGCCGGCTGGCGCTGCGCGTCGCCCGCGCCCGCGCCATGCGGCTGGCGGCCAACGAGGTCGCCGACCGGCTGGCCGCCGCCCCGGCCGGAAACGAGGCGGACATCCTGTCCGCCCACGCCGACCACGCCCGCGAGCGCACCTTCGCGACCCAGCTCCTGCACCGCCTGCGCGACGGCTCGCGCACCAGCCATGCCGGGCTGGCGTGGCTGGAGGCGCAACTGGAGGCCGCCGGCACCGACGCCGAGGAGATCACCGCCTTCGAGCACGCCAACCTGTCGGCCGGCAACGTCACCACCAGCAACATCGTCAGGGGCCTCAAGCTTCTCGACGACATCGACTGGACGGTGTGGTTCGAGGAGGTCAGCGGCATCGACCGCCTGCTGCGCGAGCACACGGATTTCTCCGCGCTCGACTTCCCCTCGCGCGACGCCTATCGCCGCGCCATCGAGGAACTGGCCAAGCGCTCCGGCTGGCAGGAGCACGCCGTGGCGCAGGCCGCGATCGACAGGGCGGGCGGCGGCGATGTCGGCGCGCTGCTGGTCGGCCCGCGCCGGCGCGAGATGGAACGCGCCGTCGGCTATCGGCCGACCCTCGGCGAACGGCTGCACCGGGCAGTGCGCCGGAGCGGCTGGCTCGGCGTCGTCGTGCCGGTCGTGCTGCTCGCCGGGCTGTTCGTCGCGGCCATCTACCACGCGCTGGCCGCCATCGGCATCGCGGACGTCGCGCTGGCGCTTCTGGTCGTGCTGTTCGTGGCGCCGGCGCTCGAGGCGGCGGTCGGCCTCTACAACACGGCGGTCTCGGCGCTGGTCAAGCCGACGCGTCTGATCGGCTACGAATTCCGCGACGGCGTGCCGCCGGAGGCGCGCACCTTCGTCGTGGTGCCGACCCTGATCGGCAGCCGCGACGACATCGACGAGGCGGTGCGCAACCTCGAGGTCCACTACCTCGCCAACATGACGGGGGCGCTGCATTTCGCCATCCTGTCCGACTGGCCCGACAGCCAGGTCGAGGAAACGCAGGCCGACCGCGACCTTCTCGCCCATGCCCGCGCCCAGATCGCGGCGCTCAACGCGCGCTATCCCGGCCACGGGCCCGAGGGGCAGGGACAGACGGGAGGCCACGCCCGCTTCTTCCTGCTGCACCGCCGCCGCCTCCACAACGAGGCCGAAGGCTGCTGGATGGGCTGGGAGCGCAAGCGCGGCAAGCTGCACGAGCTGAACGCGCTGTTGCGCGGCGACAGCGACACCACCTTCCTCGCCCCTGCCGACCCGCTGCCGGGCGACGTGCAATACGTGCTGACGCTCGACGCCGACACCCGCACCATGCGCGACGCCGCGGCCAGGCTCGCCGGCAAGCTCGCCCATCCGCTCAACCGGCCGCACGTCGACCCGGCGGAGCGGCGGCTCACCGCCAGCTTCGGCATCCTCCAGCCGCGCGTCACGCCCTCGCTGACCACCGGCGACGAGGCCTCGTTCTTCCAGCGGGTGTTTTCCGCCAATCGCGGCTTCGATCCTTACGTCTTCGCCGTGTCCGACGTCTATCAGGACCTGTTCGGCGAGGGCACCTTCACCGGCAAGGGGCTCTACCACATCGACGCGATGGAAGCCGCGCTCAAGGACCGCATCCCCGAAAACGCGGTGCTGAGCCACGACCTGCTCGAAGGCGCCTATGCGCGTGCCGCCCTGGTCAGCGACGTCGAGCTGATCGAGGACTATCCGACCCGCTATCTGGTCGACGCCTCGCGCCACCATCGCTGGGCGCGCGGCGACTGGCAGCTCCTGCCATGGGCGCTCAATCCCGCCTCCGGCGTGTCGGGGCTGTCGCACTGGAAGATGATCGACAACCTGCGCCGCTCGCTGACACCGATCCTGTGGGTGGCCGCCTCGGTCGCCGGCTGGACGCTGCTGCCGTTCTCCTCCGCCATCCAGTGGCAGGCGCTGCTGATCGCCAGCCTGTTCCTGTCGCTGACCTTCGGCCTGCTCGATTCGCTGGTGCCGCGCGACGGCCACGCCACGCTGTCCAGCCACTTCGCCGCCTTCGCCCGCGACGCCGCCTTCGCCAGCGCGCAGGTGGTGGCGCGCGTGGTGCTGATGGCCCACAACGCCTGGTCGATGGGCGACGCCATCGCCCGCACGCTCTACCGCCTCGCCGTCAGCCGCCGCCGCATGCTGGAATGGCGCACCGCCTCGGCCGCGGCCCGCTCCGACGGGCGCGATCTTTCGAGCCATTTCCGGGCGATGGCCGGCGTGCTGCCGGTCGCGGTCGCCGGCGTGGCGATCCCGCTCGCCGCCGGCTCGACCGGGGCCTATGTCGGGGCGCTGTTCGCGGTGATGTGGGCGGCCTCGCCGGCCTTCGCATGGCTCATCAGCCAGTCGGCCGAAACCGAGGACAGGATCGAGGTCTCGGCCGGCGACGCGGCGGCGCTGCGCCATATCGCGCGCCGGACATGGCTCTATTTCGAGACCTTCGTCACGGTCGAGCACCACATGCTGCCGCCCGACAACTTCCAGGAAGACCCCGAGCCGGCGGTGGCGGCGCGCACCTCGCCGACCAATATCGGCGTCTACCTGCTTTCCACCGTCTCGGCGCGCGACTTCGGCTGGATCGGCCTGGCCGAGACCGTCGAGCGGCTGGAAAAGACGCTCTCGACCATGGAGAAGATGGAGCGCCATCGCGGCCATCTCTACAACTGGTACGAGACGCGGACGCTGAAGCCCTTGCACCCGCTCTACATCTCCTCCGTCGACAGCGGCAACCTCGCCGGGCATCTCGTCGCCGTGGCCGCGGCCTGCGACGACTGGGCGGCCGCCCCGGCCGCGCATCTGCAAGGCGATTTCGAGGGCATCCTCGACACCGCTTCCATCGTCGAGGAAACGCTGGCGGCGCTGCCCGACGACCGCCGGCCGCTCAGGCCGCTGCGCAAGCGCCTGTTCGAGCGCGCCGAGGGCCTGCGCCGCGCCGTCGAGACCATCCGCCGCGAGCCGGAGACCGCCTCCATCCGCGCCTTCAACCTGACCGTGCTGGCCGCCGACATCCGCAAGCTGGCCCGGTCGCTCGACGAGGAGATCGCCTCGACGGCGAGCGGCGACATCGTGCTCTGGGCGGAGCGGCTGGAAAGGGCGTGCGAGGCGCATCTCGCCGACGCGCATACGGAAGAGAACGGCGTCGGGCGCCTGCGCAAGCGGCTCGCCGCCCTGCGCGACCGGGCGCGCCAGTTCGCCTTCGAGATGGATTTCGCTTTCCTGATGCGGCAGGACCGCAAGCTGCTGTCCATCGGCTACCGGGTCGAGGAGCACCAGCTCGACGAAGCCTGCTACGACCTGCTCGCCTCCGAGGCCCGGCTGACCAGCCTGTTCGCCGTCGCCAAGGGCGACCTGCCGGCCGAGCACTGGTTCCGGCTCGGCCGGCCGGTGACGGCGATCGGCTTTTCCGGCGCGCTGATGTCGTGGTCGGGCTCGATGTTCGAATATCTGATGCCGCCGCTGGTGATGAAGGAGCCGCGCGGCGGCATCCTCGACCATACCAGCCATCTGGTGATCCGCCGGCAGATGGCCTATGGCCGCCAGAAGGGCGTGCCGTGGGGCGTCTCCGAAGCCGCCTACAACGCCCGCGACCGCGAGATGACCTACCAGTACACCAATTTCGGCGTGCCGGGGCTGGGGCTGAAGCGGGGACTGGGCCAGGACACGGTGATCGCGCCCTATGCCAGCTTGCTGGCGGCGCAGTTCCGCCCGGCCGAGGCGGTCGACAACCTCGAGCGGCTGAAGGGGCTGGGCGCGCTCGGCCGCTACGGCTTCCACGACGCGGTCGACTTCACGCCGGCGCGCCTGCCGCTGGGCAAGAGCTTCGCCGTGGTGCGCAACTTCATGGCCCACCACCACGGCATGTCGATCGTCGCCGTCGCCAACACCGTGTTCGAGGGCCGGATGCGCGAGCGCTTCCACTCCGACCCGGTGATCGTCGCGGCCGAGCTTCTGTTGCAGGAGAAGGCGCCGCGCACGGTGCCGTCGATGCCGATCCGCGCTGACGCCGGCGAGCGGGTCAAGCCCGCCTTCACCGACGAGCGTCCGGATTCGCGCCTGATCGACAGGCCGCTGGCCGCGCCGGCGGCCATCAACGTCATGTCGAACGGCTATTACAACGTCATGGTGACGGCGACGGGCGCGGGCTACAGCCGCGCCGGCGAGATCGCGGTCACGCGCTGGAACGGCGACGGCGTCGAGGAACGGACCGGCACCTTCCTGTTCGTCACCGACACCGAAAGCGGGCAATGGTGGTCGGCCTCGGCCGAGCCGAAGCGCGCGGCCGAAGAAAAGGCCCACGCCTTCTTCTGCGACGACAAGGCGACCTTCATCAAGACCGTCGGCACGCTGAGCTCCGAGCTCGAATGCATCGTGCTGTCGGAAGGCAACGGCGAGGCGCGCCGGATCACGCTGTGGAACGAGAGCGACCGCGACCGCCATGTCGAGGTCACCTCCTTCGCCGAGATCGCGCTGGCGTTCGAGGCGGCCGACGTCGCCCATCCGGCGTTCTCGAAGATGTTCGTCAGGACCGGCATCGACCCCGCGACCTCGACCATCTTCGCCGAGCGGCAGCGGCGCTCCGACGGCGAGCCGGCGATCGCGCTCGCCCATTTCATCACCCATGGCGAGGGCGTCTCGCGCGGGATCGAGGCCGAGACCGACCGCCGCGCCTTCATTGGCCGCGGCCGCTCGCTTGCCGACGCCGCCGCCTTCGACCCCGGCGCGCGGCTTTCGGGCGCCGCCGGCTTCACGCTCGACCCGGTGATGGCCTTGCGGGCCAGGGTGCGGGTGCCGGCGCGCAAGAAGGTGTCGCTGACCTTCTGGACGCTGACGGCGGCCAACCGCGCCGACGTCGAGACCGGCATGCACCATTTCCTCCAGCCCGACAGCTTCGAGCGCCAGGCGATGCTGGCCTGGACCCGCTCGCAGGTGCAGACGCGCCATGTCGGGCTGACCCTGTCGCAGGCGGCCGGCGTGCAGAAGCTGGCGCGCCATCTGGTGCTGCCGGGGGCGGCGCTGCGCGCGCCCGACGCCGTCATCGCGTCCGGCCTCGGCCGGCAGTCGTCGCTGTGGCCGACCTCGATCTCCGGCGACTTCCCGATCTTCGCCGTGCGCATCGGCGACGTCGCCGACCTCGACATCGTGGCGTCGGCGCTCAGGATGCAGGAATACTTGCGCGCCCGCGGCCTTCTCTTCGATCTCGTGGTCGTCAACGAGCAGGCCTCGTCCTATGTCCAGGACCTGCAACAGGCGATCGAGCGCCTGTGCGAGAACGCCCGCATGCACGGGCGCGAGCTCGGTCCGCGCCAGCACATCTTCGCCGTGCGCCGCGACCTGATGGACGCGGCGACCTACGGTACGCTGATCGGCGCCGCCCGCATCGTGCTGCACACGCGCAACGGCCCGATCCTCGACCAGATCGAGCGCGCCGAGGCGACCGCCGCCCAGCGCGAGGTCGCGCCCCTGGCCGCCCCGGCCCCGGCGGCCGCCCCGCCGGCGGCGGACGGCGGCGGCCTCGCCTTCTGGAACGGCTATGGCGGCTTCGACGACGAGGGCCGCGACTATGTGGTGCGGCTCAGCGGCGGTCAGGCCACGCCGCAGCCATGGATCAACGTCGTCGCCAACGCGGATTTCGGCTTCCACACCTCGTCGGAGGGGGCGTCCTTCACCTGGAGCCGCAACAGCCGCGACTTCCAGTTGACGCCGTGGTCGAACGACGCGGTCGTCAACCGGCCGGGCGAGGGCATCTACCTCTACGACCGCGACGCCAACGCGGCGTTCTCGCCCTTCGCCGGCCTGCTCGGCGACCCCGCGCTCGCCTACGAGGCGCGGCACGGGCGCGGCGTCTCGACCTTCTCCGTCACGCGCGCGGGGCTGACCGCCACCGTCACACAGCTCGTCGACCCGGCCGATCCGGTCAAGGTGCAGCAGTTGCGGCTCGACAATGCCGGCGGCCGGATGGTGCGGCTCAGGGTCTATGCCTATGCCGAATGGGTGCTCGGCAACAACCGGCCGCGCAGCGCGCCGATGATCGTGCCCGAGCGCGACGCGGCCAGCGGCGCGCTTCTTGCGCGCAACCCCCACCACCTCGATTTCGGCGACCGCACAGCCTTCCTCGCCTGCGACGGCGCGGACCAGAGCTTCACCGCCGACCGGAGCGAATTCATCGGCGGCGGCGGATCGTCGGCCGCGCCGGCCGCGGTGCTGGGCGGCGCTCTCCTTTCCGGCGCCTGCGCGCCGGGGCGCGACCCGTGCGCGGCGCTGTCCTGCGATGTCGAGATCGCGCCGGGTGGCAGCGTCGCCCTTCATTTCGCGCTCGGCGACGCGGCCTCGGCCGAAGAGGCGTCCGCGCTGGCGACGGCGCATCTCAAGGCCGACTTCGCGGCGCGGCTTCAGGCCAACCGCGACCGCTGGGACACGTTCTCCGGCGCGCTCCAGGTCGCCACTCCCGACCCCGCCTTCGACGCCATGGTCAACACCTGGCTGCCCTATCAGGCGCTCGCCTGCCGGGTGAAGGCGCGCGCCGCCTTCTACCAGGCGAGCGGCGCCTATGGCTTCCGTGACCAGTTGCAGGACACGCTGGCGCTGATCGGCCACGATCCCTCGCTCGCCCGCGCCCAGATCCTCAACGCCGCCGGCCGCCAGTTCGGCGAGGGCGACGTGCAGCACTGGTGGCTGCCGCGCGGCGGCGCCGGCGTGCGCACGACCATCTCCGACGACGTGGTCTGGCTCGGCTATGCCGCGCATCACTATGTCAGGACGACCGGCGACCGCGCCATCCTCGACGAGCCGGTGCGGTTCATCGACGGCCCGGCGCTGAAGGCGGGCGAGCACGACGCCTTCTTCACGCCCGAGCCCGCGCGCGCCGCCGCGCCCCTTTACGAGCATTGCGCCCGAGCGCTCGACCTCGCCGTCCGCCGCACCGGCGACAACGGCCTGCCGCTGATCCTCGGCGGCGACTGGAACGACGGCATGAACCGCGTCGGCGAGGCCGGAAAGGGCACCAGCGTCTGGCTGGGCTGGTTCCTGGCCAGGACGCTGCGCGATTTTTCCGCGCTCGCGCAGGCGCGCGGCGACGCCGCGCGGGCCGATGCCTGGCTCGCCCATGCCGGACGGCTGGGAGAGGCGCTGGAGACGGCCGGCTGGGACGGCGAATGGTATCGCCGCGGCACCTATGACGACGGCGCGCCGCTCGGCTCGGCGCAGTCGGACGAATGCCGCATCGATTCGATCGCCCAGTCATGGGCGGTCCTGTCCGGCATCGGCGATCCCGCGCGGGCGAACGCGGCGGTGTCGAAGGCGCTCGACATGCTGGTCGACGCGGAAGCCGGCATCGCGCGCCTGTTCACCCCGCCTTTCGAGCACAGCGCCAGCGAGCCGGGCTACATCAAGAGCTACCCGCCCGGCGTGCGCGAGAACGGCGGCCAGTACACCCATGCCGCGACATGGCTGATCGCGGCGCTGGCCGAGCTCGGCCGCGCCGACGACGCCTGGCGGCTGTTCTCGCTGGTCAACCCCGTCAACCATGCGCTGACGGCGGCGGCGGCCGGGCATTACCGCGTCGAGCCCTATGTGGTGGCCGCCGACGTCTATGGCGAGGGCGACAAGGCCGGGCGCGGCGGCTGGACATGGTACACCGGCTCGGCCGGCTGGCTCTACCGCGTCGCGGTCGAGAACATCCTCGGCATCGTCCGCGAGGGCGACCGGCTCCACCTGAAGCCGGCGCTGCCGGCGGCGTGGCCGGGCTTCTCGGCGCGGCTGCGCTTCGGCGCGGCGCGCTACCGGGTGACGGTGGCGCGCGGGCCGGAACCCGGCATCTCGGTCGACGGCGGCAAGGCCGGCAGCGGCCCCGTGCGGCTGCACGAGGACGGCGAGCACGAGATCCATGTAAGCGTCTCTTGACGAAATGGAACGCAGCCGGCGGCGGGCCGGAACCCGCCGCCGCGCCCAAGCCACGGCTTTGCCGTCATTCCGCCATTATTGCTTTTATTTCAGAATGTTACGCGTTCACGGACCATATCGCGCCGTTGCCTTTCTTGTTCGGGCAAAGGCAACCCGATGCCGCATTCCTCATTGATGACGGACGTAGCCGGGCATAACGTCCAGCGTTGTGCGATGCAGCAGACGCGTTGAGGAAGCCGATTGTCACTGTTCCAGGTTTACTGGCGAGCGCTGGCCTATCTCGCCGCCGAGAAGCAGCGGGTTGCCGTGATCTGCGTCGCCAACGCCGCTCTGGCCGTGGCGATGATCGCCGAGCCGATCCTGTTCGGCCGCATCATCGAATCCATTTCCAACGAGAAGGGCGTCGCCGCCGAGGTCGCGGCCTGGGCGGGGCTGGGCGCGTTCAACATCCTCGCCTTCGTCCTCGTCGCGCGCGGCGCCGACCGGCTGGCGCACCGGCGCCGGGCCGAGGTGCTGGTCGATTCGTTCGAGAAGGTGGTGTCGATGCCCCTGGCCTGGCACCACCGTCACGGCACCTCGCAATCGCTGCACACGCTGCTGCGGGCGATGGAGACGCTGTTCTCGCTCTGGCTCGAATTCATGCGCCAGCACCTGACCACGGCGGTGGCGCTGATGCTGCTGGCGCCGACGGCGCTGACGCTGGACTGGCGCATGGCGATCGTGCTTCTGGGGCTCGGCGTCTCCTATGTCACGGTGAGCCGCCTAGTGATGGCCAGGACCAAGGACGGGCAGGCCGAGGTCGAGCAGCACTATCACCGCGTCTTCGCCCATGTCAGCGATTCGATCTCCAACGTCTCGGTGCTACAAAGCTATGGCCGCCTCGCCCATGAGGCCGAGGCGCTGCGCCGCTACACGGCCAGCCTGCTCGACGCCCAGTTTCCCGTGCTCAACTGGTGGGCGCTGGCGAGCGCGCTGCACCGGCTTTCCGCGACCATCTCGATGATGGTGGTGCTGGGCATCGGCGCGATGCTAGTGGCGCAGGGCCATCTCGGCATCGGCGACATCGTCGCCTTCGCCGGCTTCGCCACGCTCCTGATCGGCCGGCTCGACCAGTTGACCGGTTTCGTCAACCAGGTGTTCGACGCCCGCGCCAAGCTGGAGCCGTTCTACGCGCTCGAGGACGCCGCCGCGGCCCGCGAGGAGCGGCCGGGCGCGACGCCGGTCGGCCGCGTGCGCGGCGAGGTCGCGTTCGACAACGTCTCGTTCCGCTTTCCCGGCTCCGGCGCGGGCGTCCACGACGTCTCCTTCCATGTCGAGGCGGGCAAGACGGTCGCCATCGTCGGCCCGACCGGCGCGGGCAAGACCACTTTGGTCAACCTGTTGCAGCGGGTGTTCGAGCCCGATTCGGGCGCGATCCGCATCGACGGCATTCACATCGCCGGCATCACCCGCGATTCGCTCAGGGCGCAGATCGCCACGGTGTTCCAGGATTCGGGGCTGCTCAACCGCACCATCGAGGAGAACATCCGCCTCGGCCGCGAGGCCGCGACCTATGACGAGGTGCACGAGGCGGCGGCCGCCGCGGCGGCGCAGGACTTCATCCTCGCCAAGGGCGACGGCTACGACACCATCGCCGGCGAGCGCGGCGGCCGGCTCTCCGGCGGCGAGCGCCAGCGCATCGCCATCGCCCGCGCCGTGCTGAAGGACGCGCCGATCCTCGTCCTCGACGAGGCGACCAGCGCGCTCGACGTCGAGACCGAGGCCAAGGTCAAGGCGGCGATCGACCGGCTGCGCGCCGGACGCACCACCTTCGTCATCGCCCACCGGCTGTCGACCGTCTGCGACGCCGACCTCGTCATCTTCATGGACCATGGCGAGATCGTCGAGATCGGCGGCTACCGCGAGCTCGCCGCCCGCGACCAGGGCCGGTTCGCCGCGCTCCTGCGCGCCGGCGGCCTGCTCGCCGGGGCCGACAGGCTGCACAGCGTACCGATGGAGCTCAAGCCGCAGCAGCCGCCGGAAGCGGCCTGAACGGGACGGCCTAACGGGACGGCTTGAACGGAAGCGGCCGGCTGGAGCGCATCCAGCCGGCCGCGGCATTCTTCTTTGGGACAGGGCCTATTCGGCCTCGTCGGCGGCGGCCGCGTTGAGCAGGCCGTAGCGCTCCTCGCCGATCTTGCCGAGCAGCTCGAGCTGGGTTTCGAGGAAGTCGATATGGCCTTCCTCGTCCTTCAGCAGCTCGTCGAACAGGGCCATGGTGACGTAGTCGCCCAGCTCGTCGCACATCTCGCGCGATTTCTTGTAGGACGTGCGGGCGTCGTATTCGCCGGCGAGGTCGGCTTCCAGCACTTCCTTGACGTCCTGGCCGATCCGCAGCGGGCCGACCTTTTGCAGGTTGGGGTGCCCTTCGAGGAAGATGATGCGCTCGACGATCCTGTCGGCGTGGTGCATCTCCTCGATCGATTCGGCACGTTCCTTCTTGGCGAGCTTCGCGTATCCCCAGTCCTCGAGCAGGCGATAGTGCAACCAGTACTGGTTGACCGCCCCCAATTCGAGGAACAGGGCTTCGTTAAGCCGCTCGATGATCCGTTCGTCGCCCTTCATGGCTCAAGCTCCCGTACTGGCCGCGCAGCCCACGCACGCGGTCCAGGAATGGTACGATCTCGGCTTCCATGCCGCCGAGACGGCGATGGTAGTCTTCGGTAACCCGAATGATCGTTTCCACCACATTTGGGAAGCAGCCGCAACAGCGGCCGCGCTTGTTGAGCGTGTGATAAACTTTCGCAGGCACGATGAGCTGCCACGGATCGGCGTCGAGGAGTTCGCGGATCGCGCCCTCGATCTCCTTCTGCGTGATCACATTGCAATGACAGACAAGCATGCGCCTACTCTGCTGGGCCGCCTCTTCCGGGCCGGCCGGGCTGGAACCGCCTAGTCAAGGGCGGCGAAACTGTTCGCGGCCTCGGACGCCGAAGCGCGCGCCTCCTGCGCCCCCGGTGCCGGCAGCAGGAAGATCGCCGCCGTCAGGAGCGTGGTGGCGAGCAGCGGCGAGGCCGACGCCGCCTTGCGCTTCGCCATGGCGAAGACGCCGCGCCGCTGGCGGTCCGCCTGCGCAACCATCGTGGAAATCTGCATTCCTGCCTCCAATCGAACGGGTTCAAGGCCCAGACATCAAAGGGTGCGCAACCGCGCGGCGCCCATAAAGCCCGCTTGCCGCCGTGGAGTCAATCCAAACCTGACAAAGATACTCATAATAGATTTGGAATGATTCCAGACTGGACCGCGCCACTGGCCCGCTCCACTGGGCCGCGCCGCGCAAGGCGGCCGCGGCCGCCTTCGTGACGCCCCCTTACAAAAAGTGACTCTGTGTCGCAGCCAAAAAGCCGTGGATTCCAGACATTTGCCTCGACCTGGCCGCAGCGGGCGGCTTCAACGGCCGCACCACGTAACAATGCCGTCATCCCGGGGAACCGGACCCGGCGCCCGAGGCTTCTTCATCGCATGACCCCATCCGCCGTCAAGATCCGCGACACCCGCATCGACGTCCTGAGAGCGCTCGCGCTCGTCACCATCTTCGTCAACCATGTGCCGCAGAACCTGCTGGAACAGTTGACGACCAAGAATTTCGGCTTCTCCGATGCGGCCGAGGCCTTCGTGCTGATCTCGGGCGTCTCGGCGGCGCTCGCCTATGGCGCGAAATTTTTCTCCGGGGCCGGGCTGGCGACGACGCTGAAGATGTGGCGGCGCGCGGGCGTGCTCTACATCGCCCAGCTCGGCACCACGATGGCGACGCTCGCCATCTTCGCCTTCTTCTCGCTGCACCATGCCGTGCCCGAGCTGATGACGCAGATCAACATCCGCCCGGTGATGGACGACACCGCCGCCGCGCTGGTCGGCATCGTCACGCTCGGCCACCAGCTCGGCTACAACAACATCCTGTCGATGTATGCCGTGGTGCTGGTGCTCCTGCCTGCCTTCCTGCTCGTCGGCCGCGCCTTCGGCCTCGGCGCGATGGCGGCGGCGTCGGGCGCGGTGTGGCTCGTCGCCGGCGTCTTCCGCATCGGCCCGCCCAATTTCCCCAATGACGGCATCTGGTTCCTGAACCCGCTGTCTTGGCAGTTCCTGTTCGTCGTCGGGGTCGCGGCGGCGCTGCATGTCAGGCGCGGCGGTCACCTGCCGCAGAACCCGTTCCTGGCGCTGGCGGCCGCGCTCTATCTGGCGCTGTCGTGGGCCTGGGTGAAGGTTCCGCTCTGGGGCGTCGACACCTCCTTCGGCCTGCCGGCGGTGCTGACCGGCTTCGACAAGACCTATCTTTCGGCGCCGCGGCTCCTGCATGTGCTGGCGGCGGCCTATCTGATCGCGGCGCTGCCGGCGGTGTCGGGCCTGTTCCGCCTGTCCCATGCCAACCCGCTGGCGGTCATGGGCCGGCACGGCCTGCCGGTGTTCGTGCTCGGCACCCTCCTGGCGATGGCAGCGCAGGCATGGCGCATGGTCCACATCCCCTCGGCGGCGAGCGACCTCGCCATCCTCGCCATCGGCATCGCCGCGCAGTTCGCGCTCGCCTATTACATAGAGTGGTATCGCGGCGTCGCCGATGGCTGGCGGGCGGGCGCGACATCGGGCATACCGGGCCACCATGACGACCGCCCTTCCACCCCTGCCCGTAACGGAGGCCCTGCCCCGGCTTCTTCGCGCGCTGGCTGACGGCCCGGGCGCCGTCCTCGTCGCGCCGCCCGGCGCCGGCAAGACCACGCTGGTGCCGTTGGCGCTTCTCGGCGAGGCATGGCGCGGCGACGGCCGCATCCTGCTCCTGGAGCCGCGCCGGCTGGCGGCCCGCGCCGCCGCGCGGCGCATGGCTGCGCTTCTCGACGAGGAGCCGGGCGGGACGGTCGGCTACGCCATGCGCATGGACAACCGCACCTCGGCGCGGACGCGCATTATCGTCGTCACCGAGGGCGTGCTGTCGCGCATGATCCTCGACGACCCCGAGCTTCCCGGCGTCGCCGCCATCCTGTTCGACGAGTTCCACGAACGCTCGCTCGACGGCGATTTCGGCCTGGCGCTGGCGCTCGACGTGCAGGGCGCGCTCAGGCCGGACCTGCGCCTCGTCGTGATGTCGGCGACGCTCGACGGCGCGGCGGTGGCGCGGCTGATGGGCGACGCGCCGGTGATCGAAAGCGAGGGCCGCGCCTATCCGGTCGAGCTGCGCCACGCGCCGCGCGCGGCGGAGACGCGGATCGAGGAGGCGATGGCTTCCGCCTGCCGCAAGGCGCTCGCCGAGGAGGAAGGCAGCGTGCTCGCCTTCCTGCCCGGGCAGGGCGAGATCGAACACACCGCGGCGCTGCTCGCCGGACGGTTGCCGGAGAATGCCGACATCGCGCCGCTTTATGGCGGGCTCGACGGCAAGGCGCAGGACGCTGCGATCCGCCCCGCGCCCGCCGGCCGGCGCAAGCTGGTGCTGGCGACCGCGATCGCCGAGACCTCGATCACCATCGACGGCGTGCGCGTCGTCGTCGATTCGGGCCTTTCGCGCCTGCCGCGCTACGAGCCGGCGACCGGGCTGACGCGGCTGGAAACCGTGCGCGTGTCGCGGGCCTCGGCCGACCAGCGCGCGGGCCGCGCCGGGCGCACCGGGCCGGGCGTCGCCATCCGGCTGTGGCGGGCCGAGCAGACGGCGGCCCTGCCCGCCTTCACCCCGCCGGAAATCGCCGAGGCGGACCTTTCCGGCCTCGTCCTCGACTGCGCCGCCTTCGGCGTCTCCGATCCGGCGACGCTCGCTTTCCTCGATCCGCCGCCCGAACCGGCGCTGAACGAGGCGCGGGCGCTGCTGCGCGGCCTCGGCGCGATCGACGGCGAAGGCCGCCTGACCGACGCCGGCCGCGCCATGCGCCGGCTCTCGCTGCCGGCGCGGCTGGCGCACATGGTGGCCGAGGCCCCCGACAGGCAAAAGGCGGCCGAGCTCGCCGTCGTCATCACCGAGCGCGGGCTGGGCGGAACCTCCGCCGATCTCGACCCGCGGCTCGCCCGGTTTCGCGCCGAGCGCGGCCCGCGGGCCGAAAGCGCGCGGGCGCTGGCGGGACGGCTGGCACGGCAGGCAGGCCATGGCCGGACGAAAGCAGAGGCGTCGACCGGCGCGCTGCTGGCGCTCGCCTATCCAGACCGGGTGGCGAAGGCGCGCGGCGAACATGGCCGCTTCGTGCTGGCCAACGGCCGCGGCGCCGTGCTCGACGCCGCCGACCCGCTGGCCGGCGAGCCCTTCCTCGTCGTCGCCGATCTTCAGGGCAAGGCGCAGAACGCCCGCATCGCCCAGGCGGCCGCGATCGGCGAGGACGAGGTGCGCGCCCTGCTTGGCCACCGGCTGGAAACCGAGCGGCAAACCGTGTTCGACGCCGGGATGCGCTCGGTCAGGGTGCGCGAGACGGTCAGGCTCGGCGCGATCCGCCTGTCCGAGCGGCAGTTGCCGCCGCCGACGGGCGCGGCCGCCGACCGCGCCGTGATCGCGGCGATCCGCGCGCACGGCCTCTCCATCCTCGACTGGGGCAAGGCGGGGCCGAGCTTGCGCCGCCGGCTTGCATGGCTCCACAAGGGCCTCGGCGCGCCGTGGCCGGACGTGAGCGACGCCGGCCTCCTCGACCGGCTCGACGACTGGCTCCTGCCGTTCCTCGCCGGCGAGCCGTCGCTGGCGCGGATCGACGCGGGCGCGCTGCATGACGGGCTGATGTCGCTGGTGCCGCACGACTTGCAGCGCAAGGTCGAGGCGCTGGCGCCGACCCATTATGCCGCGCCGTCGGGAAGCTCGGTGCCGATCCGCTACGAGGAGGAGCAGCCGGTGCTGTCGATCCGGGTGCAGGAGCTGTTCGGGCTCGACAGCCACCCGTCCGTCGCCAGCGGCACGGTGCCGCTGACGCTGGAGCTGCTGTCGCCCGCCCACCGCCCGATCCAGACCACGCGCGACCTGCCCGGCTTCTGGCGCGGCTCGTGGGCGCAGGTGCGCGCCGACATGCGCGGGCGCTATCCCCGGCACCACTGGCCGGAAAACCCGCTGGAAGCCCAGGCGACCAGCCGCGCCAAGCCGCGCGGTTAAGCTCGCAGGCCGGCGAGGACCGTGTCCAGGAACGTGGCGAGGTCGTCAGTGACGAAATCGACGTCGTCGTCGTTGTCGACGTCGCGCTCCCAGATTTCCGAGAAGGTCGGCTCGAAATTGTTGGGCACGATCAGCACCGTGGTCATGCCGAGCTTCTTCGGCACTTCGAGGTTGCGCGCCAGGTCCTCGAACATCACGGCGTTCTTCGCGTCGACCCGGTGCAGGCCGACGAACTTGTCGTAGGTCGCGGCGGCCGGCTTCGGCGTCAGGTCGGCGGCGACGATGTCGAAGATGTCGTCGAAATGGTCGAGGATGCCGAGCTGGCGCGCCGTGCGCTCGGCATGGCGGCGGCCGCCGTTGGTGAAGATGAACTTGCGGCCGGGCAGCTTGCGGATGGCGCTGCCGAGCGCCGGGTCGGGCGCGACCCAGGAATAGTCGATGTCGTGGACCTTGTTGAGGAAGTCGTCGGGGTCGATGCCGTGGCGCACGATCAGCCCGTTCATGGTCGTGCCGTAGTCGCGGTAGAGCTCCTTCTGGAGCTTGCGCGCCTCGTCGCGCGGAAGCTGGAGCAGCTCCGAGACATAGGCCGTCATCCGCACGTCGATCTGCGAGAACAGGTTGGTCCGGTGCGGATAGAGCGTGTTGTCGAGGTCGAACACCCAGTCGGTGACATGGGCGAAGCGGGCGGGGTCGGGGGTCTGCGTCATGGCCCTGCCTAGCCGATTTCACCGGCCGAATGAAGCGCCGCGCGACTGGACGGGGGGAGATAGTTCAAATTTGCCCGATCCGGGAAAGCCGCCCTTCACGTTCCTGTGGCAAGAAGCGGCCGCAAGAGAAGGATCGTCCATGAGCCAGATCATCGCCAAGGCGGCTTTCACCGCCATCGTTTCCGCAGCGATCTCGCTTTTCCTGGTGGTGATGCTGCTGCCGGTGCGCGGCGCGATGGCCGACAGCAACGCAGTGGCAATGGCCGTGCTGTGCCCGCTGGTCATCGCCTTTCCCGCCAGCGCCCATTTCTTCCTGCAAAAGAAGAAGCTGGGCGACGCGATCCGCGAGCTCACGCAGGCGCATGAAAAGCTGGGCGAGGCCCATGCCGCGCTGGCGCGCGCCCATGCGCAACTGACCGAAAAGGCCCGCCACGACGACATGACCGGCCTGCTCAACCGCGAATCGTTCTTCGCCGCGCTCAAGGGCACGCGGCGGCGCACCGATGCCGGCGTGCTGCTGATCGTCGACGCCGACCATTTCAAGTACATCAACGACACCCACGGCCATGCCCAGGGCGACGTGGCGCTCTTGATGATCGCGGAAGCGATCCGTGGCGGCGTGCGGGCCGGCGACATCGTCGGCCGCATCGGCGGCGAGGAGTTCGCCGCCTTCCTCTGCGGCGCGACGCGGGACGAGGCGCTGGTCGTGGCCGAGCGCATCCGCCTCGGCGTCGAAGGGCTGCGCTTCTCGCCGGGAGAGGGCAAGTATCTGCCGCTTTCGGTCAGCATCGGCGCGGCGCAGCTTCGCCCCCACCTATCGTGGGCGCAACTGATGCGCGAAGCGGACAACCGCCTCTACGAGGCCAAGGCGCGAGGCCGCAACCGCGTCGTCTTCGAGACGCAGGACCAAGCCGCCGCCTGAACGGGGCGGCGAGCGGCGCGGCCGGCGCCCCGTTCAGGCGGCGGGCGCGGGCGTCGTTATTTCTGGCGCGCCTTGCGCGCGGCGTAGCGCGCGTCGCGCTTGGCCTTGCGCTCCGCCTCGTCGGCCAGCACGCGCGCCACCATGTCCTGCTCGGCCTGAGCCTTGGCGTCCGCCTCGGCGCGGGCCGCGGCCTCGGCGGCGGCGGCGCGCTCGGCGTCCTCGCGGGCCGCGCGCTCTTCCTCCATCCGCTTCTGCTCCCGGCGCTCGGTCTCGCGCTTCTCGCGCGCCTCGGCGAGCGCCTTGCGTTCGGCTGCGCGGGCCAGCACGGCCGGATCGTCGGCGGCGGGCCGCGCCTTGAACTTGTCCAGGAGCGCCTTCTTCGCCTCGTCCGCAGCCTGCCTGCGGTCGGCAAAATTCCTTTCCTTGTAGATCGCCACTCTTCGTCTTCTCCGTCGCGGGTCTCAATTCCGCGGCCTTAATGGGGGAGCGCGGCCGGCAATTCAAGACGAAATTGCAGGTCAGCGCCCACGCATCGCGGGCAATCCGCCCCTGGCGGCCTTCAATCCGGCTGGAAATCCCGCCTGGAAATCGACGACGAAGCGCGCGCCGCCGCCGCGCGCCGACTCGACGCGGACGCCGGCGCCGTGGCGCGCGGCGATCTGGCGCACCAGCGCCAGCCCCAGCCCCCAGCCCCCGGCTTCCTCGCCATGGCCCGACGGGCGGTAGAACGGCTCGAACACCCGCTCGCGCTCGCCCTCGGGAATGCCCGGCCCGTGATCGCGCACGGCAAGCTCGACGCGGCCGTCGCGGCGGCCGATCTCGACCTCGACCGGCGGCGCGCCGTGGCGCAGGGCGTTGTGGATCAGGTTGCGCACCAGGCGGGAGAGCAGGCGCGGATTGCCCCTGACGACGGCGCTTTCGCCGCCGACCTTGACCCCGGCCGTAGCCCCGTGGCGCGCGCCCTCCTCGGCGGCGAGCGCGAGCAGGTCGACATCCTCGGCCAGCTCGACAGCGCCGGCATGGTCGAGCCGGCTCGCCAGCAGGATTTCCTCCACCAGCTCGTCGAGCTCGGCAAGGTTGCGCACGATCTCGCGCCGCCGCGCCTCGCTCGCGTCCGCCTCGTAGAGGTCGATGGCCATCCGCAGCCGCGCCAGCGGCGAGCGCAGCTCGTGGCTGGCATTGGCCAGCAGCGCGCGGTGGGAAGCGACCAGTTCCTCGATCCGCCCAGCGGCGCGGTTGAAGCTCGCCGCCACCGCCGCCACCTCGTCGCCGCCCTCGACGGCGACGCGAAGCGCGAGATCGCCATGCCCCCACGCCTCGACGCCGTGGCGCAGGCGCTCAAGCCGGCCGGTCAGATGGCGCACCACCGGCCAGGCGACGAGCCCGGTGACGCCGGCGATCAGCGCCAGCCATGCCAGCGGGTTGGGCCGCGACGGCCGGGGAAAGCCGTTCGCGAACCGGGCGACGGCGACGCGGCCGCCGTCGAGCCGCGCCGAGAACAGCTCGCCGCGCCGGTAGCCGCCCCCGCTCGCTCCCTTGCCCGCTCCCTTATCCTCGGGCGCGACGAAGGGAACCGCCGCGCCGGCGGCGGCGATCGGCGCGCCGTCGCCGGCGAAGATCGCGATGTCGGCGTCGAGCGCGGCGGCCAGCCGCTCGACCACGATGCGGGTTTCCGCGGGCGAAGCGCCGGCGGGCAGCATGGCGGCGACGAAGGCGTCGCGCCGCGCGCCCCAGCCGCGATCCTCCTCGTCGTGGGAAAGGCGCACGAAGGCGGCGCTCGACAGCGCCACCACGACGAGGCTGGCGATCAGCGTCAGGTAGACCTTGAAAAACAGGCGGTTGCGCATGGCGGGCCGCTTCACCTCTCCTCGTCCTGCCGGCGGGCGAAGACATAGCCCGCTCCGCGCACGGTGACGATGCGGCGCGGGTGCCGGGGATCGTCCTCTATCGCGGCGCGAATGCGCGAGACGTGGACGTCGATCGAGCGGTCGAAGGCGTCGAACGCCTCGCCCCTGACCATGTCCATCAACTGCTCGCGCGACAGGATGCGGCCGGCGTTCCCGGCCAGCGCCACCAGGATGTCGAACTGATGGCCGGTGATGTCGCAGTCGCGGCCGTCGATGCGGGCGATGCGCGAGGCCGGGTCGATCTCCAGCCGGCCGAAGCGCAGGACGCGCTCGTTCGCTCCTGCCGCCGCCGGGGCGCGGCGGCGCAGGACGGCGCGCAGCCGCGCCACCAGCTCGCGCGGGCTGAACGGCTTCGGCAGGTAGTCGTCGGCCCCGAGCTCGAGGCCGACGATGCGGTCGGTCTCCTCGCCCTTGGCCGTCAGCATCAGCACCGGCACATCCGAGAGCGCGCGGATGCGGCGGCATGTCTCGAAGCCGTCGAGGTCGGGCAGCATCACGTCGAGGATGACCGCGTCGGGCGGCCGCCGGCCGATCTCGTCGAGCCCGGCCAGCGACGAGGCGGCGGTCCGCACCGAAAAGCCGTTGCCGGAAAGATAGTCCGACAGCATGGCGGAAAGCCTCGTGTCATCGTCGATGACCAGAATCTCGTCCGCCATGCCTTCGGTGCTCCGTTCCTTCAGGAAGCCGACATTACCACCGGCCGCGGCCCTTGCGCTCGCCAAAATGCCTGGCGAGCTCGGCCCGCTGCTCGGGCGTCAGCACCTCGGCCGCGTCGAGCATCGCCGCCGTCATCTTCTTCGAGGCCGCGTCGATGGCCGCGATGCGCTCGGCGCGCAGCGTCTCGGCCGCCGCGCGGTCGATGGCCTCGGCCGACATCAGCTTGACCACGCTGTCGCGGGTGTCGCGGAACTCGCGCATCATCGGGCGCAGCTCGCCGCGGGCGCCGTCGATGATCGCCCAGATGCGGTCTTCCTGCTCGGCGGTGGCGTCGACCGCGTCGAGCGCGCGGCTGAGGCCACGGCCGGCGAAATGGCCGCCATGCTTCATGCCCGCCTCCATGACGTGGCGGCCCATGGCCTCGCCGCCGCCCATGGCGCCGGCCGCGCCGATGCCCGCCAGCGCCAGCACGGCGACGCCGCCGGCGACGATCCATCGGCTGCGGCGCTTGCCGGCCTTCGGCGTGGCGACGGTCGCTTCGTGGTTTTCCTGTTCCATGATCTGGCTCCTTTTCGATCGGTCTGCGGTTGCGGCCCGATTGCCGCGATGGAGCCAGACTAGAGGGCCACTGTTTCGCCCGTTCGCGGCGAACGTGAAGAAATGTAAATTCGCGGGGCTCGGGCCGTCATCTCCCCTCGGCGGCGACGGCCTCGATGGCCTCCATGCCGCCGACCGTGCCGGCGAGCCCGGCCCAGACCGTCCGCGCCCCCTCCTCCCAGTCCGCGCGCGCCTGCATCGCGCTCACCGTGCCGCCATGGGCGGCCGCGATCTCCATCGCGGCGGCCTCGTCGGCGACGACGAGGGCGTCGAAGCGCGCGGCGCCCTCGCGCGCCGCCTCGGCGAACACCTCGCGTTCCTCGTCGGTCAGGCCGTTCCAGAACCCGGCCGAGAAGCAGACGACGCCGGCGGCGCGGATGTGGGCGGTCTCGGTCAGGCACGGCACCACCTCGTAGAGCCGGAAGCCGGCATAGGCGGATTTGGTCAGGTCCATGGCGTCGGCGACGCCGGTCTGGAGCGCGCCGTAGGTTTCGGGGATCGGGATCGCCACCGGCGTCGCGCCGAAGGCGCTCCACAACCGCGCGTGCAGCGGGCTCTGGATGACGCGGACGCGCAGCCCGCGGAGCGCCGCCGGCTCGGTCAGCGGCTCCTTGCCGAGCAGGTGGCGCGCGCCGTAATCGACGAAGGCCGGAGCCATGAAATGCTCGGCCGCGAAGCGCGCCCGGAGCCGCGCGCCGGTCTCGCCGGCGAGCGCTGCGCGCAGGTGGGCGGCATCGCGAAACAGGAACGGCAGGTCGAGCAGTTGCGCCTCCGGCACCCAGCCGGACAGGGCGGAGACGGTGAACAGGCTGGCCTGCACCGCGCCGAGGCGCAGCATCGCCGCCACCTCCTTCTCGCCGCCGAGCGCGGCGTTGCCGACGATGTTGAAGGAAAAGCGGCCGGGCAGGCTTGCCTCGACCCGGTCGCGGATCTCGAGCCAGATGCGCGTCTCCGGCTTGTCGTCGGCCATCAGCGAGGCGACGGTCAACTGCCGCGCGGCCCGCGCGCGGCCGGCGAGCGCCGGCAATGTGAGCAGGCCGGCGAGCGCCGGTGAGGCGAGCAGGCCGGCGCCGGCGGCGATCAGATGACGGCGGGTGGGGCGGATCATGGCGGCTTTCCTGTCTAGAGCAGCAGCGCGCCCGCATTGAGCAGGGCGAGCGAAACGAGAAGGGCGAGGAGATAGGGCAGGACGGCGGCGAACAGCGCTGCGGCCGGCACCCGCGTCACGCCGCTGACGACGAGGACGAGGATGCCGGCCGGCGGCGTCAGACCGCCGATCATCAGGTTGACGACGAGGATGACGCCGAAATGCACCGGATCGAGCCCGGCCGCGACGGCGAGCGGCAGCAGGATCGGCGCGAAGATCAGGATCGCCGCGCCGATGTCGAGCGCGAGCCCGGCCGCGAGCAGGACGAGGTTGAGGACGGCGACCACGCCCCACGGCCCGAGGCCGAGGCCGGAGACGAACGACGCGACGAGGCCGGAGACATTGTCGACCGCGAGCAGGAACGCGAACGGACCCGCCGAGGCGATCAGCAGGCCGACGGCGGACGCCTCCACCGCCGCCTGCCGCAAGGCGGCGCGGAACCGGCCGGCGCGGAGCCGCGCGCCGAAGCAGAGGAGAAGCGTGTAGAGCGCGGCCAATGCCGCGGCCTCCGTGGTGGTGACGATGCCGAGGCGGATGCCGAGCACCACGACGACGCCGAGGCCGAAGGCGGGCAGCGCCGCCCTGGCCGTGGAGCGCCGTTCCGCCGCGCCGGCGCGCGGCAAGGGCGGGTGCCGGCCGGCGGCGAGGCGGATGGCGACCGCGAGACAGAGCGCCATGACGCCGCCGGCGAGGAAGCCCCAGGCGAACAGGCTGCCGACCGGCAGGTTGGCGGCGAGCGCCAGGATCAGGAAGGCGATCGAGGGCGGGATGACGTTGTCGAGCACGGAAGCGGCGGCAACGACCGCCGCGGCTTCGGCCGGCGGATGGCCGTTCCTGACCAGTTGCGGCTGGAAGGCGCGGGCGCCGAAGGCGGCATTGGCGACCGACGAGCCGGACGCGCCGGAAAACAGCACGCTCGACAGCAGCGCGGTCTGCGCCAGCCCGCCGCGGCAATGGCCGACCAGCGCGGCGGCGAAGCGCGCGATCCGGGCGGCGGTGCCGGACGCCGTCAGCAGGCCGCCAGCGAGCAGGAAGAACGGAATGGCGAGCAGCAGGAACCTGTCGAGGCCGGCGGCGGTGACGGCCATCGCGGCCTCAGGCGCCAGCGGGCCGCCATGGAGGCCGGACAGATGGGCGGCGGCGAGGAAGGCGTGCGGCATCGGCGCGGCGACGGCAAGGCCGACCGCGACGACCACGCCGAAGGCGAGGCTGGGCGGCGGGACGAACGGCAGGGCGAGGTGGCCGGCCGCGACATCGGCCGCGACGGCGATGGCGACGGCCGCGGCCAGCGCGCCTCCCCTGCCTTGCGCCAGCCTGCGCAGCGCCAAGAGGAGGACGATCAGGACGCCGCCCGCGCCGGCGAGCGCGAAGCGGCTCCATTCCGGCAGGCCGAGCGCCGGCGAGACGCCGCCGATCAGCACGGCCGCGCGGGCGCCGCCGGCCGCGAGCGCGAGCCCGGCGAGGATCGTGACGGCGTCGGCGGCGATTGCCGCCGCTTTCCGGCCCGGCGCGGGCAGCAGCCGCACGGCAAGGTCGAGCCGCATGGCGAGCGCGCCGTCCTGCGCCAGCGGCGCGCCGAGGAAGACGAGGGCGGTGAACAGCAGCAGCGCCAGCTCCTCCGTCCCGGCAAGGCCGGTCGCGAAGCCGTAGCGCGCCACGACCGCGCCGAGCACCAGTGCGAGCAGGAGGCCGAGCAGCGCGGCGCAGGCCGCGCCGAGCGCCGCCTCCAGCCGGCGCAGGAGGCCGGCCGGTCCCGGGCCGGCCGCCATCAGGCGTTCCACCAGCGATGGAAGTGGTGGACCGGCCCGCTGCCCCGCCCGACATCGAGCGCAACGCCCGCAGTGAGCGCGCCATGGAGATAGTCCTTGGCCTCGACGACGGCCCGGCGCAGCGAAAATCCCTTGGCCAGCCCGGCGGCGACCGCCGCCGACAGCGTGCAGCCGGTGCCGTGGGTGTTGGGCGTCGCGATGCGCGGGGCGGCAAGGCGCAGCAGCTCCGCGCCGTCGAAGAAGATGTCGGTGCTGTCGGCGCCTTGCCCATGGCCGCCCTTGACCAGCGCCGCCCCGGCGCCGGCCGCGACCAGCATCCGCGCCTGCGCCGCCATCTCGTCCTCGCCGGCGGCGATGGCCGTGCCGGTCAGCAGCGCCGCCTCCGGCAGGTTGGGCGTCACCAGCGCGGCGAGCGGCACCAGCCTGGCGCCGAGGGCGCGGATCGCCTGCGGTTGCAGCAGCCGGTCGCCGGAGGTCGCGACCATCACCGGGTCGAGCACCGGCCTGACGCCGCGCGCGCCGAGGCTTTCGGCGATGACGGCGATGGTCTCCTCGCGCGAGACCATGCCGATCTTGACGCCGCCGACGGCGAAATCGTCGAGCACCGCGTCGAGCTGCGCCGCGATCATGGCCGGCGAGACATCCTCGACCGCGCGCACGCCTTGGGTATTCTGAGCGGTGACGGCAGTCACGACGCTGGCGCCGAACACGCCGAGCGCGGAGAAGGTCTTCAAATCGGCCTGGATGCCGGCGCCGCCGCCGCTGTCCGAGCCGGCGACGGTGAGGGCGATCGCGGTCATGGCCTTGCCTCCGCCAGCGCCGCGTCGACGGCGCGGCGCAGATCCCGCGTCGCGGCGGCGATGTCGGAGGCGCGGAAGATGGCGGAGATGACCGCGACGCCGGACGCGCCCGCCCGCACCACGGCCGCCGCGCGCGCCGCGTCGATGCCGGCGATGGCGCCGACCGGCAGGCCGGGCCGGGCGGCGGCGATCTTTCCGCGCAGGGCGGCGAAGCCGTCGAGGCCGACGGGCGCGTCGGGATTGTCCTTCGACAGCGTCGCGAACACGCCGCCGATGCAGGCATAGTCGGCGGGCGCGGCGACTGCCGCCCCGGCGTCGGCCGCGTTCTTGACGGTCAGGCCGATGACGGCGTCCGGCCCGAGCAGGCGGCGGGCGGTCCCGGCGTCGATGTCGTCGCGACCGAGATGGACGCCGGCTGCGCCCGAGGCCAGCGCGACATCGACGCGATCGTTGATCACCAGCGGCACGCCGGTGCCGTCGAGCGCGGCGCGGATCGCCCGCGTCTCCTCGACCATCGCCCGCGTCGAGGCATGCTTGTCGCGATACTGGATGATGGTCGCGCCGTTCCCGGCGGCGATGCGGGCCAGCCCGGCAAGGTCGCCGAGATCGCGCAGCGCGCCGTCGACGATGGCGTTGAGGCGAAAATCGACCCTATTCATCGGCGATCCTTCCATGGTCGAGAATGTCCTGCGGAGACAGCGCGGCGAGCGCGTCGAGCAATGCCGGCTCGAACGTGCCCGGCCCGCGCGCGTGCGGCGCGGCGAGCCCGGCCGCCACGCCCAGCGCCAGCATGGCGGCGGCCGCCGCCACGAACGGATCGTCCGCGACGGCGAGGAAGGCGGCGACGACCGCGCCGGAAAGGCAGCCCGTGCCCGTCACCCCGGCCATCCATTGATGGCCGTTGCCGACCGTGACCGCGCGGCCTTGCGCCACGATGCGGTCGAGACGGCCGGTGACGACGCCGACCACGCCGGGCGGCGGCGCGAGAAGGGCATGCTCGGCCGGGTTGGCGCGCAGCACCGCCGGCCCGCGCGCCAGCAGCTCCCGCGCGAAGGCGGCGCGCGGCGGCGAATAGTCGCAATAGGCGGGATCGAGCGCCCATGGCCTGCCCGCCCCGCGCGCGGCCGCCAGCGCCAGCTCGATCGCCTGCCGCCGGGCGACGTCCAGCGTGCCGAGATTGACGAGAAGCGCGTCGGCCTTGCGCGCGAAATCCGCGACCTCGTCGGCGGACGCGGTCATCGAGGGGATCGCGCCGAGCATCGAGAGCCCGTCCGCCGCCAGCTTCTGCGCCACGGTGTTCATCAGGCAGTGGACGCGGGGGCGGCGGCCGCGCAGCCGCGCCAGCAGATCCGCCGCGGTTTCGAGAACCGTCCCGCTCATGACCTTTTCATCGCTGCCGCTCATGATCTGTTCATCGCTCTCGCTCATGGCAGTTCCACCGCGATCGCCTCGACCGCCGGCGCGGCGGCGATCAGACCGGCCTCGGCCATGAACGCGCCGAAGCGGGCGTAGCGGGCGCGGTCGAGCGCGGCCGGCCGCTTGGCGAAGCGCGGCAGCGTGTCGATCCATGCCTGCCGGTTGAGCGCGTCGTCGAGATCGGGATAGGCGCGGACGAACAGCTTCCAGCTCTCTTCCGGGTGGTTGGTGAGATGGATCGCGCCCTGCTCGACGGCGGCGAGGAAGCGCTTCAGCCGGTCGTCGGCGGCAAGCTCCGGCCGGGTGACGAAGACCAGCTCGTCATAGACCGGCACGCCGTGCTCCTCGGGGAAGAACGCCCTGCCCTCGTGGCCTTCGAGCCGCATCTGGGTCAGCTCGAAATTGCGGAAGCCGCCGATGGTGGCGTCGACCCGGCCGGCGATCAGCGCCGGCGACAGCGCGAAATTGACGTTGACCAGCTCGACGTCGTCCCTGGCCACGCCCGCCCGCTCCAGCATGCGGCCGAGCAAGGCGTCCTCGAAGCCGGAGACGGAAAAGCCGATGCGCCTGCCGGCAAGGTCGGCGATCTCCGCGATCGGCCCGTCGGCCAGCACGGTCAGCGTGTTCAGCGGCGTCTCGACGAGCGTTCCGAAGCGGATGAGCGGCAGGCCGGCGGCGTGGTCGAGATAGAGGTTGGGCTGGTAGTGGATGCCGATCTCGGCCTGGCCGGAAGCGACGGCGCGCGGCACGATGGAAGGATCGGCCGGCGGCATGAACTCGACCGCGAGGCCGGCCTTCGCGAACAGGCCGAGCTCCTGCGCCACGACGAGCGGCGCGTGGTCGGGGTTGACGAACCATTCGAGCAGCACGGTCAGCCGGTCCTGCGCGGCGGCCGGGAGGGCTGGGGCGAGGCCGAGCGCAAGGGCGAGCACAGGGCCGGCGGCGAGCGACAGGAGCGGTCTTCGGATCATCGGCGGGGTCCTTCCATGGGAACGGGAAACAGTCAT
This sequence comes from Aquamicrobium sp., assembly GCA_039808485.1. Lineage (GTDB taxonomy): Bacteria > Pseudomonadota > Alphaproteobacteria > Rhizobiales > Rhizobiaceae > Aerobium. The sequence goes on along the minus strand of JBDHTD010000018.1, from coordinate 46,276 downwards.
TTCTCATGCGCCCAGGGCGCGAGACGGGGGGCGGCGGCGTCGACGGCGGCGCGAAGGCTGAGCGTCAGCGCGGCGAGCACGGCCATGGCCGCGAAGACGGTGTCGGTCTGCATGCGGGCATTGGCCTGGACCATGACGAAGCCGAGGCCGGCGGAGGCGCCGACCCATTCACCGACCACCGCGCCGAGCGGCGCCAGCGGCGCCGCGACGCGCAGGCCCGAGACCAGCGCCGGCATGGCGAGCGGCACGCGGATGTCGAACAGGACGCGCCAGGGGCCGGCGGCGGCGAGCGCGGCGGCATCGACGAGCTCCGGCGGGGTGCGGCGCAGGCCGTCGGCAAAGGCCGAGGCGACGGGGAAGAAGATGATCAGCGCGGCCATCGCCACCTTGGAGGCCATGCCGAAGCCGAGCCACACCACCAGGAGCGGCGCCAGCACGAAGACCGGAAACGCCTGCAACACCAGAACGACCGGCCAGGCGAGGCGGCCGAGGCGCGGGAAGGCGGCGACGGCCAGCGCCGTGGCGAGCCCGAGCGCCGTGCCGGCGGCCAGACCCGCGGCGATCTCGCCCAGCGTCACCAGCCCGTGGCGGCCGAGGAAGCGCCACTGGCGCAGAGCTGCGCCGAGCACGTCGAGCGGCGGCGGCAGGATGTAGCGCGGCGGCGCCAGCGCCACGATGAGCGCCTGCCAGACCAGAACCAGCACGAGGACCGGCACGAGGACCGGCATGGAGACCGATCGGGCCACGGCGGAAAGGGCGGGCATCGGCCGCGCCTAGCCGCGCCGCAGGCAGGATTCGGGCGTCGGGTCCGGTGGAAGGATAGGAACGAGCATGTGCGATCTCCCGACAGGCATCTGGAGATCCGGTTGAGCGAAGTGGAGGAAAAGCCCGGCCGCTGGCGACCTTTTTCCGTTCCTACGCCGGCATGACCCGGATCAGGTTCAAGGGTCCGGTTCACCACCGTCTCAGCGCCGTTCGGCGCACCCCTCGGAATGGAGTCATCTAGCCGGAGACGGCCGGCGCCGTCAACCTGCGCGCGGCAGGAGGCGGGCTCAGATGCGCCGCAGATGGTTGTCCCAGGCCGGCAGGCCGTCGCCTTCGGCGACGACGACGCGGCTCGACGCCGGGCCGGTCTCGACGATCGCGCCGCGGCCGCTGGTGGCCAGATGCCGGGCGGGCCCGGCCGGCGCGACGCCGCAGCCGTCGGCGAGCGGGCGCGAGCCCAGCGAGCGGCCGGTCGCCGTGTCCCAGAAGGCGATGACGCCGCCATGCGGCGAGGAGGTGGCGAGCACCGCGCCCGCGCCGTCGATGGCGACCGAGCCGACATAGTTGTCGAGCGCGCGCAGCAGCCCCTCCGGCCCGGCGAACAACTCGATCTCGCGGCCGCGCCGGTGGCGGCCGACCAGCGGCGGCCTGTCGGCCGGGTCGCCCTCGTACTGGCAGCCGAACCAGACATGGCCGGCAGCGTCGAGCGCCATGTGGCGGATCGACAGCTTGTGCAACGCGCGCGCCAGCCCGACCTTCTCGACGATGTCGCCGGTGGCGACGTCGAGATAGGCGATGCTCGGCTCCATGGTGGCAAGGTTGAGCTTGACGCGCTCGAAATCGGGATGCGTCTGGATGCCGCCATTGGCGATGCACAGCGTCCTGCCGTCGCCCATCAGGATCGCCTCGTGCGGGCCGACGCCGCCGGTCGTGAACTCGCCGATGCGGCGGAAGCCGGCGGCGACGTCGTAGACGCCGGTGACGCCGTGCCCGGCCTCGTAGTCGTTCTCGGTGGCGAGCATCAGCCGCCCGTCGGGCGTGAACACGCCGTGGCCGAAGAAATGCCGTCCCGCCTCGGCCGCGATCGCCACCGGCTCGGCCCTGCCGTCGAGCGCGAAGGCGACGGCGAAACGGCCGGGCGAGCGGGCGAAGGCGACGGCGCGGCCGCGCGCCGGATCGAGCGCGAAGGAATGGCCGCGCGCCTCGAGCGGCAGCACCAGCCGGTCGCGGCCGGCCGCGTCGATCACCGCCGCCTCGAAGGCGCCGCCGTTCAGGCGCGCGCCGATGAACAGCGCCTCCTCGCCGGCGACGGCGGCGCAAGGTGCGACGGCAGCGCCGGGCGCGAGCGCGGCCGCGCCGGCCAGCGTCAGAAAGGTGCGCCTGTCAATCGCCGTCGAGCGCATTGAACCCCATCGTCAGACCGAGCGCGGCGGACAAGGCCCCACCGAGCGTCTTGTTGGCCGTGTCGAGCGCGAGCGCGGCATAGCGTATCCGGTCGCGATCGGCCGGATCGGCGAAAGCCGCCTCGGCGGGCTTCGCCACCTTGCCGAGCGCGTCGCCGGCGTTGACGAGGTCGAGGCGCAGCGTCTCGACCGGCCGGCGCACGGCCTCGTCCGCCGCGAAGCCGGAGGCGTCTGCCAGGCCGGCGACGGCGTAAATCTGCGCCCTGACCAAGGCAAAGGTCAGGTCGCTGCGCCACAGCGGCGCGCGCTTGCCGCGCGCCGCGTCGACGCTGTCGCCCAGCGCCGGCAGGAGCTCGGCGTTGCGCACGAACTGCACGGTCGTCGCCATCGCCTTGACCGCCTCGGCCGCGACCTCCTTCGGCGAGCGGTAGAGCTCGTGCCCGGGGCGGGGATCGGCGAAGGCGTCGTGGAAGGCCGCCCCGGCCGCCCACTCCGCTTGCACGTCACCGGCGATCCGCTCGACATTGCCGGCGATGGCGAGCCCGTAGCGGCAGCGATGGCCGCCTTCGGCCGCGGCGAGCGTTTCCGCGCCCGCGCCGTGGAGGAGGTATTCGAGCGCCGGCAGCCCCTGCACGGCGACGCTCTTGCCGGCGAGCGCGGCCGCGTCGAGCACGGTCTCGTCCTCTTCGGCCAGCAATGCCTGCACCTGGCGCACGATCACGCCGCGCGTGTCGGGCCAGAAGAACACGCGCTCGAAGCGGTTTTCGGCAGGCAGCGGGCCGAAGCGCAGCACCGAAAGTCCGCCCCATGCCGAGACGAGCCCGGCGAAGCCCGCGCGCGCGCCGGCAAGGGCGGCCGCGTCCGGGGCCGCGCACAGCGCCTCGAGATCGGCGCGCATCCTGCCGGTCGCCGCCATGAACGCCGTCGCCGCCGGCCGCGCGAAGCCGTCGGCGATATTGACGCCGACATCGTCGGGAACCGGACCGGCCGCGGCCGGCAGGGAGAGCGCGGCGAGGAACAACGCGGCCGAGGCGACGAGCCGGCGCATCACAGCGATTCCAGGAAGCGGACGAGGGCCGCGCGCTCGGCCGGCTCCATCCCGACCACGCGCTGCTTCGCGGCTTCCGCCTCGCCGCCATGCCACAGCACTGCCTCGAGCAGCGTGCGCGCGCGCCCGTCGTGCAGGAAGCCGGCCTCGCGGTGCACGGTGCGGCTCAGGCCGATGCCCCAGAGCGGCGGCGTGCGCCATTCGTTGCCGTCGGCGGCGCCCTCGCCGCGATGGTCGGCAAGGCCCTCGCCCATGTCGTGGAGCAGGAAGTCGCTGTAGGGCCAGATCAACTGGAAGCGATGGGCGGGCTCGGCCGCCGCGCGGCTGGTGACGTATTTCGGCGCGTGGCAGGCGATGCAGCCGGCCTCGTAGAACGCCTTCTTGCCGGCGAGGACCTCGGCGCCGTCCTCCTTGCGCCGGGCGGGGACCGCCAGATTCTGCGAGTAGAAGGCGACGAGGTCGAGCAGGTCGCCCGGCACCTCCTCGGGTCCGAGATGCGCCTGCGCGCCATGCGGCAGGTCGCGGCAGGCGGCCTGCGCCTCGGTGCACTCGCCCCAGTGCCACGGCGCCAGCGGCGTCGAAAGGCCCATGTCGCCGAGGAAGGCGTGCGCCGACTGCTGCTTCACCGTCGGCTCCACCGCCTTCCAGCCGAAGCGGCCGATGCGCCGGTTGCCGTCATGGTCGCGCGTCCAGGCGGCGCGGCCGGAGATGCCGTCGCCGTCCGCGTCGTCGGGGTCGTGCCGGGCAAGGATGTCGGCGTCGTGGATCGCCTCGACCAGGCCGAGGCCGATCATCGGCGGCGCGATGCGCGCCGACGTCATCAGCTCGGGGTGGAAAGGGCCGTAGCCGGGCTCGAGGAGGCTGACGGCGGGCTTGCGCAGCGTCACGCTTTCGCCGCCGGAAAGCGCGATCTCGACATCCTCGTAGTCGATGCGCACCCGGCCTTCCGCCGGCTGGCCGGCCACCGCCATGTCCTGCAACTGGTTGCCGTAGACCGGGTCGGGCGCGGCCGCGAGCCAGCCGTCGGCGATCCGCGCCTCCTGCTCGGGCGTCGGCGGCACCGACAGGCGCACCAGCATCGACACGGCGTTGTCGTCGTGGCCGGCCGGCGCATGGCCGCGCCCGTCCTTGATGTGGCAGCCCTGGCAGGAGCGGGCGTTGAACAGCGGCCCGAGCCCGTCGGAGGCCAGCGTCGAGGACGGCGACGACACCCAGTCCTTGCGGAACAGGCCGTTGCCGACGAGAAATCTCTGCCGGCCCTCGAATTCGAGGTTCTCCGAAGGGTGGGAGAAGGCGTTGGCGTTGACGCGCCGGGTCGAGGTCGCCGCCCCGCCCTGGCGGCGCTCGAAATTCTCCGGCCGGTCGAAACGGGTCGCCGGCGCGACCACCTCGGCGACGCGCTCGCGATCCTCGCCGGAAAGATCGTCGCGGAAACCGACGCCGCCCTGCGCCCACGCCTCGCCAAGAGCGAGCGCGACGACGATGACGGCAAGGGGGACCAAGGCCCGCATGGCGGTTCTGCTCCGGGAGGGGCGGCGTGCTGCCGCCCGCTGCCCGCTCCTATTCGAATACCGCGTCGGGATTGTCGAGGCTGTCGGAGCCCTCGAGCTCGATGCCGGAAAGGTCGAGCGCGGCGATCACGCGCTCGATCGAGCGGGTCTGCGACACCAGCGCGTCGATCGCCGCCTGCACCACCGCATTGCCCTCGGCATTGCCCTCGCCGATCATCTGGTCGTAGGCCTCGACCGTCTCGGCGCGCTGCTTCAGCGCGGCAAAGGCGGCGAGCGTCGCCTCGATCTTGCCGTCGAGCTCGGCGGCGGCGGCTTCGTCCTTCTCGCGCACCAGCGCGGCGAGGCTCGGACCCTCGACCTTCGAGCCGTCGACGCGGGCGTAAGCGCCGCGCCAGACATTGGCGATGCCGACGACGTCGTAATAGTGCGAGTTGTGGGTGTTGTCGGAGAAGCAGTCGTGCTCCTCTTCCGGGTCGTTGAGCAGCAGGCCGAGCTTCATCCGCTCGCCGGCCAGCTCGCCATAGGAGAGCGAGCCGAGGCCGGTCAGGATGGTGGCGAGGCCGGCTTCCTCGCCGCCTTCGGTCACCGTCTTGCGCGCCTCGCCGTCCTTGCCCCAGGCCCCGACCATCTCCTCGAGATCGGCGATCAGCAGGTCGGCGGCGGCCTTGAGATAGGCGACGCGGCGGTCGCAATTGCCGCCGGTGCAGTTGGCGGCGTCGAAATCGGTGTGGGGCCGGCTGCCGGCGCCGGGGCCGGTTCCGTTCAGGTCCTGGCCCCAGAGCAGGAACTCGACGGCGTGATAGCCGGTGGCAACGTTGGCCTCGACGCCGCCGATCTCGTGCAGCGAGGCCAGAAGCTCGGGCGTGATCTCGGTGGCGTCGATCGCCTCGCCGCCGACGGTCAATGTCGGGTTGGCGATGACGTTGACGACGTAATAGTCGTTCTCGTCCGATTCCGTGCCGTAGGAGGCGTCGACATAGTCGATCAGCCCCTCGTCGAGCGGCCAGGCGTTGACCTTGCCCTCCCAGTCGTCGACCAGCGCGTTGCCGAAGCGGTAGGCTTCCGTCTGCTGGTAGGGAACGCGGGCGGCGAGCCACGCCTTGCGGGCGGCAGCGAGCGTCTCCGGCGACGGCGCCGCGGCCAGCGCGTCGACGGCTTCGCGCAGGGCCCGCGCGGTCTTCAGGCTGTCCTCGTAGCCGGCGAGCGCGACGTCGGCATAGGTTCCGAACACGGCATCGGCGGAAACGGCGGCGGCCGCGCCCGAGGCTGCCCCCGAGACCGCAAGGGAAGCCACCGCGCCCGCGAGAAGCGACGATCTGAAAAGGTGAAGTCTCATGGGGGTCCCGACCTTCCGGAGCTTGTTGGGTTTCGGCCGTCGCGCGGCCGACGCTGCGGCGCAGATTTAACATGACGCGCGCAGTCATGAAATATCGCCGCGAAAAATCTCCGTCCGCGCCGGTAGCGCGTTTTCAGCCCGCTTCGGCCCAGAAGCGGATCAGATGGCTGGCGATCGCCCCCGGCGGCGGGATGACGAGGCCGTCCGGATGGGTGCCAGCCACCATCGCCCTGACCTCGTCGCGCGGGAACCAGCGGCAATCCTCCAGCTCGCGGCCGTCGAAGGCGATGTCCTCGTTCAGCGCCTCGCCGAAGCAGCCGATCATCAGCGAATAGGGGAACGGCCATGGCTGGCTGGCATGGTAGACGACGCGGCCGAGCCGGATGCCGGATTCCTCCAGCACCTCGCGCCGCACCGCCGCCTCGATGGTCTCGCCCGGCTCGATGAAGCCGGCCAGCGTCGAATAGGAGCCGGGCGCGAAATGCGCCCCGCGCCCGAGCAGGCATTCATCGCCGCGCACGGCGAGCATGATCGCCACCGGGTCGGTGCGGGGGAAATGCTCGGCGCCGCAGGCGGCGCAGACGCGCTTGTAGCCGCCGATGCGCGACTGCGTCTGCGCCCCGCAGCGCCCGCAGAAGCGATGGCTGGCGTTCCAGGCGAGAAGCGCCGCGCCCTGCGCCAGCTCGCCCAGCGTCTCCTCCGACACCAGGCCCTGGACATAGACCGAGCGATGGTCGATGGCCTTGATGCCGTCGGGAAGCGCCTCCGGCTCCAGCACGCCCGCCGCCATCACCACCGGGCCCTTTTCCGACATGCCGAGCAGCACGCCCCGTTCCGGCCGCGCGCCCATGGCCCGCGCCTCGTCGGCGGTGAAATAGGCCCCGAAGCCGCCGCCGTTCAGCCTGAGATAAAGCCGCCCGCCGCGCGATTGCAGCACGCGGGTGCGCGGATCGGCCAGCGCCACGTCGAGCGCGTCGTCGCTGCGGTTTTCGGACTGGCGGTCGATGCGGTTGCCGGCGAAGCCGACGAGGCGGCTCGCCTCGCGCTCGGGCGCGAGAAAAAGGGGGAATGTCATGATCTTCGAGTCGGGGCCTATGGCGAGAGCGCCGATCTTATCGCGGCGACGAATTTGTGCAAATCCTCGCGCCGGTAGGCATCGCGCGGGCCGAAGCCCCAGACCGGGCCGGGCCAGCCGGGATCGCCCTCGTTGCGGGCGACGACGTGGACGTGAAGCTGCGGCACCATGTTGCCGAGCGAGGCGACGTTGATCTTGCCGCAGGAGGAGACGCGCTTCAGCGCCTGCGCCACCATCGAGGTCTCGAAGCTGAGCATCGCCTGGTCGAGCGGGGTCAGGTCGTGGATCTCGACCGCGCCGGGCCGCTGCGGCACGAGGAGGAGCCACGGCCAGCGGCGGTCGTTCATGACCCGCAACTCGCACAGGCCGAGCCACATCAGCGGCTCGCTGTCGCGCTCGATCCGCGGGTCGAGCACATATCCTCCCGTCGAAGCGTGCATCTTCGCTCCCTCTATCCAAGGGGAAGCTAAATGCGACTGCCGCCCTTCGCAAGCGAATCGTTCGGGTCGATGCCGGTATTGCAATCGGCCCCGGAATTTCCGATATGGGGCACGGGAGGCTGGTGGTGGACGTGCCACTCGCCAACCGGGTCAGGTCCGGAAGGAAGCAGCCCTAACGAGCCTCGGCGCGGGTCATCGTGCCAGCCTCCCACCGTTTTCCTTTCCGCCATCCACCGAGGCGTGCCGGGGGCGTGCCGGGGGCGTGGTCGTCGCGCAGTTGACGCCGGTGGCCCCCGGGCGTGAAACTCTACCGCTTCGCAAGCCCTCGAAGGATGTTCTGGCCGCAGGCATGGCAGCAGGTATGGCAGACGACCCCAAAGACGCGACCCGCGCCGGACCCTACCGGGTTCTGGCCCGGAAATACCGTCCGCGCGACTTCTCGGGCCTGATCGGCCAAGAGCCGATGGTGCGCACGCTGACCAACGCCTTCGCCACCGGCCGCATCGCCCAGGCGTGGATGCTGACCGGCGTGCGCGGGGTCGGCAAGACGACGACGGCCCGCATCCTCGCCCGCGCGCTCAACTACAAGACGGAGACGGTCGACGCGCCCTCGGTCGATCTTGCAGCGATCGGCCAGCATTGCGAGGCGATCATGGAAGGGCGCCATGTCGACGTGATCGAGATGGACGCCGCCTCCCACACCGGCATCGACGACATCCGCGACATCATCGAGCAGGTGCGCTACGCGCCGGTCTCGGCCCGCTACAAGGTCTACATCATCGACGAGGTCCACATGCTGTCGAACCAGGCCTTCAACGGCCTGCTGAAGACGCTGGAGGAGCCGCCGCCGCATGTGAAGTTCATCTTCGCCACCACCGAGATCAGGAAGGTGCCGATCACCATCCTGTCGCGCTGCCAGCGCTTCGACCTGCGCCGCATCGACGCCGCGCTGATCAAGGGCCATCTGGCGCATATCGGCGGACTGGAGGGCGTCGAGGCCGAGGACGAGGCGCTCGCCATGATCGCGCGCGCGGCGGAGGGCTCGATGCGCGACGCGCAGTCGATCTTCGACCAGGCCATCGCCCATTCGGCGGGCCGGGTCACGGTCGCGACGGTGCGCGACATGCTCGGCCTCGTCGACCGCGCCCGGACCATCGACCTGTTCGAGGTGCTGATGAAGGGCGACGTCGCCGCCGCGCTCTGCGAATTCCGCGCCCAGTACGACGCCGGCGCCGACCCCGCCACCGTGCTGACCGAGCTGGCCGAGTTCAACCACCTCGTCACCCGGCTGCGCTTCCTGCCGTCGGCCGCCGACGACGCCGCGCTGTCGCAGGACGAGCGCGGCCGCGGGCTGGAATTCTCGAAGGCGCTGTCGGTCCGGGTGCTGTCGCGGACCTGGCAGATGCTGCTCAAGGGCATTTCCGAGGTGCAGGGCGCCAACCGGCCGGTCAACGCCGCAGAGATGGTGCTGATCCGCATCGCCCACGCCGCCAACCTGCCGACGCTGGACGAGGCGCTGAAGGCGCTGGCCGACGGCGCGCCGGCCGGGACCACCACGCGCCCGAACGGTGGCGGGCCGGCCGCCGGCTCGCCCGGCGGAACGCAAGCGATGGCGCAGGGGGTGGCGCAGACGCGGATGGCGGCGCAGCCTGCCGGCGGCGGCCAGACGATGCGTCTCGTCGCCGCGCAGCCTGCGGCGCGGGTCGAAGCCGCGTTCGAGGCGGCGGCAACCGCGCCCGAAGCCGCACCCGAATCTGAGCCCGCGATCGCGCTGCGCTCGCTCGCCGACATCGCCGCGCTGGCCGACAAGCACCGTGACCTCGCCTTCAAGGTGCTGCTCAAGCGCCATGTGCGGCCGGTCCGGCTGGACAACGGCCATATCGAGGTCGGCTTGACCGCCGACGCGCCGAAGACGCTGCTCAACGACCTTTCGACCCGGCTCCAGGCATGGACCGGCCGGCGCTGGATGGCGACGCTGTCGCGCGAGGAAGGCGGCGCGACGCTCAGCGAGATGGAGGAGGCGCGGCGCGAAAGCGCGCTGGTCGACGCGCGCAGCGACCCGGCGGTGGCGGCGATCCTGTCGCGGTTTCCCGGCGCGAAGATCATCGACGTGCGCATTGCCGACGCCGCCGGCGAGGCGCAGGACGACGAAACGGGCGGCCAGCCGGAATTCGAGCCGGGCCCCGCCGAAGACGACGACGGCGAATTCTAGGAGAACCCGATGAAAGACCTTCTCGGCATGATGAGCAAGGCCAAGGAAATGCAGGCCAGGTTCCAGGCGTTGCAGGAAGAGATCGCCGAGATGGAGGCTTCCGGCCAGTCCGGCGGCGGCCTGGTCCACGTCACCCTCAGCGGCAAGTTCGAGATGAAGGCGCTGAAGATCGACCCGTCGCTCTACAAGGAGGACGACGTCGAGGTGCTGGAGGACCTGATCCTCGCCGCCCACAACGACGCCAAGGCCAAGGTCGAGGCGGCGATGCAGGAAAAGACCCGCGAGCTGACCGCCGGGCTGCCGATCCCGTCGGGCTTCAAGCTGCCGTTCTGATCGCCGAAGATCATTTCCCCGGCAGGGTCGCGGCGATGCGGTCCATCGCCCGCGCCAGTTCGAAATCGAGCCCGGTCAGCCCGCGCGCCGAATGGGTGGCCAGCCTGACCTCGATCCGGTTGTAGACGTTCGACCATTCGGGATGGTGGTCGAGCTTCTCGGCGGCCAGCGCCGCCCGCGCCATGAAGCCGAAGGCGGCGGAAAAGTCGGCGAAGACGAAGCGCTTGCCGATCGCGCCGCCGCCCTCCTCCAGCGTCCAGCCATCGAGGCCGGCGAGCGCCGATTCCACCGCCGCCGCGTCGAGAAGCCCGCTCGTCATCGTCCGCGCCTCATTATCCACCTCATGGGCGTTGCGCCCGGCGCGCCGCGTCCGCGTCCTGCGCCGCCCCGGCGGGGAGAAGCGGCCACGCCTCCTCGACGACGTAAGGCCCGCCGCCGACCGATTCGCGCGACGACATCAGCACGAAGCGCTCGACCCGGAACGGCATGGTCGAGAAATTGCCCCGGCCGGAGAGATAGTGCGCGACGTCGCCGTCGGCGGCGTTGCGCAGCCGCGCCAGCGTCACGTGCGGCACGAATTTGCGGTTCTCGGCCGGCAGTCCGAGCCGCTGGCAGATACGCTCGATCTCGGCCTGGAGCGCGACGAGGTCGGGCGAGGCGGCGACGCCGGCATAGAGCGAGTGCGGCTTCTTCGAGCCGAAGGCGCCGACGCCCGACAGCGACAGCGAAAAGGCCGGCCGCCGCACCCGGTCGAGCGCGTTGGCGATCTCGTCGGCGACATGGCCCTCGACATCGCCGATGAAGCGGAGCGTCAGATGGTAGTTCTCGACGTCGATCCAGCGTGCCCCGGGCAGGCCGCCGCGCAGGAGCGACAGCGAAAGGGCGGCGTCGCGCGGAATTTCGAGGGCGGTGAAAAGTCGCGGCATGGGAGTGCCTCCTCGAATCGACTGCTCGCCCCAGCCGACCATCCTTCGCCGGGCGGGGCAAGCTGTTTTCCTCAGCCGCCGGCGGCGGCGTGGCTCGTCAGCACATCTTCCATCAGCGGCAGGAACCGCTCGACCATCGCATCGACGCCTTCGGCGTTGGGGTGCATGCCGTCGCCGAGCAGCAGGCCCGGCTGCGCCGTCACGCCGTCGAGGAAGAACGGGTAGAACGGCAGGCCGTAGGCCTCGGCGAGCCGCGGATAGACGGGATCGAACTCGGCGGCATAGCCGGACCCCAGATTGGGCGCGGCCAGCATGCCGGCCAGCACGACGCCGATGCCGCGCGCCTTCAGCCGCTCGATCATTGCGACGAGGTTCTTCTCGGTCACGTCGGCGCGGATGCCGCGCAGCATGTCGTTGGCGCCGAGCTCGAGGATCACCAGGTCGGTCCCGCCCGGCACCGACCAGTCGAGGCGCGACAGGCCGCCGCTGGTGGTGTCGCCGGAAACGCCGGCATTGGCGATCAAAACATCGTGACCGCGCGCTTTCAGCGCCGCCTCCAGCTTCTCCGGGAAGGACTCGCCCGGCGCAAGCTGGTATCCGGCCATCAGGCTGTCGCCGAAGCCGACGATCTTCACCTGGTCGGCCGCCGCCGGCGCCGTCAAGGCGGCGAGGGGCGCGGCAAGGCAAATGGCCGCAGCCGCGAAAAGCCGACGAAAGCGTTTGAAAGAAAACATATTCAACCCATATCCGACCGACGCCCCGAACCCGTCGCCGTACTCATATAGGAAGACCCGCCCGTGACAGAAGCCGCAATCCGGATGAAGGACGTTTCGCTGACGCTGGGCGAGGGCGCGTCCCGCGTCCATGTGCTGAAGGGGGTGAGCCTCGAGGTGGCGCGCGGCGAGGCCACCGGCATCGTCGGCCCGTCGGGCTCGGGCAAGTCGACGCTGCTGATGGTGCTGGCCGGGCTGGAGCGGGTCGATTCCGGCGAGGTCTGGATCGCCGGCACCCGCATCGACGGCCGCTCGGAAGATGCGGTCGCCGCCTTCCGCGGCAGGAATGTCGGCATCGTCTTCCAGTCGTTCCACCTGATCCCCAACATGACGGCGCTGGAGAACGTCGCCGTTCCCCTGGAGCTCGCCGGCCACGCCGACCCGTTCGGGGTGGCGAGGCGCGAGCTGGAGGCGGTGGGGCTGGGGGAGCGGCTGACGCACTATCCGGGCGAACTGTCCGGCGGCGAGCAGCAGCGCGTCGCCATCGCGCGCGCGCTGGCACCGGAACCGGCATTGCTGATCGCCGACGAGCCGACCGGCAACCTCGACCAGGCGACGGGCCGCCAGATCGCCGATCTCCTGTTTTCCAAGGCGGCCGAGCGCGGCATGACGCTGGTGCTCGTCACCCACGACCCCGCGCTCGCCGCGCGCTGCACGCGCCAGGTCGCCATGCGCTCCGGCCGCATCGACGAGCCGCCGGCGCTCGCGGCCGCCTCGGCCTGAGCGGAGGCGCGACCATGACCGAAACGACAAGCTTCGGCCGCATGATGCGGCTCGCCTTCCGCTTCTCGGCGCGCGAGATGCGCGGCGGGGTTTCCGGCTTCCTGATCTTCATCGCCTGCATCGCGCTCGGCGTCGCCGCCATCGGCGGCGTCAACTCGCTCGCCCGCGCCATCTCGACCGGCATCGAGGCGCAGGGGCGCGACCTGCTCGGCGGCGACATGCGCTTCCAGCTCGTCCACCGCGAGGCCGACCAGCGGGAAATGGCGTTCCTCGACGGCCTCGGCACCGTCGCCCACAGCGCCAATCTGCGCTCGATGGCGCGGCTGCCCGACGGCTCGGACCAGACGCTGGTGGAAGCGAAGGCCGTCGACGGGCTCTATCCGCTCTACGGCGCGCTCGTCACGGACCCGCCGCTGCCGCTCGCCGAAATCTTCGCCGCGCGCGACGGCGTCCACGGCGCGGCCGCCGCCGACATGCTGTTCTCCCGCCTCGGCCTCGACATCGGCGACCGCATCCGCCTCGGCGACGCCGACTACGAGCTGCGCGCGAAGATCGTCGGCGAGCCGGACGCCATCTCCGACGGGTTCGGCCTCGCGCCGCGCCTGCTGATCTCGCTCGACGCGCTCTCCGCCTCGGGCCTGATCCAGCCCGGCAGCCTCGTCGAGCACGCCTACAAGATCCGCATGGCCCCAGGCACGACCGAGGCCGACATCAGGGACGTGCGCGAGCGCGCGACCGCCGCGTTCCCGGAGGCCGGCTGGAGCGTGCGCGGCCGCACCGGCGCCGCGCCGTCGCTGTCGGCGAATGTCGAGCGCTTCTCGCAGTTCCTGACGCTGGTCGGGCTGACGGCGCTGGTGGTCGGCGGGGTCGGCGTCGCCAACGCCGTGCGCGCCTATCTCGACGCCAAGCGCGGCGTCATCGCCACCTTGAAAAGCCTCGGCGCGTCGGGCCGCTTCGTCTTCACCGTCTATCTGGTCCAGATCCTGATGATCGCCGGCATCGGCATCGGTATCGGCATCGTGCTGGCGGCGCTGATGCCGCCGGTCGCGGCCGGCTTCCTCGCCGCCGTGTTCCCCGTGCCGATGGAGGGCGGCATCCACTGGGGCGCGCTCGGCCTCGCGGCGCTGTTCGGCCTGCTGGTGACGCTCGCCTTCGCGCTCCTGCCCTTGGGACGCGCCCGCGACGTGCCGGCGACCGCGCTGTTCCGCGAGATGGGCTTCGACGGCCACGGCCTGCCGCGCCCGGTCTACGTCATTGCCGTGGCGGCGGTCGCGGCGGCGCTGGCGGCGCTCGCCGTCACCACCGCCGGCGACCGCCGCATCGCCGTCACCTTCGTCGGCGCGGCGATCGCCGCCTTCGTCGTGCTGCGCCTCGTCGGCACCGCCGTGCAATGGCTGGCGCGCAAGGCGCCGCGCGTGCGCGGCGCCGCGCTTCGGCTCGCCATCGGCAACATCCACCGCCCCGGCGCGCTGACCCCTTCCGTGGTGCTGTCGCTCGGCCTCGGGCTCACCCTCGTCGTCACGCTGGCGCTGATCGACGGCAACCTGCGCCGCCAGATCGCCGGCACCCTGCCCGCGCACGCGCCCAACTTCTTCTTCGTCGACATCCAGAGCGGCGAGGTCGAGGATTTCGCCGCCCTCGTCGCGAAGGAAGCGCCCAGCGGCAAGCTGGTGCGGGTGCCGATGCTGCGCGGCCGCGTCATGGCGCTGAACGGCACCGACGTGCGCGAGCTCGAGGTGCCGCCCGAGGGCGCATGGGTGCTGCGCGGCGACCGCGGCATCACCTATGCCCGCAGGGTGCCCGAGAACTCGACGCTGTCGCAAGGGCAATGGTGGCCGGACGGCTATGACGGCGAGCCGCTCGTCTCCTTCGCCGCCCAGGAGGGGCGCGAGCTCGGCCTCAAGCTCGGGGACACGGTGACGGTCAACGTGCTCGGCCGCAACGTCACCGCCCGCATATCGAGCTTCCGCGAGGTGCAGTGGGAGACGCTCGCGATCAATTTCGTCATGGTGTTCTCGCCCAACACCTTCGCCGGGGCGCCGCATTCGTGGCTGGCGACGCTGGCCGACGCGGAAGCCTCGCCCGCCGAGGAGGCGCAGCTCCTCAACGCCGTCACCCGCGCCTTCCCGTCCGTGACCAGCGTCCGCGTCAAGGACGCGCTCGACGTCATCAACGGCATCGTCGCCCAGTTGGCCGTGGCCATCCGCGCCGCCGCCGCCATCGCGCTCGTCGCCTCGGTGCTGGTGCTTTCCGGCGCGCTCGCAGCCGGCAACCGCGCCCGCATCCACGACGCGGTGGTCTTGAAGACGCTGGGCGCGACGCGGCGCACGCTGATAAGAGCGTTCTCGCTCGAATACGCGCTGATCGGGCTGGCGACGGCGGTGTTCGCGCTCGCCGCCGGCGGCGTCGCGGCGTGGTTCGTCGTCGCGCGGGTTATGACGCTGCCGTCGAGCTTCCTGCCGGAGGTGGCGCTGTCGACGCTCGCGCTCGCGCTCGCGCTCACCGTCGGCTTCGGCCTGATCGGCACATGGCGGGTGCTGGGCCACAAGGCCGCGCCGGTGCTGCGCGATTTGTGACGCTAAAGAAAAAGTGATGGCGCCGGCGCGTTCACGGCGCATTTCAGCCTGACATGCCCTTGTCGCGGCGAGCGAGAACCCTCATATTCGCCGCAGGCATGCTGGAGTTCCGCCAGCGGCGCCTGGGCGCGCGCGAGGATACGCAAACCCGACACCCGACGGGACATGAGCAGATAAGAGGATTTTTCATGGCTGACCTTCGCAACTATCAGGCTCGCGTCGCGACCGCCGGCTCGCGCGCCGATGCCGGTATCGACGAGGGCCTGCGCGCCTACATGATCAGGGTCTACAACCTGATGGCGCTGGGCCTTGCGATCACCGGCCTCGCCGCGCTCGGCACGGTGATGCTGGCCACCACCAACGACCCCTCCGCCGCCGTCGCCACGCTCGGCAACGGCAAGATGCTGACCGGCCTGGGCGCGGCGCTCTACGGCTCGCCCCTGCGCTGGGTCGTCATGCTCGCGCCGCTGGCGATGGTGTTCTTCCTGTCGTTCCGCGTCGAGAAGATGAGCCTGTCGGCCGCGCAGACCACGTTCTGGGCCTTCGCCGCGGTGATGGGCGTCTCGCTGTCGTCGATCTTCCTGGTCTACACCAGCGCCTCGATCGTCCAGACCTTCTTCATCACCGCCACCGCCTTCCTGGCGCTGTCGCTGTTCGGCTACACCACCAAGCGCGACCTGTCGGGCATGGGCTCGTTCCTGATCATGGGCGTGTGGGGCCTCATCCTGGCGATGCTGGTCAACATCTTCATGCAGTCGTCGGCGCTTCAGTTCGCCATCTCGGCGATCGGCGTCCTGGTGTTCGCGGGCCTCACCGCCTACGACACCCAGCAGATCAAGGAAATGTACTATGAGGGCGACGGCGCGCTGGTCGCCGGCCGCAAGGCGATCATGGGCGCGCTGCGCCTCTATCTCGACTTCATCAACATGTTCATGTTCCTGCTCCAGTTCCTCGGCAACCGCGAATAACGACCAGCCGAAGCGAACGAGACGAGGCCCGCCGGATCGCTCCGGCGGGCCTTTTCATTTTGTCGGGCGGCCGGCTATACTCAGCCGTCCTGAACGATCTTTCCGGTGATTGATGCCTCCCGTGCAGAAGAAGGAAGTCCGCGCGAACGGCCGTGGAACGCGCGCGCGCGTGCC
This sequence comes from Aquamicrobium sp., assembly GCA_039808485.1. Classification (GTDB taxonomy): domain Bacteria; phylum Pseudomonadota; class Alphaproteobacteria; order Rhizobiales; family Rhizobiaceae; genus Aerobium. The sequence goes on along the minus strand of JBDHTD010000018.1, from coordinate 30,013 downwards.
CGAATTCGTCAAGAAGCTCCGCGGCGTGAAGAACTGGAAGGAGGCGGGCGCCTGGCTCGAATGGCGCGGCATCGAGGATATCGAGTGCATCACGCCCGACCAGGCCGGCGTGGCGCGCGGCAAGATGATGCCGTCGAAGAAGTTCACCTCCGACACCTCGCTCGCCCTTCCCTCGGCCGTGTTCATGGCGACGATCTCCGGCGACTACCCCGAGGATGGCCACGGCTTCGTCTATCCGGAGGACGACGGCGACCTGAAGCTTGAGCCGGACCTGTCGACCCTTTCCGTCGTGCCGTGGGAAAGCGACCCGACGGCGCAGGTGATCTGCGACCTCGTCCACCAGGACGGCCGCACGGTCGAGTTCACGCCGCGCAACGTGCTGCGCCGCGTCGTCGATGCCTATGCCGCGCGCGGGCTCAGGCCCGTGGTCGCGCCGGAGATCGAGTTCTACCTCGTCAACAAGAACCCCGATCCCGACTATCCGCTGACCCCGCCGGTCGGCCGCTCGGGCCGCGCCATCGGCGGCGGACAGGGCTATTCCATCGCCGGCATCAACGAGTTCGACGAGCTGATCGACGACATCTACCACTTCTCCGAGGCGCAGGGGCTGGAGATCGACACGCTGATCCACGAGGAGGGCGCGGGCCAGCTCGAGATCAACCTGCGCCACGGCGATCCGGTCGAGCTCGCCGACCAGGTGTTCATGTTCAAGCGCACCATCCGCGAGGCGGCGCTGAAGCACAACACCTACGCCACCTTCATGGCGAAGCCGATCCAGGGCCAGCCCGGCTCGGCGATGCACATCCACCAGTCGATCATCGACCGGAAGACCGGCAGGAACGTCTTCACCGACGCGGACGGCGGCGAGACGCCGGCGTTTCGTCATTTCATCGGCGGCATGCAGCGGCACATCCCGAGCGCGCTCGTCATGTTCGCGCCTTATGTCAATTCCTACCGCCGGCTGACGCAAGGGGCTTCCGCCCCGGTCAACACCAAATGGGGCTACGACAACCGCACCACCGCCTTCCGGGTGCCGCGCTCGGACCCGGCGGCGCGGCGGGTGGAGAACCGCATCCCCTCCTCCGACGCCAACCCCTATCTGGCGCTCGCCGCCTCGCTCGCCTGCGGCCTGATCGGGATGGCGAACGCGATCGAGCCCGACGCGCCGATCGGAACCACGGCCAACGAGGACGACATCGACCTGCCGCGCGGCCTGCTCGAGGCGGTCGAGCTGTTCGAGGGAGACGAGGCGCTGTGCGAGCTGCTCGGCGCGTCCTTCGCCTCGACCTACGCCGCGATCAAGAAGGCCGAATTCGAGACCTTCATGGAAGTCATCAGCCCGTGGGAACGGGAATATCTGTTGTTGAACGTGTAATGGCTTATCAGTCTCCGGTTTCCCCCGGCCTTTCCTGGTATGAGGCGGCGCTTGGCGAGCGGCCGCGATATCCCGCGCTCGAGGGTGGCGCCCGCGCCGACGTCGTCGTCATCGGCGGCGGGTTCACGGGGCTTTCGGCGGCCGCGCATCTGGCGAAGGCCGGCGTCGACGTCGTGCTGATCGAGGCGCACCGCTTCGGCGACGGCGCGTCCGGGCGCAATGGCGGCCAGCTCGGCACCGGCCAGCGCGCCTGGGCCGAGGAAACGGAGGCGCAGGCCGGGTTCAGCCGCGCCAAGGCGCTGTTCGATCTCGCCGAGGACGCCAAGGCGCATCTTCTCGGCTTCGCCGAGGAACACGGCATCGACATCGAGTTCATGCCCGGCCAGATGTCGGTGGCGCACAAGGCGCGCTACGTGAAGGACTATCGCGCCCATGCCGAGACGATGGCCGGCCGCTACGGCTATTCGTCGATCGCGTTCATGGATGCACGGGAAACGGCAGAGCGCCTCGGTTCGACCCGCTTCTTCGGCGGCATCCGCGACACCGGCACCGGCCATATCAACCCGCTGAAGCTGGTGGCCGGCACCGCCAGCGTCGCGGCGGCGGCGGGCGCGCGGCTGTTCGAAGACACGGCCGCGACCGGGATTTCGTCGGCGAACGGCAAGGTGACGGTGACGACGCCGCGCGGCGCGATCACCGCCGACAAGGCGTTTGTCGCCGTCAACGCCTATGGCGGCGACCTAGAGCCCGTAAGCGCCGCGCATGTGATGCCGATCGGCTCGTTCATCGGCGCGACGCCGCCGCTGGGTGACGGCAGCACCGTACTGCCGGGGTTCGAATCGGTCGACGATTCGCGCTTCGTGGTGCGCTATTTCCGCCGCGACCGCGAGGGGCGGCTGTTGTTCGGCGGCCGCGAGATCTATGCGCCGGGCGACCCGCAGGACATCCATGTCCACATCCGCCGGCAGATCGCCGAGATCTATCCGGCGCTGAAGGACGTCGAGATCACCCACGCCTGGGGCGGCTATGTCGGCATCACGCTGCCGCGCACGCCTTTCGTGCGCGAGGTGATGCCGAACGTGATCTCGGCCGGCGGCTATTCCGGCCACGGCGTCATGCTGTCAAATTTCGTCGGCCGCCTCTATGCCGAGACCGTGGCCGGCAACCGCGACCGGCTGAAGCTGTTCGGGGAGCTGAAGGTGCCGCCCTTCCCCGGCGGCCGGCGTTTTCGCGCGCCGCTGCTGTTCCTGGCGCTGAACTGGTACGCGCTGCGCGACCGGTTCTGATCCCCCTCCCCTTCAGAGCGGCCAGAAGAACAGGATCGTCGGCACGCCGACGGCGATGATCAGCAACTCCAGCGGCAGGCCGAGCCGCCAGTAGTCGGAAAAGCGGTAGCCGCCCGGCCCCATGATGATGGCGTTGTTCTTGTGGCCGATCGGCGTCAGAAGGCCGCAGGTGGCGGCGACGGCGACGCCCATCAGGAACGGGTCGGGCGACACGCCGAGCGACTGCGCCACCGAAACGCCGATGGGCGCGGCGATCAGCGCCGTGGCGATGGCGTTCAGGAAATCCGACAGCACCATGGTCACGGCCATGACGATGGCGAGGATCAGCCAGACCGGCAGGCCCTCGGTGCGGCCGATGATGGCGTGGGTGATGATCTCGGTGCCGCCCGCCTCCTCGAAGGCGCTGCCGATGGGAATGAGCGCGGCGAGCAGCACGATGATCGGCCATTCGACAGAGCCGTAGACGTCGGCCGGCGTGACGATGCTGAAGACGGCGTAGGCCGCCACCACCGCCGCCAGCGCGATCGACAGCGGCACGAGGCCGGCCACCGTCAGCGCGATGGCCGCTGCGAAGATGCCGATGGCGAGAGCCGCCTTGCGCCGCTGGATGACCGTGTGCCGGCGGTCGGCGATGGGCAGCGCTCCGAGCCATTCGGCCGCGTCCGACAGAAGGTCGACCGGGCCGAACAGCAACAGCACGTCGCCCTGGCGGATGGGAAGCTTCTCGACCCGCTCCTGGATGCGCCGGCCGCGCCGCGAGATGCCGAGCAGGCTGACGCCGCGCCGATAGCGCAGGCGCATCTCATGGACGTTGCGGCCGACGGCGCGCGAACCTTCGGGCACGATCACCTCCATCAGCGAGACGGACTTGTCGGTCAGCCCTTCCTTGACCTCCTGCTTCGACAGGGCAAGCTTCGCCGCGCCGATGAAGGCCTCGATCGATTTCGGGTTGCCCTCGAGGACGAGGAAATCGTCCTTCCGCATCTCGACGCCGGCGGAAAAGCCGGGCAGCCGCTTGCCGTTGCGGACGAGGCCGAGAAGGGTGACGTCGTGCTCGTCGCCGAGTTCGTAGAGGTCGGCCGGGGTCCTGCCCACGACGGGAGACTTTTCCGGCACCCGCGCCTCGGCGATGAACAGGTCGCTCTCGGTCATGCTCGGGCGCGCGCGCTCGCCGCGCCGGGGGATCAGCCGCCAGCCGACCAGCGCGACGAAGGCGATGCCGACGGCGGCGCAGACAAGGCCGACCGGGGCGAAATCGAACATGCCGTAGGGCCGGCCGAGCGCGTCGCGGCGGAACTCGGCGATGACGATGTTGGAGGGCGTGCCGATCAGGGTGATCATGCCGCCGAAGATGGTGGCGTAGGACAACGGCATCAGCGACAGCGACGGCGAGCGCCCGGCCCTCTTCGCCGCCTCGATGTCGAGCGACATCAGGATGACGATGGCCGCGACGTTGTTGACGATCGCCGACAGCGCCGCCCCCGTCACCGACATGATGGCGATGTGGGCCGGCAGCGCGCGCGAGGCCGAGACGACGTAATGCGCGATCAGCTCGACCGCACCGGCATTGATCATGGCGCGCGAGATGACAAGCACCAGCGCGACGATGATCGTCGCCTCGTGGCCGAAGCCCTCGAACGCGTTTTCCGCTGCCACCGCACCGCCGAGGACGGCGACGATCAGCGCGCCGAACGCCACGAGGTCGTAGCGCACGCGGCCCCAGACCAGCATGGCGAGCAGAAGGCCGAGCAAGGCGAAGATGAAGATCTGCTCATGGGTCATGCGTCCCCCCTCGGCCGACGATCGGGCCGGGGAATAAACGGACGAGACGCGGAGGACGTTCCCGTCTTTTTGCCTGCTATGCCGCGGGCGCGACCTTGCGGACGATGACGCTGCCGGCGGAATAGCCGGCGCCGAACGAGCAGATGACGCCGAGGCTTTCGGCGGGGAGGTCGCGCGAGAATTTGTGGAAGGCGATGATCGAGCCGGCGGACGACGTGTTGGCGAAGTCCTGCAACACGTTGGGCTGCTCCGCGCGCGTCGGCTCGCGGCCGAGCACCCTGGCGCCGATCAGGTCGTTCATGCTCTTGTTGGCCTGGTGCAGCCACATGCGGTCGAGGTCGGCCGGCGCGATCGCCTCGTCGGAGAGGTGCGACAGCATCAGCTCCGTCACCATCGGCACCACCTGCTTGAAGACCTTGCGCCCCTCCTGGCGGAACTGCATGTCGCGGCGGTCGGCCATGTGGCCTTCGCGGGTGCGGCGCAGGAAGCCGTTGTTGTTGCGGATGTTGTTGGAGAACTCGGTGATGCAGCGGGTGGAGAGGATTTCCCAGGCATTGTCCGAGCGCGCCATGTCCGTCCGCTCGAGGACGACGGCGGTGCAGACGTCGCCGAAGATGAAATGGCAGTCGCGGTCGCGCCATTCGTGGTGGCCGGAGGTGATCTCGGGATTGACCATCAGGATGGCGCGCGCCGAGCCCGAGCGGATCATGTCGGCGGCGGCCTGGATGCCGAAGGTCGCCGACGAGCAGGCGACGTTCATGTCGAAGGCGAAGCCCTTGATGCCGAGCGCCTGCTGCACCTCGATGGCGATGGCCGGATAGGCGCGCTCGTGGTTGGAGGCGGCGCAGATGACGGCGTCGATGTCCTCGGCCGCGCGCCCCGACGCCTCCAGCGCCTGCCGGGCGGCGGCGACCGCGATCTCGGCCATGATCGACAGCTCGTCGTCGGCGCGCTCGCGCAAGGCGGGGCGCATCACCGCCGGGTCGAGCACGCCGGTCTTGTCCATGACGTAGCGGCGCTCGATGCCGGAGGCCTTGACGATGAACTCCTCGCTGGACAGCGGCATCGGCTGGGCCGCGCCGGCGGCGATCGCCTCGGCGTTCAGCGCGTTCTGGCGCTCGGCATAGGCGTTGTAGGACGCCACCAGCTCGGCATTGGTGATGACCTCCTCGGGCGTGAAGAGCCCGGTTCCGCTGATCGCGACCCTGTGCATGGCGTTTCCCGTTTTCCCCCTTGTCCGTCCCCTCTCTTACACGAGGAAACGGGCAAGGAAAGCCGGCATCTGGCGGCAAGGGCGGCGGCGGCCGGGAAAATCGCGACCGGCCAGCCGCAGGGCGCAGGCCGGAAGGAACCCGCGAAGGTCAGATGCAGCGGCCGCCGTCGACCTCGAGCGCGACGCCGGTGATGAACGCCGCCTCGTCGGAAGCCAGCCACAGCGCGGCATTGGCGATGTCGAGCGGGGTCGACAGCCGGCCGAGCGGGATCGAGGCGCGGAACTTGGCGCGCATCTCCGGCGTGTCCTCGCCCATGAACTGGGCGAGCATGCCGGTCTCGCCCGCCACCGGGCAGAGCGCGTTGACGCGGATATTCTTCGGCGCCAGCTCGACCGCCATCGACTTGGTGGCGGTGATCGCCCAGCCCTTGGAGGCGTTGTACCAGGTCAGGCCGGGGCGCGGCCTGATGCCCGCGGTCGAGGCGGTGGTGATGATCGAGCCGCCGCCCTGCGCCTCCATGATCGGCGCGACCGCGAGCGTCGAATAGTAGATCGCCTTCATGTTGACGCCGCCGATGAGGTCGAAGGTCTCCTCGTCGATCTTCAGCATGTCGCCGTTGCGGTGGGTGTAGCCGGCATTGTTGACCATGGTGTCGATGCGGCCGAAGGCGTCCATGGCCGTCCTGACCATGCGCTCGACCTCGGCGCGCTGCGACACGTCGGTCTGGACGGCGACCGCGGCCTTGCCGATCTCGCCGGCGACGCGCTCGGCGCCCTTCAGGTTCAGGTCGGCGACCACGACCCTGGCGCCCTCCTCGGCGAAGCGCTTGGCGATGCCCTCGCCGAAGCCCGACGCCGCGCCGGTGACGATTGCGACCTTGTTTGCAAGACGTGCCATGATTTCCTCTTTACTGATGATTGAAGACGACCGTCTTGGTCGCGCTCATGTCGAAGAGCGCCTCGAAGCCCTTCTCGCGGCCGTGGCCCGACTTCTTGAAGCCGCCGAAGGGCAGCTCGATGCCGCCGCCGGCGCCGTAGGCGTTGACGAAGACCTGGCCGGCGCGCACGCGCTTGGCGACGCGGTGCTGGCGCGCGCCGTCCTTCGTCCACACCGAGGCGACGAGGCCGAACTCGGTCGAATTGGCGATGCGCACCGCCTCTTCCTCGCCCTCGAAGGGAAGCAGCGTCAGCACCGGGCCGAACACCTCCTCCTGCGCGATCGCCGCCTCGGCCTTGACCGAGCCGAACAGCACCGGGGCCTGGTAATAGCCGCCCTTGGGCGCGTCGGGGTGGACGGAGCCCTCGGCCAGCACCGGGACGCCGGCTTCCCTGGCCGCCGCGACCATGCCGGCGACGCGGTCGCGCTGCTTTTCGTTGATCAGCGGGCCGAGGTCGAGATCGGCGTCGTGCGGGCCGGCGACCAGCTTCGAGAAGCGCTCGGCCAGCGCGGCCGCGACCTTCTCGTAGACCGGCTTCTCGATCAGCACGCGGCTACCGGCCGAGCAGGTCTGGCCGCCGTTCTGGATGATGGCGTTGACCAGCACGGGGATCGCCGCGTCAAGGTCGGCGTCGGCGAAGACGATCTGCGGCGACTTGCCGCCGAGCTCCATGGTGACGCCGCGATTGTTGACGGCCGCGGCCTGCTGGATGGCGGTGCCGGTCAGCGGCGAGCCGGTGAAGGTGACGTAGTCGACCAGCGGATGCGCCGACAGCGCCGCGCCGGCGTCGCGGCCATAGCCGGTGACGACGTTGAACACGCCTTCGGGAATGCCGGCCTCGAGCGCGAGCTGGGCAAGGCGGATCGCGGTCAGCGAGGCGTCCTCGGCCGGCTTGATCACCAGCGTGTTGCCCATGGCGAGCGCAGCGCCCGCGACACGGGACAGGATCTGCATCGGATAGTTCCACGGGATGATGCCAGCGACAACGCCGTGCGGCTCGCGCAGGGTGAGCGCGGTGTAGCCGTCGAGGAAGGGAATGGTGTCGCCGTGGATCTTGTCGGCCGCGCCGCCGTAGAACTCGTAATAGCGCATGGTGGCGGTGACGTCGGCCTTGCCCTGGCGGGCGGGCTTGCCGGTGTCGCGGGACTCCAGTGCGGCGAGTTCCTCGCCGTTGGCCTCGATCAGGTGGGAGAGACGGGTCAGGCAGCGGCCGCGCTCCACCGCGGGCGTGCGGCTCCACGGGCCTTCCAGAAAGGCCCTGGAAGCCGACCGGACGGCGAGATCGACATCGGCGGCGCCCGAGGCGGGAATCGAGGCGAAGACCTTGCCGTCGGACGGGCAGGCGACGTCGATGCGCGCGCCGGAAAGCGCGTCGGCCGGCTTGCCGTCGATCAGGTTCATGAATGCCGCGCCTTCGGCGACGGTGAGGGTAAGCGGGGTGCCCATGGCGATTGCTCCATGCAGGGGAATGGCTCGTCCTATCCCTTTGGCGGGCAGGGCGCGATGGACCAGTTCGGTCAAGCTGACAAAACCAGCACGGGCGGTCCTGTCAAGACAAAAGCCCGGGATCGACGGCATATGGCCATATGCGCCGGCAGACGAAGCCGCGGGGCGACTTTTCCGCCACGATTCATATATCGGGCACGGATTGCTGCTATGCTTTTCCGATATGCCCATCCGATATGCCCATCCGATATGCCCAGTCGATATACCCATCGGGGGCGGCGGGCGCGGGTGGGATGACGCTGGTGTTTTTAAATCGATTAGACTATAGGCTACGGCAATGGAACGCCAGACATCGCGGACGATCATGACCAGCCAGACCATTCCCGTCGATCCGTTCGACCTCATCGTCTTCGGCGGCACCGGCGACCTGTCCGAGCGCAAGCTCCTGCCGGCGCTCTACCAGCGGCAGAAGGCCGGCCAGTTCTCCGAGCCGACGCGCGTCATCGCCGCCTCGCGCTCGGCGCTCTCCGACGACGCCTATCGCGATTTCGCCGGCAAGGCGATCCGCGCGCACGTCAGGCCGCAGGAGATCGACGAGGAGGAGCTGGCGCGCTTCCTCGCCCGCCTCGCCTATGTCCAGGTCGACGCGAAAAGCGGCGACGGCTTCGAGCGGCTCGGACAGGCGCTGGACGCAAGCCGCGCGGTCCGGGTGTTCTATCTCGCGGTCGCGCCGGTGCTGTTCGGCGACATCGCCGGCCATCTCGCCGCGCACGGGCTGGCCGGCGGCGAGGCGCGCATCGTGGTGGAAAAGCCGATCGGCCGCGACCTCGCCTCGGCGCGGGCGCTGAACGACGCCGTCGGCCGCGTCTTCGACGAGCACCAGATTTTCCGCATCGACCACTATCTCGGCAAGGAGACGGTGCAGAACCTGATGGTGCTGCGCTTCGCCAACGCGCTTTACGAGCCGCTGTGGAACTCGGCCCATGTCGACCACGTCCAGATCACCGTCGCCGAGACGGTCGGGCTGGAAGACCGCGTCTCCTACTACGACACCGCCGGCGCGCTGCGCGACATGGTGCAGAACCATATGCTGCAACTCTTATGCCTGACGGCGATGGAGCCGCCGTCGTCGATGGACGCCGACGCCGTGCGCGACGAGAAGCTGAAGATATTGCGCTCGCTGAAAAGGATCGAGAACGGCGAGGCGCAGAAGCTGACCGTGCGCGGCCAGTACCGGGCCGGCGCCTCCGAGGGCGGCGCGGTCAAGGGCTACATCCAGGAACTCGGCCGCGACAGCGACACCGAGACCTTCGTCGCCATCAAGGCCGAGATCGCCAACTGGCGCTGGGCGGGCGTGCCGTTCTACCTGCGCACGGGCAAGCGGCTGGCCGAGCGGGTCTCGGAAATCTGCATCCAGTTCAAGCCGGTGCCGCATTCGATCTTCGGCGACAGCGTCGGCACGGTGGCGGCCAACCAGCTCGTCATCCGTCTCCAGCCCGACGAGGGCGTCAAGCAGTGGCTGATGATCAAGGACCCCGGCCCCGGCGGCATGCGCCTGCGCCACGTACCCCTCGACATGAGCTTCGCCGACGCCTTCGACGTGCGCAACCCGGACGCCTACGAGCGGCTGATCATGGACGTCGTGCGCGGCAACCAGACGCTGTTCATGCGCCGCGACGAGGTCGAGGCGGCGTGGAGCTGGATCGACCCGATCCACGCGGCCTGGGACGACGACCGCCAGCCGGCGCAGGGCTACACCGCCGGCACCTGGGGGCCGTCCGGCTCCATCGCGCTGATCGAGCGCGACGGCCGCACCTGGCACGAGAGCGGCTGAGGCCATGAGCGCCCGGCCAGACTGGCGCGCCTTCCCCTCGCCGCAGGCGCTGGCGGAGGCGCTGGCCGGCGACGTGGCGGCCGCGCTTCGGGCCGCGATTGCCCGGCGCGGCCATGCCCTGCTCGCAGTCTCGGGCGGCACGACGCCGAGGCTGTTCTTCCCGGCCCTGTCGAAACAGGCGCTCGACTGGGCGAAGGTGACGGCGATCCCGGTCGACGAGCGCTTCGTGCCGGAAAATTCGCCGCGTTCCAATGGCGCGCTTATTCGTAATTCTTTACTTACGAATAAGGCAAGTGACGCCCGCTTCGTGCCGCTGTTCCACGAGGCCGAAACCGTCGAGGCGGCGGCGCGCCTCGCAACGGTGGCCCTCGCCGCCCTGCCGTGGCCGCTCGACGCCGCGATCCTCGGCATGGGAACGGACGGGCACACCGCCTCGTTCTTTCCCGACGCGGCCAATCTCGCCGCGCTCACCGATCCGGCGCAGGACGGCCTCGCTTTGCCGGTCGATGCGCCCGGCGCCGGTGAGCCGCGGCTGACCCTGCCGCTTGGCCGCCTGCTGGAAGCCGGCTTCCTCGCGCTCCACATTGAGGGCGAGGACAAGCGCGAGGTCCTGGAAGCCGCGCTCGAACCCGGCGGAGACAAGCCGGTCGGCGCCGTCTTCGCCCACGCGCAAAAGCCGGTCCCCGTTTACTGGACGCCCTGAAAGACCAAACGCCCGAAAGACGAAATGTCATGACAGCCAGACGCGACATCGAAGCCATAACGCAACGCATCGCCGAACGCTCAAAGCCGGGCCGGCAAGCCTATCTCGTCAGGATTGAGGCGGCGATCTCGGCCGGGCCGCACCGGAGCGTGCTCTCCTGCGGCAACCTCGCCCACGGCTTCGCCGCCTGCGCCCCCGGCGACAAGGCGAAGCTTGCCGGCGACCGCGTGCCCAACCTCGCCATCATCACCGCCTATAACGACATGCTGTCGGCGCACCAGCCGTTCGAGACCTTCCCGGCGCTGATCCGCGAGGCGGCGCGTGAGGCGGGCGGCGTCGCCCAGGTGGCGGGCGGCGTGCCGGCGATGTGCGACGGCGTCACGCAAGGCCAGCCCGGCATGGAGCTGTCGCTGTTCTCGCGCGACGTCATCGCCATGGCCGCGGCCATCGGCCTGTCGCACAACATGTTCGACGCCGCCGTCTTCCTCGGCGTCTGCGACAAGATCGTGCCGGGGCTGGTAATCGCAGCGCTGACCTTCGGCCATCTGCCGGCGGTGTTCATTCCGGCCGGGCCGATGACCTCCGGCCTGCCCAACGACGAGAAGGCGCGCATCCGCCAGCTCTACGCCGAGGGCAAGGTCGGGCGGGCCGAGCTTCTGGAAGCGGAAGCGAAATCCTATCACGGCCCCGGCACCTGCACCTTCTACGGCACCGCCAACTCCAACCAGATGCTGATGGAGATCATGGGCCTGCACACGCCGGGCGCCTCCTTCGTCAACCCGGGGACGCCGCTGCGCACGGCGCTGACGAAGGAGGCGGCGAGGCAGGCGCTGGCGATCACGGCTCAGGGCAACGCCTTCACGCCGGTCGGGCGCCTGTTCGACGAGCGCAGCGTGGTCAACGGGGTCGTCGGGCTGCACGCCACCGGCGGCTCGACCAACCACACCATCCACCTGATCGCGATGGCGGCGGCCGCCGGCATCTCGCTGACCTGGCAGGACATCTCCGACCTCTCCGACATCGTGCCGCTGATCGCCCGCGTCTATCCCAACGGGCTCGCCGACGTGAACCATTTCCACGCCGCCGGCGGCATGGGCTTCCTGATCCGCGAGCTGCTCGACGCCGGCTACCTGCACGAGGACGTGCGCACGATCTGGGGCGAGGGCCTGCGCGCTTACGCCATCGAGCCGGGCCTCGGCCCCGATGGCGGCGTGACGCGCCGGCCGGCCCCTTCTGTGAGCGGCGACGACAAGGTGCTGGCGACGGCGCAACAGCCGTTCCAGCCGAGCGGGGGCCTGAAGGTGCTCGCCGGCAATCTCGGCGCCGCCATCGTCAAGACTTCGGCGGTCAAGCCGGAAAAGCGGACGATCGAGGCCCCCGCCCTCGTCTTCCACGACCAGGAGGAACTGAACGCCGCCTTCAAGGCCGGGCAGCTCGACCGCGACTTCGTCGCCGTGGTGCGCTTCCAGGGGCCGAGGGCCAACGGCATGCCGGAGCTGCACCGGCTGACCACCGTGCTCGGCGTGTTGCAGGACCGCGGCCACCGCGTCGCGCTGGTGACGGACGGGCGCATGTCGGGCGCGTCCGGCAAGGTGCCGGCCGCGATCCACGTCACGCCCGAGGCGCTCGAAGGCGGCCCGATCGCCCGCATCCGCGACGGCGACACGATCCGCCTCGACGCCGAGGCGGGAACGCTCGAGGCGCTGGTCGACGCGGCGGAGTTCGGCGCGCGCGCGCCGGCCGCGCCCGACCTGTCCGCCAACGGCTTCGGCATGGGGCGGGAGCTGTTCGCCGGCTTCCGAGCGCTGGCGGCCAGAGCCGACATGGGAGCCGGGGTGTTCGGCTAAGGCAGCGGTCAGAGCAGGCGGGGCTGATCGTCGCCCGCACCGGCGCGCTCGAGCGCGAGAAGCCGTTTCTTGATCTCGATGCCGCCGCCGAAGCCGGTCAGGCTGCCGTTCGTTCCGATGACCCGGTGGCAGGGGATGACGATCGGGAGGGGGTTGGCCCCGTTGGCGGCCCCGACCGCCCGGCTCGCCGTCGGCCGGCCGATGCGGCGGGCGAGCTCGCCATAGCTTATCGTCACGCCGAACGGAATCCGCGCCAGCTCGCGCCAGACCGCGAGCTGGAAGGCGGTGCCCCGCGGATCGAGCGGCAGGTCGAACTCCCGCCGCGTGCCGGCGAAATATTCCCGCAACTGGCCTTTCGCGCGGCCGAAGGCGTCGTCGTCGCGCCGCCAGTCCGGGCGCGGCGCGACCGCGCCCTTGCCGGACGGAAAGCCGATGCAGGAGAGGCCGCGCCCGTCGCCGGCCAGCAGCAGCCGGCCTATCGGGCTTTCCATGTCGGTGTAGAGCACCTCGCCCATCGGCTTCCGCGCGCGCGCCGTCAGAATTTCGGCGGCTCGACGCCCGCGGCGCGGCAGGCGGAGACGAGGGTGTTCGCCATCAGCATGGCGATGGTCATCGGCCCGACGCCGCCGGGAACGGGGGTGATCGCGCCGGCGCGGGGCAATGCCTCCGCAAAGGCGACGTCGCCGACGAGCCGCGTCTTGCCCTCGCCCTTTTCCGGCGCGGGGATGCGGTTGATGCCGACGTCGATGACGGTCGCGCCTTCCTTCACCCAGTCGCCACGGATCATTTCCGGCCGCCCGACCGCGGCGACGAGGATGTCGGCGGTGCGGCAGAGCGCGGCCAGGTCCTTCGTGCGCGAATGGGCGACGGTGACGGTGGCGTCGGCGGCCAGAAGGAGCTGGGCCACCGGCTTGCCGACGAGGTTGGAGCGGCCGACGACCACGGCATTGAGACCGGAAAGATCGTCCCCGCGCACGCGGCCGATCAGCAGCATCGAGCCCGCCGGCGTGCAGGGCACGAACGCCTTTTGCCGCGCGCCCGCGCCGAGCCGGCCGACATTGGCATAGGTGAGTCCGTCGACGTCCTTGTCCGGCGAGATCGTCTCGATGACGGAAAGCGTGTCGATATGGGCAGGCAAGGGAAGCTGGACGAGGATGCCGTGGATTGCCGGGTCGGCGTTGAGGCTCTCGATCAGCGCGACGAGATCGGCCTGCCGCGTCTCAGCCGGCAGCGTGTGCTGTACCGAATGGAAGCCGCATTCCCTGGCCTTCCTTGACTTCGAGGCGACATAGACCTGGCTGGCCGGGTCCTCGCCGACGAGGATCACCGCCAGCCCCGGCGCGATGTCGTGGCGCATCGCCAGCGCTGCGGTCTCGTGCTTCACCGTCGCCGCCACCTCCTCGGCGACCGCCTTTCCGTCGATGATCCGGGCCATGATTCCCTCCCTGGCGCGTCCAGCGCCCGCAATCGCATTCCCGGGCCGCGCGCGCAAGGACGAACCTGCCACTGGACGCGACGGCCCGCCGGTGGCATCAGGACGGCAGCAGGAACGGAGAGACGAAAAATGAGCGGACCGGTTGTGCTCGTCGGATGCGGCAATATGGGCCGCGCCATGCTGGAGGGATGGATCGCCTCGGGCAAGCTCGGGGCCGAAGAGGCGCTGGTGGTGGAGCCGGCCGAGGCGCTGCGCGCCCGCGCCGCCGCGCTCGGCGTCACCGCGCTCGCCGACGCGGGCGAGATCGGCGCCGACGTCGCGCCGCGCCTCGTGGTGTTCGCGGTCAAGCCGCAGGTCATCCGCGACGTCATTCCCGCCTACAGGCGGTTCAAGGCGAGCGCCACCTATGTCAGCGTCGCCGCCGGCACCCCGGTCGCCGCCTTCGAGGAGGGGCTGGGGGCGGACGCGGCGATCCTGCGCTGCATGCCCAACACGCCCGCCGCCATCGGCAAGGGCATGATGGTGACTTTCGCCAACGGCCAGGTGACGGCCCAGGCCGCCGCCTTCGTCGCCGACCTGCTCTCGGCCAGCGGCCGCGTCGCCGAGATCGCCGACGAGGGGCTGATGGACGCGGTGACCGCCGTTTCCGGCTCCGGCCCGGCCTATGTCTTCCATTTCATCGAGTGCCTGACGGTGGCAGGGCAAGCCGCCGGCCTGCCGGCGGAGACGGCGAAGCTGCTGGCGATGCAGACGGTCTACGGCGCGGCCGCGCTGGCGCAGGCGAGCGGCGAGGAGCCGGGGGAACTCCGCCGGCAGGTGACGAGCCCGAACGGCACCACGGCGGCGGCGCTTTCCGTGCTGATGGGCGAGGACCGGCTGAAGGCGCTGCTGGTCGAGGCGGTCGAGGCCGCGCGCGTCCGCTCGGTCGAACTGCGCGGCTGAGCGCAGAGCCGCGTAAGCGGCCTGCGCAAAGTTCGTGCAAGCTTGCGCGGCTAGTGTCGTCGCCGAAGCTCGCGGAAAGTTCGCGCATGGAGACGACATCGGCACAGGGACGGCGCAAGCGCCTGACGCCCGGCATCGCGGTTGCGGCCGTCGCCGGCGCGGTCGCCATGCTCGTCTCCGGCCTGGCGCTCGCGCTGTGGCAGTTGCAGCCGGCGGCGCTGGCGCCGTTTCTTCTCCTGTCGCCCGCCGTCGTCGCGGCCGGCGCGTGGCTGGCGGCGCGCCATGCCGTCCGCGCCGCGCTGCAACCGGCCACGGCGATGGCGACGCGGCTGGCGGCGCAGGATTTTTCCGAACCCGCCGGCGCGGCCGCCGACAGCGAGACGACGGCGCTGGTGGAGCTCCTGGAGCGTTGCCGGCAAGGCGGCGCCGCGCGCGAGAAGGCGGCGCGGGCGCATGCGGCGGTGGCGAGGCTGATGGGCGCGGGCGTCGGCCGGCTGGCGCTCGGCGATTTCAGCGCCCGGATCGGCCTCGACCTGCCGGAGCCCTACGACGCCTTCGGCCGCGACTTCAACGCCGCCATGGAGAAGCTCGGCGCCGACGCGGCCGAGACGGCCGGCCTGCGCGCCGGGATGGAAGAGCGGGCGGCCGCCATCGCCGACGCCGCCGCGCGCCTCGGCCGGCGGGCGGAAAAGCTCGCCGCGCGGGTCGAGGCCGACCTGCGCGTCATCGAGGTTCTGGCCCGGCGCGACGCGGAGGAAGCGCTGGGCATCGCCCGCCACACCATGGAGGGCGTCGGCGTCGCGGCCCGGCGCAACCTGGAAGCCGCGCAGGAATTCGCCTCGCTGGCGCTGGCGCTGCGCGCCGTCCCCGCCCGGCCGGCGGCACAGGACGGCGGCGGCGAAAGCCCTGCCGAGCCGGCAACTGGCAAGGAAATGGCTGCCTGAGCGGGCTAGAGCGGCCTTGCCTCAGCCGAGCCGCGCCAGCGTCCGCCGCGCGACCTCCAGATGCAGCAACTCCACCATCCGGCCGTCGAGCGAGATGACGCCCTTGCCGGCGTTTTCCGGTCTTTCGAAGCCGGCGACCACGGCGCGCGCCTGCGCCACCGCTTCCGGCGACGGCGAGAAGGCGGCGTTGGCGGCCGCGACCTGGCGCGGATGGATCAGCGTCTTGCCGTCGAAGCCGGCAAGCGCGGCCCGTCGGCTTTCCTCGGCGAAGCCGGCATCGTCGCCGAAATCGTTGTAAACGCCGTCGAGCGCGTCGAGCCCGGCCGCCCGCGCGTGGATGACGATCGCCGCCAGCCAGTGGGCGATGGTGTCGCGGCCCTCGGGCAGCGGCACGCCGGTCTCCTTGGACAGGTCGTTGGTGCCGGCGACGAGGCAGTCGAGGCCGACGTCGTCGCACTCGACGATGTCGCGCAGGCGCACGATGCCGCGCGGCGTCTCGATCATCGCCCACAGCGCGATTTGCCGCCCGCCCTGCGCATCGAGCGCGGCACGGGCCGCGCGCAGCATCGCCGCGCTCTCGACCTTGGGCACCAGCATGGCGTCGGGACGGCAGCGGCCGACCAGCGCGACGTCGTCGGCATCGACCTCGCCGCCGCGGAGATTGACCCGGACGATCCGCTCCGGCCCCGGCGCGGCCGGCTGGCCGAAATGGGCGCGGAGATTTTCCCGCGCGGCCTGCTTCGCCTCCGGCGCGACCGCGTCCTCGAGGTCGAAGATGACAGCGTCGCAGGCGAGCGCACCGGTCTTGGCCAGCGCCCGCGCGTTCGAGGCGGGAACGTAGAGGACGGAGCGGCGGGGCAATGCCGGCCGGGTCATCGCGGCCTTCCTAGACGGCCAGCCCGACGGCGGCGTCGGCGGCGGCGCGGATCGCGGCGATGTTTTTCGCGTAGGCGTCCTTGCCGTCCTTGAACACGGCGGAGCCCGCGACCAGCACGTTGGCGCCGGCCGCCCTGACCAGCGGCGCGGTCTCCGGCGTCACGCCGCCGTCGATCTCGATGTGGATCGGCCGGTCGCCGATCATCGCCCTGACGCGGCGCACCTTCTCGACGACGGCCGGGATGAACGCCTGGCCGCCGAAGCCGGGGTTGACGGTCATCAGGAGCACGAGGTCGAGCCGGTCGAGGACATATTCGATGACGCTTTCGGGCGTCGAGGGGTTGAGCGACACGCCGGCCTTCTTGCCGAGGTTGCGGATCGCCTGGAGCGAACGGTCGAGATGCGGCCCGGCCTCGGCATGGACGGTGATGATGTCGGCCCCGGCCTCGGCGAAGGCGGCGAGATAGGGGTCCGCCGGCGCGATCATCAGGTGGCAGTCGAACACCTTGGACGTCCGGTTCCTGATCGACCGGATGAGTTGCGGGCCGAAGGTGATGTTGGGCACGAAATGGCCGTCCATAACGTCGAGGTGAATCCAGTCGCCGCCGGCGGCGGCGACGGCCTCGACCTCCTCGCCCAGCCGCGAGAAATCCGCCGAGAGGACGGACGGCGCGATGATGGTTCCAGTCGGGGCTTTCATGGTCGCGGTCGGCTCCGGTTGCGTTTGCCGAGGGCCTAGCGCACCCGCGGCGGCCTGTCGAGAAAAAGACGGTCCACTCACCCAAGGATCGTCGCCGCCGGGGCGTCGAAGCGGTATCGGACCGGTTTTTGCATCGACCCGCATTCAAATTGGCGCCCCATTCCTGTAGAAAGACATTCCGTACGGGAAAGGGCTTGGGAGAACGATCATGCATCATACGATCACGCGACGCGGCCTGCTCGTCGGAACGGCGGCGCTGGGCGCGGGCAGTCTCGGGCTCGGCGCCCTTCCCGCCCTAGCCCAGCAGGGCGGCGGGGTTCAGGGGCGCACCTATCACGCGCTTGTCGTCGCCGTGACCGCCTATCCCAACCTGCCGCCGAAGGCGAGCCTCGTCGGCCCCAACAACGACGCCTCGCTGGTGCGCGACTTCCTGCTCGCCAACGCGCCGGTGACGTTCGAGCCGCAGAACGTGACGGTGCTGGCCGACGGCATCGAAAGCACCGGCTCGCCGACGCGCAACTCGATCCGCGGCGCGCTCGACCGGTTGGCCGGCGCGGTCAAGGCCGGCGACTTCGTCTATCTCCAGTTTTCCGGCCACGGCACCCAGCAGCCGGCGATGGACCCGGCGATCGAGCCGGACGGGCTCGACGAATGCTTCCTCCCCTCCGACACCGGCATGTGGGAAGACCGCACCAAGGGCATCCCCAACGCGCTGATCGACAAGGAATTCCGCGACCACCTCCAGAAAATCCGCGACAAAGGCGCGTTCGTCTGGGCGGTGTTCGACTGCTGCCACTCCGGCACGATGACGCGCGCGGTGACCGAAACCGACGAGACAGAGCGCAAGATCGACTTCACCGACCTCGGCATCCCCGAGGCGGCGATGGCGGAAGCCGTGGCGGAGGCGCAAGGGCCTGCCGCGCGCGGCATGGACGGCATGGACGGCGAAAGCCAGCGGCAGAACTCGCTCGGCCTGACCTCCTCGGAACCCACCAGCGCCGAATCGACGGCGCCGGGCGGCATGGTGGCGTTCTTCGCGGCGCAGAACACCGAGACGACGCCGGAAATGCCGTTGCCCAAGGGCGACCCGGAAGCGGCCAAGCTCGGCCTGTTCACCTACACCGTGTTCTCCAAGATCGCCGAGAACCCGGCCATGACCTATCGCCAGCTCGGCCAGGCCGTGCTCCAGGCCTATTCCGGCGACAACCGCAGCCGCCCGACGCCGCTGTTCGAGGGCGACCTCGACCGGCAGGTGTTCGGCTCGACGCCGGAAGACCGCATCGCACAGTGGGCGATCAGGAACGAGAACGGGACGCTCGAAATCCCCGCCGGCCAGCTTCATCGCCTGTCGCGGGGGACGAAGCTCGCCATCCTGCCTTCCCCGGCCGCGCCGCTCGAGGCGGCGGTGGGCTATGTCGAGGTGCAGGCGGCGAAGAACCTGACCAGCCGCGTCGCGCCCGTGGCGCATCAGGGCCTGCCGGCGCTCGGCCTCGCCGACATCCCGGCCAACGCCTGGGCGCGGCTGACCGAGCTCGCCATCGGCTTCGAGCTCGTCGTCGCCCGGCCCGGCGGCGGCGACGGCGGCTTCGCTCCCGAGGCCGAGCTCCTGAACGCCGCGCTTGACAAGATCGTCAGCGAGGAGAAGGTTCCGGTCAACCTGCGCCTGGTCGAGGCCGGCGAATCCGCCGACCTGACGCTTGCGGTGATGAGCGAGATGGATGTCGGCGTCATCATCGCCGACCAGGCGCGTCACGCCGAGGCGGCCGCCGCCTCGCGCGCCAGCCTTTCGACCGAGCCGCGCGTCTGGCTGCTGCCGCCGTCGAGCGAATTGTCGCTGGACGAGGGGCGCCGCTCGCCGTCGCTGCCGCTGGCCGGGGCCGGCATCGACGACATCGCCGGCCGGCTGGCCGAGGACCTCGTGCGCATCTTCCGCGCCACCAGCCTGTCGCGGCTGTCGGCGGCGTCGGAATTCCGGCCGCAGGAGGTCGAGGTCGGGTTCAAGGTCAAGCGCGCCGCAGCGGACGAGGCCGCGCCGCTGCGCGCCGGCACCGTGCCCGTCGTCCACCCCGGGGACGAGGTGCACATCGCGGCCAGGAACGCCATGGCCAAGCCGGTCGACGTCAACGTGCTCTATATCGGCTCGGACTATTCGATCAGCCACATGTATGCCGAGCGGCTGTCGAGCGGCAGCGAGATCGACCTGCCGCTGCTCGCCTTCACCGATTCGAGCTACGGCATCGAGCGCATGGTGGTGGTGCTGTCGGAGGCCGAGCCGCAGACCCCGGTCGAGGACCTGTCGTTCCTGGAGCAGGTCGGCGTGCGCCAGGCGACCCGCGCCATCCGGAGCGGCGCCTCCACCTTCGGCGAGCTGCTGCGCGAGGTCGCGGCGGCACCCGCGACACGCGGCGCGGCAAGGCTGGGCGACAAGGCCGGCGCCAAGGGCGCGGTGCTGATCTTCCCGATGGAAACCACCCCCCGCGGCTGAACCGGCGGCCGGCACGATGGAGGCGTCGATGTCGCACCGGGATTTATCGCGCGGCTTGTCGCGCGGCATGGCGTACGGCGTGGGCGGGCTCGCGCTGGGCCTCGCCATCATGCTGGCTGCGGCGACAATCCTCCCCGCCCGCGCCCAGCAGAAGCCGGCGCAGACGCCGCCCTCGCACCACCTCTTCCTCGACAGCGGCGGTCACCGCGCGCTCGTCAACGACATGGCGTTCTCGCCCGACGGCGAGGTGCTGGTCACGGCTTCCGACGACAAGACCATCCGCGTCTGGGACTGGCGGGCGGGCGTGACGCTGCGCATCCTGCGCCACCAGATCGGCGACGGCAACGAAGGCAAGGTGTTCGGAGTCGCGGTGTCGCCCGACGGCGGCACGGTGGCGGCCGTCGGCTATTTCGGGCCGGGCATCGGCGAGTCGCCGCCCTATGGCGACATCCGGCTGTTCGACATCAGGAGCGGACGCATCACGGCCGTGCTCAAGGGGTTGGAGCAGGCGGTGCTCGACGTCGCCTTCTCGCCGGACGGGACCCTGCTGGCCGCCGGCGGCGACGACGGCTTCGTCCATGTCTGGCGGCGCGACGAGAAGAGCGCGACGGGCTGGACGCTCAACGGCGCGCTCGACGCCGATTCGTGGCGGATCGGGGAGCTCGGCTTCGCGCAGGGCGGCAGCCGCCTCGCGGTCGCCACCGCCGACAACGGCGTGCGGCTCTACGACATGGCCGACGGCTCGGAGATCGGGATGCCCGAGGCCGAGGGCCTGCGCGACGCGCGGCTTTCGGCCCTCACCGTCTCGCCGGACGGCGCGACCTTCGCCACCGGCAACGACGCCGGCGAGATCCATTTATGGCGGGCGCAGGACGGCGCGCTCACCGCCGCGCTGCCCGCGCGCAGCCACCGCATCGGCGCGCTGGCCTTCACCGGCGACGGCGCGCGGCTCGCCGTGAGCTGCGGCTATCGCTGCGACGGCGACACGGCGATCGCCGTGTTCTCGCTCGCCGACCCGGCCGCGCCGCCGGTGCTCTATCCCGGCCACGACAACACCGTGTTCACCGCCGCCGCGGCGCCGGAGGGACTGATGGCGACGGCCGGCGGCGAGCGCCACGAGGTCCACATCTGGAACCCCGAAACCGGCGAGGCGCGGCGCGTGATGCGCGGCGCCGGCGCGCCGGTGACGTCGGTGGGCGTTTCCGCCGACGGCGGGGTGGTCGCCTGGGGCACGCGGAACCCCTGCCCCGACCTCGTCGTGTGCCCGGACCGGATGGGCACGCTGGAAAGAGAGTTCCTGCTGCCGACGCCGGAGCGCGGCTTCGAAACTCCCGCGCCCTACGGCGACAGCGGCGCGGCGTTCGGGCGCGCGGTGATCGAGGACGGCGAATGGGCGCTTCGCTTCGCCGAGGGCGGCGAAAACCGGCTGCCCAGCGCGGTGCTGGAAATCCTGCGCGGCGGCGCCGTTCTCCACCGCATCGAGAACGACGCCGCCAGCGGCTATCTCCACAGCGCCTACACGCTGCTGTCCGACGGGAAGGCCCTCGTCACCGGCGGCGCGGACGGCACGCTCGTGGCCTACGACCGCGACAGCGGCCGCTTCGCCGGCGAGTTCAGCGGCGGCCATGCCGGCGCGGTCGAGGCGATGGCCGAGGCGCCGCAGGCGCGCCTCCTCGTCACCGGCGGCGCCGACCAGACCGTGCGGCTGTGGAACCTCGACACGAAAGCGCTGGTCGCCAGCCTGTTCGCCTCCGGCGGCGAGTGGATCATGTGGACGCCGCAGGGCTATTTCCATTCCTCGCCCAAGGGCGATTCCCTCGTCGGCTGGCACGTCAACCAGGGGCAGGACAAGGAGGCGCGCTATATCTGGGCGCGGCAGATCCGCACCCACCTGAACAGCCCCGAGATCGTGCGCCGCGCCATCCTGACCGGCGACCCGGCCGCAGCCGCGAAGGAGCTGCGCGGCACCGACACCCAGCTCGACCAGTTGCTGCGGCGCAAGCCGCCCGAATTCGAGGCTCGGGTGATCGAGACCGACCCGCCGGCGGCGGAAGGCTTCGTCTCGGTCGAGATCGTCGGCGCGGCGGAAGCCGGCGCCGACGTCGCCACCTTCTCGGTGCTGGCCAACGAGCGCCGCGTCGACGAGTTCGCCCCGCGTGCGGCCGGCGACGGCCGCGTCGTCATCGAGGTGCCGGTGGCCGAGGGTGAAAACGAAATCCTCATCAGCGGCGTCAACGAATACGGCTACGTCACGGAGCGCGGCGTCCGCGCGCTGGCGAAGAAGACGGCGGCCGAGACGCCGAAGGGCAAGCTCTATGTCGTCGCCGTCGGCGTCAACCAGTATCCGCATCTGCCGCGCGACTGCGGCGGCCGCTCCTGCGACCTCGCCTTTCCCGTCGCCGACGCCGCCGAATTCCTGCGCGCGGTGGCAGAGCGCTCGGCGCCGCTGCACGCCGGGATGGAGGCGCTGCTGCTGGTCAACCGCGACGCGCTGGAAGAGGACGACGCCCGCGCCGGCGACATCCTGCGCATCGTCGGCGACGAGCGCGTCATCGAGCCGGAGGCGCGCTCGATCCGCGACGAGATCGTCGATTTCCTCGACCTGCCCGGTCCCGACGACACCACCATCGTCTTCATCGCCGGCCACGGCATCAATGTCGACGAGGACTATTACGTGCTCCCGACCGACGCGCGCAAGCAGGACGGCGAGCGCTGGCGGCGCTCCTCGCTGGTCGCGTGGTCGGACATCCACGAGGCGATCGAGCGCGCCAGGGGACGGCGCATCCTCCTGCTCGACACCTGCCATGCCGCGGGCGCCTTCAATGCCAAGCTGGAAAAGGAAGCGGCCGACGCGCGCATCGTCGTGCTGGCGGCGACGGCGGCCAACAACACCGCGGCCGAGCTTGCCGATCTCGGCCACGGCGCCTTCACCTGGTCGGTGCTGGAAGGCATCCGCGGCGCGGCCTCGACCGGCGGCGACGGCGTGCGCATCCTCGGCCTGTCCGACTATGTCGACCGCGAGGTGCGCCGGCTGACGGCCGAGCGCCAGCAGCCGTTCTACCACCTGCCGCGCACCGAGAATTTCCTGGTGGCGCGGCCGTGAGGGCAAGGATGAGGCGCGCGCCGGGCCAGGGCCGGCTGGCAGCCGCCGCCCTTCTCTTCCTCGCCTGCGCGCCTGCCTTCGCCGCCGCCTGCCCCGGGGAGGACGGCCGTTTCGGCACAGGCTTCTATCCCGGCCCCTACCTGTTCGAGACCGCGATCGCCGCCGAGGCCGATTATCCGCCGTCGGCGGCCAGGCTGTCCGGCATCACCGTGCCGCACCACCTCGTCGTGCCGCGGCTGATCGCGCGCGGGTTCCGCGCCGCCGCCGGTTTCGACTACGACCGGGTGATCCTGCTCGCCCCGGATCATTTCCTGAAGATCGAGGGAGCCGCCTTCGCCACCACGCGGCGCGGCTTCGACACCGTGCTCGGGCCGGTCGAGGTCGACCGGGCGGCGGCCGACGCGCTGATCGCCGGCGGCGCGGCCGATTCCTGCCTGTTCGCCGCCGACCACGGCGTGCTGGCGCTGCTGCCCTTCCTGCGCCACGCCTTTCCGCAAGCCAGGCTGGTGCCGATCTCGATCTCGATCCGCTCGAAGCGGGCCGACTGGGACCGGCTGACGGCGCTGCTCGCCCCGCTCGCCGGCGAGAAGACGCTCGTCGTGCAGTCGACCGACTTCTCGCACTATCACCCGCACGGCCCGGCGCGGGCTTTCGACCAGCAGACGCTGAACCTGATCGCCGAGGGCGATCTCGAGGCGATCTCGCGCCTCGACCAGCCCGATCATCTCGATTCCGTCGCCAGCCTCTACGTCCAGATGAAGCTGCAACGCGAGGCCTATGGCGCCGCGCCCGTCGTGCTCGCCTCCGAGAACCAGCAGGAGCATACGCGCGCGCGGCTCGAGGAGACGACGAGCTACCAGTTGATCGCCTTCGGGGCGTTCGCCGCGACCGACAGCCCCCACGAGCCGGAGGCGGACGTCTACTACCTCGCCGGCGACGCCCATTTCGGCCGGGCGATGACGCAGGCGCTGACCGACGCCGACGCGGCAGGGCGCGTGGCGGACGCGGTGCTCGCCCGCACCCACGGAAGGCCGCTGATCCTCAACCTCGAAGGGGTGATCCTGCCCAACGTGCCGGAGTCGCTGGCGCACATGACCATCGCCATGCCGCAGGAGCTGGCGGTGCCGTGGCTGAAGAAGCTGAACGTCGTCGCGGTCGGTCTCGCCAACAACCATGCGCTCGACCTGGGCCCGGCCGGCCTCGACGAGACGAGGGCGGCGCTCGACGAAGCCGGCATCCCGCATTTTGGCCAGGGCGAGCGGCTCGACATTGGCGGGCTGGCGCTGGTCGGGCTGAGCGACCTCGATTCCAACGGCCCGCCCTATAGCGGGCTGATGACGCCGGAGCTGCTCGACCGGCTGACCGTCGCCGACGCGACGCGGCCCGTCGTCGCCGTCGTCCATTGGGGTCGCGAATATATGACGGAACCCTCGCCGCGCGAGCGGGAACTGGCGCAGGAAATGCGGCTGCGCGGCGCGTCCGTCATCGCCGGGGCGCACCCGCACGTCGCCGACGGCCGCCTCGTCACGCTCGGCGGCGGCGAGACGATCATGGCCTATTCGCTGGGCAACTTCCTGTTCGACCAGCCGGCTACCAGCGCTTCCGGCACGCTGCTGGAGCTGCGCGTCTTCGCGCAGGGCACGGTGTTCGCCCGGCTGGTCGAGCTGCCCAACCTGTTCGACCTGGCCAGGCCCGGCGCGCGCTGAACGTTCAATCCTGCGCCGCGAACACGGCGTCGTCGAGATAGCATTCCACCGCCGGCTCGGCCGGGACATGGGCCGGCGCGCGCGGACGCAGATGGTAGAACACCACCGGCTTGGTCTGGCGCGCGCTGCCGTCGGCGAAGCTTGCCACGGCGCGGAAGCGGTGGATGGAGCTTTCCTGCGCCGAGACCTTCAACCGCGCGGTGACGTCGCTGACATTCCTGTTGCCGCGCATGGTCAGGTCGACGACGTAGTTCTGCGCGTCGGAAGGCAGATCGACCTCCTGGTAACGCAGGGCCGCCGGCGGATCGCCCCAACCGGCACCGCCCTCGGCGATCATGATCTCGGTCTCGATGGCGCCGAGTTGCAGCGCGGCCACGAACGGCTCGCTCACATCGTGGGAATTGCCGCGGTCGTCGGCCCAGGAATAGGCGACAGTGCCCCGGATGCCGACCGATATGTCCGGCCCGCCGGTGAGAAGGTCGCCGATCTCGCCGAACTCCAGCGAGCCGATCGCCCGCTGCCGGCACGCCGGCAGCTCCTGCTCGGAGGCACAGGTGAAGCGTGCCCGCTCCAGCGCCCGCGTGTCAACGCCGGCCTCCTCCAGCACCGCGCGCAGCGACACGTCGATGCCGGCGTCGAAATCGCCGACAGGGACCTCGAAGGCGCGGCTGGCGCGGCCGCTGCCGTCATCCTCGCTATCGTCGAAGAACTCGACCGACAGCCGCGCGTCGCGCACGGGCCCCCAGCCGGTGTTGCCGAAGCTGAAATCCGGCCGGAAGCCGACGCAGCCGCGATGATCGATGATCGACAGGAACGGCTTGCGGTAGACCTGGCTGTCCTCGACCTGGAGCTGGAGCGCGTTGAGGCGCACGCGCGAGCCGTCGACGGTCTTCAGCCCGACCTGGAGATAGGCCGGCGCCGCCTCCCAGTCGACATAGCCGAACGTGGCGCCGTAGCTGTAGGGATCGATCATGGCCTTGCCGAGCCACGTCTCGATCATCGCCTGGTCGGCCGGATAGATCTCGATGCGATCGTCGAACACCGCGTCCTCGTAGCGCATGTCGGCCTGGCGGGTCATGCGCTGATCGACCGACACCGAAAGCTCGGCCTTGCCGGCATCGCCGCCGCCGGATTGGGCGCGCAGCAGGCCGCCGACCATGGCGTCGGCCATCGCGTCCGGCCGTGCACTGGAGACCTCGACGCCCGCCAGCCAGCGCGAGACATAGGCGGTGCCGCCCGGCAGGCGCACCCTCGCCTCGCCGTGGCGCAGGCCGGCGCGGAAGCCGCCCTCGTAGATGGTGCCGTCGGGCGTCGTCTGCCGGCCCTCGCCATGGGCGCGGCCTTCGACGAAGGTGGCTTGCGTGCGGGTGCCGTCTGCTTCGGTCAACGTCCCCTTACCATGAAGCAGGCCGCCGGCCCATTCGCCCTCCAGCACCTCGCCGCTACGCTTTTCCATCCGGCCGTTGCCGTGCGGCCGCCCGGCGACGAGGTCGCCGGCATAGGTGGAGTAGATGGTGCGGCGGTCGTAGGAGGCGGAGCCGCGCACCCGCCACACCAGCTTGCCGCGCCCGGTGATGGCGCCGCCGCCGGCGGACGGGTCGAAGCCGGAGCCGGGTTCCGGCTCGAAGACGAATTCGAGGGCGTCGACGGGCTCGGCATTCCATGCCTTGAGCCGGACCCTGACGACGGTGCCGGCGGCCGCGTCGTGGATCACCTGCACGCGTTCCGACCACGAGCCCGCCCACAGGCCCACCCACGGGCCCGCAGCGCCCGGCGCGACGACCTCGCCCGCCATGGCCCACGGCGGCGCAACCGGAAGCGCCAGCCCCGCCAACGCCCCGCCGCAGATCGCCGATGCGGCGATCGCGCGCCTCAACCGAGACTGAACCATGGCTCCTCGCAGCTCCCCGCCTTCCCGTAGGGAAAGAAGCCTAGAGCGGGACGGGGAAAAGTGCAAAGCGGTTTTGCGCCCGCGCGACCGATTTGAAAAAGCCCGCGGCCTGGCGGGGCCGCGGGCTTTGCAGATTGGCGTCAGGCCGGCATCGTCATCGACGGCTTACTGAACGAGGCCCTTGACCCAGTTGAAATAGGTCTCGTTCAGCCGCACCGCCGTGTTGGCGTTCGGGCTTTCCGCGACATTGACGCCGAGGATGGTGCGCTCCTGCGTCTGTGGGTCGTATTTGTAGACCGAGCCGCCGCTGGTGCCGGCATAGGTGTCGCAATGGTACTGGAAATACTGCTCCTGCACCGCCTGGGCGGGCACGTCGCAATTAGCGCGCCACATCGTGCCGGCCGGCTTGTCGCCCGGATAGCCGATGATGTTGGCGTGGAAGTCGCCGAGCCGCGGGTCGTGGCCATAGCCCAGCCAGCCGAGATGGTCGCCGATCGGCTGCTGGAGGATGACGACGGCGATGTCCCACGGCACGACCGAGCCGTAATAGCCCTGATAGTTGCTGATATAACCCTCGAAGATGTAGGCGGTCTCGTAGTCCCAGACGCCGAAGGGCGCGTTGTCCATCGAGGTCAGGCCGGGCGCGAACATGAAATTGTCGTACCAGCCCTCGGCGTGATCGTAGAGGCAGTGGGCGGCGGTCAGCAGCGTGCGCGGGCCGATCAGCGTCGCGGAACAGTTGGAGAAGCCTTCCTTGGTCTGGGCCTGGAGCAGGCCGAAGACCCGGAACGGGTAGTTGGACGAGTCCGTCACCTGCACGCGCTCGTCGTCGCCGAACACCTGGCGGTCGCCCGATTCGGAGAAGGCCGGGTCGGCATTGGGGTTTGCCGCGCCGTCGAGCGAGCGCAGCAGTTCCTCGCTCGGCGCCTGGCGCTTTTCCTCGCCGCCGCGCGACCGGCTGACCGTGCCGTAGCTCTGCTTCAGCTTTTCGGGGTCGAGGTCGAGATCGCGCCCGATCTCGTCGAGATCGACCTTGGGCGGGGCGACCGCGACGCCGCGGTCGGAAAGCTCGGGACCGCCCGGAGCCGCGCGCGGGGTTTCCCCGTTGCCGGAGAAGCCGGACTGGGCCAGGGCGGCGCCCGACCACATGGTGGCGGCCAGAGCGGCCGAAATCAGGAATTTCGCATCAACGGGTTTCATGTGAGAAACTCTCCCAAGGTTAAGCAAGCACCGGGAACCAATCCGCAAAAAATGTCGAGATCATGATCGTCCGAAAACCACGTCCTTCGTCCTGCCCGGCCCTCGTTCCCTAAAGGCACCCGGCGGACGCATGGTCGGCGCCCTTCCCCCTCGGCGGGCCCCTCAGCGGACAGGGCAAGCCTCGCACATCGCCGCAAATATTCCAATATTCGCCCCGACAAATCGCTTCCGTACCGTCATCTTCAGGGCTTAGATGCGGGAACGCTTGCCTTGCGGCCCGCCGGGCCGCCGGATCGACCTGTCTCAGGAGGACACTTTGAAGTCATTCACAAGATTGAGCACCCTCGCCGCGTGCTCGCTTCTCGCCGGCACGGCGGCTTTCGCCGGGGCCGTCCCGCTCGACGCCGCGCCCGACGCCGCGCGCGCGGAAGCGTCACCCATCGCCCGCGTTCCCGCCGCCCGCGCCAGGGCGCGGGCGCAGGGCGACGACCGCGTCTTCGGCGGCCGCGAGGCGGCGAAGGACGCCTATCCGTTCCAGGTGGCGCTTCTCGCCTCGAACGCGCTCGACGACAGCGCGCAATCGCAGTTCGACGCCCAGTTCTGCGGCGGCAGCCTGATCGCGCCGGGCTGGGTGCTGACAGCGGCGCACTGCCTTTACGATTCCGGGGCGGCGATCCCGCCGGAGGTGGTGACGGCGCTGATCGGCGCGACCTCGCTCGACGAGGGCGCGCGCTACAAGGTGGCGGAGGTGATCGTCCATCCCGGCTACAGCGAAACCTCGCTCGACAACGACATCGGCCTGCTGCGCCTCGCCGAGGCGGCGGACGCGCCGGTCGTCGCCATCGCCGACACCGACGTCGAGACCGGCGCGGCGACCGTCATCGGCTGGGGCCTGATGGAGAACGGCTATTTCCCCGCGACGCTGATGGAAGCCGACATCGAGCTGACCGCCAACGACGCCTGCAATGCCGGCATCAAGGAAATCTACGCCCGCGACCTCGACGTGATCCTCCAGACCTATGCCGGGCGCATGCGCTATTCGAGCGACGCGGTCTCGACCGCGACCCGCGAGATCGCGGCGGCAATGGGCAACCCGCTGACCGGAAACATGATCTGCGCCGGCCTGGCCTCGGGCGCCCGCGACGCCTGCAACGGCGACAGCGGCGGGCCGCTGTTCGCTGTCGCCGAGGGCAAGCCGGTGCAGGTCGGCATCGTCAGTTGGGGCGAAGGCCCGATGGCCGCCGACGCCGCCTGCGGCCACGCCAACGCCTATGGCGTCTACACCCGGCTCGCCAACTATCGCGACTGGATCGCCGAGAAGACCGGCAACTGAGGCGAAACGCGAGGAATGCCGCCCCGAGTGCCTGCCCTGAGTGGCTGCCCTGAGCGGCTACTCGGGGCGCGGTATCGCCGTTGCCCGGCTCAGGCGTCCCGCGACGACGCCCAGGGGCCGTGATGCAGGCCCTCGGCATCGATGCGCTCGAAACCGTGCGCGCCGAAGAAGTCGCGCTGGGCCTGGATCAGGTTGGCGGTGCCGCGCACCTGGCGGAAGGCGTCGAAATAGCCGAGCGCGGCCGACAGCGCCGGCACCGGCAGGCCGGCCAGCGCCGCATGCGCCACCACCCGGCGCAGCGACGGATGCGCCTGCCCCATCGCGGCGACGAAATCGCGGGTGAGAAGCAGGTGCCCGGCGTCCGGGTCGGACTCCTCGGCATTGGCCAGCGTGTCGAGGAATTGCGAGCGGATGATGCAGCCGGCGCGCCAGATGCGGGCGATGGTCGCCATCGGCAGGTTCCAGCGGAACTCGCACGAGGCTTCCTCCATCACGGCGAAGCCTTGCGCATAGGCGGCGATCTTGCCGGCGAACAGGCCGAGCTCGAGATCGTCGAGGAAGGCGGGCTCGGGCCGCCCGGCGGCGGGCGCGGCGCGTCGGCCATAGGCGGCAGCGGCCTTGCCGCGCATCGCCTTCTCGGCCGAAAGGCTCCGGGCGGCGACGGCGGCCTCGATGGCGGTCGCCGGCACGCCCATCATCTGCGCCTCGATCACCGCCCAGCGGCCGGTTCCCTTCTGGCCGGCGCGGTCGAGGATCATGTCGACCAGCGGCTTTTCGGTGCGGGGGTCGGCGGTGGCGAGAACCTCGGCCGTGATCTCGACCAGGTAGGAATTCAGCCGGCCGCCGTTCCAGCGGCCGAAGACCTCGCCGATCTCGGCCGCGGCCATGCCGAAGCCGTCGCGCAGGATGCCGTAGATCTCGGCGATCATCTGCATGTCGGCATATTCGATGCCGTTGTGGATGGTCTTGACGAA
>JBDHTD010000017.1:0-76561 GCA_039808485.1 Aquamicrobium sp. | reverse complement strand
CTCTGCGGCCGCGTGATGCGGAACGAGAACAGACGGTCCGTGTAGTGGCGCACCGAAAGCACCTTCTCGGCGTGAACACCCGCCGGTATCGGAAACTCCGGAGCAGAGGCGGCGATCCCGGCCGGGCCTCCTGCGCGATCCCCCTGCCGGAGGGCGTGTTCCGTCTCGAGCGCGAGCGCATCCTCAATTGCGGCCATGCCTGGCGTTCCTTATCTCTGAACTAAGAAGTTGACATATAAGATAATGACACATAAGATAATAACGATCAAGCCGTGACCGGCCGCGAAGACGGCGAGGGGCGGACCCCGTGGCACAATTTTCGAGCGGACGCCCATAGCATGTGGAGACCTCTTCAGCGCATCAAGCATATGCCGGCCAACGGTCGCGTCCCGACGCGGGAGGAGGCGCGGGCCTCGCGCCTGTTCTCTCCCGTCGGGATCGGTCCGGTCACCCTCGAGCAGCGGAGCTGGGTGCCGGCGATGGTGCCGTGGCGGGCGACGGACGAAGGCTTCGTCACCGACGACGTGATCGACTGGTATTCGCGCTTCGCGCGCGGCCGGCCCGGCGCGATCGTCGTCGAGGCGACCGGAATCCGCGAGGTGGCGAGCGGGCCGCTGATGCGCATCGGCGGCGACCGCTTCGTTCCCGGCCTGCGCCGCCTCGTCGACGCCGTTCGCGAGGCGAGCGGCGGCCACACGCGGCTGTTCATCCAGATCATCGACTTCCTGTCGATCCGCCGCCGGCCCGACCCGCGGAAATATTTCGAGCGGTTCCTGCCGATCACCGACGCGCGCCGGGCGGCGTTCGACGGTCTGGGCGACGACGAGATCCGCGCGCGGCTGGCCGCCATGACCCGCGAGGAGCTTGCCGGCGTCCTGAGCGAGCGCGAGCTGGAATCGCTGGAATACGGCCATCGCGAGCGCATCACCGATGTCGGGATGCCGCATATAAGGGAGCTGCCGCAGGTGCTTCCCGGCCTGTTCGCCGATGCGGCGGCGCGCGCGCGGGAAGCCGGCTTCGACGGCGTCGAGCTGCACTATGCCCACGCCTACACGATGGCCTCGTTCCTGTCGCGCAAGAACACGCGCGAGGACGGCTACGGCGGATCGCGCGAGAACCGGGTGCGCTTGCCGCTGGAGGTGTTCTCGGCGGTGCGGGAGCGGGTGGGCCCCGACTACGTGGTCGGGTGCCGCTTCCTCGCCGAGGAATGCATCGAGGGCGGCAGCGACGTCGAGGACGCGCTGTTCTTCGGCCTGGAGTTCGCGAAGGCGGGTATGGACTTCATCTCCACCTCGCGCGGCGGCAAGTTCGACGACGCCAAGCAGCCCGGCATCGGCGCCTCCGCCTATCCCTATACCGGCCCGAGCGGCTATGAATGCATGCCGCAATACATTTCCGACGAGCGCGGGCCGTTCGGCCGCAACGTCGACGCCACCTTGAAGATTCGCAACGCCATTCGCGCGGCGGGCCTTGAAACCCCGGTCGTCTGCGCCGGCGGCGTGCACAATTTCGAGTTCGCCGAGAAGATGCTGGCCGACGGCGTCTGCGACGTCGTCGGCTCGGCCCGGCAGTCGCTCGCCGATCCGGACTGGTTCCTGAAACTCAGCCTGGGGCGCGGCGACAGCGTCAGGACCTGCGAGTTCATCAATTATTGCGAGGGCCTCGACCAGAAGCACAAGACGGTGACGTGCCAGCTCTGGGACAAGCTCGGGCTGGACGAGCCGGGCGTGAAGAAGACGGCCGACGGCAAGCGCAGGCTCACCGCCCCCGACTGGCCGGGCCTCGAGGCCGACGAGTGACCGGGCGGGACCGGGTCTGGAACCTTGAAACGGGTATCGATGTCATGGCGTTCGTGGTCACTGAAAGCTGCATCAAGTGCAAGTACACCGATTGCGTGGAGGTGTGTCCCGTCGACTGCTTCTACGAAGGCGAGAACATGCTGGTCATCCATCCCGACGAATGCATCGACTGCGGGGTGTGCGAGCCGGAATGCCCCGTCGAGGCCATCAAGCCCGACGATACCCCGAACCTCGGCGACTGGCCGGCGCTCAACGCGGAATATGCGCAGGCGTGGCCCAATATAACGAAGAAAAAACAGCCGTTGCAGGATGCGAAGGAATGGGATGAGGTGGCGGGCAAGCGATCCTTCTTTTCCCCCGCCGCCGGCGGGTGAGCCCGGATCGCCGCCGGAAACGGGAAGAGCGGATATGGTGGCTTCACATGGAAATGCGGTCATCGCCGCGCTGGTGGACGACTTCGAGACGCGGGGCGCCGACATCGACCACCAGGACCTGCGCCTGTGGTTGCGGATGATGGCGTTGCAGAAGCTGATCGTCAACGAGCTGCGGCGGCGCCTGCGGACGTCGTTCGCGATGAGCCTCGCCCGTTTCGACCTGATGTCGCAGCTCGACTCCGTCAGGTCCGGCATGCGCATGGGCGAATTGTCGGATCGCCTGATGGTGACGACGGGCAACATCACCGGACTGGTGGACGAGCTGGAGGCGGACGGCCTCGTCGAGCGCATGGCCGACCCGAGCAGCCGCCGCGCTTCCCTGGTGCGCCTGACGCCAAAGGGACGGCGGCAGTTCCGCGCGGCGGCGAAGGCGCATGAGGGCTGGATCGAGGAGTTCTTCTCCACCCTGTCGCAGAAGGACAAGAAGCTGATGTTCGACATTATCGGCGAGCAGAAGGCCTCCGTCCTGGCGCGCATCCGGGAGGCGTCCGGCCCGGCCAGGAAGCCGCCGGCGCGCGGGCCGGGCGTCCGCCCGGCGCAGGCATAGCGCGCAGGCATAGCCGGCCGCCGCCGTCGCGGACGCTGCCCGACGCCCCGTTCCGGGGCAAATCCGCGCCGAAGGCCGCTTCGCGCTTGCGCTGCCCGGCCGGCTCATGCAGTTTGCGCGTCTCGAACCGGCCGCCGCGCTTCGGGCTCGCCCGGAGAGGCGGCCGGCACGGCTTGCCGGCGAGGAGGGGGCAAGGCGAAGAAAGGCGGGGGCGAAGAGGATTGGCGGCGCGGGAATGACGATTTCGACGGGCAAGGACGAGCTGCGTTTCCCTTTTCCGGAAGCGCCGGAATACGGGCGTGTGACCGAAGTCGCGCCGGACGTGCTGTGGACGCGGATCCCGCTGCCCTACCGGCTCGACCACGTGAACGTCTATCTGGTGCGCGCCGCCGACGGCTGGGTGCTGGTCGATACGGGGATCGACTACGACCGGGCGTTCGCGGTCTGGGAGGACCTGTTCGCGGGCGCGCTGAAGAACGTCGCGATCTCGCGCGTCGTCGTCACGCATCACCATCCCGACCATGTCGGCCTTGCCGGCTGGATATGCCGCCGCTTCGGCGCCGAGCTGCTGACCAGCCAGACCGCCTATCTGATGACGCGCGTGCTGTCGCTCGCGCCGGACGAGACCGGGCTGCGCAAGCATTTCGACTTCTATGTCAGCCACGGCATGAGCCGTGAGGGGGCCGGCATCGTCGCGATCCAGGGCAACGAATACCTGCGGCGGGTGGCCGAGCTTCCGCCGAGCTTCCTGCGGCTGCTCAACGCCGACAAGCTCGTCATCGGCAACCGCGAGTTCCGCGTCCTGACCTCGGACGGCCATGCCCAGGAGCAGATCATGCTCCATTGCGAGGAGGAGGGGTTCCTGCTCGCCGGCGATCAGGTGCTCGAGAAGATCTCGCCGAACGTGAGCGTCTATGCCGACGAGCCCAACGGCGACCCGCTCGGGCATTTCCTGCGCTCGCTGCGGTCGATGCGCAAGGAGCTTCCGGAGGACACGCTGGTCCTGCCCGGACATCGCCGCCCCTTCTACGGGCTGCATGCGCGCTGCCGGGAGCTCGAGGCCCATCACGAGGAGCGCTGCCAGTTGATACGGCAGGCATGCCGGCAGGCTCCGCGCTCCGTCGCCGACCTGGTGCCCGTCGTGTTCACGCGCCAGCTCGACCCGCACCAGATGAGCTTCGCGTTCACCGAAACGCTGGCGCACGTCAACCGCCTCGTCAGGCGCGGCGAACTCGGGCCTGTCGCCGAGAACGGCCGCATTCTGTTTTCGGTCGTGTAGACGCCGGGCATCCCGGCCTAGTGGGCCCGGCCTCGCGGACCCGGCCGGCGGGAACGCGGGCGGCGGCCAGCCACAGTAACAGAGCCCCGAACGGCAGCGCCCCGAACAGCGTCGCGTCGGCCGCGCAGGTAAACGCCATCGCCCACCACGAAGGCGGCCGCGCCGTCTCCCAATCGGCCGGGGCGCTCTCGCCGCGGCCGATGGCGACGAGGCCCTGATCCGCTCGCGTGCCGATGCCGCCGCCGCGTCTCCGGCGTCGGCGCGGGGCCGCAATAGGCTTCGGCCACGGCTCGTCTTCCTCCCGTCGAACGTGAGGGCAATGCCGCAGGGGGCGGAAACGTTCCGAAGGCCGGAACCCGTCGCCGGATCGAAGCGTTGCAAAGGCTCCCCGACGACAGACAGGAGTGTCCCTTATGTCGAAGTTGCAGCACGGCTCGCCCGACGAGCTGGAAGCCATCCGCCTGAAGGCGATCTCCCATTTCGCCCCGCTCCTGCTTCAAGGCGCGCTGTCGCGGCTGTGCAGGGCAGGCGGGAGCGACAGCCTCGGCCGCTTCGAGGATGCGATGGTCGAGGCGATGGAGCGATCCGCCGCCGCCGATCCGGATTTCGGCGACATGAAAGAGTTCGCGGCCGAGCATCTCCATGCCTGCCTGCGCGAGGTCAGGGCGGCGCCCGACATCGCGCCCGCGCGGGAAGACGTGCGATCGCGGCGGACGCCGGACAGGTCCGAGAAGCCGGAGACGCTGGAGGACCAGTTGCAGAAGGGCCTCGAGGGCAGCTTCCCGGCGAGCGATCCGCCGGCCGTCGTCTCGACCGCCATATCCGGCCGGGCGAAGAAGCTGACGGGAACGGATGAAGTCCTGGAACGCAGGAAGAAGGCGGCTCGCTGACGGAACGCGCCAAGGAGCCGCCGCCCGGCGCGCGCCGGGCGGCGGCCCTGTGAAGGCCCGTCAGCTCGCGGCGCGCTTGTCCAGCCTGAAGGTCAGGTCCGGCATCCGCATGGTCGCCGCGATGGTGCGCAGGCGCGCCGTGCTGGTCATCGCGATCTGCCCGCTGCCGACGATCGCGTCGAGCGGGGCCGGACGGCCGAGCAGGAAGCCCTGGGCCTCGTCGCATCCTTCGATGTTGAGCAGCGAAAGCTGCCCCTGCGTTTCGATGCCTTCCGCCAGCACGGGAATATGCAGGCTCTTTCCCAGCGCCAGGACGGCCCGGATGATGGCCTTGGCCTCGGGGCTGGATTCGACCTCGGTCATGAACGAGCGATCGAGCTTGATCTTGTCGAAGGGGAAGGCGCGCAGCGTGTCGAGCGAGGAATAGCCGGTGCCGAAATCGTCGAGCGCGATGCTGACGCCGAGGGCCTTGATCTGCCGCAATATGTGCAGGGAGCGTTCCTTGTCGGCGAAGATCGTCGTTTCGGTCAATTCCAGTTCCAGGCGCTCGGGCGCCAGCCCGGTCTCCGCCAGGACCTCGCGCACGAGGGCCGGCAGGTCGCTGTGGACGAACTGCACCGGCGAAAGGTTGATGGCGACCTTGTAGGGCGGCGCCCAGGCGGCCGCCTCCATGCAGGCGGTCCGCAGCACCCATTCGCCGATCTGGAGGATCAGCCCGTTCTCCTCGGCAAGCGGGATGAACTGCGCCGGCGAGACGAACCCGCGCTCCGGATGCGGCCATCGCAGCAGCGCCTCGTAGCCCTTGATCTCGCCCGTCGAGACCGAGGTCTGCACCTGGTAGTGCAGCATGAGCCGGTTGTTGGCGACCGCGTGCCGGAGGTCGTTCTCCAGCGCCCGGCGCGCCCGCACGGTTTCGTCCATGGACTGCTCGTAGAAGCAGACCGCGTTGTTCAGATTGCCCTTGGCCCGATACATTGCGAGGTCGGCGTTGTTGATCAGGTTCGTGCGGGTCCTCGCGTCGTCGGGATAGATCGCGACCCCGATGCTCGCTCCCGGCAGCACCTCGTATTCGTCGAGCCGTATGGTCTCGGTCAGCGCCGCCTCGAACCGCGCCAGCATGTCGTCGAGCGCCGCCTGATCGTGGAACGACTGCACCGCCGAGAATTCGTCCCCGCCGATCCGGGCAAGGAACTCGCCCTCCTTCAGCACCGCGTGCATGCGCTGCGCAAGCGTTCTCAGCACCTCGTCGCCGGCGCAATGGCCGCGCATGTCGTTGATCTCCTTGAAGCGGTCGAGGTCGATGGCGACGAGCGCGACCTTGTCGCCGCTGACGGCGGCGCGCGCCAGCTCATGATCGATGCGTTCGTTGAAGCTGGTGCGGTTGGGCAGGCCGGTCAGCGCGTCGTTGAGCGCCATGTGCGAGATGCGCGCCTCGGCGTTCTTCGACGAGGTGATGTCGGCGGCGACGCCGCGCATGGCCCGGCTTCCCGTCGCGACGCCGTCCTCGATCGGCCCGGCCGACAGCTTCCACCACCGTCCGTCGCCCCGCAATCGCAGCGCGACGTTGCGGAAGGGCGATCCCTCGGCTAGGTGCCCGCCGAGCTTCTCCTTGTCGGGACCGTCCTCGAACAGGTCGGCGAAGGGGGTGCCCTCGAGCTCCCACTCGGCGCGATCGAGCGCATCGGCGAGCCGCTTGGAGACGTTCGCCATGCGGCCGTCCGCGTCGACCTCCCACAGCCAGTCGGAGCCGAACGCCTGGTAGTCGTTCAGCAGGATCCTGACGGTCTTGGCCGTGTCGGCGAGTTCGCGCTCTTTCTCCATGCGCTCGGCGAAGTCGCCGCACGACGCCGTGACCGACCGGTTGAGGATGAAGGCGTAGGAGGTCAGCAGGAACACCGCCGGCACCGCGAACGCCGCCTCGAGCGAGGCGAAGCCGACGAACGTGCCCGCCACCAATACAATGACATAAAACCGGGCGGCGGATGGAAGCGTCGCGAAGGTGAAGGTGCCGCCGCTCATCATGCCGGCGGCGACCATGCTGAGGATCGCGACCTGAAGCGGCGAGGCATGCGGCATGATGAGC
Organism: Aquamicrobium sp.; assembly: GCA_039808485.1. Lineage (GTDB taxonomy): Bacteria > Pseudomonadota > Alphaproteobacteria > Rhizobiales > Rhizobiaceae > Aerobium. The sequence continues at coordinate 69,529 of JBDHTD010000017.1, read as the reverse complement.
GCGATCGCCATCGCCCAGGCGGCGCCGAACAGGCCTCCTTCGACGAGCGCATAGCGCGCCAGCCATTGCGGCCCCCGCGAGCCGCACAGGCTGAACCTGTACCGATAGACCATGAAGCGCGCCGCGCTCAGCCCGGCGAGCAGGAGCGCCCAGGCCGCCAGCCACTGCGTCGCCACGGTTCCGTGGAAGAGCCAGATCAGGATCGCCGCATTGAGCAGGTTGCCGGTGATGGCAAACGGCACGCGGCCGAAATAGCTGTGAAGCTGCGCCTCGAGCAGCCATGGCTTCGGCTCCCGTCGCAGTTTCGCCTTCAGCGTCGCGAGAATCGAGCCGAACGCGGCCCGCTCGCCGATCGTATCGCCCTCAGTCATCGAATGCCCCCATTCCGTTCCGTGAGCCGGTGATGCGCCGGCCGTCCTATCCGCCGAGGAAGGTCGAGTTCTGCAATTCGCCCTTCCACTTGGTCAGCGCCCGCACCAGCTTCTCGGAGCGCTCCCGGAAATCCCCGTCGAGCACCTCGGTCGCGTGGTCCTTCCGCCCGGCGAGCGCGCTCTCGAGGACGGTCGCCGCGGCCTCGTGGAACTCCCTGTGCAGGCGATGGACGACCTGATAGGGCTTTCCCACTCTGGTGCGGGCGTCGATCGAGGGGCCGTAGAGCCAGCGCCCGAACGCGCAGCGGTCGTCGCAGCGCACCGTCTTCGGCTCGACGTCGCTTTTCCCCATCGAGATCGCGGTGCGCAGCTTGAGCTTCCAGGCGCCGGGCGCGCCGATCGCGTCGTTGATTTCCTGGACGAAGATTGCCGACATGAGCCTTATGTCTCCTTGTTGCCGGTAATTGCGCAACGCGGCGCAAAATGGGTGAGAATATTTATCAACAAGTAAACAACAGAGTGAAGTTCAGATTAAAAAAGCGGAATGATTTCAATCTACAAAGTATAGATAAAACGGTTACATCGGAATTACATATTGAAGGACAGTCATGGTTGTCCTTCCGCCCGAAAGGGCAGCGCCGCGGGCATCCCGAAATCGTCCCCTGCGGAACCATCCCCTCCGGCATTGCGGAGCCTGCAATCGCGCAGGTCCGCTGCCAGGCCGTCCAGCACATCGAGCCGCGCCAGGATATGCGCCCTTTGCGCGACGAGCCCCGATTGGCCCATCGCGCGGGGGTTGTCGTTCTCCATCGCGCACAGGCTCTCGGTGACGGTCATGACGTAGTGGTCCACCAGCCTGGCGATCAGGAGCTCCAGCTCGCCGACGATGTCCGTGACCCGCTGTTCCATCGCCGCCCCCTCAGAACTCTTCCCAACCGTCGTCCTGCGCGGCGCGGCCCGGCTCGGCCAGGGCGATCGAGCCCTGGGTCCGATAGCGCGCCCCGGCCGACAGGGCCGGCCCGCCCGCCGGACGCGAGGCCGCGACGTGGACTGGCGCTGCCGCTGCGCGCGCGCCCTGCCGCGGGCCGTCGCGCCCATCCGCCGCCGGCGAGCGCCCGAGCTCGAAGCCGGCGAGCAGCCTGTTCAACTGCTCCGCTTCCGAGGCGAGGCTGTGGCTGGCGGCCGAGGTTTCCTCGACCATGGCGGCGTTCTGCTGCGTGCCCTGGTCGATCGTCGAGACGGCCGTGTTGATCTCGGCCAGGCCGGTGGACTGCTCGCGCGCGGCTTCGGCGATGGCGGTGAAGTGGTCGCTGATCTCCTTGACGTTGCCGATGATCGTTTGCAGCGCGGCGCCGGTGTCGCCCACCAGCGCGACGCCCGCGTTCACCTCCTCGTTCGACCTGGTGATCAGCGTCTTGATCTGCTTGGCCGCGTCGGCCGACCGCTGCGCCAGCGCCCGCACCTCCTGCGCCACCACGGCGAAGCCCCTGCCGGCATCGCCGGCGCGGGCCGCCTCGACGCCGGCGTTGAGCGCGAGAAGATTGGTCTGGAAGGCGATCTCGTCGATGACGCCGATGATCGAGCCGACCTCGCCCGAGGAGCGTTCGATCTCGCCCATGGTCGCGATCGCCTGCCGGACGACGGTCTCGGACTTTTCGGCGCTGGCCCGGGTGCGGGCGACGAGGCCGCCGGCCTCCGCGGCGCTCTGCGCCGAGTTGTTCACCGTCGCGGTGATCTCCTCGAGCGCGGCGGCGGTCTCCTCGACCGAGGCCGCCTGCTGTTCCGTGCGCCGGGACAGATCGTTGGCGGCCGCGCTGACCTCGTTGGCGGCCGCGTCGATGGACGCGGCGTTGCGCCCCACCGCCTGCAAGACGCCGCGCAGGGTCTCGACCGAGTTGTTGAAGTCGAGACGCAGCCTGTCGAGGGCGGGGACGAAGGGCTCCTCGATCTCGCAGGTGAGATCGCCTCTCGCCACGCGGCCGAGGCCGGTTCCGATCTTCGAGACGGCATGGACGCGGCCGGTGACGTCGGTGGCGAACTTGACGACCTTCATCACCTTGCCGGAGGTGTCGAAGATCGGATTGTAGGACGCCTGAATCCAGACCTCCTTGCCGCCCCTGCCGATGCGCTTGAACTCGTCGGCGATGAACTCGCCGCCGCGCAGCCTGCGCCAGAACTCGGAATAGTCGGCGCTCTCGCCATAGGCCGGCTCGACGAAGATCCTTTGGTGGCGGCCCCTGATCTCGTCGAGGCCGTAGCCGAGCGTCTTGCAGAAGTTCTCGTTGGCATGGACGACCGTGCCGTCGAGGTCGAACTCGATCACCGCCTGCGATCTGGAGATCGCCTCGATCTGGCCCTGGGCGTCGAGCGCCGCCGCTATCCGGCCCGCCTCCTGCGCGGTCATCCGCGCCACCATGAGCCCGTTCTGGCGGAACACCTCGACCGTTTCGGCCATGTCGCCGACCTCGTCGCGCCGCCCGACGCCGGGAACGGCGGTGTCGTAATCCCCATCCGCCATGCCGCGCATGACGGCGGCGAGCCTGCCGAGCGGCACGGTGATCGAGCGGCTGACCAGCGTCGCCGCCGCCAGCGCCAGGATCACGGCGATGCCGAGCGACCACAGGGCCAGCGTCTGGAAGCTGTCGGCGGCCTGGTTGACCTCGCCGCCGATGGATTGGTTGACGTCCTCGTGATAGTCGATGAACGCGTTGATGGCGGCGAGCCAGGCATCGAAGAGCGGGCGGACCTGCATCAGCCCCGCCATCGCCGCGGTCGTGTCGCCGGCGTTCTGCCGGGCGATGATCTCGGCGACGAGGGGATTGGCGCGAGCCTGGATGCCGGCGATCTCGGCGAGGATGCGCCGTTCCTCCGCCGAGGCGCCGGCCGGCCCGTCGACCATCTCCGCCATCGCCTGCTCGTTGCGCGCGTAGTCGGCCGCCAGCCTCTCGATCAGCGCCACGGCTCCGCCGCGCTCGCGCGCCGGCAGCAGCGTCACGTCGCGGATGGCGATGGCCCGGTCGTGGACGCTGCCGCGGAAATTGATCGCGTAGCGCTGCTTGACCGAGTTGACCTCGTTGATCTGGGTAAGGTTCGCGTTGAGGGTATTCACCCGGCCGACCGAGGTCCACGTCAACGCCAGCATCAGAAGCAGCATAAACGAGAAGCCGATTCCAAGACGTACGGTAATTCCAAATCTAAGTTTCGACATTTGCTTGCTCTTATGTCCTGAATTCATGCACATCCAAAAGTCGCCATGCTGGCGATCTGTCGTTGTTTTTCCCCCCGGTGTGGCGCGGGGGCGTCCATGGTCGGGGGAATTCCTCCTTTTTTTTCCCGAAAAGCGCAGAAAAAATGCAAATTCACGCGTCGCACATACCCGTGAGCGGGTGATCGTGCCTCGTTGCAGTGTACGCATCTGCCAGCGGAGCCATCTTAATCCGGGGAAATCGAATGTGCCTCTTTGACTTCCAACTTATTATCATAATATGAACAGGGAGGCTGGTGTTTTGATTTATTTCAATAGAACAACTGGCTTGCCGTAGTAGAATTACTAGGATGCAAAGAAAGTTACGTTTGGAGGACAGGGACTGGAATTGCCATTGATCGCGGAAGGAACGCGCGACGCCTACATCCGGGCCGCCATGCTCGGGGGATTCGCGGAGCTGGTGGCCAGGAGCGGAGCGGAGCCGGAAGGCATGCTGCGCCGGGCGAACATTCCGCCGCGCGCGCTCGTCGAACGCGACATGCTGATCTCGTGGCACGCGGTGGGCGAGCTGATGGAGCTGGCGGCCGTCGAGCTCGACAGCCCTTCGCTCGGGCTTGCCTGGGCGATGGCCGTGCCGTCGCCCTTCCTCAATTTCGGGCCGCTCGGGCTTCTGGCCAAATTCAGCGGGACGATCGGGGAATGGTGCGCCATCTCGAGGAACTACTGGCGCTTCCACACCAACGCCTATTCGGTGAGCCTGCTCGAATCGGGCGACGGGCCGGAGAGGGTCCTGCGCTTCTCGGACGACGAGCTGGTGCCCTCGTCCAGGCACCAGATGGAGCACACGCTCGGCGGTGTCTGCCGGTTCATGCGCGTGCTCGCGCCCATCGACGACAGCCGCTTCATCCGCGTCCGGTTCCGGCATTTCAAGCCCAGGGACACCACGCTCCACGAGCAGACGTTCCGGTGTCCCGTCGAGTTCGCGTGCGAGCACACCGAGCTCGTCTACCACGAGGAAGTGGATTCCTATCCCGTCGCGTTCCAGGCCGGCGACCTGCCGAACCTGATCGCCCGCTACGTCGCCGCGCGCAACGGATCGAGCCCCGATGCCGACATGCCGACCAGGCCGGTCGTCGAGGCGGTGGTCCCGTGCCTGATCGCGACCGGGTTCTGCACCCTCGCGCGCGTCGCCGAGCTGCTCGGCGTCGGCCCGAAGACGCTTCAGCGCCAGCTCGCCCGGGAGGGGACCAACTTCGCCGAGCTCGTCGACCGCGAGCGCCGCCGCGTCGCGATGCGGCTCATCGAGGAGAGCGAGGCCTCGATGGCCAGCATCGCCGGCCTGCTGGGCTATGCCAGGACGGCGCCGTTCACCTTCGCCTTCAAGCGCTGGACCGGCCTGGCGCCGCGCGAATACCGCAAGCTCGTGCGGCAGAGTGTCGCCGGCGGCTGATTGTCCTTCCCCCGCTCAGGTGCCCAAACGTAAGCTGTCACAAGGCGAAGCGGGGGAGAATCGGTGTCGCCGTTCGCAGCCATTCCCTTCGATTCCGTGGCCCCTGAACCTCCAAAGCCGACCATTTCGCAAGATGACCGTTGAAACCCGAAGCCTTGCATGCGGCTTTCTCCCGATCCGGCCGGGTGAGCGGACCTTGGCGCGTCGCGCCGGCCGGCCGGCCCGGGGGTGCTCATGAGCACCGATGTCCGGCAGGGGGAGCCCTACATCAGGGCCGCCGTGCTCTACGGCTTCGGCGAGATGGTGGAGCCGAAGGGCGGCGATCCCGCCGACCTGCTGGAGCGCGCGGGCATCGACCCCGCCGCGCTCGCCGATCCCGACATGATGATCTCCTATCCCGGCCACGGGATCCTGATGGAGCTGGCGGCCGCGGAGCTCGACCTGCCGTCGCTCGGCCTCGAATGGGCGCTCAGCATCCCGCCGCATTTTCCCAATGTCGGACCCGTCGTGTTCATCGCCCAGCTCGTCTCGACGCTCGGGGAATGGATCGAGCAGGGCCTGCGGTACTGGCGGGCGCACACCAACGGCTACGCGCTGCAACTGGTCGACGGCGAAGGACCGGACCATGTCGGCCTCCGCTTCTGGCAGAGCCCGCTCATTTCGCCGCCGCGGCAGCAGATGGAGCTGATGCTGGCCAACACCTGCCACATGGCGAGGGTCATCACCGACCACCCCGATGAAGCGCCGGTTCTGGTCCGCTTCCGGCACCACCGGCCCAGGGACACGAGCCTGCACGAAGTGGTCTTTCGCTGCGATCTGGAGTTCGATGCCGAGCACAACGAAATCGTCTTCGACCGGAAATATCTGGACTATCCGACGAGCGGCCGCCTCAAGCCGCTGAAGGCGATCGCCGACAGCTTCATCCGCTATCGCATCAGGAACATGCCGTTCTACAACCAGTCCGTCCGTACGACGACCGAAATCACCATCCAGTGCGTGCTCGGCACGGGGACGTGCACGAAGGAATTCGTCGCCGAATCGATGGGGATCAACCCGCGCAAGCTGCACCGCCTGCTGGAGAAGGACGGCACCACCTTCGGGGAGCTCCTGGACGATGCCCGCAGGTCGATGGCGTGCCGGCTCCTGGCGCAGACGGGGGTGCCGATTTCCGCGGTCGCGGGGCTGCTCGAATACTCGTCCACCACCGCGCTCAACCTGGCGATGAAGCGCTGGACCGGGATGACGACGAGCGAATACCGGGCGCGGCACAGCATCGCCGACCCGGACGAGCGACCGAGCGAGGTCGCCTAGGGCCGTCGAGGATTAGCTTCGCTTCCGCGATGCGGTGCTCCGCAGGACAGGCCGGTTTCCGGGCGCGTCCACAGTGCGGAAACGGTCCTTGCCCATAAGCTGGGTGCAGAAAAATACCTTCCGGAAATCCTCCACATTTGCGCTGTCGCAATGAGCGCCGTGGACACGATTGCTATTCTTTCAATGTAGCCTTCTCACACAAGCCTGAGAGGCGCCGCGACTCCAAGCGAAGGCGGCTTCTTGCCCCCGAACCTGTCTCTTTGAAGGATTTTGCTATGAACCTGCGTAAGACGGCCATGGCCTCGGTGCTCGCCTCCATTTTGATGACATCATGGAGCGCCGCCGCGGCGGCGGACGATGCTGAAAGCCGCGGCCTTGCCAATGTCAAACAGTTCACGCTCGATCACAACCGACGCCTGGTCGCCCAGGCCGAACTGCTCGAGGCGGCCCTTGCGGACTACGCCGGGGTCATTGCAGCGCACGGCAACGACTACGCCGCAGCCTGGGCAGCGGAGGGAGAACGGCTTGCCAAGCAGATTGGCGCGATCCGCACGCTCTGGCTCGAAGCGTCGAACCAGTACGAGACGATCGAAGGCATCGTCGCCGGCCTCCCCGATACCGCGAAATATGACCTCATCCTCGACGCCGGCAATCCGGGAACCGAAAGCGAGGACGTCGCCGAATACGACCTGACGCTTCCCGATGGCACTGTCCTCGAGCGTCCCGGCAACCTGTTTCACGGCATTACCGAACCATTGTTCTGGGGCATGGACGAGGACGGCGTGAAGCTCTCCGTGGACCTCGACGGCGACGGCAAGACGGCGCGGGGCGAAATGCTGTTCGACGCCAATCTCGGCCTCGGCGCCGCCCGGGCGCTCGCCTATTGGGCCAGGGCGCTGGAGGCGGACATGAACGCCTGGAAGCCGAACCGCGAGGATGCGTTCACCTCCGTCGTCGTCATGACGCCGACGGTCGGCGACTATTTCGGCGAATGGAAGGAGTCGCAGTTCATTTCCGGCGAGATCGGCGCCTTCGTCGCCCAGAGCCGCCTCGCGGACGTCGAGGGCATCATGAGCGGCTGCCAGAAGATGTATTCCGAGGCGCTGTCGCCGGTCGTCGCCGCCGACGACGCCGATCTCGACAGCCGCATCAAGGCGGGCTTCGCCGAGCTTCTGTCGCTGGTCGAGGACACCCATGCGCGCGAGGCGGCCGGGACGAAGTTCGGCGTCGAGGAGGCCGATGCGCTTGGCAACGAAGCGCAGGATATCGCCGATCGCATCGTCGCCATGGTTCTCCAGGCGGCCGCCAGGGCGGGAGTGGAGATCCGCGGCTGAGGCAGCGATGTCCGAGCGGCCGGCGCAAGGTCCGCCGGCCCGCGGGAGCGCAGATGGGATGAAATCTCTCGATACCCTTCCGGAAGCCGCCTGTCGGCAGATTCTGGCGGAATACGGTCCAGGACGCTCGGGCATGACGCGCGCCGTGCTCCTGTCGGTGCTGTTCGCCGCCCTGCTCGGCACCGGCCTCTACATGGAGTTCCTCGCCATGAGGAACTGGAACGCGGGAGAAGTCGTCCTCATCTTACACATCGTCCTCGGCCTGCCGTTCGCCGCCTTGTTCTTCTCGTGGATTGCCGGCCATGTCGCCCGGGGGCTGCCGAAGAGCCGGCGATCCGGCTTCACCTGGCTGAGCTGGCTGCTCCTTGCCACGTATCTCGTCGTCATCGTCACCGGGCTGATGATGGTGCTGCCGACCCTTCTCTATCTTGGCGGGGTGGTCTGGTTCTGGCGCTTCGAGACGACCCATGTCCTGACCTTCCTGCATCTGTGGGTGGCGCTCGCCGCGGGCGCGGGGCTTGTCGCCCACCTCGCCCTCAGGCACTGGCAGGCGCCAGCGGCGCGAAGGACGGAGCGCGGGTCGTGAAACAACAGTTCCGCACCCATCTGCCCCTGATCCTCCTCGGAGCGCTTTCCGCGCTGATCGTCGTTTCCGGGGTGGAACTGCTGCGCCCGAAACCGCCGGAGCCGGGCGTGGAGCTCGCCGACATTCCCTTCTACAAGCTGCCGTTCGGTCCCGACGACAAGGGACAGCCGCGGCCATTCTGGCCGTCGCGCATCGCGTCCGAGAACGGCAGGATGGCCGACCCGGCGAACATCCGCTCGGCATCCGAATGCGCAAGCTGCCATCGTCGCGAATTCGAGGAGTGGGCGCCGTCGCTGCATGCCATCGCCGACCGCGATGTCGCCTACGAGCGGGCGGTCAAGGCGAATGAGGCTCTGCACAAGGACGGGATCGAGAAGGCGCGGTTCTGCGAGGGCTGCCATGCTCCTGTCGAGGTGCTGTCGGGCCGGACCAATCGCTTCAGGTCCGTCATGCCCTCCGCGGCGGCGGGTGAAGGCATTACCTGCGTCGTGTGCCATACCGCGGTCCATGCCGACCCGGAGGAGGGCAACGGCGCGCTGACGCTGGCGCTCGACACCAGCGTCGACCAATTGGCCGATTGGCTCAGCCTGTCCGCGCCGCGCGACCATGCCCGCGCCTATGGCGGGGCGAAGACCAATGCTCTGATCGCCAGCGGCGATTTCTGCGGCGCCTGCCACACCGAGGCCTACGACAATTCCATGGCAAAGGCCCAGACCCGGCAGCATGTGCAGACCACTTTCGCCGAATGGCGCGACGGCTGGTACGCCCGCAACGGCGTCACCTGCCAGGATTGCCACATGGCGCCCGACCCCGCCGCCTATATCCGGCAGATCCGGGCCGGCGACCTGCGCGATCCGGAGCGCTACGCTCACAATTTCGTCGGATCGAACTATCTGATGTTCGACACCGGCCTCGGCTCGAACCTGACCTTCCTGCGCGGCGGCATCCCGCACGGCCTGTCGGACGCGAAAAACACCGAGCTGGTCGCCCGCCAGGGGGAGGCGACGCGGGCTTTGCTGCGCTCCGCTGCCGGCCTTGAGCTTCGCGACAGCAGCCGTGCCGATGGCCGGCTGCGCTTTTCCGTCGCCGTCCAGAATCTCGGCGCCGGACACAATTTGCCGACCGGCGTCATAGACCAGAAATACATGTGGCTCGAAGTCGTGGTGCACGACGCCTCCGGTAAGGAAATATACCATTCCGGCGCCTTCGATGCGGCGCGCGGCGAAACCGATCCCAATGCCGTGATCTGGCGGGAGGATTTTATCGATGCGGAAGGCAAGCGCATTCCCGACCACCTCACCTTCATCACCGCCGCGATCTCCCATGCGCGCCATGGCGTTCCGCCGAAGGGCGAGGATGTCGTCGCCTACGAGACGCCGCTGCCGGCGCAAAGCGTGGGACCGTTTCGCCTGACCGCCCGGCTCTGGTATCGCGTCGCCACACAGGAATTTGCCTATAATGTGCTGAAGACGGACCTCGTCATCCCGCCGTTCGAACTGGTCGCGGCCGAATTCAGCCTTCCCGCTCCGAACGAGACGCCCCGGTGATTTCCTCCGCCTGCCGCGCCGCGGTCCTTTCCTTCGCCCTCCTGTTGCTGGCGCTCGGGTCGCCGGCAAGCGCCGACGTGCCCTGGCAGGATGCGGAAGCCCTGCGGGCGGAAAGCGCGCAAATCCAGCGCTATCTCTTTCGCTCGCCGGATGCCGGTCTCCGCGCCGAGGTCACCGGACGGCTGGAGCGGATCGGCCATCTCTGGACCGGACGGCTGGAAGCAGCCTACGAGCGGGACGCGCCGCAGCAGGTCCGGCAGATCGCCGTCGCCGTCGCGGCCTTCGAGGAAGCCGTCTCGCGCTGGGATGGAGCCGCGGCTTCGGCGGCGCGCATGCGAATCTGGACCGGCCTGATCGACGGAGCGTTCAGGGCAACCATGGAACGGCTCGACCGGGGCGATCCGGCGACGGCGGCCGGCTGGCTGAACATCCGCGAGTATGCGCGGACCTCGCGCGACACGGCCGCCAGCATCGCCATGCGCGAGACGCTTGCCGGGCGTCTTTCGCCCGTCGAGGCGCGCGCGACGATCGAGGCGGAACTGCTCGGCGTCTATGCCGGCGAGTTGCGCCGGGCGATCGCCGAGGCGCGGGCGCATCTCGCCAAGGGCCACGATATCCAGCTCGCCGCCCAGTTGGCGCGGGCGGGCGGGCTCTACGATCTGCTTGCCGACAATATCGGAAGCCGGCTCGCTCCGCAGGACGCCCGCGGCGTTGCCGACGCCTTCGCCCGGCTCGCCGCGCAGGATCGTGCGCAAATGGACGCCGTCCTTGCCGAGATCGAAAGGACGCTGGCCACCTATGCGCCGGCGAGCCTCTCCGGCGAGGATCTCGACCGCCGTGTCCGGCTTCTCGCCCGCTTCGTCGGGCTGGTCCCGATCGAGTACGAAAAAGGCGTTCGCGACGGCGAGATCACCATTCCCTTCGAATATTTCGAGGCCGGCTTGTTCCGGGATCGCGCAGAGATGCTGTTCGGCGACCTCGGCTACGATCTGGCCGCCCGCTCTCCGCAATCCTTCGACCGGCTTGCGGCGATCCTCTCCGATATGAAGGCGCTCATCGCCGGGAAAGGCGATGGGGCGGCCGTCAGGGCGCTGGCCGAGGAGGCGCAGGCTCTCGTCGCGGCGGTCTACGGCGACAAGCTCGCCGCGGGAGGTTACCAGGCGGCGCTTTCGCTGCTGCCCGACATCTTCGATGAAATCCTGCTGGCGTCGCGCGCGGGAGACTGGGAGGAAGCGGAACTGAAGCGGCTCGAAGCCTATGCCCTGTTCGATCCCGACATCGAGCAGCGGCTGATGCCGCGCGCGCCGGCGCTGGCGCTGCGGATGGAGGCCGGATTCTGGGAAGGCAGCGTCGCCGAGCCGGGACTGGGGAGCGTGATCGCGAGCCGGGGACCGGAGCAGGCGCTGGCGAATGCGGTGGTCCGGATGAAGGCGGCGACCGTGGAGGCAGGCGGGATTCTCGGCGCCAAACTGTCGGCGGCCGGCGCCTTCCTGCAATCGCTCGCCATTCTCCTGCGCGAAGGGCTGGAGGCGGTCCTCGTCCTTGCCGGCATGATCGGCGCGCTGAAGGCGAGCGGCGTTCCGGCGGCGGGGCGATCCGGCTGGCGCTGGCCGGTGGCGGGCGGCGTGCTGGCGGCACTCGCCGGCTCCTTCGTCCTGTGGCTGGCTGTCGGGCGCCTGTTCGCCATGACCACGCTGGAGCGCGAATTGCTGGAGGGCGCCTCGGCGCTCACGGCGGCCGCGGTCCTCGTCTATGTCACGCATTGGGTGTTCCGAAACGCCTATGTGCACGAATGGAGCGCCGACATCCGCCGCAAGGCCCGGGCGCTCGCCGGCGACGGCGGGAGGGGGCGCGCCTTCGGATGGCTGGCGCTGGCTTCCCTCGCCTTCCTGGTCGTCTTCCGCGAGGGCTTCGAAACGGTGCTCTTCTACGAAGCCCTGCTGATCGACGCGCCCGCCGTGCCGGTGCTGGCCGGACTGCTCGCCGGCGCGCTGCTTTCGGCGATCATCGGTTATGCGGTGCTGGTCCTGGGGGCGAAGCTGCCGCTTGCCGCATTCTTCCGGCTGACGGGCGCGATGCTTGCGGTGCTGTGCGTCATGCTGGTCGGCAGCGGCGTCCGCGGGTTGCAGACGGCGGCCGTCGTTGGCGCGACGCCCGTCGGCTGGTTCCCGGACCGACCCTGGCTGCAACTCTATTTCGGCCTCTATCCGGTCGCCGAGGCCCTGTTGGCGCAGGCGGCCGTCGCCGGCGGCCTGCTTCTTTCGGTCGTCTGGCTGCTGCGCCGCCCTCGACAAGGCGGCGCTGCCGATCCTCGAGTGTGAAGCCGCGGGAGATCCGGAAGGCTCCGGGAGCTTGTCCGAGGAGCGTCGGCCTCCGCTCGATTGCCGCGCCCGACGGGTCATTTCAAAAGGCGACGAGGTTCGCCTCCGGCGTCGGGATGGTCCTTACGACGCGACATGGCATTCAATAAGATGAACAGTGCAGGTCGGCAGGCCGCCGAGCCTGCCGGTTCACCCCCGTTCTGACGGCATCAACCGAAATGCGGACCATGATGCCTGGGCGCCGTCTGGGTGCTATGCCAGCCAGTTTTCTGCCTGCAGGCCACGAATTCGGCCAGACTCGGCGAGGTTCGATCCGGCTTCGCACCCTAATCTTCAATCTTCGTCGCGCGGCGGTTCAGCGACGATCGTCCCGATGCCCCACCATCGACAGGCACAGCCCCGCATAGCGGTCGGCGATGTCCTCGACCGTGTCCCTGCCCTCCGGTCGGAACCAGGTCTGGACATGCTCGCACATGCCGATGATGGCAAGGGCCGTGGTGCCGGCGTAGTCGGTCGCGAAGCTCCCTTCACTGACGCCCTGCTCGATCGTACCGCGCACGAAATGGAAGATGCGCCGCTCGATGTCGCGCAGTTCCGCCCGACTGGCGTCGGGCAGGCGATCGAGCATATGGCCGGTCGCGTAGACGTAGGAATAGGCCGCCACCTCGCTCGATCCGCTCAACTGCGTCTCGACATAATAGCGCACGAAGGCCGCAAGCCGGGACGGCGGCGTGTCGTCGGCCTTCGTCAGCGCCTGCGTCATGCCGTCCTCGAAACGGTGCAGGGTCCGCTTGATCACGCTGTAGAGCAGGTCGTTCTTCGACGGGAAGTACCAGTACATCGCCGACGGCGAGACGCCGACGGCGAGGGCGAGGTCCTTCAGCGAGGTCGAATCGTAACCCTTCTCGCGGAACAGGCGCGCCGCGGAATCCATGAGCGCGCTGCGCGTTTCCTCCGAGCTCTTTTGTTTGCTGCGGCTCACCGCCATTGCCACCTCCTGAATGCACTGCCCATGCCGGCATGAGCCGTCGCGGCCGTTCTCGCGCTTGACATCGCAAAAAAACCTTTGCCATATAGTCCTAATTGAACGTTCAATAAATAGCAGAAGCTCCTCGCGGCTACCTTGTCATGGGCCTCTAGTACGCGAAGCACCGAGAGAAAGTCGATGACCTCGATTGCCATCTGCGGGTTAGGAATGGAATTCGGCGCCGTCACGGCGCTCGACGACTTCAGCCTCGATGTCGGGCAAGGCGAGTTCATGACCATCCTGGGCGCGAGCGGCTCGGGCAAGTCGACGCTTCTCGGGATCATCTCCGGGCTGAGGCAGCCGACGCGGGGGCGCATCCTCCTCGACGGCGCCGACATCACAGGCGTGCCGGCCAACCGGCGCAACATCGGCCTGGTGTTCCAGAGCTACGCGCTGTTCCCGACGATGAACGTCTTCGACAACGTCGCCTTCCCGTTGAAGGTCCGCCGCAAGGGGCGCGGCGAGATCGGCCGCGAGGTCGAGCGCGCGCTCTCCCTCGTCCGTCTCGACGGCTACGGCGCGCGCCGCATAACCGAGCTTTCGGGCGGGCAGCAGCAGCGTGTCGCGCTGGCCCGCGCACTGGTGTTCAACCCCTCGGTGCTGCTGCTGGACGAGCCGCTGGGCGCGCTCGACCGCAAGCTGCGCCATGAGGTGCAGGGCGAGATACACGACCTGCAACGCCAGGTCGGCATCACCACCTTGATGGTGACGCACGACCAGGAGGAGGCTCTGTCGCTGTCCGACCGCATCGCGATCGTCAACGAAGGCCGGCTCGAGCAGGTCGGCAGCCCGGCCGAGCTCTATTCCCGGCCTGCCACCGCCTATGTCGCCGATTTCTTCGGCAGCTCCAACGTCGTCACCGGCCGGCTGCGCGAGGAGAACGGCGCGCACTTCCTGGACGATCGGGGCGTACGCTTCCCCTGCGAGGCCGGCTGCGGCGCGGGTGACGGCGAGCGGGCGGCGTCGCTGCGCCCCGAATCCATCCGCCTCGACGCCGAGCCAACCGGAGACGGCGTCGCCGCGGTGGTCGACCAGGCGATCTATCTCGGCACCACCGTCCGCTACCGGCTGGTGCTGGACAACGGCCGGCAGCTCGTCGCCGTGGTCCCGTCCGACCGGAAGCAGTACCTGCCCGCCACCCGCGTCCGGCTTCGGTGGCGGCCGGGCGACATCTGGCACATCCCGGAAAATCCCGGCAGCGGTACGGCCGCTTCCGGCTGAAGGTTTTATTAGAGGCACCAAATCGGAGGAGCAGAAAATGGGAGTAGATCGCATGAAGAGAATTCTGGCAGCCGGTTCCGTCGCGCTGCTGGCCGCACTGTCGGCCGGCCACGCGAGCGAACCGACGGAAATCCGCATCATCGAATCCGGCGGCACCAGCGGCGAGTCGATCGACATCGCCTATGGCAGGCCGTTCACCGAGGCGACCGGCGTGAAGCTGGTGCGCGAGCAGCCGGGGAGCCTCGGCAAGCTCAAGGCCATGGTCAAGTCCGGCAGCGTGACCGCGGACCTGATGGAGCTTTCCGGTCCCGGCGTCGAGACCGCCCGCGCGCAGGGGCTGATCGAGGACCTCGACTGGAACCTGATCGACCCGGAGGCGATGAACGAGGAAGCGAGGCTTCCTTATGCCTTCGGCTATCAGTATTTCGCGCTGTTCCTGGCCTCGATGCCGGAGGCCGAGCCGGTCACTACGTGGCAGGAGTTCTGGGACACGGAGCGCCAGCCGGGCCGTCGCGCCATCCCCGCCTATGCGCGCTACGCCCTGCCGCTGGCGCTGCTGGCCGATGGCGTCGAGCCGAACGAACTCTATCCGCTCGACATCGACCGCGCGCTGGCCAGCATCGACAAGATCAAGGACGACCTGATCCTGTGGGAGGCCGCCAGCCAGACGCCGCAGCTCCTGAAGTCGGGGGAGGCAGTCTATGTCGCCACCTGGGACAATGTCTTCGAGGAAGACGGATTCTACGTGAACTTCGCCCCCGGCATCTGGGACGTCGCCTATTTCGTGATGCCGAAGGGCGCGCCGAATCCTGAACTCGCCATGAAGCTCCTGCACGAGATGAGCAAGGTCGAGAACCAGGCCCGCGCCGCCGCGGTCACTCCGATCGCCGGACCGAGCCCGACGATCATGGACCATATCGACGCGGCCATCCAGGCGAAGTTGCCGACCAACCCCGAGCTTCGCAAGACCCAGGCCAGCTCCGACCGCATGTGGTGGGCCGAGCACGGCGAGGAAGCCGAGCGGCGCTGGTCGGAGTACACGCTGAAGAATTTCTGATGGCGTCCTCGCCGGCATTGCCCTTCGCCGGCGGCATCCGCCGCCGGCTGGATCGCGGGGTGCTCGTTCTCCCCGGCCTGACCCTCCTGACGCTGGGCTTCCTCATGCCGCTGGCCCTGCTGCTGCCGCAAAGCGTGCAGGACCCGGATTTGGGGTTCGGCGCATACGGGCGGCTGTTCGGCGAGCCCGTCTATCTGCACATCGTCCTCAACACGGCACGGCTGGCAGTCATCGCCACGATCTGCTGCATCGCCTTCGGCTACCCGCTGGCGCTGTGGATCAGCCGGCTCGGGCCGCGGATGCGGATCGTGGCGCTGGTCGCGCTCGTCCTGCCGTTCTGGGTCAGCATCCTGGTGCGGACCTATAGCTGGATCGTGCTGCTCGGCCGCGAGGGCGTCGTCAACACCGTCCTGATGCGGCTCGGCATCGTCGACCAGCCGCTGTCGTTCCTCTATCGGGAACTGGGGGTCATGATCGGCACGATCAACATCCTGGCGCCGTTCTTCGTCATGCCGATGGTGGCGGCGATGTCGGCCATCGACCCGCGCCTCAGCCAGGCGGCGCTGTCGCTCGGAGCCTCGCGGTTCCAGGCCTTCTGGCGCGTCTTCTTCCCTCTGACCGTGCCGGCGCTGGTCACCGGCGCCTTCCTCGTCTTCATCATGACCTTCGGTTTCTACGTCACGCCAGCCATCATCGGCGGCGGCCGCGTCAAGATGCTGGCCACGCTGCTCGACTACCTCATCAACACCAGCTCCGACTGGTCGCTGGCGGCGGCGCTGTCGTTCTTCCTCCTCCTCGTCACGCTGGGCGTCTTCATGCTGGCGCGCGCGCTCGCCGGTCTCGCCCGCGTCGGCAGGAGGCGGTCGCAATGAACTGGCAGGCTCTCTCTTCGCGTCTTTCCGACGCGGCGCTGGCGCTGTGGTCGCTGTTCGCGCTCTTCCTGCTGCTGGCGCCGGTGCTTGTCGTCGTGCCGATGTCGTTCTCGGCCAGCAAGGGGCTGGAGTTCCCGCCGCAGGGCTTTTCGCTGCACTGGTACGGGAAGCTGTTCGCCGATCCGTTGTGGATCGAGGCGCTGCGCACCTCGCTCGTCCTGGCGGCGACCAGCAGCCTGCTGGCGCTGGCGGCCGGCTCGCTGGCCGCCTATGCGCTGGTGCGCAATTCCGTCGTCTGGCGCGAAGCCATCGCCGCCTCCTTCATCGGACCGATGGTGGTGCCCCCCGTGGTGCTCGCCGTCGCCGCCTATCTGGTCTATGCGCGGCTGGGCCTGCTCGGCACCATGCCCGGGCTCGTCCTTGCCCACACCGTGCTGTCGCTGCCCTTCGTGGTGATGATCGTCAGCAATGCGGTCGCCGCCTTCGACGAGCGCATCGAGCAGGCCGCCATCAGCCTTGGCGCCTCGCGGGCGACCGTTCTGACCCGCGTGGTGGCGCCGGCGCTGATGCCGCACCTGCTCGTGTCGTGGCTGTTCGCCTTCGCGGTCAGCTTCGACGAGGTGGTGCTGACCTTCTTCATCGCCGGGGTTCACACGACGATCCCAAAGAAGATGTTCATCACGCTGCGCAACGAGATCGACCCGACGGTCACGGCGGTGTCGGCCCTGCTGATCGCGGTCACCGTGCTGATCGGCGTCATCGCTGTCCTGCTGCTGAAACGCAGGATCCTGACCGTCGTCGGCGCGGAGAAGACCTGACCGGCCCGAACGGAAATAGCCCGCGCCGGCGCCGCGCGGAACGAACTGAACAGAGCAAAGGAATGAAGTTCATGGACACCACCCAAAGCCCTATTTCCCAGGTGACGAAGCGTCTTCGCGCGACGTCGCCCAGATCCGTCGCCATTCACGAGGAGGCGGCCAAGGTGATGGCGGCCGAAATCGTCGGAACGGTCGAGATCGCCTGCCCGGCCTATATACAGTCCGCCTCCGGCTCGCGCCTGACCGATGTCGACGGCAAGGAATATATCGACCTGACCATGGGTTTCGGCCCGCATGTGCTCGGCCACCGTCCCGCCGCGGTGGAAAAGGCGCTCGCCGACCAGATCACCCGCGGCTGGCACTGGGGCATCCACAATCCGCTCCAGCACCGGCTGGGCGAATTGCTGGTTGAGGCCGCGCCCTGCGGCGAGCAGGTGGTGTTCTGCAACACCGGCACAGAAGCGACCATGTACGCCATACGCGCCGCCCGCGCCTTCACCGGCAAGTCTGTGGTGGCGGTGTTCGACGGCAGCTATCACGGCGTCCACGACTATGCGCTGCTCGTGGCCGAACGTTCCAGCGACCGTCACGCCCCTGCCCCCCGCCGCCGGGGCGCCGGCATTCCGAGCGAAATCCTCGAAACCGTGACGATGCTGCCTTACAACGACGAGGCGGCGTTCGACATCATTCGCGGGAACCGCGACCGGCTGGCGGCGGTCCTGGTCGAGCCGGTGCAGAGCTCGAACCCGCGCACCGATATCGGTCCCTGGCTGCGCGGCCTGGGAGAAGCGTGCCGCGAAGCGGGCGTGCTGCTGATCGTCGACGAGGTCATCACCGGCTTCCGCCTGGCCTATGGCGGCGGCCAGGAGTATTTCGACGTCCATGCCGACCTCGCCACCTATGGCAAGGCGCTCGGCGGCGGCCTGCCCATCGGCGCGGTTGCCGGGCGCACCGAGGTGATGTCGGTGTTCAACACCGGCACCGGGCAGGCGCGGCCGATCTTTTCGGGCGGCACCTTCTCGGGCAACCCGCTGACCATGGCCGCCGGCATCGCCGCGCTGACCGAGATGCGCGACACGCCGGACCTCTACACGCGCCTCAACGGCCTGGGCGACCGCCTCGCGGAAGGCATCAACCGGCACGCAAGCCGGCATAACATGCCCGTCACCATGATGAACGCCGGTTCCATGTTCCATCTGCGCTTCGCCGAGGGGCAGATCCGCTCGTCGCGCGACATCACCAGCCGCTATGTCGAGGCCGAGACCGTCTTCTACCAGCACCTCCAGGAGCGCGGCGTGCTCGTGCCGGGCATCCATCTCGCTTTCGTCTCGGCCGCCCACAGCGATGCCGACGTCGATGCCGTCCTCGCGGCCGCGACGGCCTCGCTGGACGCTCTGCGCAACGACGGCCTGATCTGAGAGGGCGCGATGCAGTTCAACATCGCAACGATGCTGACCGAGGCCCGGCGCCTCTGGCCCCGGCGGACGATGGTCCGGTGCGCGGACGCCGCGCTCGACTATGCGACGATGGACGAGCGCACCGCGCGGGTGGCGGAGGGGCTTCGCCGGGCCGGGTTCGCGCCCGGCTCGCGCATCGTCATCCACCTGCCCAACATCGTCGAGTTCATCGTCGCCTATTTCGGCGCGCTGCGCGCCGGGCTCGTCGTCGTGCCGCTCAACCCGATGCTGACGCCCGACGAGCTGACGCATCTGATGCTCGACGCCGAGGCGGTGGCGGCGATCACCGCCTATCGAACAGTCGTCGAGGCCGTGGGCAACGAGCCGCGGCTCGCCCATGTCGTGATCTACGCGGTCGACGAGATGGCGGACGCCGGCGACCTGCCGCGCTTCGCCGCGCTCGAGGCGACCGACCCGGGCGACCGGCAGGTGGCCCGGACCGATGGCGACGCCACCGCCATCGTCATCTACACCAGCGGCACGACCGGGCGGCCCAAGGGAGCGGAGCTGACGCACCTTCAGGCCTATGTCAGCTGCACGGCCGAATCCGAGCTGCTCGACATCGGGCGGGACGACGTCACGCTGGCGGTGCTGCCGCTGTTCCACGTCTTCGGCCTGTCGAGCGTGCTCAACATCGCGGTGCGCCGCGGCGAGGCGATCTACCTGATGCGCCGCTTCGACGCGCAGGAGATGGTCGACGCCATCGACCGGCATCGCCTGACCGTTCTCGCAGGCGTGCCGACCATGTTCATCGAGATGCTGGCGGCGGACTGGTCGAAGGCCGACCTCGGTTCGGTGCGCATCATCGTCAGCGGCGGCGCGCCGATGCCGGTCGAGGTCATCCACCAGATCGAGCGGCGCCTGCCGCAGGTCAGCTACGTCGAAGGCTGGGGCATGTCGGAATCGACCGGCTCGGGCACCATCAACGGCGGCGTCTTCGAGCGGCGGCTGGGCTCGATCGGCCGCGCGGTGTGGGGAGTGGAGATCAGGGTCGTCGACGGGGCGGGCAATGCCTTGCCGCCCGGCCGGGACAATGTCGGCGAGATAGTCATGCGCGGCCACAACATCATGAAGGGCTACCTGAACCGGCCCGACGCCACCGCCGAGACGGTGAAGAACGGCTGGCTGCACACCGGCGATCTCGCCTGGCGCGACGAGGACGGCTATTTCTACATCGTCGGGCGCGTCAAGGAACTGATCATCCGCGGCGGCTACAACGTCTATGCCCGCGACGTCGAGGAGGTCATCCACGAGATCCCCGGCGTGGTCGAGACGGCCGTGGTCGGCAAGCGCGACGAGCGGCTGGGCGAGGAGGTCGTGGCCTTCGTTGTTCCGGAGCCGTCGTCGGACGTGACCGTGGAGCGGGTCATAACCCACTGCAAGAACCGGCTCGCGCCCTACAAATGTCCGCGCGAGATTCACCTTGTCGCGGACCTGCCGCGAGGGCCGACGGGCAAGATCCGCAAGGATCTGCTTGCCAGGGAAGCGCTCGGTCCGGCGGCTCCCGGAGCACGTTCCGGGCTCGATGAATCGGTTGCGACGTGACGACGCCATTCAATCCGATCATGCCTCGAGATTGAAACCGGATCGCGCTGTCGGGCAGGCCCGCGGCGCGCAGTGCTTTTTCAGCGCGTCTGGTTCGTTCTGACTCAGCCCGAGCGCCTGGCGGGAAGCCTGCGAGGCCATGGGCGAGCAGCACGCCGCCACGGAGAGGATGCCGTCACGGCACTGCGGGCGTTTCCCGATCAGGTTGCCAGACCAGGTGCGTTTCGGCGTTGAACTTTGCCCAATAGCGGAGTGGGCCAAAGTTCAACGCCGGTTGACGGCCAAGCGCGGGCAGAGGGCGGGGAGGGGCGTCGGCGCGGGTCCCGTTCCGGGCCGCGATGTCGTCCGGGCCGGGTTTCAGCGCGCGGCCGTGCCGCCTTTCGCCGGTCCGGCGGGGTCCGCCCCGAGCGCTCTTTCGACGAAGGCCTGGACCCGCGCCGCGTATTCGTCGGCGGTGATGCCGCGCCGGCGCCATTTGGCGCGCTTGACGTACCAGTCCTGGAGCAGCGGCTTGATGAGCCCGGCGGCGAAGGCCGGGTCCTCGACGGCGTAGCAGCCCTGCCGCGCGCCGCGCTCGATGGCGCCGCGGAAGATCGCCTCCGTCGCCTCCTCGCTTTCGACCGCCGCCCGGCGGCCCGCCGGCGGAAACGATTTCGCCTCCAGGAAGGCGAAGACGAACCAGGGCAGCATCGCCTCGGTCAGCGCGACATGGGCCGCGATCAGCCAGCGCAGGTGCCGCGCCGGGTCGGCGGCGACATCCCCGGGCGCGCCCTCGAGCACGCTGGTGGTCGCGGCCGAGACCTCGCCGAGGATCATCAGGAGCAGCGTGTCCTTGCTGTCGAAATAGGAATAGAGCCCGCCCATGCTGACGCCCGACTCGGCCGAGATCTCGCGCAGCGAGGTGGCGTGGAAGCCCTGCCGGTTGGACAGCTTCAGGATCGTCTCGACGATGCGCGCGAGCTTGGCCACGGCGACATGCGGCTTCTGCACGCGGATCATGTCGCGGTGGCGCTCGAGGATGGACCGGCACAGGCCCTCCGTCGAAAAGTCGCCCCTGCCGGCGAGAACGGCCTTCATCTTTGGCGGCTGTCCGCCGCCGATACTGCCTTGCGCGCGCCGCTCATGCCTTCCTTCCCCAGCTTGTCTTTGGCCCTGTCTTGGGGCCTGTCTCGTGCCTTCGCCGCGCCCGTCCGGGCGGAAATCCGCCGGCCGCGACATGAAGTCCACACTGCGAAAATCCACACTGCGAAATTCACTGATAGCAGTTGACTCGCGGGGGGAGAAGTATCCATAAAATAGAGCGAGCGCTCGTTTTTTTAAGAGGATCGGATGGCAGGACAATTGCACGGCAGGACCGCACTCGTCACCGGGGCGTCGTCGGGGCTGGGCCGCCACTTCGCCGGCGTGCTGGCGGCGCAAGGGGCCAGGGTCGTCCTGGCCGCGCGGCGGCCGGAGGCGCTGGAGGCGGCGCGGGCGGAGATCGAGGCGGCGGGGGGCGCGGCCCGCGCGGTCGCGCTCGACGTCGCCGACCCGGCCTCGGTCGAGGCCGCCTTCGCGCAGATCGGCGAGGCGCCCGACATCGTCGTCAACAATGCCGGCGTCACCACCGACACGCCCGCGCTCGCCATGGACGCCGCGACGTGGGACCGCGTCCTCGACACCAACCTGACGGGCGCCTTCCTCGTCGCGCAGGCCGGCGCGCGGGCGCTGCGCGACGCGGGCAAGGGCGGCTCGATCGTCAACGTCGCCTCGATCACCGGGCTCCGGCCCGCCGGCAACCTCGCCGCCTATGCGGCGTCGAAGGCGGGCCTGATCCACCTGACCAAGACGCTGGCGCTGGAATGGGCGCGCCACGGCATCCGCGTCAACGCGCTGTGTCCCGGCTATATCGAGACGGACTTGAACCGCGACTTCTTCGCCAGCGAGGCGGGCAAGGCGCTGATCCGGCGCATCCCGCAGCGGCGGCTCGGGAAACCGGCCGAGCTCGACGGCGCGCTGCTGCTGCTCGCCACCGACGCCGGTAGCTACATCACCGGCACCGCGCTCGTCGCCGATGGCGGCCATCTCGTTTCATCGCTTTAGGGGGTTTGACATGGATTTCACCGTTTCGCCGCGCATCGAGGATTTCCGCGGCCGCATCGCCCGCTTCGTCGAGGACCGCCTGCTGCCGCTGGAGGCGGACCCGGCGAGCTACGACGCGCATGAGAACATCCGCCTCGACCTCGCCGACGAGCTGAGGGCCGAGGCGCGGGCCGAAGGGCTGTGGTGCCTCCAGTTGAAGCCCGAGACCGGCGGCCAGGGGCTGGGCAAGGTCGGCATGGCCGCGTGCTACGAGGAGATGAACCGCTCGATCTTCGGCCCGGTGGTGTTCAACTCGGCCGCGCCCGACGACGGCAACATGATGGTGCTGGAGATGGCGGCGACGCCGGCGCAGAAGGAGCGCTGGCTCGCGCCCATCGTCGAGGGCGGCGTGCGCTCGGCCTTCGTCATGACCGAGCCGCATCCGGGCGGCGGCTCCGACCCGTCGATGATGCTGACCACGGCGACGAAGACGGGCGACCGCTACGTTGTCCGCGGCCGCAAATGGTTCATCACCGGGGCCGCGGAGGCGAAGCACTTCATCCTGATGGCGCGCACCTCCGACGACCCGCGCAAGGGGCTCTCCGCCTTCCTGTTCGACCGCGACCAGCCCGGCTGGAGGATCGACCGGCGCATCCCGATCATGGGGCCGGAGGAGCATGGCGGCCATTGCGAGCTTGTGTTCGAGGACCTCGAAATTCCGGTGGAGAACCGGCTGCTCGAGGAGGGCGACGGCCTCAAGCTGACCCAGATGCGGCTCGGCCCGGCGCGGCTGACCCACTGCATGCGCTGGCTCGGCCTGTCCAAGCGCTGCGTCGAGATCGCCCGCACCTACGCCGCCGAGCGCTTCGCCTTCGGCGAGCGGCTGTCGAAGCGCGAATCGATCCAGATGATGCTCGGCGACCTCGCCATGAAGATCGAGATCGGCCGCCTGCTGGTGATGAAGGCGGCCTGGGAGCTCGACCGCGGCGGCTACGCCCGCAAGGAGGTGTCGATGGCCAAGGTCCACGTCGCCAACCTGCTGCACCAGGCCGCCGACACGGCGATCCAGATCAACGGCGCGCGCGGCTATTCCAAGGACACCCCGCTCGAATGGATCTACCGCTACGCCCGCCAGGCGCGGCTGGTCGACGGCGCCGACGAGGTCCACAAGATGGTGCTGAACCGCAACCTCGAGGCCGAAGGCAACGACTTCTGGACCTGGCCGGCGGCGAAAGCGGAATAGACGCCCGAACCTTTCGCCGTCCGGCGCGTTCGCCTTCCACGCAAGGAACATGGAGCGGAAGGAGAAGTGCCATGCCCGCGAAATCCAAGGCCCAGCAGATGGCGGCCGGCGCCGCGCTGGCGGCCAAACGCGGCGAAACCGAGAAGAGCGAGCTCAAGGGCGCCTCGAAGGAGATGTACGAGTCGATGAGCGAGAAGCAGCTCGAGGAGCTTGCCGCGACCAGGCGCAAGGGCAAGCCGCAGCGCGTGTCCGATACCTGAGCCGCGAACGGCCGGCCGTCAGCCGTCCAGCATCGCCTCCAGCGTCGCCAGCTGGTCGGCCTCCTCGGGCGGCTTGTCCCAGCGCAGCCGCGCGATGCGCGGAAAGCGCATGGCGACGCCCGACTTGTGCCGGCTCGAGCGGGCGAGCCCCTCGAACGCGACCTCCAGCACGAGGCCGTGGCGCGGCTCGGCGCGGACGACGCGGACCGGACCGAAGCGCTCGACCGTGTTGTCGCGGACGAACTTGTCGATCTGCCTGAGCTCGGCGTCGGTGAAGCCGAAATAGGCCTTGCCGACCGGCACCAGCGCCTCGCCCTTCCACACGCCGAAAGTGTAGTCGGAATAGAAGCTCGACCGCTTGCCGTGGCCGCGCTGGGCATACATCAGCACCGCGTCGATGACGCGCGGATCGCGCTTCCACTTGAACCACGGCCCCTTCGGCCGGCCGGGCAGGTAGGGCGAATCCAGCCGCTTCAGCATCACCCCCTCGACGATCGGGTGCGGCGGGTCGCGCCGCCGGGCCGCGATGTCGTCCCAGCCGGCGAAGGCGACGAGCGGCGACAGGTCGAAGCGGGCCGGGTCGAGCCGCGCCACGAAACGCTCCAGCCGCGCCCGGCGCATCGCGAAGGGCAGGGCGCGCAGATCCTCCCCGCCGTCGAGCAGCAGGTCATAGCAGCGCATGAACACCGGATGGTCGCGCAGCGTCTTCGCCGAAACGGTCTTGCGGTTCAGCCGCTGCTGGAGGTCGGAAAAGGTGCCGACATGCTCCGGCGGGCGGCCGACCAGCAATTCGCCGTCGAGTGCGCCATCGGGTCCGCCATCGGGCCCGCCAGCGGGCCCGCCAGTGAAATCCATCGCCTCGACGAGGTCGGGGAAGGCGGCGGAAATCTCGTCGCCGGAGCGCGAGTAGAGCCTGATGCGGCCGTCCTCGCGCACGGCTTGCGCGCGGATGCCGTCCCATTTCCATTCGGCGGCGTAGTCCTGCGGCAGCAGCCGGTCGAGATCGCCGTCCGCGACCGGGTTGGCCAGCATCACCGGGCGGAACAGCGCCGGCGCCGCCCGCTCCGGCTTCGGGCCGCGGCCGTCGAGCCAGGCGAACAGCGGCGCGTAGGGCGGCTCCAGCCCGTGCCATATCTCCTCGATGTCGTGGACGTCGACGCCGCCGTAATCGGCCAGCGCCTGCTTGGCGAGCCTGGCCGAGACGCCGACGCGCAGGCCCCCCGTCACCAGCTTGATGACGGCGAAGCGCGATCCGGGGTCCAGCCGGTCGAGGAGGCCGGCCAGCACCCGGCCGGCGTCGGAGCGGCTGGCGCCGTGGAGCGCCGCGACCACGGAGGCGAGCGGGAGGTCGTCCTCGCCCGCGCCCTCCGCGCTCCCCGGCCAGACGAGGGAGACGGTTTCGGCGAGGTCGCCGACATAGTCGTAGGAATAGGCGAACAGCACCGGGTCCATGCGCTCGGCGATCAGGCCCTTGAGCAGCGCCGGCTTGACCGCGGCGAAGGCGAGATTGCCGGTCAGCGCCGCCAGCGCCAGCCCGCGGTCGGGGTCGGGCGCGTCGCGGAAATGCCCGGCCATCAACGTCAGCTTGGCGTTGCGCGACGGCGTCAGCAGCAGCCGGTCGAGGAGCTCGGCGAAGCGTCTCATCGTTTCTACTCCGCCTCGTCCTCGTAGCCGACGAGGTGGAGCGGCCGCGCGTCTATGCCGGCGAGCTCGCACCAGCGCACCACCGCCTCCTCGCGGCCGTGCGTCACCCACACCTCGGCGGCGCCGGTGTCGCGGATCGTCCGCGTCAGCTCCTCCCAGTCGCAATGGTCGGAGACGATCAGCGGCAGCTCGACGCCGCGCTGGCGCACCCGCTGGCGGATGCGCATCCAGCCCGAGGCGAAGCACGAGACCGGATCGGGAAAGCGCCGCGCCCAGCGATCGGCGAAGGCCGAGGGCGGGCCGACCACCAGCGCTCCGGCGAAGTCGTCTTTCGCGCCGGCCTCCAGCGTCGCCGGCTCCAGCCGGCCGAGGTCGATCCCTTGCGCCTGGTAGTAGGCGCACAATTTCGCCAGCGCGCCGTGGATGTGGACCGGCCTGTCGTAACCGGCCTCGCGCGCCAGCCGGATCACCCGCTGCGCCTTGCCGAGCGCGTAGGCGCCGACGAGATGGGCGCGGTCGGGAAAGCGCGCCATCGAGCGCAGCAGCTTCGCCGCCTCCTCGCCGGCCGGCGGGTGGGTGAACACCGGCAGGCCGAACGTCGCCTCGGTGATGAACACGTCGCAGGCGACCGGCTCGAACGGGGCGCAGGTCGGGTCGGGGGCGCGTTTGTAGTCGCCGGAGGCGACGATGCGCAGGCCGTCCCGCTCGACCGCGATCTGCGCCGAGCCGAGCACATGGCCGGCCGGGTGGAACGACACGGCGACGCCGTTGACGGAAACCGTCTCGCCGTAGCGGACGGCCTGCGTCGCGCCGGCGAAGTTCTCGCCGTAGCGCAGCGCCATGATGTCGAGCGTCTGGCGCGTGGCCAGCACATGGTCGTGGCCGGGCCGCGCGTGGTCGGAATGGCCGTGGGTGACCAGCGCCCGCGCCACCGGCCGCACCGGGTCGATGAAGAAATCGCCCGGCGGGCAATAGAGCCCCTGCGGGCGGGGGTGGAGCAGGTCGTGTGGCTGCATGCCGGGTTAGATAGGCATGGCGGGCCGCCGCCGGAAGGCTTGGCGCGGCGCGTCGGCCGCATTACCTGTTGGCGGTGTCCGACAACGCCGCGCCCGAACCGTCCCTGCTGCCCGAGCGCTTCCGGCGCTGGTTCTCCTCGCGCGGCTGGGCGGCGCGGCCGCACCAGCTCGCGCTTCTCGCCCACGCGCGGGCGGGGCGGTCCGCGCTGCTGATCGCGCCGACCGGGGCGGGCAAGACGCTGGCCGGCTTCCTGCCGTCGCTGACGGAGCTGTCTGAGCGGCCGAAGCGCAAGGTCGGCGCGGCCGCGCCCGGCGTCCACACGCTCTACGTCTCGCCGCTGAAGGCGCTCGCCGTCGACATCGAGCGCAATCTCGGCAAGCCGGTTTCCGAGATGGAGCTCGCCATCCGCATCGAGACCCGCACCGGCGACACGCCGCAGCACAAGCGCCAGCGCCAGAAGCTCGTTCCCCCCGACATCCTCCTGACCACGCCGGAGCAGGTGGCGCTGCTGATCTCGGGGCCGGACGCGGCGCGCTTCTTCGCCGACCTGAAATATGTCGTGCTCGACGAGCTGCACGCGCTGGTGACGTCGAAGCGCGGGCATCTGCTGGCGCTGGGGCTCGCCCGGCTGCGCCAGCTCGCGCCCGGCCTGCGGACCGTCGGCCTGTCGGCGACGGTGGCCGACCCCGACGCGCTGCGGCGCTGGCTGGCGCCGCAGGCGCCGCCGGGCGCGATGGCCGAGCTGGTCGCGGTCGCCGGCGGGGCGAAGCCGGTCGTCACCATCCTCGACTCGGCCGAGCGGGTGCCGTGGGCCGGCCATTCGGCCCGCTACGCCGTCCCCGACATCTACGAGGCGATCAAGGCCCATCGCACCACGCTTCTGTTCGTCAACACGCGCAGCCAGGCCGAGCTGCTGTTCCAGGAATTGTGGCGCATCAACGACGACACGCTGCCGATCGCGCTGCATCACGGCTCGCTCGACGTCGCCCAGCGGCGGCGGGTGGAAAGCGCGATGGAAGCCAACGCGCTGCGCGCCGTCGTCGCCACCTCGACGCTCGACCTCGGCATCGACTGGGGCGACGTCGACCTCGTCATCCATGTCGGCGCGCCCAAGGGCGCATCGAGGCTCGCCCAGCGCATCGGCCGCTCCAACCACCGCATGGACGAGCCGAGCCGCGCCATCCTCGTCCCGGCCAACCGCTTCGAGGTGCTGGAATGCCGCGCCGCGCTCGAAGCCTCGACCGAGGGCGCGCAGGACACGCCGCCATTGACCTCCGGCGCGCTCGACGTGCTCGCCCAGCACGTCATGGGCATGGCCTGCGCCGGCCCCTTCGACGAGGCCGGCCTGCTGGCGGAGGTCAGGACCGCCGCGCCCTATGCCGACCTCGACGCCGGCACCTTCTCGCGCGTGGTCGATTTCGTCGCCACCGGCGGCTACGCGCTGCGCGTCTACGAGCGCTACGCCCGCATCCGCAGGACCAGGGAGGGGCTGTGGCGCGTCTCGCATCCGCGCTTCGCCCAGCAATACCGGCTGAACGTCGGCACCATCATCGAGGAGCCGCTGCTCACCGTGCGGCTGACGCGCCGGCGCGGCGGCGCGGCCGGCGGCCTGTCGCTCGGCAAGGTCGAGGAATATTTCGTCGAGACGCTGGCGCCCGGCGACACCTTCCTGTTCTCCGGCCGCATGCTGCGCTTCGAGGGCATCCGCGAGAACGAGTGCTACGTGTCGAACGCCGCCGGCCACGACGCCAGGGTGCCGGCCTATGCCGGCGGCAAGTTCCCGCTGTCGACCTATCTCGCTTCCGAGGTCCGCGCCATGCTGGCCGACCCGGCGCGCTGGCGGGCATTGCCCGGCCAGGTGGCGGAATGGCTGGCGATCCAGAAGCGCGTGTCGCTGCTGCCGCGGGCCGGCGACCTGCTGGTCGAGACTTTTCCGCGCGGCAAGCGCTTCTATATGGTCGCCTATCCGTTCGAGGGCAGGCTGGCCCACCAGACGCTCGGCATGCTGCTGACCCGCCGGCTGGAGCGCGCCGGCGGCCGGCCGCTCGGCTTCGTCGCCACCGACTATTCGCTCGCCGTCTGGGCCGACCGCGACATTGGTGCGCTGTGCGCGGGGGGCGCGCTGCCATTGTCCGACCTGTTCGACGAGGACATGCTCGGCGACGACCTCGACGCCTGGCTGGCCGAAAGCTGGATGCTGAAGCGCACCTTCCGTTCCTGCGCCGTCATCGCAGGGCTGATCGAGAAGCGCCACCCCGGCCAGGAGAAGACCGGGCGGCAGGTGACGGTCTCGGCCGACCTGATCTACGACGTGCTGAGGAGCCACGACCCCGACCACATCCTGCTCGCCGCCACCCGGGCCGACGCCGCCGCCGGCCTGCTCGACATCGGCCGCCTCGCCGGCCTGCTCTCGCGCATCCGCGGCCGAATCGTGCATAAGGGGCTCGACCGCATCTCGCCGCTCGCCGTGCCGGTGATGCTGGAGATCGGCAAGGAGAGCGTCAGGGGCGAGGCCGACGAGGCGCTGCTGGCCGAGGCCGAGGACGAGCTGATCGCCGAGGCGATGGGAGAACGATGAATTTTTCGCCGCAGGGGACAGGGTTCGCGCAGGCGCCGGGGCTGATCGCCGTCGCGGGCGCGGCGGCGCTGCTCGACCCGCGCGGCGCGCTCTATTTGCCGGATTCCAGCCTGCTCGTCGTCTCCGACCTGCATCTGGAGAAGGGCTCGGCCGCGGCGCGGCAGGGCCGCCTGCTGCCGCCCTATGACAGCCTCGCCACGCTCGACCTGCTCGCCGCCGTCGTCGCCACCCACCGTCCGCGCGCCGTCGTCAGCCTCGGCGACAGCTTTCACGATGGCCATGGCGCGGGCCGGCTGCCGTTGCCGTTCCGCGACAGGCTGGAAGCGCTGATGGCCGGCCGCGACTGGGTCTGGGTCGCGGGCAACCACGACCCCGACGCGCCGGCCGGCCTGCCCGGCGCGGTCGCCGACGAGGTCGCGGTCGGGCCTCTGCGCCTGCGCCACGCGCCGCTCCCCGGCGCGCAGCCGGGCGAGGTCGCCGGCCACCTCCATCCCGGCGCGACCGTGGTCCGGCACGGCCGCGCGGTGCGCCGCCGCTGCTTCGCCACCGACGGCGCCCGCCTGATCCTGCCGGCCTTCGGCGCGTTCACCGGCGCGCTCGACCTGCGCGACCGCGCCTATGACGGGCTGTTCCGCCGCGAAAGCCTCGTCGCCCATCTGCTCGGCCGAACCCGCGTCTACGCCGTCGCCGGCAGCCGGCTCGGGCGCTGAGCCGGCCGCAGCCATGGCGTTCGGTGCGGCGGTTTGGCGCGATGCCGATGGCGCAAACCGCCGTATCGGGATAAGGCTGATTCATGGCCCTGCATCCCCGATTCCTGCCTGAATTGCCGCCGGCCTTCCCGCCGCCGCCCGACTGGGCGCGCGCGGCGGGAAAGGGCGGGAACCGGCAGGGAAACCTCGGGGAGGCGATGTTTGCCGCCGGTGCCGCGCTCGGCGCGCTCCATCCGCTCGCGCGCGGCGACCACCCGTTGGCCTCGCTGTGGCGGCAGCGCCTGGCGCTGTCTTCAGCCTGCGCGGTGGTGCGGCTGCAAGGCCGGTCCGAGGACGCGGCGGCGCTGCGCGACCACCTCTATCTGACGCGCCCCGGCGACGACCCCGGCCCGGCCGGCAGGGTGCTCCAGGCCTGGCGGGCGCTGGCGGCGGGCGCGCCCCTGCCCGACCTGCTGTTGCCCGGCCCGTTCTTGCCCGACATGGACGGAGCGATGCGGGAGGCGTTCGATGACGCGGCGGCATCGGCGGCGGGGCGGGAAAATCCGCTCGACGCGGCGGCGGGGATCGCCGAGACGGCGCTCGGGCTTCGTCCCGACGCCCGGCCGCTGGCGCTGTGGCTGGCGGACGCCGTGCTTGCCCGCCGCCTGAACTGGCCGACGCCGGTGCCGCTTCTCGCCGCGCATCTCGGCCGCGAGGCGTTTCGCCATGCCGGTCACCATGCCGGCGGGCGGCAGGCCGATCCCGCCGCATGGCGGCTGGCCTGCGCCCGCGCCTATGGCGACGGCGCGGCCGTGGCGTCCGATCTCTACGCCGATCTCGCCCGGCGGGCGGAACGGCTGCTCGCCGTCGCGCCCAGGCTGCGCGGCAAGGACGCGGGCGAGACCGTGACGCGGCTCCTGTCCGAAGACGCGCTGGCGGCGGGGCCGGGGAAGGCGGCGAGCGACCGCAGCATGCGCCGCCTGTTCGAGCGGCTGGTGAGCCTGGGCGCGGTGCGCGAGCTGACCGGCCGGCCGACCTTCCGGCTCTACGGGCTGTAGGCGATGGCCGAGGCGGCGCGGGCGGGAAAGCGGGGGCGCGGCGCGGGCGATGAGCTGTTCGACCGCGAGCTCGAGCACCTGCCGCCGGAGGCGCGCTGGCGCGAATGGATGCTGCGCGTCGAGGCGGCGATCTTCGCCGCCACGGAGCCGGTCGGCCGCGAGCGGCTCGCCCGCATCGTCGGCAGGGATTGCAGCCTCGACCTCCTGATCGACGACATCAGGCAGGAGCTGCGCGGCCGCCCCTACGACCTGGTCGCGGTCGCCGGCGGCTGGAAGCACCTGACGCGGCCGGCCTATGCCGACGCCATCCGCGCCGCGACCGGCAGCGGGCCGCGCACGGTCGAGCTCACCCAGGCCGAGGCGCTGGCGCTGATGGCCATCGCCTATTTCCAGCCGATCGCCCGCGCCGAGCTTTCCGCCCTTTTCGGCCGCGAGATCAGCCGCGACCTGATCGGCCATCTGCGCGGGGCCGGCCTGATCGCGTCCGGCCCGCGCGCGCCGCGGCCGGGCGCGCCCTACACCTATGTCACCACCGACAGGTTCCTGCTCGAATTCGGCCTCGGCACCCTGCGCGACCTGCCCGATTTCGAGGCGCTGGAGGATGCCGGGCTGCTGTCGAAGGAGAAGCTGCTCGCCGGCGACATCGCCGCCGGGCTGGCGGGCCAAGCGGGGGAGGGGCCGGGAGACGGGCCGGGGGAGGGGCCGGGAGAGGGGTAGCGGGCGGAAACCGGTGCGGATGTTGCGCTGGGTCAATGCCGGCGGCGGCATCAGCGCCTATCGAGGCAGGAAACCGGAGGCATTGCGTGGAGACGGGGCCAATCTACAGGATCGAGGCCGTCACCAAGGTCTATCGCGGCGATGTCGACGTCCACGCGCTGCGCGGCGTCGACCTCGAGATCGAGGCCGGCGAGTTCCTGGTCCTGCTCGGGCCGTCGGGCAGCGGCAAGTCGACGCTGGTCAACATCCTCGGCGGGCTCGACACGGCCAGCGGCGGCCACGTCTTTTTCCGCGGCGACGACATCACCGGGCTCGGCGAGCGCGAGCTGACGCGCTACCGCCGCGACCATGTCGGCTTCGTGTTCCAGTTCTACAACCTCGTGCCCAGCCTGACGGCGCTGGAGAACGTCGCGCTCGTCACCGAGATCGCCCGCGACCCGATGGAGCCGGGCGCGGCGCTGGAGCTGGCCGGCCTGCCGGCCGGGCGTCACGACCATTTCCCGGCCCAGCTTTCCGGCGGCGAGCAGCAGCGCGTGGCGATCGCCCGCGCCATCGCCAAGAAGCCGGAGGTGCTTTTGTGCGACGAGCCGACCGGCGCGCTCGATTCCAGGACCGGCATCCGCGTGCTCGAGGCGCTGGAATCGATCAACCGCCAGTTCGGCACCACGGTGCTGGTCATCACCCACAACGTCGCCGTCGGCGGCATGGCCGACCGGGTGATCCATTTCGCCGACGGGCGCGTCGCCCGCATCGAGAGGAATGAGACCCGCGAGGCCCCGGCCTCGATCGCATGGTAGGAGAAAGGGGGTGAGACTATGAGGATGAGCGCGCTCGACGCCAAGCTGCTGCGCGACCTCGCCCGGCTGTGGGCGCAGGTCGGCGCGATCGCGCTGGTGATGGCGGCGGGCGTGATGACGCTGGTGCTGTCGGTCGGCGCGCAGCGCTCGCTGTTCGAGACGCGCGCCGCCTATTACGAGCGCAACGCCTTCGCCGACATCTTCGCCGCCGCCACCCGCGCGCCAGAGGCGCTGCACGAGCGCATCGCGGCGCTTCCCGGCGTCGCGGCGGTCGAGACCCGCATCCGCGAGAACGCCGTGCTCGACATCGAGGGCATGGTCGAGCCGGCCGCCGGCATGCTGGTTTCCGTGCCCGACGACGGCGTCGAGGTGATGAACCGGCTGCATGTCCGCTCCGGCCGGCTGCCCTCGCCCGGCCACCCGGACGAGGTGGTGGTCAACGAACCCTTCGCCGCCGCGCACGGCTTTGCGCCGGGCGACGCGTTCGGCGCGGTCATCAACGGCCGCAAGCGCCAGTTGCAGATCGTCGGCACGGCGCTGTCGCCGGAATTCATCTATGTCGTCACCGACCTGATGCCCGACGACCGCCGCCTCGGCGTGGTGTGGATGTCGCGCGCGGCGCTGGAGGCGGCGTTCGACTTAAAGGGCGCGTTCAACTCCGTCTCGGTCAGGCTGCTGCGCGACCAGCCGGCAGCCCCGGTGATCGACGGGCTCGACCGGCTGCTCGAATCCTATGGCGGGCGCGGCGCCCATGGCCGCGCCGACCAGCAGAGCCACGCCTTCCTCGATTCCGAGCTCAACGGGCTGAAGGCGATGAGCTACGTGCTGCCGCCGATCTTCCTCCTGGTCGCCGCCTTCCTCGTCAACATGATCCTGTCGCGGCTGATCGCGCTGGAGCGCGAGCAGATCGGGCTGATGAAGGCGGTCGGCTATTCCGGCGCTTCCGTTGCGTGGCACTACATGAAGCTCGTCATCGTCATCGCGCTGATCGGGGTGGCGCTCGGGCTCGTCGCCGGCACGCTGATGGGCCGGGGGCTCGCCCGCCTCTATGGCGAGTTCTTCCACTTCCCGTTCCTGATCTTCCGCGTCAGTGTCGACATCTACGTGCTTGCCGTCGCCGTCTCGGTCGGGGCGGCGGCGCTCGGCGCGCTCAGGGCGGTGCGCGCGGCCGCGGCGCTGCCGCCGGCGGTGGCGATGCGCCCGCCGTCGCCGCCGCGCTACCGGCGGCTGTTTTCCGGCGGCCTGCCGTTCGCACCGCACCTGCCGCGCACCATGGTGATGATCGGCCGCAACCTCGTGCGCCGGCCGCTGCGCGCGCTGTTCACCACGCTCGGCATCGCGCTGTCGGTGGCCATGCTGGTCGGCTCGCTGTTCACCTTCGATTCGATCGAGGTGCTGATCGACTCGACCTTCTTCGGCTCCGAGCGCCAGCACGCCACCATCGGCTTCGTCCACAAGCAGCCGGCTGCTGCCCTCTATGAAATCGAGCGGCTGCCCGGCGTGCTGGTGGCGGAACCGGCGCGGAACGTGGCCGCGCGCATCCGCAACGGCCCGGTCGAGCGCAGATTGGCCATCACCGGCAAGCCGGCCGGCTCGGAGCTGTCTCGGCTGATGGACGTGGAGGGACGCGAGATTTCGATGCCGGAGGAAGGCGTGGCGCTGACGGCCGCGCTCGCCCGCATCCTCGGCACGGGGCGCGGCGGCAGCGTCGAGATCGAGCTGATGGAGGAGCGGCGCGAGACGGTGCCGGTGCCGGTGTCGGCGGTGGTCGAAAGCTATATCGGCCTCGGCGCCTATATGGAGATTTCGGCGTTGAACCGGCTGATGCGCGAGGGCGACTACATCTCCGCCGTCCACGTCACGCTCGACCCGGCCCTGACCGACGAGCTCTACGCGGCGGTCAAGGCACTGCCGATGGTCGGCTCCATCGGCCTCCAGCGCGTCGCGGTGCAGAATTTCCGCGCCACCATGGCCGAGAACCTGCTGATGACGATGAGCGTGCTCGTCGGCCTCGCCGCCATCATCGCTTTCGGCGTCGTCTACAACGGCGCGCGCATCCAGCTTTCCGAGCAGGGGCGAGAGCTGGCCAGCCTCAGGGTGCTGGGCTTCACCCGCGCCGAGGTGTCGTGGATATTGCTCGGCGAGCTGGCGCTGCTCACCATGCTGGCGATGCCGCTCGGCTGGGCGCTCGGCCACGCCATGGCCATCGCCATGGTCGAGGGCCAGGCGACCGAGCTGATCCGCATCCCGCTGGTGATCGAGCGCGCCACCTATGCCCGCGCCAGCGCCGTGGTGCTGGCCGCTTCCATCCTTTCGGCGCTGATCGTGCGCCGCCGCATCGACCGGCTGAACCTGGTCGAGGTCCTGAAGACGAGAGAATAGCCATGGCCCTTTCGCTCCGCAAAACCGCAATCGTGATTGGCGGCCTGGCGCTCGCCGGGGCCGCCGGCTGGTGGGCGCTCCGGCCGCAGGCCGTGCCGGTCGACATGGCGGCGGTGGCGCGCGGGCCGCTCGAGGTGACGGTGGCGGATGACGGCAAGACGCGCATCATCGATGTCTACACCGTCTCCGCGCCCGTCTCCGGCACGGTGCAGCGCGCGCCGGGCAGCGTCGGCGACCGGGTCGAGGCGGGGGCGACCGTCGTGGCGATGATCCGCCCGGCCGCGCCGGCCTTCCTCGACGCCCGCTCGCGGCGCGAGGCCGAAAGCGCGCTCGCCGCGGCGCAGGCCGCGGTGCGGCTGGCCGAGGCGCAGGCCGTCGAGGCGCAGGCCGAGCTCGACCTCGCCCGAAGCGAGCAGCGCCGGGTCGAGGAGCTGGCGCGGCGCAACATCGTTTCCGAGCGCATGTTCGAGGAGGCGAACGCCGGCGTGCGCCGGGCCGAGGCGCGGCTCGACATCGCCAGGGCGACGCTGGAGATGCGGCAGCGCGAGATGGAAAGCGCCGAGGCGCGGCTGATCGGGCCGGAAACAGGCGCCGGCGCCGAGAACGGCGATTGCTGCGTCGTCGTCCGGGCGCCGGTCGACGGCGATATCCTGACCATCCACCACGAGAGCGAGGCGGTGGTGGCGGCCGGCACGCCGCTGGTGGAGATCGGCGACCCGGCCGCGCTCGAAGTGGTGGCCGAGCTGCTCTCGGCCGACGCGGTCCGCATCCGCGAGGGGGCCGAAGCGCGCGTCGAGGGCTGGGGCGGGCCGCCGCTGGCGGCGACGGTGCGCCGCATCGAGCCGAGCGGCTTCACCAAGGTCTCGACGCTCGGCATCGAGGAGCAGCGCGTGCGCGTCGTGCTCGACCTGCCCGGACCGACGCAGGCGCGGCCCGGCCTCGGCCACGGCTATCGCGTCACGATCGCCATCGTCGTCGAGCGCCACGACGACACGCTGCTGGTGCCGCTCGGCGCGCTGTTCCGGCAGGGAGGCGACTGGGCGGTGTTCGTCGTCGGCGAGGACGGCCGCGCCGCGCTTCGCCGGATCGGGATCGGCGCCCGCGACGCGCGCAGCGCGCTGGTCGGGAGCGGCCTCGCCGAAGGCGAGCGCGTGATCCTGCATCCCAGCGACCGCGTCGCCGAGGGCGTCGGCGTCGTCGCGCGATAGCGCATGCCGCTGCGGCACCATTTATATTGACATAAAGATGTCTTTATGTGATCTGCTGGCATGCCCCGCCGATTGCCGCAGACGATGAAAGCCGCAGCCCATGCCCCTCGATGACCTGTTCGGTCCGGTCGCCGCCAAGCCGGACGGCTCGGAAATCCTTGAAGCGCTGGCCGCCGCGGCGCGCGAGCGCATCCTCGTGCTCGACGGCGCCATGGGCACGCAGATCCAGGGCCTCGGCCTCGACGAGGACCATTTCCGCGGCGAGCGCTTCGCGGCCTGCGCCTGTCACCAGCAGGGCAACAACGACCTGTTGATCCTGACCCAGCCCAAGGCGATCGAGGACATCCACTACGCCTATGCCAAGGCCGGCGCCGACATCGTCGAGACCAACACCTTCTCCTCGACCCGCATCGCCCAGGCCGACTACGGCATGGAGGACATGGTCTACGAGCTGAACCGCGACGGCGCCCGGCTGGCCAAGCGCGCCATGCGCCGGGCCGAGAGCGAGGACGGCCGCCGCCGCTTCGTCGCCGGCGCGCTCGGACCCACCAACCGCACCGCCTCGATCTCGCCCGACGTCAACAATCCGGGCTACCGCGCCGTCACCTTCGACGATCTCAGGCTCGCCTATGGCGAGCAGTTGCGCGGGCTGATCGACGGCGGCGCCGACATCGTGCTGATCGAGACCATCTTCGACACGCTGAACGCCAAGGCGGCGATCTTCGCGGCCGAGGAAATCTTCGCCGAGAAGGGGGTGCGCCTGCCGGTGATGATCTCCGGCACCATCACCGACCTTTCGGGTCGCACGCTGTCGGGCCAGACGCCGACCGCGTTCTGGCACTCGATCCGCCATGCGCGGCCGTTCACGGTCGGCCTGAACTGCGCGCTGGGCGCCGCCGCCATGCGGCCGCATCTGGCCGAGCTGTCGGGCGTCGCCGACACCTTCACCTGCGCCTATCCCAATGCCGGCCTGCCCAACGCCTTCGGCCGCTATGACGAGACGCCGGACTTCATGGCCGCCCAGGTCGAGGACTTCGCCCGCGAGGGGCTGGTCAACGTCGTCGGCGGCTGCTGCGGCTCGACGCCGGAGCACATCGCGGCCATCGCCGAGGCGGTGGCGCGGCACAGGCCCCGCGCCGTGCCGGCGGTCAGGCCGCTGATGCGGCTGTCGGGGCTGGAGCCGTTCACGCTGACCGACGACATCCCCTTCGTCAATGTCGGCGAGCGCACCAACGTCACCGGCTCGGCCCGGTTCAGGAAGCTCGTCACCGCCGGCGACTATGCCGCGGCCCTCGACGTCGCGCGCGACCAGGTCGAGGGCGGCGCGCAGGTCATCGACATCAACATGGACGAGGGCCTGATCGATTCGAAGAAGGCGATGGTCGAATATCTCAACCTCGTCGCGGCCGAGCCGGACATCGCCCGGGTGCCGGTGATGATCGACAGCTCCAAATGGGAGGTGATCGAGGCCGGCCTGAAATGCGTCCAGGGCAAGCCGATCGTCAATTCCATCTCCATGAAGGAGGGCGAGGAGGCGTTCCTGCACCAGGCGCGGCTGTGCCGCATGTATGGCGCGGCCGTGGTGGTGATGGCCTTCGACGAGGCGGGCCAGGCCGACACCAGGGCGCGCAAGGTGGAAATCTGCACCCGCGCCTATCGCCTCCTGACGGAGAAGGCCGGCCTCTCCCCCGAGGACGTCATCTTCGACCCCAACGTCTTCGCCATCGCCACCGGCATCGAGGAGCACGACAATTACGGCGTCGACTTCATCGAGGCGACGGCCGAGATCGTGGCCACCCTGCCGCACGCCCATGTCTCGGGCGGGGTGTCCAACCTCTCCTTCTCGTTCCGCGGCAACGAGCCGGTGCGCGAGGCCATGCACGCGGTGTTCCTCTACCATGCCATCCAGGCCGGCATGGACATGGGCATCGTCAATGCCGGCCAGCTCGCCGTCTACGAC
This sequence comes from Aquamicrobium sp., assembly GCA_039808485.1. Classification (GTDB taxonomy): domain Bacteria; phylum Pseudomonadota; class Alphaproteobacteria; order Rhizobiales; family Rhizobiaceae; genus Aerobium. The sequence continues at coordinate 31,793 of JBDHTD010000017.1, read as the reverse complement.
ACGATCGATCCCGAGCTGCGCGAGGCCTGCGAGGACGTGGTGCTCAACCGCCGGCCCGCGGCCGGCGGCACCGCGACCGAGCGGATGCTGGAGATCGCCGGGCGCTACAAGGGCGCGGGCGGCGCGGAAGCGCGGGAGAAGGACCTTTCCTGGCGCGAGCTGCCGGTCGAGAAGCGCATCGAGCATGCGCTGGTCAACGGCATCACCGAGTTCATCGACGAGGACACCGAGGAAGCCCGGCTTGCCGCCGAGCGGCCGCTCCACGTCATCGAGGGGCCGCTGATGGCCGGCATGAACGTCGTCGGCGACCTGTTCGGGGCGGGCAAGATGTTCCTGCCGCAGGTGGTGAAGTCGGCGCGCGTCATGAAGCAGGCGGTGGCCGTGCTCCTGCCCTACATGGAGGCCGAGAAGGAGGCGACCGGCGGCGGGGGCCGCCAGAGCGCCGGCAAGATCCTGATGGCGACGGTCAAGGGCGACGTCCACGACATCGGCAAGAACATCGTCGGCGTCGTGCTCGCCTGCAACAATTACGAGATCGTCGATTTGGGCGTCATGGTGCCGGCGGCAAAGATTCTGGAAACGGCGCGGGCCGAGAAGGTCGACATCATCGGCCTCAGCGGCCTGATCACACCCTCGCTCGACGAGATGGCCCATGTCGCGGCCGAGATGGAGCGCGAGGGCTTCGACATCCCGCTGCTGATCGGCGGCGCGACGACCAGCCGCGTCCACACGGCGGTGAAGATCCATCCGCGCTACGAACGCGGCCAGGCCGTCTACGTCACCGATGCCAGCCGCGCCGTCGGCGTGGTGTCGAGCCTGTTGTCGCAGGACATGAAGCCGGCCTATGTCGAGGGCCTGCGCGCGGAATACAGGAAGGTGACGGAAGCGCACGAGCGCTCCGAGCGCGAGAAGCAGCGCCTGCCGCTGGCCAAGGCGCGCGCCAACCCCCACCGCATCGACTGGGCCGGCTATACCCCGCCGAAGCCGTCCTTCACCGGCATGAAGGTGTTCGAGACCTGGGACCTGGCCGAGCTCGCCCGCTACATCGACTGGACGCCGTTCTTCCAGACCTGGGAGTTGCGCGGGCGCTATCCCGCCATCCTCGACGACGAGAAGCAGGGCGAGGCCGCGCGCCAGCTTTTCGCCGACGCGCAGGACATGCTGAAGAAGATCATCGCGGAAAAGTGGTTCGCGCCGCGCGCCGTCATCGGCTTCTGGCCGGCCAACGCGGTCGGCGACGACATCCGCCTGTTCGCCGACGAGGCGCGGCGGCAGGAACTGGCGACCTTCTTCACGCTGCGCCAGCAACTGACCCGGCGCGAGGGCATGGCCAATGTCGCGCTCGCCGACTTCGTCGCGCCGCAGGACAGCGGCAAGCCGGACTGGATCGGCGGCTTCGTGGTCACGGCCGGCATCGAGGAGGTGGCGATCGCCGAGCGCTTCGAGCGCGCCAACGACGACTATTCCTCGATCCTGGTGAAAGCGCTGGCCGACCGCTTCGCCGAAGCCTTCGCCGAACGCATGCACGAGGCGGTGCGCAAGGAGTTCTGGGGCTACGGCGCGGGCGAGACCTTCACGCCCGAGCAACTGATCGGCGAGCCCTACCAGGGCATCCGCCCGGCGCCCGGCTATCCGGCCCAGCCCGACCACACCGAGAAGGTGACGCTGTTCCGCCTGCTCGACGCGGAGGCGAGGGCCGGCGTCGCGCTGACCGAGGGCATGGCGATGTGGCCGGGCTCCTCGGTGTCGGGCATCTATCTGTCGCACCCCGAAAGCTATTATTTCGGCGTCGCCAAGGTCGAGCGCGACCAGGTCGAGGACTATTCGCGGCGCAAGGGCATGGACACCGCCGAGGTCGAGCGCTGGCTGGGGCCGATTCTCAACTATATCCCGAAAGGATATGCCGAGGCGGCCGAATAGCGCGGCTTGATAGCGCTGCTTGGGGGAGCTGTCCCGGCATTGCGGATGGCTGACCGATGCCATATATTCTGCACGGTAAGTATGTGCAGCGATATGGCGAGGTGATGGAAATGGCCGAGGTCCTGAAGATGCCGCTTCCGGGCGAGCCGCTGATCGTGTCGTTTATGGACCGGGCCGGCCGGATCGCCATCGGCCGGCTGGCCGAGGCGTTCGGCATGTCGAAGACCCAGTTGGCCGAGACGGCGGGGCTGGCGCGCGAGACGCTCTACCGCGCCGAGCGCAGCCGCGCGCCGAAGACGCAGGGGCGGCTGCGCGAGATGCTGGAGATCATCAGCCGGGTGACGGAATGGGCCGGCGGCAAGGAACAGGCCATGGCCTGGTATCGCGCCCAGCCGCTGCCGGCGTTCGGCGGCCGCACCGCCGAGGCGCTGGTCAAGGACGGCAAGGCGGCGGCGGTGCGCGACTATCTCGACCACATGGCGCTCGGCGGCTTTGCGTGAGGTTCGCCGGCACCTGCTACCGGGCGCACGATCCGCGCTGGGCGTTCAGGCCGGTTTCGGGCGACGGCGCCGCCATCAGGGGCGCGCGCTTCAACCCGAAGGGCGTGCCGGCGCTCTATCTGGGCCTGAGCGTCATGACCGCGATCAAGGAAGCCAACCAGGGCTTCGCCCGCCGGATCGATCCTTGCGTGCTGTGTTCCTACGCGGTCGATTGCGAGGACATCGCCGACCTGACGACGGAGGAGGGCCGGCGCGCGCACGCGGTCGCCTGGGGCGAGATGGCGAGCGCCTGGGCGAGCGCGCTTGCCGAGGGCGCGCGGCCGGCGTCGTGGTCGGTCCACGACCGGCTGACGGCGCAGGGCGCGGCCGGCATCCTCGTGCCGAGCTTCGCCCCCGGCGCCGAGGCGGAAGACGTCAACCTCGTGCTGTGGCGGTGGGGGCCGGAGCCGCCGCACCAGGTGGTCGTGTTCGACCCCAGCGGCCGGCTGCCGAAGGACCAGCTCTCCTGGCGCTGACCCCCTCGCGAAGGTGATGAGCCGCGCCTGTTGGTGGGGCCGGGACAGACGGCGTTGGCCCACTTACGCCGTTCGCAGCGCGGGTCGCAACGCGGGTCGCAACGCGGGTCGCAACGCGGGTCAGAACTCGGGCACGACGAGGTCGGCGACCGCGCCGTCGCGCGTGAGCTCCGCCCCGGTCATCGCCTGCAACTGCGCGAACGAAAGCGCCGGCAGCTTCTCGCGCAGCACGAAGCGGTCTCCCGCGATGTCGATGACGGCGAGGCTGGTGTAGATACGGGTGACGCAGCCGACGCCGGTCAGCGGCAGGGTGCAGCGGCGCACGAGCTTGGGGCTGCCGTCCTTGGTGACGTGGTCGGTGACGACCGCGACGCGCTTCGCGCCATGGACGAGGTCCATCGCGCCGCCGACCGCCGGCACGCCGCCGGGGCCGGTCGACCAGTTGGCGAGGTCGCCGGTCTCGGCCACCTGGTAGGCGCCGAGGATGGCGACGTCGAGATGGCCGCCGCGGACCATGGCGAAGCTGTCGGCGTGGTGGAAGAACGAGGCGCCCGGCTTCAGCGTCACCGCCTTCTTGCCGGCGTTGATCAGGTCCCAGTCCTCGGCGCCGGCCGGCGGCGCCTCGCCGAAGTCGAGGATGCCGTTTTCGGTGTGGAACACCGCCTCGCGGCCGGGGGGCTGGAAGCGCGCCACCATCTCGGGAAAGCCGATGCCGAGATTGACATAGGCGCCGTCCTCGATGTCCTGCGCCGCGCGCCAGGCGATCTGGGCGTTGGAAAGCTTGTTCGTCACGGGATCACCCATCGCTCGTCCGCTCATGCCGGCCGCTCCGGAATGGGCCGCTCCGGCATGGCATAGGCCGCCCCGGCGCGGATCAGCGCCTCCTCCTGCCGCGGGTCGGGAACCTCGACCACGGCGTCGACGAAGATCCCCGGCGTCACCACCTGCTCCGGGTCGATCGCGCCCGGCGCGACGACGCGGGCGGCCTGGGCCACGGTCGAGGCGGCGGCCATCGCCATCAGCGGCGAGAAGTTGCGCGCCGCCTTGCGGAAGGTCAGGTTGCCGTGGCGGTCGGCGCGTTCGGCCTTGATGAAGGCGAAGTCGGCTTTGAGCCAGCGCTCCTGGACATAGGGCCTGCCGTCGAACTCGGCGACCGGCTTGCCCTCGGCCAGCTCCGTGCCATAGCCCGTCGGCGTGTAGAAGGCCGGGATGCCGGCGCCGCCGGCGCGGATGCGCTCGGCCAGCGTGCCCTGCGGCACCAGCTCGAGCCCGATCCCGCCGGCGAGATATCTTTCGGTGAAGGCGCGCGGGTCGGACGAGCGCGGGAACGAGCACACCATCTTCGCCACCATGCCGTGATCGATCATCGCCGCGATGCCGATGCGGCCGTTGCCGGCATTGTTGTTGACGACCGTCAGGCCGCCGGGCGAGCCGGTGCGGAGGAAGCGGTCGATCAGGGCGTGGATCAGCTCGATCGGCGCGCCCGCGCCGCCGAAGCCGCCGATCATCAGCGTCGCGCCGTCGCGCACGCCCGCCACCGCGTCCTCGAGGGTGGGGAGGGTCTTGTCCATCGGCCGATCCTCTTGCTCGAAAGGCGGCGGCCCCGCCGCGCCTGCCGGTCCTGTGCGTCAAGCCATAGGCGAGGGGCCGGCCGGCGGCAACGAATTTGTGCGATATGTTTTATTTGTTCATATATCGCACAAAACGATCCGTGAAAGATGCCGCCGCGAATTGCGTCGCGCGCCGCACTTTTCAAGGTGACACCGGGCGCGCGATGGGCACAATGCGGCGCGAAGGCCTTGTGCTGTGGCCCGGAAGGCAGGCGGCGGCCGCGCCGGAAAGCCGGGGGCAGCCACGAGCGCGGGATTCCGCTATAAGCCCGTCACCCGGCCGCGCGCGATGCGGCCCATACATCCGGTGGAGGAAACATGAAGACGATTCTGAGAAGCGCGGCGGCCGCGATGGTCCTCGGCGGCGTCCTGTGCGGCGCGGCTGCGGCCGGGACGATCAAGGTCGGCGTGATCGGGCCGTTCTCCGGCCCGTTCGCCCTCCAGGGCAAGAACTTCAAGGCCGGCATCGACGCCTACATGGCGCTGAACGGCGCCACGGTCGGCGACGACGATGTCGAGATCGTCTATCGCGACGTGCCCCAGGCCGACCCGGCCCAGTCGCGGGCGCTGGCGCAGGAGCTCGTGGTCCGCGAGGGCGTGCAGTATCTCGCCGGCTTCTACTTCACGCCCGACGCCATGGCGGTGACGCCGCTGCTCGAACAAGCGAACGTGCCGCTGGTGGTGATGAACGCCGCGACCTCGGCCATCGTCGCCCAGAGCCCCTATGTGGTGCGCACTTCCTTCACCATGTGGCAGACCTCCGCGCCGATGGCCCGCGTCGCCCGCGAGCGCGGCGTCGGCAAGGTCGTCACCGTGGTCTCCGACTACGGCCCCGGCGTCGATTCCGAGACCGCCTTCGCCACCACCTTCGCGGCCGAGGGCGGCGAGATCGTCGATTCGATCCGCATGCCGCTGTCGACCACCGACTTCAGCCCGATCATGCAGCGGGTCAGGGATTCCGGCGCCGACGCGGTGTTCGCCTTCCTGCCCTCGGGGCCGACGACGCTCGGCTTCGTCAAGTCCTACGACGACAACGGCCTGAAGGCCGCCGGCATCCGGCTGCTCGCGCCGGGCGACCTGACGCAGGAATCCGACCTGCCGGCGCTGGGCGACGCCGCGCTCGGCATGCTGACCACCTATCACTACGCGGTCTCGCACGATTCCGACGTCAACCGCGCCTTCGTCGCGGCGGCGCGCGCGGCCATCGGCAACCCGGCGGAGCTGTCCTTCCCCGCGGTCGGCGCCTATGACGGCATGCATGTCATCTACCGGATGATCGAGGCGACTGGCGGCGCGCAGGACGCCGCCAAGGCGGTCGAGGCGGTCAAGGGCATGGCGTGGGAAAGCCCGCGCGGGCCGGTCTCGATCGATCCAGAAAGCCGCCACATCACCCAGAACATCTATCTGCGCGAGGTGGCCCGGGCCGACGACGGCACCTATTACAACAAGGAGATCGCCGTTTTCGAGAACCAGGGCGATCCCGGCCTGAAGGCCGGCAGGTAAGCAGGAAACCCGCCGTTCCCGAAACGACGCCCGCCGGATGAGACGATGCAGACCGTATTCAGTGTCGCGATCGATGCGCTCGCCTACGGCATGGTGCTGTTCGTGATCTCGATCGGCCTGTCGGTGACGATGGGCCTGATGCGGGTCGTCAACCTCGCCCACGGCGCCTTCGCCATGATCGGCGGCTACATCGCCTCCCACGCCACCCATGCCATGGGCCTCGGCTACGGCGCGGCGATCCTGCTGGCCGTCGCCGGCACGGTCGCCATCGCCGTTCCGGTCGAGCGCCTGCTGATCCGCCGCGTCTACGGCGCGCCGGAGCTGACCCAGGTGCTGATGACCATCGGCCTGACCTTCTGCATCATCGGCATCGCCAACTACGCCTTCGGCCCGACGCTGAAGACCATCCCGCTGCCCGAGGCGCTGCGCGGCCCGGTCGACCTCGGCTTCCGCTCCATCGCCGCCCACAAGCTGTTCGCCATCGCCTGCGGCGCGGCGGCGGCGCTGGCCCTGTGGCTGCTGGTCGAGAAGACCGCCTTCGGCGTCAGGCTGCGCGCCTCGGTCGACAACGCCGCCATGGCCGCCGCGCTCGGCGTGCGCACGCGCCGCGTCTACGCGCTGAGCTTCGCCATCGCGGTCGGGCTCGCCGCCTTCGGCGGCATCGTCGGGGCCGAGCTGCTGCCGATCGAGCCCTATTACGCGCTGCGCTACATGGTGACGTTCCTCGTCGTCGTCTCGGTCGGCGGCGCCGGCTCGATCCCCGGCGCGCTCGTCGCCTGCCTTCTGCTTGGCGCCGTCGACACCGCCGGGCGCTATCTCGCGCCCGAATATGGCGAGTTCTTCTTCTACCTCGCCGTCATCGCCATCGTCTCGATCTTCCCCGACGGGCTTCTGGGCAGGAGAAGGCGATGACCGGGAGACGGCGAAAGGCCGCCGCCTTAAACCCGCTGCTGCGCGACGTCGCCGGCCTCGCCGCCATCGTCGCGGTGGCCGTCGCCGGCTACTGGCTGTTCCCCGACAATCTGGCGCTCCTGACGCGCATCATCGCCATGGCGCTGCTGGTCGTCTCGCTCGACCTCGTCACCGGCTATTGCGGCGTCGCCACGCTCGGCCATGCCGCGCTGTTCGGCGCCGGCGCCTATGCGGCCGGCATCGGCGCGGTGCATTTCGGCGTCACCGATCCCGTCGCCATGGTCGCGGTGGGGCTCGTCGCCGGCGCGCTCGCCGGGCTCGTCGCCGGCGTCGTCATGCTGCGCGGCCGCGGCCTCGGCCAGCTCGTGCTGTCGATCGCCATCGTCTACCTGTTCCACGAGGCCGCCAACAAGGCGTCGCGCTGGACCGGCGGCAGCGACGGGCTGGCGGGGATCGCGCCCGATCCGCTGCTCGGCCTGTTCGGTTTCGACCTGTGGGGCCGCACGGCCTATGTCTTCGGCGTCGTGCTGCTCGTCGTCGTCGTCGCGCTGCTGCGCGTCCTGGTGCGCTCGCCGTTCGGCATGCTGTGCCGGGGCATCCGGCAGGACCCGGTGCGCGTCGCCGCCATGGGCGCGTCGGTCGACGCCGCGCTGGTCAGGATGTTCGCGATCTCGGGCGCGGTGGCCGGCGTCGGCGGCGCGCTCAACGCCGTCTCGACCCAGGTCGTCGGCCTCGACAGCCTGAGCTTCACCACCTCGGCCGAGGCGCTGGTGATGCTGGTGCTCGGCGGCGCGGGCTCGCTCTATGGCGGGCTGGTCGGCGCGCTGGCGTTCATGTGGTTCGAGGATTTCGTCTCATCGGTCAACCCCTTCCACTGGCTGACAGTCGTCGGCGCGCTGCTGATCGCGGTGGTGCTGTTCGCGCCGGCCGGGCTCTACGGCACCGCCGCGCGGCTGCTCGGCCGGCTGGGGGCCTGGCTGGGGGCCCGGTTGGGGGCGAGACGATGAGCGCGGTCTTCTCCGTCGCCGGGCTGAACAAGGCGTTCGGCGGCCTGACCGTCGCCGGCGACATCTCGCTGTCGCTGGCCGCCGGCGACCGCGTAGCGCTGATCGGCCCCAACGGCGCCGGCAAGACCACCTTCGTCAACCTCGTCACCGGCCATCTCGCGCCGGATTCCGGCCGCGTCGCGCTCGGCGGCGACGACATCACCGGGCTCGGCCCGACCCGGCGGGTGCGGGCCGGGCTGGTGCGCACCTTCCAGGTGACGCGGCTGTTCGACGACATGACGCCGCGCGAGCATGTCGCGCTCGCCGTTCTCCAGCGCACCGGGCGCGGCGGCCGCCTCGTCGGCGCGTTCGAGGCCATGGACGACGTCGCGGCCGAGGCGGACGCGCTGCTCGATTCGCTCGGCCTGGCCGAGGTCGCGGGCCGCCCGGCCGGCGAGATCGCCTACGGCCAGCGGCGGCTGCTCGAGATCGCGCTGGCGCTGGCGCTGAAGCCGAGGGTGCTTCTGCTCGACGAGCCGGCCGCCGGCGTGCCCCAGGCCGACACGCCGCGCATCGAGGCCGCGCTCGCCGGCCTGCCGCCGGAGCTCGCGGTGCTGATGATCGAGCACGACATGGACCTGGTCTTCCGCTTCGCCCGCCGCGTCGTCGTCCTCGCCGCCGGCAGGATCGTCTTCGACGGCCCGCCCGCCGACGTCGCCGCCGACGCGCGCGTGCGCGAAGCCTATCTCGGGAACTACGCCCATGGCCGCGGCAGCGCTTGACGTCGAGAACCTGAGCGCCGGCTACGGCGCGACCCGGGTGCTGGAGGCGGTCCGCTTCTCGGTGCCGGCCGGCGGCCGCCTCGCCGTGCTCGGCCGCAACGGCATGGGCAAGACGACGCTTCTCGCCGCCATCGCCGGCCAGGCGCGCGTCCATGGCGGCGCGATCCGCCTCGGCGGCCGCGACATCGCCGGGCTGGAAAGCGACGCGCGCGCCCGCGCCGGCCTCGGCTACGTGCCGCAGACGCGCGCCGTGTTCCCGTCGCTCACCGTCGAGGAAAACCTGTTCGTCGGGCTGAAGGGCCGGCCGCGCGCGGCCATCGCCGAGGCCTACGCGACGTTCCCCCGGCTGGCCGAGCGGCGCGGCCAGCTCGGCGCCGAGCTTTCCGGCGGCGAGCAGCAGATGCTGTCCACCGCCCGCACCCTCCTCGGCCGGCCGGCCGTGCTGCTGCTCGACGAGCCGCTGGAGGGGCTGGCGCCGGTCGTCTGCGAGGAGCTGATGGCGGCGCTGTCGCGGCTTGCCGCCGGCGGCGGGACGACCGTGCTGCTGGTCGAGCAGAAGATCGGGACCGCGCTCGACTTCGCCGACGCCGTCATCGTCCTCGAGCGCGGCCGGATCGCCTGGTCCGGCGCGCCGGCCGCGCTGGCGGCCGATCCGGCGACCGTCGAGCGCCTGCTCGGCGTCGGTTCTCTGCGTTGACAGGCCTCAGCCGGCCGCCTGTTGGGCGTTGACCGGCGTCCGGCCTCAGCCGGCCGCGTGGCGGCGCTTCAATTCCACCTTGTCGACCTTGCCGACCGGCAGCAGCGGCAGGTCGGCGCTGACGGTGATGCGCTTCGGCCGCTTGTAGTTGGCCAGCCGCTCGCGGCACCAGTCGGCCAGCCGTTCCGCCAGCCCCTCGGCTCCCCCCTCGGCCCCTCCCTCATGGGCGACGCCCTGACCGGGAATGACATAGGCGTGGCCGACCTCCTGGTAGAGCGGGTCGGGAACGCCGATCACGGCGGCGAGTGCCACTTCCGGGTGCTGCTCGAGGCAGATTTCGATCTCGCGCGGATAGACGTTGTAGCCGCCCGACTTGAACATCTCCTTCTTGCGGCCGACGAGGCGCAGGTTGCCGTCGTCGTCGAGCACGCCGACGTCGCCGGTCCTGAAATAGCCCTCGGCGTCGAACGCCTCCTCCGTCGCCGCCGGGCGGCGGTAATAGGCATGGAGCACGGACGGGTGCTTCAGCCGCACCTCGCCTTCCTCGCCGGGTGCGCAAATATGTCCATCATCGGCGACGAGCCGTAGGTCGAGGCCGACCGTCGGCCGGCCCACGGTTTGCGTCAGCTCGTCGTCGCCGGCGCCCGGCGTGGACATGGTGATCGAGCCGGGAACCTCCGACATCCCATAGGTAAGGCCGAGCGGGCAGCCCTTGCCGCGCAGCCGGGCCAGCACGTTTGCCGGCAGCGCCGCCCCGCCCCAACTGACAAGTCGGACGCGTGAGAAATCGGTGGTGTCGAATGCCGGCAGCTCTGTCAGTATCTGGAGCATGGTAGGCACGCCGAATACACATTGAGCCTTTCCTTGATCGATGGCGGTAAGGATGCCGTTCGGATCGAACCGCTCCATGAAGGTGATGGCGCCGCCGCCGACCATCGGCGCACAGCACAGATCACCGACGCAACCGATATGATTGACGGGCAGATTGCAAACGATTGCAGCGCCCTCTACCGCAAAGTGCTCTGTCTGGGTGGCATAACCATGACATAGAGAGAAATGGGTGAGCAGCGCGCCCTTGGGCTCTCCGGTTGAGCCCGATGTGTAGACGATCAGTGCCGGATCCTGCGCCGCTACGGCGGCGCGCTGCGCGGTAAGCGTATCCGCGCTGATGCGTTCACCTTCGCCGAGAAAAGCAGCGAGATCAACGAAACGGTCGTCCCTGCCGCCAAAGCTGACGAGCAGCCCTTCAAATGCAACTAATTCCGCCGCTTGCGCAAGCCTGCCAGCAAGATGCTCCTTCTCGAAGGCCACAAGAGAGAACACCACGCTGGGCGTCGCATCGGACAGGACGCGGGCAATTTCCCCCGGCGTGTAGCGCGGGTTGAGCCCGACCCAGATGCCGCCGATCGACACGGTAGCAAGGAAGGCGACGAAGAATTCCGGCCGCGGCGTCGACAGCACGCTGACGCGGTCGCCCCTGCCAATGCCGGCGGCAATCAGCGCGCGAGCAAAGCGGTCGACCTCGTCGCGCAGCCAGGGATAATCGTGGCGCTCGTCTCCGAAATAGATAGCCGGCGCGCTGGGCGTCTTCTCCGCCCAATGAGCTGGATAGTCAGAGATTCGCTCAAGAAGAGGGACATTTCCCACATATGCGTTACGATCGATCATTTGCCGTCTCCAGATAAAGTAGGTGCCATTCCGCAAGCATTGCCAGCTTGTCGGCACCCTCTTTCTCCACAGTGATAGAGTGAGTGCCAAGCCAGCCGTCACCGCGCTTCTTCATGTCGGTCACCTTGCAGGTGGCGCGCACTCGGTCGCCAACCATCACCGGGGTGATGAAACGCACCTTCTCGAAGCCGTAATTCAGCCCCCACAGCTTCTCGCTATCGAGCGGGAAGTAGCGGAAGTTCCAGTAGACCAGCATCGACAGCAGCAGCATGCCGTCGACAAGGTCGGAGCCGAACTCGTTATTGCGGCTGAAGGTGAGATCGACATGGGCGGGGTCGAGATAGGTCGCCGTCGCGAACAACGACAGATGCGCCCGGTCGACCGCCATCCAGTCGGAGACATAGGCGGTCTTGCCGAGCAGGGCTGGCAATTCGGAGAATGTGATCTTGGTGTCGGCCACGGTCATGGGTGCCTCGAATGCTTTCAGGAAGGGACGGTCAGTTGCCGATCATCATCGCCGGCAGCCAGGTGGAGATCGCCGGGAAGGCGACGAGAAGGGCGAGAATGACCACTTCGGCGGCGAGCAGCGGCAGGATGCCGCGATAGATCTCGCCGGCGGAAATCTTCGTCTCCGAGGCGGCCATCACCGCGAACAGGTTGAGGCCCACCGGCGGCGTCACCGCCGAAATCTCGACCAGCTTGACGATGATGACGGCGAACCAGATCGGATTGATGCCGAGCGCCTGCGAGATCGGATAGAGCACCGGCAGCGTGACGACGACCATCGACAACGGGTCGACGAACATGCCCAGCACCAGATAGAGCCCGATCACCAGCAGCAGGAAGCTGTAGACGCCGAGATCGAAGGCGGCCAGCAGCGCGGTGATCTCGCGGATGAAGCCGCTGATGACGAAGAAGCGGCCGAGCAGCAGCCCGCCGACCACGACGATGAACAGCGTCGTGGTCAGGATCATGGTTTCTTGGAACGAATCCGCCAGTCCGCGCGCGTTGATCGAGCGCCGGGCGAAGGCGAGAACGATGGCGCCTGCGGCGCCGACCGCGCCCGCCGCCGAGGGCGGCATGGTGCCGGTATAGATGCCGCCGAGGACCAGCGTGGCGAGGATGAGGATCGGCCACACCGCCTTAAGCGAGCGGATCTTCTCGCCGAGCGGATAGCGCGTGATAGCGGTCGGGGCATAGCCGGGGATCAGGCGGACGACGAGGACGATGGCGACGAGGTAGCCGGCCATGGTCAGCAGACCGGGGAACACGCCGGCCATGAACAGCTGCCCGATCGATTGCCCTGTCAGGATGCCGTAGATGACGAAGCTGAGCGAAGGCGGAATCAGCCCGGCCAGCGTGCCGGCGGCGGCGATCGAGGCGGCGGAAAAGCCCTTATGGCAGCCATTGCGCAGCATCTCGGGCAGCGCCACCTTGCCGAACACCGCCGAATTGACCACGGTCGAGCCGGAGATCGAGGAAAAGCCGGCGGACGCGGCCACGGTCGCGACGTAGAGGCCGCTGCGCGTGCCGCCCATCCATTTGGCGGCCGCCCGATAAAGATCCTGAATGATGTCGGCGCGCGCCGCGACCACCCCCATCAGCACGAACATCGGCACCACGACGAAGGTATATTGCGAAGCGAAGTCGAACGGCAGCGTCTTCAGCGTCGCCCACATGAAGCGCTCGCCCACGGTCAGCCACATGCCGCCGCAGGCGGCGACGATCATCGCCGGGCCAATCGGGACGCCGGCCAGCGCAAGCACGAGTGTGGCGGCTATGGCGGCGAGTCCGAGTTCGATCGGGCTCATGCAGCGCCTCCCTCGCGGCGCGGAAACAGCCGGACCAGCGATTGAAGGAGCTGTACGACAGCGATGGCGGCAGCGATCGTCGCGCCGAGGCAGATCAGTGTCTTGACCGGATAGACGGGGAAGTTAAACGCACCGATCGAGACTTCTCTGATGCGCCAGCTGTCCAGCATCAGCGGCCACGTTTGCCGCGCGATCAGGTAGAGCGCCGTCACCGTGCCGAAAAGGGCGAAGCAGTCTGCCAGGCGCCGCATCGGGCCGCGCAGGCCGGCGGTGACCAGATCGACGACGATGTGGCTGCGCCGCGTCTGGACATGGATCAGCCCGATGAACATGACGACGGCCAGCGCCGATCCGGCCATCTCGAACGCGCCGAGGATCGGTCTCCTGAAAAAGGCGGTGCCGATGACGTCGCCGGTGCCGACGATCATCATCAGGCCGAGCGCCGCCCAGCCGATCCAGGCGCTCATCCGCAACGCCCATGCGAGAGCAGTGTCAACGGCGTGCATGGTCATGCACGTTCCTCCCGTAGCTGTGATGAAGCGGTGCATTATCCGGCCAGCCGCGGACATGCCCTGTCCCGGCGGCAGCGTAACCGATGCGCGATGCGGCTCAGGGCGTGCCGCGCGGCAGCGCCCGGAGCGCACCTAAGCGATCACTGGTAGTTTTTGAGACGCTCGCGGACGAAGGCGGCATGCTTCTTCGCCGCTTCCCCGTGGCCCATCTTGTCAAGATGCTCAACCCAGAGGTCGAGGAAATCGGGCAGCGCCGCTTCCATCTTCTCCTGGTCCTCGAAGTGGACAAGCTCGACGCCCTTAGCCTGCAATGCTTCGAGACCGGCGACTTCGGTTTCTTCTATCGATTCAGCTGCTCTCTTCTCGGCCTCGTCGACAACCTCGTCGAACAGCGCCTTGAATTCGGGTGTCCAGCCGTCCCACACCTGCTTGTTGACATAGGTGAGGTAGAGCGGCGTCGCTCCGAACTCGGCGTCGATTGCGAACTTGGCAACCTCATGAAGGTTGAAAAGAGCCATCAGCTGGAACTGTGTGTAGGCGCAATCGATTGTCCCGCGCTGAAGTCCTTCATAGACTTCTCCTAGCTCAATGTTCGCAGGAACCGCATTGAATGTTGTGAAGACGACAGGGTGAAATGTGCCATACGTTCGAATCTTGAGACCATTGAAATCTTCCAATTTTCTTACGGGCTTGGTGCATATTAGCCGATGTTGCGGCAAGCCCCTATAAAGAAAGGGATGAAGATTGGCCGTATCGAATTCTGCTCGTACATCTTCCAGCTCAGCAAATGCGTCCTTTTGAATCTGCACGGCGGATTCAATCGATGGGAAAATGATCGGCAATGAGTCCGCAAGACCCGACACTGGGAACTGGCTAAGAAAGTAGCTTAGCGGAAAATTACCGATGTCGACCGCACCGGCACTGATGAGCTCGTCCATTTCTCCCACACCGCCAAGCGTGCCGCCATGGAACATCTCGACTTTGACCTTGCCGCCGGTGCGCCTGGCGATCTCGTCGGCGACGAATTGGTCGATGGCAGAAGACGGAAAGTTCTCCGGCATGAAGTTCGCATAGCGAACCGACATTTCGGGGTAGTCCTGCGCCAGGGCCGTGCCGATAAGCGCGGGTGCGAGCGCGAGTGCGAGCGACGTGGTCGCCACCAGATTCCTCATAGCCATCCTCCTGTCTGCTATAGGCGGCATCATCGTCATGTCTTTTTCAAAAAGCAAGTAATTAGTTGTATTTTTCCGCGCGCGGTTTCTTCCGCTTCGGGTCGATGTCGGCAGAGCGCGGCACGCAGTGGGAGTCGCGATCTATCCCGTTGTTTTTACGAAAAACCGGACGGAAAACCGGCTCACACTTCTTGACGAATTGTTCTAAAGGTGAAGGCAAAGGGAAAATGAAAGCCAGCAGATGGCGAAACGGGAAAAGGCCGGAACCCCGCAACGAACCGGGGCGGGAGCGAAGGCGGCGACAGCCGACCGGCGCGAGGATCCGCTCGCCGCGCCGAAGCGCCGCCGGCCGCAGCAGCAGCGCTCCAAGGCGACGGTGGAGCAGATCCTCAACGCCGCCGTCGGCGTTCTGGAACGTGGCGGCTTCGAGGCGATGACGATGCAGACCATCGCCGACGCGGCCGGCATCAACATCGCCACCGCCTACAGCTATTTCCCCAACAAGCACCACGTGCTGGCGCATCTCGCCCGTGTGCGGCTTGCCGAACGTCTGACGCTGCTCGATGCGGCCGTCGCGCGCCTGAAGGCGGACGAGAACTGGATCGACGGCTTCTGCGCGACGCTGGCCGAGCTCTACCGGTTGCGCGTCGACCAGGCGGGCTCGGTGGCGCTGCGCCAGGCCATGCACGCCTCGCCGTCGCTGTGGCAGATCGACCAGGAAGGCAACCGCCGCGCCGGCATCCTCGTCGCCGACCTCCTGCGCGCGCATGCCGGCGACGGGGCCGGCGACGGGGCCGGCGGGGAAACTGGCGACAACCACCAGATCCAGGGCCGCGTCATCGCCGAATACGTCACGGCGACGCTCGATTATCTCCAGCACAGCGACGCCGCGACGCGCGCCGGGACGCTCGCCGAGATCATCGCGCTGACCCGGGCCTATCTCGAGCGCATCACCCGGCCGGCCGCAGGCCCGGCGGAGGGCTGAAAAGCGGAGGGCTGAAAAAACGGGCGGGGGCCGTTCCCGGCCCCCGCCCGCTCGCGTCGTCCTGTCCTTGCCGTGTTGCCGGAGACGGTCTGACCCGATGATGCGACCCGATGGCGCGACCTAGCCGCCGAAGCCGAAGCCTTCCGGCATGTCGTCGAGCGTGACGCCGAACGGCTCCAGGCTCTTGACGATCCAGGTCTGGTTGTTGCCGATGCGGCGGTTGTATTCGGCCCAGCCGGAGACGAAGCTCTTGAACACCTCGTCGGTGCCGTAATTGACGGCGATGACCGAGGGCGTCGACAGGACCGGCGTCGGCACCACGACCTTGCCGAGGTCGGGCGCGCGCTTGGCCATGACCAGGCCGTTGAGCATGGTGTTGACGAGACCCTCGGCCTTGCCGGTGGTCACGGCGATGATCGCCTCGTCGCGGGTCTTGAAGCGCAGGATGTTCGCCTTCGGCAGATACTGCTGGGTGATCAGGTCCTGGGCCGAGCCGAGGTCGACGGCGAAGGTGTATTTGGGGTCGTTCAGCTCGCCCCAGGTCTTGCCCGAGAGCTCTTCCTTGGCGGTGACGAGGATGAACGAGTTGAAATAGGTCGGGTCGGAGAACGAGACCGACAGCGCGCGCGCCGGCGTCGCCGTCACCGCGAAGGCGAGGTCGACCTTGCCGCTCTGCACGTCGAGGATGGCGTTGGCCCAGCTCGACTCGACCACCTCGAGCTTGACGTCGAGGATGGAGGCGATGTCCGTCGCCATGTCGATGACGAAGCCCTGCCATTCGTTGCTGCGCGGGTCCTTGTTGAAATAGGGCACCTCGTTGAGGATGGCGGGGATGCGCAGCACGC
Organism: Aquamicrobium sp.; assembly: GCA_039808485.1. Taxonomy (GTDB): domain Bacteria; phylum Pseudomonadota; class Alphaproteobacteria; order Rhizobiales; family Rhizobiaceae; genus Aerobium. Next base: position 15,375 of record JBDHTD010000017.1, on the reverse strand, counting down.
CGCGCTCCTTGATCTCGGCGATGGTGTCGGCCTGGGCCGCGACGGCGTTGATCCCGAGCGCCATGGCCGCGCCCGCGAGTATCTTCTTCCACATTCTCATGAGAAAACTCCCGATGTTCCCCGGTTATGTTGGTGAATGGCTTCCGGCCGTTCCTGTTCAGCGTAACCATGGTTCGATCATCGACAATGTCAGAGAGAGGGGCGCGCTTATCTCTTTTTTTGTAAGTTGCGCCGGAGCCGCAGCCCTGATTCAGGGGCCGTAGACGGTGTCGGCGGCCGGGCCTTCCAGCTCGGTGCCGACGAGCTCGTCGCGGCAGACCTCGTAGAGCTCGCGCACGCCGTCGTTCTTGCGCAGGAAGTCGGCGTGGCCGAAATAGACCCGCACCTCCGGCAGGTTGGAAAGCCTGACGCTGGCCAGCCTCGGGTCGTTTTCGGCCATGCACCAGGCCGGCAGGATGGCGAAGCCCAGCCCCTCCTCGACGCAGCGCATCACCGAGGAGCTGCCCGAGGTGGCGATCGCCGGCCGGATCGTCCCGCCGCCGCGGTTGAGGAAGTCGATGGCGAGGTTGCGCAGCGTCTGCCCCGGCTCGTGGGTGATGAAGGGCCGCCCCGCCGCCCAGCGCGGAACGTCGGCCGGGTCGGGCCTCGCGCCCCATTCGCTGGGATAGACGAGGCTGAGCCGGTAGGTGCCGAGCAGCTTCTGCGGCACCACGGGGTCGCCGAAATAGCGCTCCGAGATGCAGACGTCGAGGCTGCCGTTCTTGACCAGCTCGGCGAGCACGGTGTCGCGCTCGTAGACGGTGATCTCCATGTCGGGGTTGCTCTGGCGGAAGCGCTTCAGCACCTTGGGCAGCAGGTGGAAGAAGATCGCCTGCGGCATGCCGATGCGCAGCGCGGTGCGCTGGTTCTCGATCAGCTTGGTCAGCCGCTCCAGCATCACGTCGAGCTCGGGATGGAGCAGGTTGTAGAGCGCCCGCCCGCGCGGCGTCAGCGAGATGCGCTTAGCGCCCTGCTCGGATTCGATCAGCTTCTCGCGCAATATCTGCTCCAGCCGCCGGACGTGGTTGGCCGCCGACTGGTAGCTCAGGTTCAGCTCGCGCGCGGCGCCGGAAAAGGAGCCGTGCGAGGCCACCTCGTAGAAGGTCTGGATCAGGGTGAGACTTATCTTGGCCATGGCGCAGATCGTTATCACGGCTCGGGCGCGGCGGCTAACCGCCGCCAGATAAAAAAGCGGCTAACCGCCGCCATATAAAAAACCTGCGTAGCCAAGCGCCGGTTCTTGCATCGACTTGGCGCCGGGCTGTTTCGACAATGTTGCCGTCGATCCCGCCAGTGGAAGTCCCGCGATGGCAACACGAAAGCAAAGGGCAATCATCGTCGGCGCCGGCATCGTCGGCGCGGCGTCGGCCTATTTCCTGTCGCGCGCCGGCTTCGAGGTGAAGGTGGTCGAGGCGGCCGCGCCCGCTTCCGCCGCCAGCGGCGCGGCCGACGGCGCGGTCTCCGTCGCCAGCAAGCGCCCCGGCCCGCTGATGGAGGCGGCGATCCTGGGCGTCGAGACCTATCGCGACCTGACGGCCCGGGGCGTGCTCGACGGGCTTTTCGCGGAACGCAGCACCTTCATGCTGGCGCAGGACGCCGACGAGGACGCCGTGCTCGACGGCCATGCCCTGTCGCTCGTCCGCTCGGGCGTCGAGATCCGCCATCACGGCCGGCAGGACCTGCGCGCGCTGATGCCGGTCCTTTCGCCGCAGGTGCGCAGCGCCGTCGAGGTCCGCCGCGAGGGCCACGCCATCGGCTACCGCATCGTCAACCGCCTGCTCGCCGCCTCGGGTGCCGCGATCCTGCGCGGCTGCCGCGTCGACGGCTTCGCCACCGACGGCGCGGCCACGCGCGTCACGGCGCTCGACACCTCTGCCGGCGCGCTTGCCGCGGACGTGTTCGTGCTGGCGGCCGGCAACGGCAGCGCCGCGCTGCTCGGGCTTGCCGGCGTGTTGCGCCCGCGCAAGGGCCAGCTCTTCGTCACCGAGCGCGCGGCCGCGCTCAATGCCGGCCTGCCCGGCTCGCTGATGTCGTGCCGCTACCTGATGAGCAAGGATTCGACCGACCGGCGCATGGCCGCTGAAGGGCAGGAAGATGGGGGCCGGCGCTTCGGCCTCGTCATCGACCCGTTGAAGACCGGGCAGTTCCTGATCGGCGGCACCCGCGAGGAAACGGACGTTCACGGCACCGACCTCGCCGCGTTGCGGCTCCTGCTCGGCGAGGCGGTGGCGATGGTGCCGGCGCTGGCCGGGGTGCGGCTGATCCGCGCCTTTTCCGGCATCCGCACCGCGACCGTCGACGGGCGGCCGCTGATCGGCCGCGCGCCGGGCTTCGACAACCTGATCGTCGCCACCGGCTTCGAGGGCGACGGCATCTGCCTCGGCCCGGTGACGGGGCGCGTGGTCAGCGAGCTGGCGCGCGGCATGACGCCGGCCATCGCGCTCGAGCCGTTCGACCCCGGCCGCTTCGTCCCTCGGGAGCGCGCCGCATGAGCGCGCCGGCCGAATTCGACTGGAACGGCGTCGCCATTCCCTTCCGGCCCGGCGAGACCCTGGCGGCGGCGCTGCTGCGCGCCGGGGCCGACCGCGCGCTGCGGCCGGACGGCGAGGCGGCGTTCAGCTATTTCTGCGGCATCGGCATGTGCCAGTCCTGCCTCGTCGTCTGCGACGGCCGCGCCGTCGAGGCCTGCGTCACGCCCGCCACGGCCGGGGCCGTCGTCAGGAGCCGCCATGGTTGAGGCGTTGGCGACGAGCCTGCCGGCCGAGGTCGACGTGCTGGTGGTGGGCGCGGGCCCGGCCGGCATGGCGGCGGCCGCCGCCCTTGCCGGCAGCGGCCTTTCGCTGCTGTGGATCGACCAACGCCCCGCCTGCGGCGGCGCGATCCATCGCCAGCCCGCTGATGGGAAGGGCCGTTCCTTCGCGCCGCCCTCGGCGCGGGCGCAATGGCGGCGGCTGTCGGCGGCGGTCGCGGCCAGCGGCGCGCGGCTTCGCGGCCGGCATCACTTCCTCGGTTTGGACAGCGACGGGCATGCGCTCGTCGAGGACCGCGCGGGGGGCCGCGTCCACGGCCTGAAGCCGCGGGCGATCCTCATCGCCGTCGGCGCGGTCGAGCGCGTGCTGCCGCGCCCCGGCTGGCAATTGCCGGGCGTGCGCACCGCCGGCGGCATGCAGGTGACGCTGAAGGAAACCGGCGAGGCGCCGCAGGGGCGGATCGTCGTCGCCGGCAACGGGCCGCTGACGGTGGCGCTGGCGGCCCAGCTCGTCGCGGCCGGCAACCCGCCGCTCGCCGTCCTCGAGGCGGGCGATCCGCTTCGCGCCGGTGCTGGCGTTGGCGTCGGCGCGCTGGCGCTGTTGCAGCGGCCGCGCGTCCTCGCCGAGGCCGGGCGCTATCTGGCCGCGCTCTACCGCGCCGGCGTGCCGTGGCTGAGGGGCTGCCGCGTCGCCGCCGTCCGGCAGGCCGGTGCGGCGCTCGCGGTCGATTACGTCGACGCGGCAGGCCGCGCCGGCACGTTCGACGCCGATCATCTCGCACTCCATGACGGCATCCGCCCCAACCGCTTCGGGCTGCCCGAAGCGGGCGGCGCGCCGCTCGTCGTCCATGCCGGCGACTGCCGCGAGGCGCTGGGCGCGATTGCGGCGGAGGCCGACGGCGCGGCCGCCGCCCGGCGCGTCGCCGCCGCGCTTCGCGGCCTGCCGGCGGCGGCGGACAGCGCCGCGATCCGGCGTGAGCGCGCCGTCCAGGCGGCGCTGGCGCGGATGTTCGCGCCGGCGCGAGACGCGCTTTCCCTCCTGCCCGACGACACCGTGCTGTGCCGCTGCGAGGGCCGCACGGTCGGCGACCTGCGGGCGCTGATCGCGCAGGACGGCGGCCTGTCGCCGCGCGAGATCAAGCTGAACGGCCGCTTCGCCATGGGCGTCTGCCAGGGCCGCTTCTGCGGCGACAACGTCATGGCGCTCATCGCCGCGCTCAATGGCCGGGGCGAGCCGGCGCCGGTCGAGCTGCTCACCGGCCGGCGCTGGCCGGCCCGGCCCGTCGCCATCGCCGATCTGATCGCCGGCTGCGATCCCGATACGAAATAAGCCCGAACACGAGCCCGAACATGAGGATGCCATGACCGCCGCCACTGCCCGCCACATCGACACCGCCGAGGCGATCGAGGTTCTGAACCCCTACGATTCGAGCCTCGTCGGCGAGGTCGCGGTCGCCGACCGGGCCGAGATCGCCGCCGCGGTCGCGCGGGCCAGGGCGGCGGCCGCCGCCTTCCGCCATTCGCAGCCGCATGAGCGCCGCGCGCTGCTCGAGGCGCTGGCCGGCCGCATCGCCGCCAATGCGCGGGAGCTGGCGGGCCTGATCGCCGCCGAGGTCGGCAAGACCATCCACGAGGCGCGCAACGAGGTGCGCCGGGCCCAGAACACGCTGCGGCTTTCCGGCGACGCCGCCACCTTCCTCGACGGCGAGGTGCTGCATTGCGGCATCGTCGCCGGCGGCGTCGACCGCCATGCCAGCATCACCTACGAGCCGGTCGGCGTGGTCGGCGCTGTGACGCCGTTCAACTATCCGCTGAACCTGCTCTGCCACAAGCTGGGGCCCGCCATCGCCGCCGGCAACGCCGTCGTCGCCAAGCCTTCGCCCAAGGCGCCGCTGGCGGCGGCGCGGCTCGTCGGGCTGGCCGAGGAGGCGGGTTTCCCGCGCGGCCTGTTCCAGGTCGTGCATGGCGGCGCCGCGGCGGCGATCGACCTGGCGCGCGCGCCGATCGACCTTCTGAGCTTCACCGGCGGCCCGGCCGCCGGGCTCGCGCTCAAGAACGCCAGCGGCCTCGTCCGCTGCCTGATGGAGCTGGGCGGCAACGACCCGCTGTTCGTCCTGCCCGACGCCGACCTCGACAAGGCGGTGGCCACCGCCATCGGCCATCGCTTCGAGATCGCCGGCCAGTCCTGCGCGGCGGTGAAGAAGCTCTATCTCCACGCCGACGTCGAGGACCGCTTCATCGAGCGGCTGGTCCCGGCGGTCGAGGCCGTGCGCTGCGGCGACCCGCTCGACGAGGCCACCGCCATGGGGCCGGTGATCGACGAGGCGGCGGCCGAGACCGTCGAGGCGCGCATCGCGGCGAGCCTGGGCCGGGGCGCGCGGCTGCTCGCCGGCGGCGGCCGCGCGCGCACGCTGGTCGCGCCGACCGTGCTTTGCGGCGTCGAGCCCGACCATCCGGTCATCGCCGGCGAGACGTTCGGGCCGGTGATCGCGGTGCGCAGCTTCCGCGATCCGGGCGAGGCCATCGCCGAGGTCAACGCCTCGGCCTACGGCTTGCAGGCCGGCATCTTCACCAACGACCACGCGCTGATCCGCCGCTTCTCGCGCGAGTTGCAGGTCGGCGGCGTCATGATCAACGAAGGCCCGGACTTCCGCGCCGAGCACGTGCCCTTCGGCGGCATCAAGTCGAGCGGGCTCGGCCGCGAGGGCGTGCGCATCGCGCTGCGCGAGATGTCCGAGCCCAAGGTGGTGATCGACTGAAGGGGGCGGGCGCGATGCGGATCGGGGTGGTCGGCGCGGCCGGCGGCATCGGCACCAGGCTGGTGGAGGCGATCGTCTCCGCGCCCGGCCTCGAGCTCGCCGCCTGCATCGTCGCGCCCGGCTCGCGCTGGGTGGGGCTGCCCGTCTCGGGCGGCGGCATCGAATACCGCGCCGCCGACGCGGCGATCAACGCCCGCTGCGACGTGATGATCGACTTCTCGACCCCGGCGGCGAGCGTCGCCCTCCAGCAGGCGTCCGGCGACAAGCCGATCCCCTTCGTCATCGGCACCACCGGCTTCGGCCCGCGGCAGCGCGCGGCGCTGAAGGCGGCCGCCCGCCACCGCCCGCTGCTCGTCAGCGACAATTTCGCGCCGGCCTTCGCCGAGTTCCTCGCCGCGGCCGCGCGGCTGCGCGCGCGGCTGCCCGGCGCGCTGGAGACGCAGGGCGAGGAAAGGCGGGTGCGGCGCGACCGGCCCGCTTCGGAGGCCGGCGGCCGCCCGGCGCTGGCGGCGCGGCGCTCGTCGCCGGCCGACGTCACCGAGTTCCGCTTCGACGCCGGCGGCGTCGAGGTCGCGCTGGTCCATCGCGTCAACACGCTCGACGCCTATGTCCACGGCGCGCTCGCCGCCGCCCACTGGCTCGTCGCCCGCGCGCCCGGCCCCGGCCTCTACGCGCTGGCCGACACCCTCACCGTTCCCGATCGTTTCAAGGAAGAAGACGCATGACAGTTTCGCAGGACGACCGCTTCGGCGGCGTATTCACAGCCCTGGTGACGCCGTTCAGGGACGGCCGGGTCGATCACGAGGCGTTCGAGAGGCTGGTCGAGCGCCAGCTCGCCGCCGGCGTCGCCGGGCTGGTGCCGGTCGGCACCACCGGCGAATCCGCCACGCTGAGCGAGGAGGAGGCGGCGGAGCTGATCGAGCGCACCGTCCGCGTCGCGCGCGGCCGCGCCATGGTGATCGCCGGGGCCGGCTCCAACGATACGCGGCAGGCGGCGGAAAAGGCGCGCCGCGCCGAGGCCGCCGGCGCCGACGGCGTGCTCGTCGTCACGCCCTATTACAACAAGCCGACCCAGGCCGGGCTGGTCGCCCATTACCAGGCCGTGTGCGGGGCCACCGGCCTGCCGGTGATGCTCTACAGCGTTCCCGGCCGCTGCGGCATCGAGATCGCGCCGTCGACCTGCGCGCGGCTGCGCGACACCTGCGCCAACGTCGCCGCGATCAAGGAGGCGGGCGGCCAGGTGGCGCGGGTGACGGCGCTGCGCCGCGCCTGCGGCGCCGATTTCCCGATCCACAGCGGCGACGACGGGCTGACGCTGCCCTTCCTCGCCGCCGGCGCGGTCGGCGTCACCAGCGTCGTCGCCAATGTCGCGCCGGCCGAGATGGTGGCGCTGGTCGAGGCCTGGCGGCGGGGCGACGCGGCAAGGGCGCTTGCGTTGCACGACGCGCTGGCCGAGCTGTGCGAGGCGCTGTTCGTCGAATCGAACCCGGCGCCGGCCAAGGCGGCGCTGGCCGGGCTCGGCCTGTCGTCGGCGGCGCTGCGGCTGCCGCTGGTCGAGATGGAGGCCGGCAATCTGGCTTTGGTTTCGGGCGCGCTGTCGCGGCTCGGGCAGAACCCCGTCTTCCAAGAAATCCGCTAAGTCAGGGGCCAAGCCTTCTATTGTCGCTGGTGGCGGCAGGCACAAAGATGCAAGTCTCGGCGAGCGCGTCGCCCGTCGCGAGCCTGCCGCGACGGAAAAACAGGGGGAACAGCGCCATGCTTCTTCACCGCACGGCAACCTCACCGGCTGGAGGTGCCTGATGTACAAATGGAATTTCGACGCCATCTGGCAGTATTGGGACCTGTTCATGATGGGCCTGTGGCTGACGGTGGTCTACACCGTCGGCTCGATCCTGTTCGGCATCGTGATCGGGCTCCTCACCTGCGCGGCGCGGCTGTCGGGCTGGAAGGTGCTGAACGTCCTCGCCCGCTTCTATCAGGAGATCTTCCGCTGCTCGCCGCTTCTGGTGCAGCTCCTGTGGTTCTATTACGCCTTCCCGCTGCTCGTCGGCATCACCATCGACAACCGCGTCGCCGCGATGCTGACGCTGTCGCTCTATGTCGGGGCGTTCTACGCCGAGATCTTCCGCGGCGGCATCCTGTCGATCGACAAGGGCCAGCGCGAGGCCGCCGCCGCCATCGGCATGAGCCCGGCGCAGGCGACGCGGCGCATCATCATGCCGCAGGCGGTCAAGCGGATGCTACCCTCGTTCATCAACCAGTCGGTGATCCAGTTCAAGAACACCTCGCTGGTCTCGGTCATCTCGGTGGCGGACCTGGCCTACATGGCGGCGGTGGTCAACGGCCAGACCTATCGCCCGCTCGAATCCTACACCGTCATGGCCGCGCTCTACATCGGCATCCTGTTCCCGCTGACGCAGGCGGCCGACTGGTTCGAGCGCCGGCTCAGGGTGAGTGACTGATCATGACACAGACAACGAAAACGACTGCGGAGCCGATCGTCGAGGCCATCGGCCTGCGCAAGTCCTACGGCAATCTCGAAGTGCTGAAGGGCATGGACCTGACGCTGGCGCGCGGCGAGGTGGTGGCGCTGATCGGGCCTTCGGGCTCGGGCAAGTCCACCCTGATCCGCTGCCTGAACATGATGGAGACGCCGAGCGGCGGCACGCTGCGGTTCCGCGGCCGCGAGATCGGCCGCAAGTTCCGCGACGGCGGCGGCTCCATCGGCATCGGCACCCTGCGCCGCCATGTCGGCATGGTGTTCCAGCACTTCAACCTGTTCCCGCACAAGACGGTGCTCCAGAACGTCACCGAGGGGCCGGTCGTGGTCTGCAAGACCCCGCGCGCCGAGGCCGAGGAACTGGCCAGGGACCTGCTGACGCAGGTCGGGCTCCAGGAGAAGTTCGACGCCTATCCCAACCACCTGTCCGGCGGCCAGAAGCAGCGCGTGGCGATCGCCCGCGCGCTGGCGATGAAGCCGGAGGTGCTGCTGCTCGACGAGGTGACGAGCGCGCTCGACCCCGAGCTGGTCGGCGAGGTGCTGACCGTCATCCGGCGGCTGGCGCATGAGGGCATGACCATGGCCATCGTCACCCACGAGATGGCGTTCGCCGCCGACGTGTCGGACCGCGTCCTGTTCCTCGACCAGGGGGTGATCGCGGCGGAAGGATCGGCCGACGAGATCATCCGCAACCCGTCCAACGAGCGGCTGGCCGCGTTCGTGTCGCGGTTCAACCACTGATGGCCGGCCGCGCGTTCGAGGTGGCGATCGTCGGGGCCGGCAATGTCGGCCTCGCGCTCGCCCGCATGCTGGACCGGACCGGCGACTACGCGGTGCGCGTCAGCGACTGCACCGAGGAAGCCTGCGGCCGCGCCCTGGCGCAAGGGTTCCGCGCCGTCCGCCTCGACGCCAGCAACGCCACCCGCCTCTCCGGCTTCATCGCCGGCGCGGACGCCGTGGTCGCGGCCGTCCCCGACCGGCTGGTCGGGCGCGTCGCCGAGAGCGTCGCCGCCGCCGGCCGCCACTATCTCGACTTCTCCATCGCCGACGCGGCGATGGCGGCGCTTGCCGCCGGGGGGCGCGATGCCGCCTTCCTGCCGGGCTGCGGCGTCTCGCCCGGCCTGGTCGACAGCGTGGTCGCGCATTTCCTCGACACCAGCGAGGGCGGGATCGACGTCGCGGTCGCGGTCGGGGCCATCCCCGCGCGGCGGACCAACCGCCTCGGCTATTCGCTGATCTGGAACCTCGACGGGCTGTTTTCCGAATACACCTCGCCCTGCGAGGCGATCGAGGATTCGAGGCTGGTCGCGGTGCCGGCGCTGTCCAACCGCATCGACCTCGATGTCGGCGGCCAGCCCTACGAGGCGTTCTGCACCGCCGGCGTCATGGGCGCGATGAAGGGGTTCGCCGGCGGCCGGCTGCGCAGCCTGATCTGCCGCACCATCCGCTATCCCGGCCATCTCGACTATCTGCAACTGCTGCTCGACGACCTCGGCTTGCGCCACCGCAAGGACCTCCTGAACACCGTGCTGCGCAACGGCCTGACCGACAGCCAGCAGGACGTCGTGCTGCTGCACGCGGCGATGAACCCCGGCCGGCCGGACGCGCGCGCGCTCGAAATGCGCATCGAGGCGCAGGCGGACGAGGGCAGCTCGCTCGCCGCCGGCAGCGCCGCCCATGCCGCCTTCCTGCTCGACGAGCTGGCTTCCGGCGCGCCATCTGGCGCGCAAGCGATGAACCGCGCGCCAGATGGCGCGCAAGGGATGAGCCGCGCGCCCGACGCCTTCGGCCGCTTCCTGAAGAGCCGCTTCGCCGCCCCCCTCGTCACCGTCCGGGAGATCGCGGTGGACTGAAGAGAGGCCAACGGGCAAGATCGCAAAAATCCCGCGCCGGCCGGCCGCCGTTCGGATATTGTCAACGTCTCGCTGCCAGACAGGCGACAGTGGACAGGCGGCAACAGACAGGACGCGCCGATGACGATCTCGCTTCTCATCCTCAACGGGCCCAACCTCAACCTTCTCGGCACCCGCCAGCCCGAGGTCTACGGTCGGGCGACGCTGGCCGACGTCGAGGCGCTGTGCCGCGAGGCGGGCGGCCGGCTCGGCGTCGGCGTCGATTTCCGCCAGTCGAACCACGAGGGCGCGCTGATCGACTGGATTCACGAGGCGAGAGGCAGGCATGCCGGCATCGTGCTGAACGCCGGGGCGCTGACCCACACCTCGATCGCGATCATGGACGCCATCGCCAGCGTCGAGCTGCCGGTGGCGGAGGTGCACCTGTCGAACATCCACCGCCGCGAGGAATTCCGCCACCTGTCCTACGTCTCCAAGGTGGCGCTGGGCATGATCGCCGGCTTCGGCCCGCACGGCTACGTCCTCGCCATCGAGGCGCTCGCGGCCCATCTCGGCCGCCCGAGCTAGATCGGGGCCGGAACGGGGGTCGGAACGGCCGGCCTAGGCCGCGTGCGGGGCCGGCCTCGGCCGGGCGGTGCGCAGCAGGATCATCACCATGATGGCGATGTTGAGCAGGTTCCAGGCGATGCCGTTCCAGAAGGCGGCGGCGTAGGAGCCGGTCATGTCGTAGATCCAGCCCGACATCCAGCCGCCGACGGCCATGCCGACGATGGTGGCCATGATGACGAGGCCGACGCGCTGGCCGGCTTCGCGCGCCGGCAGGTATTCGCGCACGATGATGGCATAGCTCGGCACGATGCCGCCCTGCGCCAGCCCGAAGACGAAGGAGACGACATAGAGCGAGGCCAGCCCGTCGAACGGGATGTAGGCGAACAGCGCCGCGCATTGCGCCACCGAGCCGATCAGCAGCGTCTTCACCCCGCCGATATAGTCGGCGACGAAGCCGGTGGCGAGGCGGCAGACGATGCCGCCGACCAGCATCAGCGACAGCATCTCCGAGCCGCGCGCCACGCCGTAGCCGAGATCGACGCAATAGGCGACGATGTGGACCTGCGGCATCGACATGGCGACGCAGCAGCCGACGCCGGCGACGGCGAGCAGGATCTGCAACGCGCGCGGCGACAGGTCGATCGAGCGCAGGGGCGTCGCGGCGGGCACGGCGCCGGACGGCGCCAGATGCGGCGACCGCCGCCGCAGCAGGAACGCCAGCGGCACCATGGTGACGAGGCAGAAGATGCCGATGGCGGCATAGGTGAAGCGCCAGCCCTCGCCATGCAGGGTCAACTGCATGGCCAGCGGCCAGAGCGCGCCGGCGAAATAGTTGCCGCTGGCGGCGGCGGCGACCGCGACGCCGCGCCGCCGGGCGAACCAGTGCGACAGGTCGGCGATCAGCGGGCCGAAGGTGGCCGAGGCGCCGAAGCCGATCAGCCCCTGCAACAGCGCGAACAGCCAGATCGAGCCGACCGCCGCGCCCAGCACGAAGCCGACGAACAGCGCCGCCGCCGACGCGACCAGCGGCAGGAAGATGCTGCCGGCGCGGTCGACGATCTGCCCGAGCCAGACATTGCCGACGGCGAAGCCCACCATCGTCATCGTGTAGGACAGCGATGCGTCGGCGCGGTCGACGCCGAACTCGCGCTGCACCATCGGCAGCACGACGACGACCGACCACATGCCGACGCTGCCGATGGTGGCGATCAGCACCGAGACGAGAAGCCGCGTCCAGGCGTAGCGTCCGTCGATGTCGTTCGAGGCCGTGTCGTTCATATGCACGCGTCTCCGTTGGCCGCACCATTGCCGGACATGGCCGCGGCCACACTGCGCCACGGAAGCTTATCCACCGTTCCAGCCCCGTCCCGGCGATGCTCCGGCCATATCCCGGCGCGAGGGGAGGAAGGGGAGGGGATGCGGCGGCGGAGAAGCGCTCTATTGAAATCGATTTCATTGTGTGTTTCCATTTGCGGAACCAACCGGAAACCAAACCCTTGGGAGGAAGCCTCGTGAAGAAGATCGCAGCTCTTGCACTGTCCACGGTCGCGGCAATCGCCGTCACCGCGTTCTCCGCCGATGCCGAGGATTTCAAGATCGGCCTGTCCAACGGCTGGGTCGGCTCCGAATGGCGCACCCAGATGATCGAGGAAGCGCAGGCCGCCGCGGCCGCGTGGAAGGACAAGGGCGTCAATGTCGAGGTCGTGGTGCAGAGCGCCAATGTCGACGTGCCCGGCCAGATCGCCCATGTCCGCAACTTCATCAATGAGGGCGTCGACGCCGTCATCATCAACCCGAACAGCCCGACCGCGTTCGATCCGGTGTTCGCGCAGGCCAAGGAAGCCGGCATCCTCGTCATCTCGACCGACGCGGAAGTGTCCTCGCCCGACGCCATCTATGTCGGCATCGACCAGAAGGCGTGGGGCGCGGCCGGCGCCGAGTGGCTGGCCAGGACCCTCGACGGCAAGGGCAACGTCGTCGCCATCAACGGCGTCGCCGGCCACCCGGCCAACGAGATGCGCGTCGCCGGCTATCGCGAGGTGTTCGCCAAGTATCCCGACATCAAGATCGTCAACGAGGTGAACGCCAACTGGGACCAGGCGCAGGGCCAGCAGGCGATGCAGAACCTGATCGCCACCTATCCCGACATCAAGGGCGTGTGGGTGCAGGACGGCATGGCCGCCGGCGCGTGGAAGTCGATCATGGATGCCGGCAAGACCGGCGACATCGCCGCCACCGGCGAAATCCGCAAGGACTTCATCGACCTGTGGGTCAAGGACAAGCTGAACTCCGGCGCCTCCGTCAACCCGCCCGGCGTCATGGCCTCGGCGCTCAATGTCGCGGTGCTGATGCTCCAGGGCAAGGAACTGAAGGAGCCGGCCACCGCCGGCCAGTACGGCAACGCCATGTACCTGCCGATCCCGTTCATCGACTCGACCAATCTCGACGAGGCCGTGAAGCAGGTCGAGGGCAAGCCCGGCCACTATTCCTTCACCAGCCAGCTCTCGATCGAGGACGCCGAGGCGCTGTTCAAGTAGGCTCCCTCTCTCCCGGACCGGAAGCGCGCGGCGCGCCCGCCTTGCGCTTCCGGGGTTGCGCGCAGACAATGCGCCCGCGCCAAGGGAACGCACCGTCATGTCGAAACTGATCCTGCGCGGCGTAAGCAAGGCTTACGGCGCAACCATTGCCTTGAGCCACGGCGACCTCGCGCTCGAAGCCGGCGAGGTGCATGTGCTGATCGGCTCCAACGGCTCGGGCAAGTCGACGCTGTGCAAGATCGCCGCCGGCAGCGTCCGCCCCGACGCCGGCGAGATGCTGATCGACGGCGCGCCGGTGACGATCTCCGGCCCGCGCGGCGCGCGCGCCCACGGCATCGGCATCTTCTATCAGGAGCTCTCGCTCGCCGCCCGGCGCACGGTGGAGGAAAACGTCTGCCTCGGCGACCTGCCGCTGAAGGCGGGGCTGTTCGTCGACAGGAAGGCGCTGTCGACGCGCGCCGCGCGCTATATCGCGCTGTTCGACGGCGTCGCCGGCGAGGGTTTTTCGGCCGACGCCACCGTCGAGACCCTGCGCGCCGACCAGCGCCAGCTCGTCGAGATCATGAAGACGCTGGCCTCGGAAGCGTCGGTGCTGATCTTCGACGAGCCGACCTCGGCGCTCGACCGCGCCCAGGTCGAGCGTTTCTTCGCGATATTGCGCCGGCTGAAAGGCGAAGGCCGCGCCATGGTCTTCATCTCGCACCGCATGGACGAGATCTTCGCCATCGGCGACCGGGTGACGGTGATCCGCGACGGCCGCACCGTGGCCGCGATGCCGGTCGCCGAGACCGACCCGGCCGCGATCATCCGGCTGATGATCGGCGAGCAGGAAGGGCTTGCCGCGCCCGCCTCGCCCCATCAGGTTTCGCTCCAACCGGCCCCGGCGGCCGCATCCTCGCGCGGCGAGGTCGCGCTCGCGGTTTCCGGCCTCGCCGGGCCGGGCTTCATCGATGTCGGCTTCGAGCTCGGGCGCGGCGAAATCCTCGGCTTCGGCGGGCTGCACGGCCAGGGCCAGTCGGCGGTGCTGCGCGCCCTGTTCGGGGCGTTGCCCGTGGCCTCGGGCGCGGTCTCGCTCGGCGGGACGCCGGCGCGCGCTTCCGGCCCGGCCGACGCCATCGCGCGGGGCTTCGCCTATGTCTCGGGCGACCGGCGGCGCGACGGCGTCGTCACCGGCCGGCCGATCCTGGAAAACGTCGTGCCGATCCATTACCTGCGCCAGCGGCTGAAGCTCGCGCGGCCGGCCCGGCTGCGCGCCGTGGCGACGCCGGCCGTCGAGGCGATGAAGACCCGCTTCGCCGGCTTTTCGCACCCGGTCGATTCGCTCTCCGGCGGCAACCAGCAGAAGGTGGTGATCGCGCGCTGGCTGATCGACCGGCCCGACATCCTCTTGCTCGACGACCCGACCAAGGGCATCGACCTCTCGGCCAAGGCCGACCTGTTCGCGCTGATCCGCGAGCTGGCGGCGCAAGGCATGGCGATCGTCCTCTACTCTTCGGAGGACGCCGAGCTGCTGGCCAATGCCGACCGCATCCTCGTCTTCAACGGCGGCCGCGTCGTGCGCGAGCTGGAGGGCGAGGCGCGCACCCGCTACAACCTCTACCAAGCCGCCTACGAGGCCGCCTGATGGGGGCCGCGTGATGGCAATGGCGGCACCATCGCGGCGCGCAGGCGGCATTGCCGGCCTGATGGCGCGCTATCCGTTCCTGCCGGCGCTGGCCATCGCGCTGGCGCTTCTGGCGCTGAACGGCCTCTACCAGCCGCGCAGCGTCAGCCTTGTCGGCCTGACCGGCCTGACCAAGACCTACATGGCGCTGATGCTGCTGGCGGTGGCGCAGACCTATGTCGTCTATGCCGGCGACATCGACCTGTCGGTGGGCTCGATCGTGTCGCTGGTCAACGTCGTCCTCGTCGTGCTGATGGACCGCTGGGGCGGCGGCGGGCTGTCGATCTTCGCCGCGATGGCAGCCGGGCTCGCCATCGGCGTCGCCTGCGGGGTGGTGAACGGCGTCGTCGTCGCGGCGTTGCGGTTGCAGGCCATCGTCGCCACCTTCGCCACCTCGATCTTCTTCACCGGCCTGGCCTTGTGGGTGCTGCCGGTCGCGGGCCAGCCCGCGCCGGCCGCCTTCTGGCGCACCTATGGCGGGCGCTTCCTCGACGTGCCGTTCGTGTTCTATGCCGTCGTCGCGCTGGCGCTGCTGCTTTACCTGATGGCGAAGCTCAGGCTCGTCACCCAGCTTCTCACTGTGGGTGACGACGCGCAGGGCGCCTGGCAGAGCGGCCTGCCGGTGATCGCGATCCGCATCAAGGGTTATGCGCTGTGCGGCCTGTTCTGCGCGCTCGCCGCCTTCTGCATCACCGGCGACACGGCGAGCGGCGACCCGCTGGTCGG
>JBDHTD010000016.1:0-78308 GCA_039808485.1 Aquamicrobium sp. | reverse complement strand
AGCCGGCGCAGAAGGACGCCGACACGCTGGCGCTCGAAAAGGCGCTGTCGGACGCCACCGGCCTCAAGGTGACGATCTCGCACGGGCAGAAGGGCGGCGAGATCAGGATCGCCTACCGCACGCTGGAGCAGCTCGACGAGCTCTGCCGCCGCCTCGGATCGTGATCCGACGATAATGGCCAGATAGATATTGCGGGTGGCGCGTGGCCATGCCCGCACCCCGCTTGCCGCGTTCTTCTTCCGCTGCGCGGTGCGTGGGCCGCGCCGGCCGCGTCGTGCGGGGCGTTATCTGTTGCCGCGCGCCGATTCGACCAGCAGCGCGATCAGCGCCTGCCGCGCGGTGGCGGTGGCGAGGTCGGGGCGCTGGCGCGTCAGCAATATCGTCGCCTGGAGCCGCTCCAGCGCGCGGGCGATGGCGCTGCCGCTCCAGCGCTGCAAGCTGTTCTCGACCAGCCGGCGGCGGGAGAAGAACACCGGCGGCCGGGCCGACGCCACCGCGGCGGCGGCGGGTTTTCCGCTCGCCTCCATCTCGCCGCGCATGGACTGGAGCAGGTGGAACTGGCGCATCGCCGCCGCCAGCACCAGAAACGGGTTGATGCCGGAGGAAACAAGCCGCGCGAAGCTGGTGTCGAAGGCGGCGGCGTCGCCGGCCAGCACGGCGTCGACGGCGTCGTCGACGCCGAGCCCGGAAACGTCGCCCGTCATGGTCCTGACGTCGTCGAGGCGGACCTCGCCGCGACCGCGGCAATAGAGCGCGAGCTTCTCGACCTCGCTGCGGGTGGCGAGCCTGTCGCCGCCGAGATTGGCCCGCAGCGCCTGCCGCGCCTCCAGCCCGATCGAAAGCCCGTCGCGGGCCAGCGTCTCGTCGATGATCGCGTCGATCGCCTTGCCCTCGTCGACATAGCACGGCAGCGCCATCGCCGCCCGGCCGCCCTCGACCGCGCCGCGCAGGGCGGCACCCTTCTTCAGCTCCCCGGCCTCGATGACGACGACGCAATCACGCGGCGGCGCGGCGACCAGCGCCTTCACCTCCTCCGCGAGCTGCTTGTGCGTGCCCGCGCCCTTCACCCAGATCAGCCGGCGCGGCGAGAACATCGGCACGGTCGCCGCCTCGTCGATCAGGCGTCCGGGCGCGCCTTCGAGCTCGGAGGCGTCGAGGCGCACCGAGGAGAACGGATCGGCGGGGTCGAGGCCGGCCCGGGCGACGAACGCGCCAGCCCGTTCGGCGACGAGGCCGCGGTCGGGGCCGTAGAACAGCACGACCGACACCTCCGCGTCCGGCCTGCGCAGCCAGGAATCGACCTCATGCGCCTTCTTCTGTGCCATGCCGTGATGCCAGCTCCAAGGATGAGCGGCGGTCGCCGCCGTCGCCGGCCGGTTTCTAGCACAGGACGCGGCCGACGACAGCCCGGGGACGGCAGTTCGGGAACCGTGCGCCGCCTCGGCACGTTGACCGCCAGATCCCGCACGTTTCACGGAGAAGAAAGATGGCAGACCCGAACACCCCCGACCGCCGCCCGCCCGATCACCGGCTCGACCCCGATCCGGTACGGGAGCCGCCGCTGGATCCGTCGCTCGACCCGTCCTTCAATCCCGGCTGGGACCCGGTGCAGCGCGCCAACGATCCGCTTCTCGCCGACCGGCCGCCCGCGACCGGCGGCCGTAGCGGGCTGATCGCCGCCGGAATCATCGCGGCGCTGCTGGTGATCGCGGTCATCGCCTTCAGTTCCGGCACCGCGACCGATCCCGGCACCACGGCGGTGATTCCCGACCAAACGGAACGGACGGCGCCCGCGCCGACCGCGCCCGGCGTCACCCCGATCCAGCCTTCAGAGGGCCAGCCCTCGGACACCGCACCGGCAAATCAGTAAGCCGATACAAGTCAGTGAACCGATACAAGCGCGCGGCCGCGGCCGCGCGCTTTACCTGATCCGGAATAAGCAAGCCTCGCCCGCGGAGGGCAGGCGGCGAACGCCCTAGCCGGCCTTTTCCTTCGCGGTCGCGGCATCGGCCGGGGTCGAGATCGGCGCCGTTTCGGGCGCCTTGATGCTCGCCACCGTCCCGCTGTCGACCGAGGCGGTGGTGTCGCGTTTCATCGGGCAGGCGCTTGCCACCGACAGCGAAAGTCCAAGAGCGGCGGCTACGGCAAGAACGGTCCTCATGCGTGGTCTCCTCGGCTTACGTGACTGGCTCGACTGTTACGGGGACAGGCTAGCAGCGCTTTCCGGCGTCGCAAAATCACGATTGCCGTGAAACGAGCCCGCCAAGGGTGGAACCATGGGCGGGGCTTGCGCATTTCCCCGGCGTCAAGGCAACATCTCGCAGGAGAAGATCATGAACGAAGCAGGCATCGGCTGGATCGCGGCCATCATCATCGGCGGCCTCGCCGGCTGGATCGCGTCCAATTTCATGAACAGCAACACCGGCGTCGTCGCCAACATCATCCTCGGCATCGTCGGCGCGGCGGTCGCCAGCTTCCTGCTCGGCCTGCTCGGCGTCTCGTTCGGCGGCTGGCTCGGCTATCTCGTCGCCGGCTTCGTCGGCGCCTGCATCCTGATCGCCGGGGCGCGGGCGGTAAGAGGCTGACGCTTCCGGTCCCGGAACGTCCCCAAGCTTCGGGGAGGGGCTACCGGCTCGCTTCGACCCGGTAGCCCTTTTTGCGCAGCAGCTCGATCAGGCCTTCCTCGCCCGGCAGGTGCAGCGCGCCGACCGCGATGAAGGCTCCGCCGGCGTCGATGAAGGGCATCGCGCGCTCGGCCATGGTGCGGTTGCGGGCCGTGACCATGGTTTCCTCGAAGGCGGAGAAACCGGCGGCGTCGGCGCCCTCCCCGGCCGGCAGCGCGGCGCGGAAGAACGGCCAGAACATGGCGGTCTCGCCGTCGAGATAAAGCGCGATCATCGTCTCGATCACGTCGTCGACCGCATCGCCCAGCTTCAGCGTGTCGATCAGCCCGCGAACGTGAAATTCCATCGGCAGCGATGCCATCGCCCCGAGCTGGTCGGCGATGGTCTCCAGCCCGCCCAGCGCCTTGCCCGCGGCCTGGCCCTCGGTGGCCAGAACCGCGTCGAGCACCGGCGCGCCGGCGGCCTTGCGCGCCAGCTCGCACGCCGGCAGCGCCACCATGGCCGAGATCATCCACGGCTTCATCCGCGCGACGCTGGCCGGCGGGATGCCGCGCGCGCCGAGCGCCGCCTCGAGGGCGGGGCGCTCCTCGTCCGGCACCAGCGACATCAGCGTCGTGCCGTCGGTGAACATGGTCAGCTCGGGATTGGCGAGCATCGCCGCCATCATCTTCGCCTGGTCGAGCACCTCCGTGGTCTCGATGACCACGGTGGAGGATGCCTCGAACGCCGCCCGCGCCCGCCTGTCGAGCGCGACCACGCGCGGGTCCGACATGTGCATGGTGCCGAACAGCCAGGACGGCTCCGCCCCGTCCTTCCCGATCCGCCACAGCACGCCGTCGCCGTTGGCGACGCCGGCCGCCTCGGCGCGGATTTCGGCCAGCTTTGCCGGATCGTCGCGTTCCAGCGCCGCCAGCAGGTTCTCGCCGGTGCAGGCGACCTGCGCCTGTCGTGCCCGCGCCTGCGCGACGGAGAAGACGAGCGTCGCCAGGAAGACGGCGAGGAAAAGAAGGTTGAGCGCGGCCAGCCCCTTAAGGGCGACGA
This sequence comes from Aquamicrobium sp., assembly GCA_039808485.1. GTDB lineage: Bacteria > Pseudomonadota > Alphaproteobacteria > Rhizobiales > Rhizobiaceae > Aerobium. The sequence continues at coordinate 74,643 of JBDHTD010000016.1, read as the reverse complement.
CGGCGGCGCGGTCGGAAGGAGCGTGGGCGCGCGGGTTCATGCTCCCACCCTAGCGGCGAAGTGCGGCCAAACCGTTAAACGCGGGGCTTTGGGAGCGCGGCAGCTTCGCTCACATCTTCATGCCGGGCAGGCGGCTTGCCTGGGCCACCCAGTCGGCGAACCGCGCCTCGTCCACCGCCTCGCCTTCGTGGAGGTGGAAATAGCGGACCTCCTTGTGCTTCGACGGGACCGGCGGCATCGGCTCGAGCGAGGCGCCGCGGAAGAACGCGACCTTGACGTATCTGGTCACGCAGTGAAGGTTCATGAACCAGAGGTCGTCCTCGATGCCGTAGAAGGGCGAGTTCCACTTCACCGCCTTGCGCACGCCGGGGACCGTGCGGGTGACGATCGCGTCGATGCGGCGGCCGATATCGGCCTTCCAGCCGGGCATGGCGTCGAGATAGGCCCGCACCGGGGCTTCGCCATAGCCCTTGGCGATCTGCGGATTGCCGCCGGTGAGAAGTACCGGCGCGCCGGCCGGCCGTTCGTTCGTCGTCTTCCTCGTGGTCATCGCATCGCTCCGTTCATCGCTCCGTTCAGGCGCGCGGATGCGCGGCGTCGTAGATGTCGAGCAGGCGCGCGGTGTCGACCCCGGTATAGATCTGTGTGGTGGAAAGGCTGGCGTGGCCCAAAAGTTCCTGGATGGTGCGCAGATCGCCGCCCCCGGCGAGCAGATGGGTGGCGAAGGAATGGCGCAGCGCGTGCGGCGTGGCGCTGTCGGGCAGGCCGAGCGCTGCCCGCAGCCCGACCATCGCGCGCTGGACGATCTCGGGCCGCAACGGCCCGCCGCGGGCGCCGCGAAACAACGGCTCGCCCGCGCCGAGATGGAAAGGGCAGAGCCGGCGGTATTCGGCGACGGCGCGGCGGGCGGCCGGCAACACCGGGGCGAGCCGCGTCTTGCCGCCCTTGCCCGTCACCCGCAGCATGGTCTCGTCCATGTCGGCGAGATCGCCGCCGTCGAGCGCCAGCGCCTCGGAGATGCGCAGGCCGCAGCCGTAGAGCAGCGTCAGCACGGCGGCGTTGCGCGCCGCGATCCACGGTTCCCCGGCCAGTTGCTCGCCCGCGGAGACCACCTTGCGCGCGTCGCCCGCGGTCAGCGGCCGCGGCAGCGATTTCGGCTGCCGCGGCGCGCGCATCGCCGCCGCGCCGGCTGCGTTGGCCAGCCCGCGCCGCTCGAGGAAGCGCAGGAAGGAGCGGATGCCGGCCAGCCCGCGCCCGAGCGAGCGGGCGCCGACGCCGTCCTTGCGCCGCTGGGCAAGGAAGGCGCGCAGGTCGACGGGCTTCAGCGCCGCGATGTCGCCGATGCCGGGTGGCGCGCCGTTGTGGCCGGTCATGAAATGCAGGAACTGGCGCGTGTCGCGCTCGTAGGCCGCGACGGTCAGCGGCGACAGCCGCCGCTCGCGGACGAGCGCGGCCAGCCATTCGGCCCGCGCCTGTCGCAGATCGGGCCTGGCGGAAACGAGGAACTGCTCCATGCCGCCATTGTGGCGGATCAGGGTTAGCGGCCGGTGAACATGGTCTGTAACGTGGCCGCCGTCAGCCGGAAAACCGGCCTCACGACCTGTGCCGGATGGCGATGATCCCGGTCAGGATCATGAACGCCGCCGACACGGCGAAGATGCCGCCGGGCCATCCCTTGTCGAGCAGATAGCCGAAGATCGGCGGCGCGATCATGCCGCCGGCGTTCAGGCCGGTGGTGACGATGCCGAACACCTCGCCCGTCGTCGCCGGCGTCGCGGCCCGGTTCACCATCATGTCCCGCGACGGCATGACCATGCCGACCAGAAAGCCGCTGACGATGAAAACCGCATAAAGCGTCGCCGCGCTCATGTCGACGAGCGCCACGAGCGCCACGAGCGCTCCGGCGAGCGCGAAGCCGAGCGCGGCGATCCGTTCGTGCGCCGCGACCCTGTCGGCGAGGATGCCGCCGGCCAGGACCCCGAGCGACATCGAGACCAGGAAGAAGGTCAGGACGAGGTTGGCTTCCACGATATCCAGCGTCGAGCCCATCGCGAACGCGGATATGGCGAAATTGTTGATCCCGGCCGTGGCCAGGGTCATGACGAAGAAGAACAGCGTCAGCTTGACGATCTCGCCGTTGATCCTGACGGATTGCGGCGCGCCCGCGGCGGGGTTCGCGCCCGGCGCGCCGGGCGTGGCGCGGGCGGCGTCGGGAATCAGCGGGATCGCGGCCGCGACCAGGAGGGCGATGACGCCGCCGGCGATGACGCCGGCCTGCCACGACCAGCAGGAGATGGCCAGGTTCATCCCCAACGGTGCGGCCGCCCCGCCGATGAAGCCGGAGAACGTATGGATCGAGAAGGCCTTCCCCTTGTTCTCGGCCTTGATCAGCCGGCTCAGGATCGCATAGTCCGCCGGGTGGTAGACGCTGTTGGCGAGGCCGGCGGCCGCCATCAGGACGAGCAGGGCGGCATAGGACGAGGTCATCCCGACGAGGATGAAGCTCAGCCCGCCGAGCACGAGCCCGGCGATCAGCGTTCCTCGTGGCCCGTAACGGTCGCACAGCCTGCCCACGGTGGGCTGGGTCAGCGTGGACATGACGTTGAACACGGTGAGCGCGATGCCGAGATCGACGAAGCTCACGCCGTAATGGACGCTCATCAGCGCGAACACCGGCGGCAGCAGCATCAGGTGCAGGTGGCTGACGAAATGGGCCGCGCACACGACGAGCAGCGTCAGGAAGGAAGATCTGGTTTCTCGGCTTTTCATGCTGTTTCACGACGTCGGTGCGGTTGCGCCGGGTCAGGCCTTCCTCGAATGCCTGCGGATCGATGCCGCCGGCATGACCTCGATCACCGTCGGCCCTTCCGCGGCGAGCGCTCCGCGAAGGGCGCTTGCCAGGTTATCGTTGCAACCGATCGCGATATGAGGGCAGTCGAGCGCGGGAATCGGCGGCGGCGGGCGTGCGAAATCGCCGCCCGTGCCGCGACAATCCACCATCAGGACCGGCGTGGCGATCGCCAGATCCCGCGCGGCGCGGAGATCGTTGACGAAGCCGGCGACGTCCGCGGCGCGGGCGATCGCGACGTGCGGGACATCGGGCGCGGCCAGGGCCGCCCCCGAGGCGCAGGCGACGACCGACGAGGCCTCGGCGACGGCGATCGCGGGGTGGAGCCGCCCCGACGGCCGCGCGCGCGCGGCCGCCGCGAGCAGGGTCAGGATTTCCGGCGCGGCGACGACGGTGGCGGCGTCGGGAAGGGCGTCGACGATCCTGCCGGCCAGCTCCGCCTGCCACGGATCGCCGGCGGCGAGGATCGCGCGACAGAGCGAGGCCGCCCGCTCGCTGCCGCCGGCCGCCCTCGGCCGGCCGGCATAGGCGAGCAGCCGTTCGCAGGCCGCGCCGATCTCCGTCAGCAGCGACAGGTCGTTCTCGTTGCCGGAGCAGAAATCGTCGTAGTCGGGGCTGAGATGGACGGCCTTTCCCGAAACGGCCATATCGTAGGTGTCGGCGTCGAGATCGCGGAACACGTCGCCCAGCGCCAGCACGAGATCGCATCCGGCGAGGAACTCGCTCGCGGCGGGATGATGGAGGACCGGGCCGCATGTCAGGGAACGCGCCTGGTCGAGCAACGGGTTCAGGGGCCGGGCATAGAGGATCGGCGCCTGAAGCCGGGTGGCGAGCCGCTCGATGAAGGCGATGGCGTATTCGCTGCCGCGTCCGAGCAGGATCGCCGGCCGTTCCGCCTCGTCGAGGCGCCGCGCCGCGTCGGCGATCGCGCCATGGTCGGGCGCGGGCGGCACGGGCTGGACAATGGGACGGATGCGGCCGTGATAGGGCCTGGCGAGCTCGTCCTCGTAGAGGTCGATGAAGAACAGCCGCGCCTGCTGCCGGTTGATGTGGCGGAACGCGGAGGCGAGGTCATCGGCCAGCCGCCGGTCGGCGCCCGCCAGCGCATAGGCCGCGCAGGCCGGCCTCGCGCCCGCGCCGGTCGGGCCCGGATCGGGGAGTTGCCGGGGCAGGACGCCGTAACGACCCCCGCCCTTGCGGACCGAAATATGGAGGACGGGGCCGAGACCGCCGAGGGCGTCGCCGACGGCGTGGCGGGCGGACTTGCCGGCAGAGGGGCCGACGAAGACGCCCGCCGTCTGGCTGGCCGCCGCGTATCCGGCGGCCACGGCCACGCCGCGCGCGCCGTCGTCGACCGGCACCACGGTCAGCGGGCCGTGGCGCAGCGCCGTGTCCAGCGCGGCCGACCCGGTGCCGGCGGCGGCCACGAAAGCGGTCTCGACGCCATAGGCGGCCAGCAATGCGACGGCTGCCTCGGCGGTTGAAGGGTTTCCGATCATCTTCGATCATCCCGGTAACGGATGGGTCGGCAACGGGCAGGCATCGCGTCTCCGGGAAACTGCCTTCCGGGGAGCGCGCGGGCCCGCTCTAGCGCGACGGCTTCTTCGCCGGGCGCATGGCTTCCCATTCGTCGGCGGTCAGCGCCGACAGGAAGTTGAACTGCCCGGCGCCCTGGAGCCATTCGCCGGCGTCGATGGTGACGACCTCGCCGTTGATGTAGCTGGAAAGCGGCGACAGCAGAAACGCGGCGAGGTTCGCGAGCTCCCCGTGCTGGCCGGGACGGCCGAGCGGGTTCTTGCTCTCGAACGTGGCGGCAAGGTCGGCGCGCGGCACGAGGCGCTCCCACGCGCCCTTGGTGGGAAAGGGCCCCGGCGCCACGGCGTTGAGCCGGATGCCCCGCCCGCCCCATTCGACGGCCAGGCTGCGGGTCATGGCGATGATGGCGGCCTTGCCCATGGCCGAGGGAAGGACATAGGCCGAGCCGGTCTCGCCATAGGTGGTGGCGATGGTCAGCACCGTCGCTTCGCTTTGCCGCTCCAGCCAGCGGCGGCCGCATCCGAGCGTGACATAGGCGGTGCCGTGGGCGACGATGTTCAGCACCGCGTCGACGGCCCTGGACGACAGCTCCTCCGAGCGCGAGATGAAGTTGCCGGCGGCGTTGTTGACGAGACCGTGCAGCGGCCCCGCCGCGAAGACCAGATCGAGCATGGCCTCGACCGCCGCGGCGTCGCGGATGTCGCACGGATGCGTCTCGACGCAATCGCGCTTCGCCACGCCGCCGATATGCGCGGCCGCTTCCTCCAGCACCTCCCGCCTGCGGCCGCAGATGACGATGTCGGCGCCGAGCCCGGCCAGGCGCTCGGCCATCGAGCGACCGAGGCCGCTGCCGCCCCCGGTGACGAGAAACCGTTTCCCGGCAAACATGTCAGACTGATACATCGGCATTCCTCCTCATGACGCCAAACGCTCCGTCCCTGCCGCCCGCCCGCCGGAGCCCGCCCCCCAGGAGCCCTCCCGCCGGAGTTGCCCCGCCCGGATTCTCCCGGCCACGGGGCGCGAGAGGCGCGCTGCGCCAATCAAGCGCCGCCGCCCGCTTCTTGTCAATGAAATATTTGTCTGACAAATAGGTTATATTTTGTTCGTTCCGAAATCCGTGTATAGGTGTCCGACCCGAATGAAGCGCGGAAACGGCATGGCCATCAATTATCAGTCGATCGTCTCGGAGGGGCTTTCCAAGCAGATCGCCCGCAGCATCCGCAAGGCGATCCTCGACGGCAACCTCCAGGTGGACGAGCGCCTGCCGACCGAAGAGGAGCTGGCGAAGCAGTTCAGCGTGTCGCGGCCCACCGTGCGCGAAGCCCTGAAAAGGCTGGCGGCGCAGAACCTGATCCGCACCCAGCGCGGGCCGTCGGGCGGCACCTTCGTCAACAAGCCGAGCTTCGAGGAGAGCGTCAACTCGATCTACACGATCACCACGCTGCTGGCCTCGATCGGCGAGTTCAACCTGCACGAGATCGCCGAGGCCAGGGCCGAGCTCGAATGCGTCTTTTCCCGTTTCGCCTGCGCCAACAGGCGCGAGGATCATCTCGAGGCGATGGCGCGGGAGCTCGCGTCGCAGAAGACGATGAAGCTGTCCGACGCGGAATTCTGCCGCTCGGACGTGCGCTTCCACCAGCAGATCGCGCTCGCCACCGACAATGCCGTGCTGATCCTGGTTTCGCGGGCCATCCTCGAGCCGCTGCACCCGTCGGCCAACATGACCGCCTTCAAGTACCAGGACTATTCGGTCATCACGCGGTTCCACGAGCGGCTGCTGGACTGCATCCGCGACCGCGACGCCGCCTGCGCCGAGGACGTCATCCGCAGCCAGATGCACTATTACCAGGAAACCTACGAGCACGCCCTCGACGTGAAGCGGCAGGAATCGGCAGCCTCGCCTTTCTGACCCGCTACCGTCCCCGCCAGACGGGCGGGCGCTTCTCGGCGAAGGCGCGGGCGCCCTCGCGCTGGTCCTCGCTGTCGAACAGCGCCGCCACCGCCGGAAACGCCCGCTCGCGGATCATCCGCGCCGCGTCGGCGAAAGCCATCGCCTCGGTCTCGCGCACCACCTCCTTGATCGCCGCGAAGACCAGGGGCGGGCCGTCCGCCAGCGTCGCGGCCAGGGCGAGAGCGCGGTCGCGGAGACCGGCCGCCGGCACGACCTCGTTGACGAGGCCGAGACGGCGCGCCTCGGCCGCGTCCATCCAGCGCCCGGTGTAGAGAAGCTCCATCGCGACATGGTAGGGGATGCGCCGGTGAAGCCGGATCGTCGCCGAATTGGCCAGCGTTCCGGCCCTGATCTCCGGCAGGGCGAAGCGGGCGTCCTCGCTGCACAGGATGAGATCGGCGGCGAGCGCGAGCTCGAAGCCGCCGCCGACGGCCATACCGTTGACGGCGGCGACGACCGGCTTGTTCAGGCCCGGCAGGTGTTGCAGGCCGCCGAAGCCGCCCGGGCCGAAATCGTGCGCTCCCCGGCTCGCCGCCGAATATTTGAGGTCCCAGCCGGCCGAGAAGAAGCGGCCGTCCCCGGTCAGGACCGCGACGCGCAGGTCGGGGTCGTCGCGGAACGCCTCGAAGGCGCGGCCGAGCTGGCGGCTGCTTTCCGGATCGATCGCGTTCGCGGGCGGCCGCCGGAAGCGGATTTCGAGCACGCGGCCGTGGACCCGCGTCCGCACATGGCCCGCCTCGTCCTGGTCGGGGGGATCTTCCGGGCGCATCTTCTCAGATCAGGGCTTCGATCAGGAACGGGCCGCGCCGCGCCGCAGCCGAGTCGAGGGCGGCGCGCAGGCCGGCGGTGTCGGTGACGCTGGTCGCCTCCACGCCCATGCCGTTGGCGAGGTGGACCCAGCCGAGCGAGGGGTCCCGGAGGTCGAACATCCGGGCCGCGTTGCGGCCGGCGGAAGTCGCCCCGACGTTCTTCAGCTCGTGATGGAGGATCGCGTAGGAACGGTTGGCGAGGATCACCGTCACGACGTCCAGTTCCTCGCGCGCCTGCGTCCACAGCGCCTGGACCGTGTACATGGCGCTGCCGTCGGCCTGGATCGAGACGACCTTGCGGCCGGGACAGGCCACCGCCGCGCCGGTGGCCATCGGCAGGCCGCCGCCGATCGCGCCGCCGGTAAGCTGGATGTAGTCGTGGGCGGGCGCGCCGGCCGTCATGGCATAGAGGTGGGCGCCGGCCGTCAGCGATTCGTCGCAGACGACCGCGCCCTCCGGCAGCCATGCGCCGACCACGCCGGCGAGGGAATGGGCATCGAGCGCGCCGTCGGCAAATTCCGGCCGGCGGAGCGGCGCGTGGAACCGGCCCGCATCGCCCGTCGGGCAGCCGAGCTCGTCGGCCAGCGCCCGCAGGGCGGCAAGGAGGGCGTCGCCCGGCTCGGCCAGCGCGTAGACAAGGCAGTCGGGCCGCAGCGGCCGCGCCGGCTTGCCGGGATAGGCGAAGAACGCCGCCGGCTCCTGCGCCCCGACGAGGATGGCGACGTCGATGTCGGCAAGGTCGGCGGCGGCGGCGTCGATGTTGTAGATGACGCGCTCGAGCGCGACGCGTCCGGCGCCTCGCTCGATCCGCCGGTTCGACTGCTGCGCCATGAGGCGGGCGCCGGTCGCGTGCGCGATCGCCGCCGCGGCCTCCAGCGCCGCCGCGCGCAGCGCGGCGTCGCCGAGCAGCAGGAGCACCTTCTTCCCCGACCGCAGCAGCCGCGCCGCGTCGCCGATCCGCGCGGCATCGACCGCAGCCGCCGCTTTCGGCCGCGCCGTCGCCAGGCGGCGCGACGCGACCGGCGTCCAGGCGGCGTCGGCCGGCAGGATCAGGGTGGCGACGCCGGCCTGCCCCTCGCGCGCGGCGGCGACCGCCGCGGCCGCGTCCGTGGAGAGGTCGTCGGCGCCACGGGTGGTGCGGACCCATTTCGACATCGGCCGGGCCAGGCTCTCGATGTCGCTGGTCAGGGGCGCGTCGACCTTCAGGTGCTGGGTGGCGTGGTCGCCGACGATGTTGACGACCGGCGCGTTCGCCCGGCGCGCGTTGTGAAGGTTGGCCAGTCCGTTGGCCAGGCCAGGCCCGAGATGGAGCAGGGTGGCGGCCGGCTTGTCGGCCATGCGGGCGTAGCCGTCGGCCGCGCCGGTGACGACGCCTTCGAACAGTCCGAGAATGCAGCGCATCTGCGGCCTGCGGTCGAGCGCGGCCACGAAATGCATCTCGGAGGTGCCGGGATTGGCGAAGCAGACGTCGACGTCGTTGTGCAGGAGCGTGTCGCAAAGAATGTCGGCGCCGTTCATGTCGAGCCTTTCACAACGGTCGTGCCGCCGCCACCGCGCGTCGCGTCGCGCCGGCTGGGAAGACGTTCAGCGGGCATGGCCCTGCGCCTTCATGGCGACGAGGAGCAGGTGCAGGACGAGGTCGAGATGGCGCGCCATCACGCCGCGCGCTCGGTCGGCGTCGCGCTCGGTCAGCGCCGCGACGATCTCGTGATGGTCCTCGACGCCGGCGGGCTGGTCGCCCTCGGTCAGGCCGACGAGGTGGCGCACGCGCTGGAGATGGCGGTGCAGGTGGCGGTGCAGGTCGATCAGCGTCGCGTTGTGGCTCGCCTCGACGATGGCCTGGTGAAAGCTGTAATTGCCGAAGTAGAAATCGCGGGCGTCGTTCAGCTTGCGCGCCCGCACGAAGGTTTCGGTCAACTGGCGGTCGAGCTCGCCGAGCGCGGCGAGCTCCTCCTCGGTCGCGGCCTCGCAGACGATCTCGACCGCCAGGACCTCCAGCGCCTTCAGGACGCGCATCTTGTCTTCTATGTCGGCGATGGTGACCTCGGACACGACCGCGCCGCGGTTGGGGAAGACGTGCAGCAGCCCTTCCGCCTCCAGGCCCTTGAGCGCCTCGCGCAGCGGCGTGCGGGAAACGCCGAAGCGTTCGCAAAGGGCGATCTCGGACAAGCGTGCGCCGGGAGTCCAGACGCCGGTCATGATCTCCGAACGCAATATCTCCTGCACCTGCGCAGGCAACGAACGGCGCAGGACCGGCTTCGGAGCCTGCGCCGCGTCGGTGAAGGCGCTGCCTGAGTAGTTTACAGTGGTTTTCTTGTTCGTCATGGAGAGGATGTACAGCCTGTTTCGGGAAGAGTCCTATAGCCCAATCTGCTTCGAGACGATGTTTTTCTGTATCTCCGTCGAGCCGCCCCAGATGCTCTTGGCGCGACCGTAGAGGAAGTTCCTCATGTCGAAGGTCGGCTCGGGGAACGTCGCCTCGTCCATTTGCGCGGCGGACAGCCTCTCGAAGGGCAGCGCCCCGTAGCCGAGCGCGTCGACCGAGAGTTCGGTCAGCGCCTGATGGAGCTCCGTGCCCTTGATCTTGAGCAGGCTCGCCATATAGCCGTTGTCGCGTCCGGCGACGGCATTGGCCAGCGCCCTGAGGTTGAGATATTCGAGAGCGGTCAGCTCGATCTCGATGTCGACAACGCGCTGGGAGAAGGAGGGGTCCTTGTCCAGCGTCGCGCCCCGGCCGTCGGGGGTTGAGGCCAGCGTCGCCTTGAGGCGGGCGAGAAGCCGCTTCGAGTGCGCGATCTCGGCCTGGCCGACGCGCTCGTTGGTCAGCAGGAACTTGGCGTAGGTCCAGCCCTTGTTCTCCTCGCCGACGCGGTTGGCGACGGGAACGCGGACATTGTCGAGGAAGGTGTCGTTGACGCCATGGCCCTCGTCGATGGTGATGATCGGGCGGACGGTGATGCCGGGCGTCGCCATGTCGATCAGCAGGAAGGTGATGCCTTCCTGCTTCTTGCCGGAGCCGTCCGTGCGCACGAGGCAGAACATCATGTTGGCCTGATGGCCGACCGACGTCCAGGTCTTGTGGCCGTTGACGACGTAGTGGTCGCCGTCCCGCACCGCCCTGGTCCGCAGCGACGCGAGGTCCGATCCCGATCCCGGCTCGGAATAGCCCTGGCACCAATAATCCTCGCCGCTGAGGATGCGCGGCAGGTAGCGGTCCTTCTGGGCCTGGGTGCCGAAGGTGTAGATGACCGGCCCGACCATGTTGACGCCGAAGGGAATGATGGCGGGCGCGTCCGCCGCCGCGCATTCCTCGTTGAAGATATAGCGCTGGGTCAGCGACCAGCCGGGGCCGCCATGTTCGGCCGGCCACGACGGCGCCGACCAGCCCCGCGTGTGCAGCAGCCTGATCCAGCGCAGGTTGTCTTCCTTGCCGAGATGCTCGCCCCTGGCCACCCTGGCGCGGATGTCCGCCGGCAGCTCGTCCTTCAGGAACGCGCGGACCTCGTCGCGAAAGTCCAGCTCCGCCCGCGAGTATCTCAGTTCCATCCCGTTGCTCCTCGTTCCGGCGCTTTTTCGGTCCGGCGGCGGTTGATCGCGATGTTCGCATCGACCCTTGACGACATGAAAAAGCAAAGTACATTACACAAAATACAATAAACAGGAGGAAACGGAATGTGCAATTCCCAAAATGACAAGGGCCTACAAAAACTGCGGGCTGCGGGGACGACGCGGCGCGGATTTCTCCAGGCCGGCGCGGCGGTCGCGCTGTCGATGCCGTATCTGACGCGGCGAAGCTGGGCGGCCGAGCCGCTCTACGTCAACACCTGGGGCGGGCGCTGGGAGGAGAGCGCCAAGAAGCACCTGTTCGACCCGTTCTCGAAGGAGACGGGCATCGAGATCCGCACCGTCTCGCCGGTGTCCTACGCCAAGCTCGCCGCCCAGGCGCGGACGGGCGTCTACGAATTCGACGTCACCACGGTCGGCGCGGTGGAGCTGGTCCAGGCCGCCGAGGCCGACATCATCGAGCCCATCGCCGGCCGCGAGCTCGACACCGACAAGATCCCCGAGAGCTCGGTGTTCATGAGCGGGCTGGCCTCGCACGTGTTCTCGACCAACATCTGCTACAACCGCGACAAGCACCCCGACGGGCCGCGGTCGTGGAAGGAGTTCTGGGACGTCGGGAAGAATCCCGGTAGCCGCTCGATGCGGCGCTATGCCTGGGACTGCCTGCCGCCGGCGTTGATGGCCGACGGCGTGACCCAGGACCAGATCTACCCCATCGACGGCGACCGCGCCTTCAAGTCGCTCGACGCGCTGAAGGAGCACATCCGCGTCTGGTGGCTTCAGGGCAGCCAGGCCCAGCAGCTCATCCGCGACGGCGAGGTCGACTACATCGCCATCTGGCACGGCCAGGTGCAGATCCTCCAGAACCAGGGCATTCCGCTCGAGCTGGTCTGGAACGAGGCGCTGCACTCCGAGGTCTACTGGGTCGTTTCCAAGGGAACGCCGCGCAAGGACGCGGCATGGCTGTTCGCCGAATTCGCGGCCTCGCCCCAGCCGCTGGCGGGGTTCTGCACCGACGCCGTCTACGGGCCGATGAATCCCAAGTCGTTCGAGTTCATCCCCGAGGACATGCAGAAGGGGATGCCGACCTATCCCGACAACATGAAGACAGCCATTCACCAGAAGCCGGAACTGATCGGCCCCGACTTCACGCCGCTGATGCGCCGCTTCGACCAGTGGATCGCCTCGTGATGGGCGCCCGCGTCTCCGGACGCGGGTTGAGCAGGGCGCTCTACAGTGCGGGCGGAAGTTCGCACTGGCTCCTGCTGGCGCCGGTCGTCCTGTTCCTCGCCGTCTTCGCGGTGCTGCCGCTGCTGAAGGTGGTGCAGTTCAGCCTGACGGACCCCAAGGTGTCGCTGGACAACTACGTCCACGTCTTCGGCAGCGGGTTCTACCTCAAGACGATGCTCGGCACCTTCATGACCGCGTTCATCGTCGCCGCGCTCTGCCTCGTGCTCGCCTATCCGGTGGCCTATGTCGCGGCGCGGGCCGGGGGCTGGATCGCCGCGCTCCTACTGCTGGCGGTGGCGATGAGCTTCTGGACGTCGTTCCTGGTGCGGACCTATGCCTGGATGGTCATCCTCGGCTCCCAGGGGCCGATCGTCGCGCTGCTGAAGACGCTGGGCTTCCAGTCGCCGCAACTGCTCTTCACCAATTTCAGCGCCATCCTGGCGATGGTCCACATCATGCTGCCGTTCATGGTCATGGCGCTCTACGCCGTCATGAGCAAGATCGATCCCAACCTGCTCAGGGCGGCGACCAGCCTCGGCGCAAGGCCGTTCCAGGCGTTCCGCACGGTGTTCCTGCCGCTGAGCGCGCCCGGCATCGTCACCGGGTTCTCGTTCGTCTTCATCATCTGCCTCGGCTTCTACGTCACGCCGGTCCTGCTCGGCTCGCCGCGCAGCCAGATGATTGCGGGCGTGATCGGCGACCATATCGAGTACTCGCTCGCCTGGGGCGAGGCTTCCGCCATCGCGGTCGTCCTCCTCGTCATAACGCTGGCCCTGTTCGCGATCTACAATCGCTATGTCGGCCTCGACAGGATGTGGGGCTGAGCGATGGGCATGGTCAGGCTGGCCGCATTCGCCGTGGCGCTGTTCATCGTGGCGCCGATGTTCATCGTGGTGCCGATGTCGTTCAGCACCGCCATCTCGCTGGAGTTCCCGCCGCCGGCCTACTGGCTGGGCTATTACAGGAACTACTTCACCGATCCGAACTGGCTGCGCCCGACATTCAACAGCGTGATCATCGCCGCCGCCTCGGCCATGATCACGATGGCGATCATCACGCCCGCCGCCTTCGCCATGGTGCGCAGCCGGTTCCGCGGCAAGGCGCTGGTCAACCTGCTGCTGATGCTGCCGATGGCCGCGCCGTCGATCGTGCTGGCGCTCGCCTACTACTACTTCCTCGGCGGGATGCGCCTGACGCAGACGCATCTCGGCGTCATCCTCGCCCATGTCGCCCTTTCGGTGCCGATCTCCTTCCTCGTGCTCGCGGCCTCGCTCAAGGGGTTCGACCGCAACCTGGAGCGCGCGGCGATGAACCTCGGCGCGACGCCGCTGAAGACGTTCTTCCTGGTCACCTTTCCGGTGCTGCGTCCGGGCTTCATCGTGTCGGCGTTCTTCGCCTTCATCCATTCGTTCGACGAGACGGTGGTGTCGCTCTTCATCTCCGGCCGCGACGCCGCAACCCTGCCGCGCAAGATGTTCGACAGCGTGCGCATGGACGCCGATCCCGTCATCGCCGTCGTCTCGACGCTTCTTTTCAGCCTTGTCTTCTGCGGAACCGTGGTCATCGCGGTCGCCAATCATCGACGCAGGCAAGCACGGATTTCGCGAGGATAGTGTGAGCAATCCCCATCTTTCCCTGATCGATCTCGTCAAGTCCTACGACGGCCGCACCAACGCCGTCGACGGCGTTTCGCTCGATGTCCGCAAGGGCGAGTTCCTGACGTTCCTCGGGCCGAGCGGCTCGGGCAAGACCACCACGCTGATGATGATCGCCGGCTTCGAGAGCCCGACGTCGGGCCGCATCCTGCTCAACGGCAGGGACATCGCGCCGGTGCCGCCCTTCGACCGCAACATCGGCATGGTGTTCCAGAACTATGCGCTGTTCCCGCATATGAGCGCGGCCGACAACATCGCCTTCCCGCTCAAGATGCGCAAGCTGGCCAGGGCCGAGATCGCCAGGCGCGTCGACGAGGCGCTCGCGCTCGTCAATCTGGACAATTTCGGCGCCAAGCTGCCGCGCGAGATGTCCGGCGGTCAGCAGCAGCGCGTGGCGCTTGCCCGCGCCATCGTCTTCGAGCCCGACGTGCTCCTGCTCGACGAACCGCTCGGCGCGCTCGACAAGAACCTGCGCGAGCACATGCAGATGGAGATCAAGCGCATCCACCGCGAGACCGGCATGACGATGATCTACGTCACCCACGACCAGACCGAGGCGATGACGATGTCGGACCGGGTCGCGGTCTTCAACAAGGGCGTCATCGAGCAGATCGCGCCGCCGCTCGATGTCTATGCCCGGCCGGTCTCCCGCTTCGTCGGGGCGTTCATCGGCGACAACAATTTCTTCTCCGGCCGCTGCGAGAAGGCGGGCCTGTTCGCGGCCGACGGCCTCGGCCCGATCAAGGTCGCGGCCGGCGAGCAGCCCGGCGGGAACCTCGTCCTTCTGGTGCGGCCCGAAGCGGTCCGCCTCCTGGGCGAGGGTGCGCCCGCGACCGACAACGCGTTCACGATGACCGTCGACGGCGTCGTCCACTACGGCGACAGCGTGCTCATCATGGGCACCGCGAACGGCGTGCCGGTGCGGCTGCGGCCGTCGAGCGTCGCGGCGGCCCATGTGAGGGAGGGCGAGAGCTACCGAATCGGCTGGGACGCGGCCAACGGCCATCTCGTCCACGCCTGAACCCCCAACCAAGCGGAGGAAACGCCTTGAGCGAAGTCGAGACAGACCTGAACGGCAACGTGCTGCGGATTTTCATCAACCGTCCCGAATTCGGCAACAGCCTCGGGCCGGACGTCATGGCCGGGCTGTCGGAGGCGCTGACGCGCGCGGCGGAGGATGCGCAGGTGCGCGCGGTCGTCCTTTCCGGGCGCGGCAAGCTGTTCTGCGGCGGTGGCGACGTCAAGTCGTGGCAGTCCTCCAAGTCGACGCCGGAGGCGAACGACGAGGACGGCGCCCGCTTCGGCCGCGCCTCCAAGGCGCTGATGCTGCTGGTGGCCGAGCTCCCCAAGCCGACGATCGCCATGGTCAACGGCGCCGCCGCCGGCGCCGGCCTCGATCTCGCCTGCGCCTGCGATTTCCGCTACGCCGTCTCCGGCGCCAAGCTCGTCTGCGCCTACACCCGCGTCGGTTTCGCGCCGGACGCCGGCGGAACCTGGCTGCTGCCGCGGCTGATCGGCATGCCGGCCGCCAAGGAACTGATCTTCACCGGCGACATCTGGACAGCCGAACGCGGCCTGGAGGCCGGCCTCGTCGACAAGGTGTGCGCGCCCGCGGAGCTGGAGCGCGAGACCATGGCCTTTGCCGCCAGGCTGGCGGCGGGGCCGACGGTGGCGATCGCCCAGTCGAAGCGCCTGCTGCGCGAGGGCATGCTGCGCGGCCTCGACGCGCAGATCGACGCCGAGCATCAGGCGGCCAAGGTGTGCCGCCGCACGCGCGACCACGCCGAGGGCCTCAAGGCGGCCAACGAGCGCCGCGCGCCCGCCTTCATCGGGGAGTAGGCCTTGCCGACATCCGCCTCTTCCGCCCGATCGGCTTCCCCGCGCCCGGAACGGAGCAATCTCGACCGGCTCCTCGATCCGCGGAGCATCGCCTTCGTCGGCGGCACCCGCGCCATATCCGCATGGCGGGTCACCCGCGCCAAGGGCTTCGCCGGCCGCCTCTATATGGTCAATCCGTTCAAGGACGAGATCGACGGCATCGCCACCTATGCCTCGCTCGACGATTTGCCGGAAGCGCCCGACGCCGCCTATGTCGCGCTCGATCCGCGCAAGACGATCGATACTGTCGGGCTGCTCGGCGCGATGGGCGCTGGCGGCGTCGCCGTGTTCGGGGCCGGCTTCTCCGAGGTCGGCCCGGCCGGCGAGGAGCTGGAACGCCAGTTGCTGGCGGCGGCGGGCGACCTCGCCCTCGTCGGCCCGAACTGCTACGGCATCGTCAATCACGTCAGCAACGGCAGCCTGTGGCCGATAGACTACCCGCGGCAGAAGCTCGCGCCCAACGTCGCGTTCATCTCGCAAAGCGGCAACATCGCCATCAATGTCTGCCAGAACGAGCGCGGCGTCGCGCTGAGCCATCTCGTCAGCCTGGGCAACCAGGCCGGCATCCAGGTCCACGACCTCGTCGGCCATTTCTCCCGCGATCCCGGCATACGAGCGATCGGGATCTATCTCGACGGGCTGAAGGACGTCCCCGCCTTTCACGAGGCCTGCCTCGACGCGGCCGCGCGCGGCGTCGCGGTGGTGGTGCTCAAGGCCGGCAATTCCGAGATCAGCGCCGAAATGGCGATGAGCCATACCAATTCGCTCGCCGGCTCGCGCGCCATGTACGAGGCGCTGTTCGGGCGCGTCGGCGTCAGTTGGGTGCGCACCATCCCGGAAATGCTGGAGACGCTGAAGCTGTTCTCGAGCTGGCCCGATCCCTCCGGCAACAGGGTGGCCCTGTTCTCATGCTCGGGCGGCGAATGCGGCATGGCCGCCGATTTCGCCGACGAGGCCGGCCTCGCGCTCGTCCAGCCGGACGCGGACCAGGCGCGCCGGCTGCGCGAGGTCCTGCCGGACTTCGGCGGCGTGTCGAACCCGCTCGACATGACGACCACCCTGTTCGGCAGGCGCGAGGAGGTGGAAAAGGCCGCCCGGATCATGATGGAAGGGCCTTCCGACACCGCGATCCTGGTCATGGATTTCGCCGGCGGCGAACTCGTCCCCGGCAGCGCGCCGGAGCAGATGGCGCAAGGGCTGGCGGCGGCGTGCCGCGCCACGGGCAAGCGCGCTGCGATCGCGACGATGAAGCCGGAATCGCTGTCGCCGGCGATCCAGCAGAGCCTTCGCGACATGGGGGTCCTGCCGATCCAGGGACTGGACACCGGCTGCCTGGCGATCGCGCACGGCGCCCGCGTCGCGGCGCGCCGGGCGGAAATCGCGGCGGCGCGGCCTGCGCCGTTGCTGCGCGGCGCGGCGGCCGCGGCGCCGGGCCGCGTGCTCGACGAGGCGCAAAGCAAGGCGCTGCTCGCCGAGGCCGGCATCGCGATCCCGCGCGGCCATGTGCTGTCGGCCGGCGAGGACATCGCCGCGCTGGACCTGTCGGGCCCGGTCGTCGTCAAAGCCTGCACGGCGGCGCTGCCGCACAAGACGGAGGCCGGCGGCGTCGTCCTGAACGTCGAGGGTGCGGAGGCGATCACGGCCGCCGTCGCCCGGATCGGGGCGAACGTCGCCGCCTATGACGGGTCGATCGCCGTCGAACGCGTGCTGGTCGAGGAAATGGTGCGGGGAGCGGTCGCGGAGCTGATCTTCGGCATCAAGAACGATCCCCAGTTCGGCCTCGCCATCGTGGTCGGCACCGGCGGCATCTTCGTCGAGCTCCTGAAGGACGCGGCGACGCTGCTCCTGCCCACCGACCGCGCCGCGGTCGAGACGGCGGTGCGCGGGCTGGCGGGCGCGCCCCTGTTCACCGGGTTCCGGGGGCGGAGGCCGGGCGACGTCGGCGCCATCGTCGACGCGGTGATGGCGCTCGCCGGGTTCGCCGCCCGCAACGCCGGCGCCCTCGTCGAGGCGGACATCAATCCGCTGTTCGTTCTTCCCGAAGGGCAGGGCGTCCGCGCCGGCGATGCCCTTCTGAGGATGGCGCGCTGAGCGCCATCGTTGTTGCCAACCGGATCAGGCGAGGACTGACACATGGATTTCGATCTCAGCGACGAGCAGGTCATGCTGCGGGACAGCGTCACGCGCTTTCTCGACGGCGCGTACTCGGCCGAGCGCCGCAGCCGCGCCGCGGCTTCGCCCCTGGGCTATGACGCGGCGGTCTGGCGGAGCTTCGCCGAGGCGGGCTGGATCGGCCTGCCGCTGTCGGAGGAGGTCGGCGGCATCGGCGGCGGCGCGGTCGACACCATGGTAATGATGGAGTGCCTCGGCGCCTCGGCGGTGATCGAGCCCTATCTGGCGTCCGCCCTGCTTGCCGGCCGCCTGCTCGACGCGCTCGGCAGCGCGCAACAGCGCCAGCACTGGCTGCCCGCCGTCATCGCCGGCGAAAAGACGCTGGCGCTCGCCTTCGCCGAACCCGAGGGGCGCTACGAGATCGCCTCGGTGCGGACGCGCGCCCGCGCCGTCGAGGACGGGTACGTGCTGTCGGGCAGGAAGACGCTGGTTCTGAACGGCGCCCGCGCCGATGCTGTCCTCGTCGTCGCCCGCACGGCGGGAACGGAATTCAGCCCGGCCGGCCTGTCGGTCTTCCTGGTCGGCGCCGACCGGGTCACGGTGGCGCAGGACTGCCGCAACGTCGACGGCAGCCACGCCGCCGATCTCGTCTTCGACGATGTCAGGCTCCCGCCGCAGGCGCTCGTCGGCGCCGAGGGGCAGGCCTTCGGCGCGCTCGAGGCGGCGATCGACTTCGCGACGCTCGCGGTGGCTGCCGGCGCGGTCGGCGCGATGCAGGTCGTCAACGCCACCACCGTCGACTATCTCAAGACGCGCGAGCAGTTCGGCACGGTCATCGGCAGGTTCCAGGCGTTGCAGCACCGGGTGGTGGACATGACGATGGCGCTGGAACTGGCGCGGTCCCTCGTCATGGTGGCCGCGATCAAGATCGACGAGAACGCGCCCGATGCGGCCGCGCTGGTTTCCGCCGCGAAAAGCCAGGTCGGACGCGCCGGACGCTTCATCGGCAAGAACGCGGTCCAGCTCCACGGCGGCATCGGCGTCAGCCAGGAATACGCGCTCGGACACTATTTCAAATATCTGCTGGCAAGCGATATCCTGCTCGGAGATTCGTCGTATCACGCCGCCCGCTTCAAGGCGGCCGCCGGCTGAGGAGGAAACGAGGTTGGATCTGGGGATCAGGGGCAGAAGGGCCATCGTCTGCGGCGGCTCGCGCGGGCTCGGCCGGGGTTGCGCCGAGAAGCTGGCCGAGGCCGGGGTCGATCTCGTCCTCGTCGCCCGCCGGCAGGAATTGCTCGACGAGGCGGCGAAGGCGATCGCCGGGGCCCATGGCGTCGACGTCGTCGCGGTCGCCGCCGACGTGACCACCGCCGAGGGACGCGCCAGCGTGCTGGAGGCTGCGCCGGCGCCGGACATCCTGATCAACAATGCCGGCGGCCCGCCGCCCGGGCTGTGGCACGACTGGACGGAGCGGGAGTGGAACGCCGCGATCGGAGCCAACATGCTGTCGCCGATCCTGCTGATCACGGCGGTGCTGCCGGGCATGATCGAGCGCGGCTGGGGGCGCATCGTCAACATCACCTCGAGCTCGGTCAAGGCGCCGATCGCCGCGCTCGGGCTTTCGGGCGCGGCGCGCAGCGGCCTGACCGGCTTCGTCGCCGGCACGTCGCGGCAGGTGGCGCAGCACGGCGTCACCATCAACAACCTGCTGCCCGGCCAGCACGAGACCGATCGCATCGTCTCGCTGATGGAGAACACGGCCCGCACGCGGGGCGTGCCGGTCGAGCAGGTGCGGGCCGAGGCCTATGCCGCGAACCCCGCGCGGCGCTTCGGCACCATCGGGGAGTTCGGCGCGGCCTGCGCGTTCCTGTGCAGCGCCCATGCCGGCTACATCGTCGGGCAGAACATCCTTCTCGACGGCGGATCGGTCAATTCGACGATGGGCTGACGGCTCCCCTCTGTTCTCCTACGGCGGGGATGCCGTGATCGCATCCGATATGGAAACAGTCCGGTTCCATTTGGCGGGATTACAATCCTCGCCGATCGGGACCATGTTCCTTCCTGCAAACACGGCATGGAGAGCATCATGACTGGGGCCACGGGTTTCTTCGACATGGGGGCGGCGCCGATGCGCATCGGCAAGGTCAGGCTGAAGGTGCGCGACCTCGACGCCGTCTCGGCCTTCTACCGCGACGTCCTCGGCCTGGCGGTGATGGCAGGCGACGGCCGGGAAGCCGTGCTCGGCACCGGCCGCACGCCGTTGCTGGCGCTTCAAGCCGACCCGGCGCTCTCGCCGCGCGACCGGCGGCAGGCGGGGCTGTTCCACACCGCCTTCCTGATGCCGGCGCGCGCCGACCTCGCCCGCTGGCTCGGCCATGCCGCGGCGACGGGCGTGCGGCTCGACGGTGCGTCCGACCACCTCGTCAGCGAGGCGGTCTATCTCGCCGATCCCGAAGGCAACGGCATCGAGGTCTATGCCGACCGTCCCGTCTCGCGCTGGCACGGCGCGGACGGCGGCATCCGCATGGCCACCGAGCCGCTCGACATGCACGACCTCCTCGCCGCCGGCGCGGGAACCCGCTGGACGGGCTTTCCCGAGGACGGCCGCATCGGCCATGTCCATCTCCAGGTCGGCGATACGGCGGCCGCCGACCGCTTCTACCGCGACGTCCTCGGTTTCGACATCGCCGCCGACTATCCCGGCGCCAGCTTCTACGGCAGCGGCGGCTATCACCACCAGCTTGCCGGCAACATCTGGAACAGCCGGGGCGCTGCGCAACGGCCGCGAAACATGGCCGGGCTCGACGCGGTCGAGATCGTCGTCCGCGACGCCGCCGGCGTCGCGGCCATCGCGTCGCGCGCCGAAGGCGCCGGCATCGAGGCGAGCCGCGCCGGCGAAGGCGTGACGCTGCGCGATCCATGGGGCACCGCGATCACGCTCGCGGCTTGAGGACGCGGCCGCCTACGACAGTCGAAGCGGCAGCGCGGAAAATCCGCTGGCCGGATAGACGGCCAGGGTCGGCTGGCGGCCGGGCGCGGGATCGATCCACCGGGTCGCCCGCAGCAGCTCCTCCATGACGACGCGCAGCTCCAGCCGCGAAAGCCCGGCGCCGGGGCAGACGTGGATGCCGCGGCCGTAGAGGAGGTTCCGCGCCGGATCGCGGTCGAGGCGGAACGCGTCGGGATTGCCGAACACGTCCTCGTCGCGGTTGGCCGACGCCCACAGCAGCGTGATCCGCTCGCCGGCCGCGATCCGGCGACCGCCGATCTCGACGGCGCGCGTCGTCACCCGCCGGTTGGCGACGAGCGGCGCGTGGATGCGCAATATCTCGTCGATGGCGGCGGGCAGCAGGCCGGGTTCGTCGCGCAGCCGCCGCTGGACCGGCGGGTTCGCCGCCAGGTAGTGCCCGAGGATGCCGACGCAGGCGGCGATGGTGCCGAGCTCGCCGACCGTCCAGTTGCGCAGGATGCTGACGATCTCGTCATGGCCGAGCGGCCGGCCGTCGATCTCCTGCCGCAACAGGTCGGTGGTGATGTCGTGCGGCGCGGCGTCGCCGGCCGCGATCCGCTCGGCGAGCAGGTCGCGGATATAACCGTCGAATTCGAGCGCGACGGAGGCCATCGCGGCGGCGTCCCTGGCCAGCGTCGCCTCGTGGTTCCTGCGCACCCACCGGAGCAGCGGCGCGTGCAGCGCCTCGGGCCAGCCGAGATAGGCGCACTGGACGCGCACGGCGAACGGCCGCGCCAGCCGCGCCACCAGGTCGATCTCCGCGCCCTCCTCCAGCGCCGCGACCAGCTCGGCCGAGATCGCCCGGCACGACGGCTCGAAGGCGGCGACGCGCCGCGGCTCGAAATGGCCTTCGATCAACCGCCGGTAGGCGGTGTGCGCCGGCGGGTCCATGCCGCTCGGCACCGACAGATGGCTGGAGACGGCGCTGCTGAAGACGTCGTGCGCGTCGAGTGCGCGCACCACGTCGGCGTGACGGAACAGCGACCAGCCGAGATAGTCGCTGTAGGCGACCGGGCAGCGGCGGCGCATGGCATCGTAGGCGGCGATCTGGTCGGAAAGCACCGCCTCCGAGCGCGGGTCCCAGTCGGCTGGCGTCTTGTCCGGAGGCAGGGTCATGGCGTTTTCCCGACGGCGTCGCGACGCCGCGGCCCCAGCGCCCCGCGCGGACGATCGCCATCCCCCTAACCCGTTCGACCCGGATATTCTTTGCGTGCGCTCAAACAACGGGCGTCGCGCGCCGTTCGGCGGCGGCGGCGCCTCGTGGAAATTTTTTCCGGCGGCGGCGGCAACAACGCAAACCGCTTCGGTCCGGAGCGGAAGCGACCGGCCTATAAAGTGCATCAGCGCCGATTTGAGCATGCAGCTTGCGGGCGCTCAACAAATGCAGCTAAAGCGCGGGGACGAAATTTCTCCCGCGGGCTGAAGACGGACCGTCGGTCCGTCGCGTTCAACGCCGGCGCGCCGCGCCGGACAACCGGGAGAATTGCCATGAAGTTTCCGTCGCGTCGTCTCGTCCTCGGCCTTGCGCTGTCGCTCGGCCTCCTGCCTTCGACCGCGTCCTTCGCCGCCGACGGGCCTTCCGCCGTCACCATCGACTGGGCGACCTACAATCCCGTCTCGATGCTGCTCAAGGACAAGGGCTGGCTCGAGGAGGAGTTCGCCAGGGACGGCATCGCGATCAACTGGGTGCAGTCGCTGGGCTCGAACAAGGCGCTCGAATTCCTCAATGCCGGCTCGATCGATTTCGGCTCCAGCGCCGGCGCCGCCGCCCTCGTCAGCAAGATCAACGGCAACCCGATCAAGTCGGTCTATGTCTATTCGAAGCCGGAATGGACGGCGCTGGTCACGGGCAAGGACAGCGGCATCGAGACCGTCGCCGACCTGAAGGGCAAGACCGTCGCCGTCACCCGCGGCACCGACCCGCACATCTTCCTGGTCCGCGCGCTCCAGAGCGTCGGCCTGAGTGAGAAGGACATCACGCCGGTGCTGTTGCAGCATCCCGACGGCGCGACCGCGCTCGTCCGCGGCGACGTCGATGCCTGGGCCGGCCTCGATCCGATGATGGCCAATGCCGAGCTCGGCGAGGGCGTGCGCCTGTTCCATCGCGACGCCGACGCCAACACCTACGGCATATTGAGCACGCGGCAGGACTTCCTCGATCAGCACCCCGATCTGGTCAAGCGCGTGCTCGCTGTCTACGAGACCGCGCGCAAGCACGCGCTCGCGCATCCGGACGAGCTGAAGGCGAGCTTCGTCGCGGCGACCGGGCTGCCCGACGCCGTCGCCGACAAGCAGTTGAACGAGCGCACCGACCTGACGAACGGCGTGATCGGCGCGGCGCAGCGCGAGTCGATCCTCCAGGCCGGCCTCGCCTTGCAGCAGGCGGGCGTCATCGACGCCGCCGTCGATGTCGGCGGGACGCTCGACGAGCTGATCGTCGACGGCTACGTGCCGGCGACGAACTGACCCCGGCAAGGGCATTTGCCAGAGGACGGGCGCGGGAGGAGAGGTGCGATGGCTGTGGCCGAAACCCACATCGATGGCGAGATGGCGCCCGGACACGGCCGGTCGGGGCTCCTGCCGGGCGGCATCGCCGGGCCGGCGCTGGGACTGCTCGTTCCCGTGCTGGCGGCGGTCGGCTGGGAGCTGGCGGTGCGGCTCGGCTGGTCCAGCGGCAGGCTGGTGCCGCCGCCCTCGGTCGTCTGGGAAACCTTCCTGCGACTGGCCGAGGGCGGCGAATTGGGCCGCCATGCCGCCGCGACGCTGAGCCGCGTCGCCGTCGGCTTCGGCGCGGGCGTCGCCGCCGGCACGTTCGTCGGCGCCGTCACCGGCTACTCGACTTTCTTTAGCCGGCTTCTCGACCCGACGCTTCAGGCGCTGCGCGCCATTCCCTCGATTGCCTGGGTGCCGCTGTTCATCCTCTGGTTCGGCATCTTCGAGGCGTCGAAAGTCACCCTGATCGCGGTCGGGGTGTTCTTCCCGGTCTATCTCGGCGTCATGGGCGCGGTGGCGTCGGTCGACCGCAAGATCGTCGAGGTCGGCCGCGCCTTCCGGCTGTCGGGGCCGCAGATGGTGCGGCGCATCCTGCTGCCGGCGGTGCTGCCTTCCTATGTCATCGCGCTGCGGTCCGGTCTCGGCCTCGGCTGGATGTTCGTGGTCGCCGCCGAGTTCATGGGCGCTTCGCAGGGGCTCGGCTACCTGCTGATCGACGGCCAGCAGCTCGGCAAGCCGGCGCAGATCGTGGCGGCGATCGTCGCCTTCGCCATCCTCGGCAAGATCACCGACTGGCTGATCGTCGCCGCGACCGGGCCGTTCCTGCGCTGGGAAGACCGCTTCGCCCGTCACGAGGCCGCCTGATATGCTCGTCCTCGACCGCGTCGGCAAGACCTACCACAACGGCGTCCGCGCGCTGGAAGGCGTCAGCCTTTCCGTCGCCCATGGCGACATCGTCGCCGTCGTCGGCGGCTCGGGCTGCGGCAAGTCGACCATGCTGCGCGCCATCGCCGGCCTCGACGCGCCCAGCCGCGGCCGCGTCGTGCTCGACGGGGCGGCCATTGCCGCCCCGCACGAGAAGATCGGCATCATCTTCCAGGAGCCGCGCCTGCTGCCCTGGCTCACCGTCGCCGGCAACGTCGCCTTCGGCATCGGGCATCTGCCGCGGTCCGAACGCGACGGGCGCGTCGCCCGGGCGCTGGCCCGCGTCGGCCTCGCCGACAAGGCGCAGGCCTGGCCGCGCGAGCTTTCCGGCGGCCAGGCGCAGCGCGTCGCCATCGCCCGGGCGCTGGTGCCGCAGCCGGAAGTGCTTTTGCTCGACGAGCCGTTCTCGGCGCTCGACGCCTTCACCCGCGCCGACCTCCAGGACCACCTGCTCGCCCTGTGGGCGGACACGCGGCCCACCCTCGTCTTGGTCACGCACGACGTCGACGAGGCCGTCGCGCTGGCCGACCGCGTCCTTGTCATGCAGCCGCGCCCGGGCCGGGTGTTCGAGGAGATCGCGACCGGTCTTGCGCGCCCGCGCGACCGGCGGGCAAGCGCCTTCGACGCCGCCAGAGGGCGGGTTCTCGACGCGCTCGACCGCTCGCTCGAGCGCGCTCCCGCCACCGCCATAGCATAGCCCGACGAAAGGATCTCGACATGGATGCCGCCGAACTGCGCGCGATGCAGGCGCCGATCAAGGAACGCTACCGCAACGACCCCGGCGCCGGGCTGGTGACGCTGAGGGCGCGCGGCGCGCTCGACGACGGCGGCATCGCCTGCAAGGTCGAGACCGGCCGCGCGCTGGCGGTGGCCGGCCTGCACCCCGCGACCGGCGGCAGCGGGCTCGAGCTCTGTTCCGGCGACATGCTGCTGGAGGCGCTGGTCGCCTGCGCCGGCGTGACCCTGAAGGTGGTGTCGACCGCGCTCGAGATCCCGCTTCGCGGCGCGAACGTGTCGGCGGAGGGCGACCTCGACTTCCGCGGCACGCTCGGCGTCGACAGGCAGGCGCCGGTCGGCTTCGCCGCGATCCGGCTGCGCTTCGAGGTCGACACCGACGCCGACCAGGACAGGCTCGACCAGTTGCTGAAGCTGACCGAGCGCTATTGCGTGGTCTACCAGACGATCAGGAACGGACCGCAAGTCGAGGTCGCGCTGGCGCGGGGAGCCGGCTGAGGGCGGAACGTTGGCGGCCGCCGGCCGTTTTCCCCGAAAGCGGAGGATGAAATGGCGAGATATTCCGTCGGCGACCGGGTAAGCTGGAATTCCGAGGCGGGTCGGGTGAGCGGGCGCATCATCCGCGTCCACCACGCCGATTTCGACTACAAGGGCCATCGTCACAGGGCCTCGGCCGACGATCCCCAATACGAGATCAAGAGCGACAAGACCGATCACGTCGCCGCCCACAAGGAGGCGGCGCTGACCAGGATCGGCTGACGGCCGATACCCCTCTTCCTTTCCCCTGCCCTTCCTGAATGCGCCCGGCTGCGGAGGCCGGCCGTGGACGTCGGAGGCGAAGGATTGACGCACCGATGATTTGGTCATATGACTTATTCATCTGACCAAAAACTTCCGAGCCTGGCTTCGGGAGCGGTCCACGGTCGGATCAGGGGAGGAGTGGATGGACAGCGCGGCGACGAATGCCGTCCGTCGGGACGTGCGCGGCGACATCATGGACGCCGCCGAGCGGGTGTTCGCGCGCTCGGGCTTCGACGGCGCCACGACGCGTGCCATCGCCGACGAGGCCAGCGTCAATCTCGGCCTGATCCACTATCATTTCGGCTCCAAGGAAGCGCTGTTCGAGCAGGTGATCGCGCGCCATGCGCGGCAGGTGAACGACCGCCGCCGCGCCTTGCTCGCCAAGGTGCTCGCGAACCCCGAAACCGTCACCCTGGAAGCGATCCTCGACGCGCTGATGCGGCCGACCATCGAGCTGAGCATCGGCGAGGGCCAGCATTATTCGCGCATCATCGTCCAGATCGCGTCCGGCTCCGACGAGCGCTCGGTCCAGCTCACCGCGCAGAATTTCAACGAGATCGCGCTCGAGTTCATCGACGCGCTCGAAAGGCACGCCCCCGGCCTGAGCCGCGAGGACGTCGTCTGGGCCTATATGAACGCCATCTCGGTCGGCATGCTGATGATCGCCCGCACCGGCCGCGTCAGCCAGCTTTCCGGCGGCCTGTGCGACGAGAGCGGCTCGGAGGAGGCCATAGAGCGCGTCGTGCGCTACCTCGCCGCCGGCACGCGGGCGCTGGCCGGGGGCGGATAGCGAAGAGGTTCCGGCGGCGCGGCGGGAGAGCTGCGCGCGTCGGCGGCGATGTCAGTTTCGAAACGTCAATCCAGGAGGAACCCATGAAATTCACCAAGACCCTGATGGCCGCCGGCGCGCTGCTGGCGGCTTCCGCCGCCATGCCGGCCCATGCCGCCGACATCAACGTGACCGTCGTCAACGGCCATCCGCCGGTGTTCCTTTGGGTGAAGCACCTGACCGAGACCTTCATCCCGGCGGTCAACGCCAGGCTGGAGGGCACCGATCACAAGATCAACTGGTCGGAAGCCTATGGCGGCACGCTGGCGGCGGTCGGCGGCGAGCTCGAGGCGATCGAGGACGGGCTGGCCGAAGTCGGCGTGGTGCCGACCGTGTTCGAGCCGACCTCGCTTCCGCTCCAGAACGTCACCTATTACACGCCGTTCGGCACCTCCGACCCGCAGATCGTCATCGGCGCGGTCGACAAGCTGCACCACGACATCCCCGGCATGATCGAATCGTGGGAGAAGTACAACGCCCACTATCTCGGCGGCGGCTTCGCGCTCGACAACTACCTCCTGATGACCAATTTCCCGGTGACGTCGATCGACGACCTCAAGGGCCACAAGATCGGCGCGCCCGGACCGGCGGTCAACTGGCTCGAAGGCACCGGCGCGGTCGGCGTCGCCGGCAACCTCACCACCTATTACAACGACATCCAGACCGGCGTGTTCGACGGCACCATCGTCTTCCCGACGGCGGCGGCCCCGGCCAAGCTCCAGGAGGTCGCGCCCCACATCCTCCTGACCGATTTCGGCGCGCAATATGCCGGCTCGCTCGTCGCCAACAAGGACTGGTACGACGAGCAGCCGGAAGAGGTGCAGGAGGCGCTGCGGGCCGGCGCGGCGGCCTACACCACCGCCTACATTGCCGAGCAGAACGCCCGCGTCGAGGCCGCGCTGAAGGCCCTGGAGGCCGGCGGCGGCAAGATCACCCGCCTGTCGGAGGAAGAGCGGGTGCGCTGGGCCGCGGCGCTGCCGCAGATCGCCGACGTTTGGGCCAAGAACGCCGACGGGCAGGGCCTGCCCGGCTCGCAGGTGCTCGACGCCTATATCGGCCTGCTCAAGGAAGGCGGCGTCAAGCTCGCCCGCGACTGGTCGCAGCGCTGACGCGACGGCGCGAAACCGCGCGGCCGGAGCGCCGCGCGGTTTCCTTTCCCCTCGAACGGAGGCGAACTTCCCCGTGTCCCTTTCACCGGAAAGCCAGACCGGCATCGCCGGCTTCGACGCCCTGTTCCGGCTGTTCGACCGCCTGACCGTGGCCATGAGCATGCTTGGCACGGCCGCGATCCTGTTCATCATGGTGCTGATCACCGCCGACGTCGTCGGGCGCGGCTTCTTCGGCCACCCGATCCACGGCGTGCCCGAGATCGTGTCGATGCTGATCCTCGGCATCGTCTTCCTCCAGATCGCCAACACGCTGCTGCGCGGCCGGCTGACCCGCGCCGACGGCTTCCTGATGCTGGTCAACGCGCGCTCGCCGCGCGTGGCCGGCGTCATCGACGCCGTCATGCACCTCGCCGGGGTCGGGCTGGTCGGCGTGCTGGTCCACGCCTTCTACCCGCTGTTCCTGCGCAGCTACGGCCGCGGCGAGATGGTCGGCACCGTCGGCCAGTTCCTGGCGCCGATCTGGCCGACCTATCTCGTGGTGCTGGTCGGGGCCTCGGCGCTGTGCCTGGCCTTCGCCCTGCGGGCGATCGGCATCCTGATCGTCACCTTCCGCACGGCGCGGGCAGGGGAGGGCGCGCGATGAGCGGCTTCGAAATCGGCCTGTGGTCGCTCGGCGCGATCCTCGTCCTGATCTACACCGGCATGCATGTCGCCATCGCGCTGGCGCTGGTGTCGTTCTTCGGCATCTGGGTGCTGCGCGACAATCCCGAGCAGGCGGCGCGCATCCTCTCGCTCGCCGCGCGCGAAAGCATCTCCTCCTACCTGTTCGGCGTCGTGCCGCTGTTCGTGCTGATGGGGCTGGTGGTCAGCCGCGCCAATATCGGCCGCGACACCTTCGACGTCGCCACGCGGTTCCTCGGGCGCCTGCGCGGCGGCCTCGGCATCTCCACGGTCGGCGCCAACGCCATCTTCGCCTCGATCACCGGCATCTCGATCGCCTCGGCGGCGGTGTTCACCAAGATCGCCGTGCCGGAGATGATGCGCGCCGGGCATACGGCGAAGTTCTCGACCGGCGTCGTGGTCGGCTCGTCGATCCTCGGCATGCTGCTGCCGCCCAGCCTGCTGATGATCCTCTACGGCATCCTCGCCGAGCAGTCGGTGGGGGCGCTGTTCATGGCCGGCATCGGGCCGGGCATCCTCGTGACGATCATCTTCTGCGCCGGCATCTGGCTGATGGTGAGATACTGGCCGGGCTTCACCGGCGTCGCCACGGTGCCGGACAGCTACGACACCGCCGGCGCCGACGCCTGGCGCGAGGTCGCGGCCAAGCTCGCGCCCATCGTCATCCTCGTCGGGCTGGTGCTGGGCGGGCTTTACGGCGGCCTGTTCACGCCGACGGAGGCCGGCGCCATCGGCGCGCTCGGCGCGATCCTGATCGCCTTCGTCAAGCGCCGGCTTTCCGGCAGGGTGCTGTGGCAGGTGACGGTCGAGACCGGCCACATCACCGCCGCGATCTGCTTCCTCATCATCGCCGCCACCATGTACAGCCGCATGCTGGCGCTGACCGGCCTGCCCTCGTTCCTGACAGGGTGGATCGTCAGCATGGATGTCGGCGTCTACGGCTTCCTGTTCTTCTATGTCGGGGTGCTGGTGCTGCTCGGCACCATCCTCGATTCGTCCTCGACCATGCTGATCACCGTGCCGCTGGCGCTGCCGGTGGCGATGTCGCTCGACATCGACCTGATCTGGTTCGGCATCGTCACCGTGCTCGCGGTCGAGATCGGGCTGCTGACGCCGCCGATGGGCCTGTCGGTGTTCGTGGTCAAGGGCTCGCTCGACGACCCCTCGATCCCGCTGAAGGACATCTTCGTCGGCTCGGCGCCGTTCGCCGTGCTGATGCTGTTCGCGCTTCTCCTGATCGTCATCTTCCCCGGCATCGCGCTCGGGCTGTTATAGGAAGGAACCTCCATGGCACGCCGCATCGTCGACATCTCGACCGCGCTCAAGGCAGGCATCGCCTCGGACCCGAAGGGAACCGAGCCGCAGATCACCTATATCGACCACGGGCAGTCGGTGGCGCAGATCACGAGTTTCTTCCCCGGCCTGACCAGGGACCAGCTTCCGGGCGGCGAGGGCTGGGCGGTGGAGCAGTTGAACGTCTCCACCCACAACGGCACCCATCTCGACGCGCCCTACCACTTCCACTCGACCATGGACGGCGGCAAGCGCGCGCTGACCATCGACGAGGTGCCGCTCGAATGGTGCTTCGGCCCCGGCGTCAAGCTCGACTTCCGCCACCTGCCCGACGGTCATGTCGTCACGGCTGGGGAAGTCGAGGCGGAGCTCGCGCGCATCGGCCACGAAATCCGGCCCGGCGACATCGTCGTCGTCAACACCTCGGCCGGAGCGAAATACGGGCAGGACGACTTCCTCGCCTCGGGCTGCGGCATGGGCCGGGAGGCGACGCTGTACCTCACGAGCCGCGGCGTGCGCGTCACCGGCACCGACGCCTGGAGCTGGGACGCCCCCTTCATCCACACCGCGCGCCGCTATGCCGAGACCAGGGACGCCTCGCTGATCTGGGAAGGCCACCGCGCCGGCATGGAGATCGGCTACTGCCACATCGAGAAGCTGGGCAATCTCGAGCAGCTTCCGGCCACCGGCTACATGATCGCCTGCTTCCCGTTCAAGATCGAGGGCGCCTCGGCCGGCTTCACCCGCGCCGTCGCCATCTTCGAGGACTAGGGCGATGGCGGCGAAAGGCGAAAACCCGCTGATCGGCTGGCAGGTCGACCGCGCCGGGATCGGGACCGTGGGCAAGGACCTGCAACGACCCGAATGCATCCTCGCCGAGCGCGACGGCACGCTGTGGGCGGCCGACGCGCGCGGCGGCGTGATGCGGATCGCGCCCGACGGCTCGCAGGAGCTCGTCGTCCAGACCGAGAGCAGGCATTTCGACCTTGCCGGCGACCAGGCGCGGAGCCTGCTCTCCGGCACGCTGCCCAACGGGCTGGCTTTCGCCGGCAACGGCGACATCCTGATCTCGAACTTCGGCACCGACGTGCTGGAGGTGATGAGCCGCGACGGCACGACGCGCACGCTCTACGATTCCATCGACGGCAAGCCGATGGGCAAGGTCAATTTCGTGCTGCGCGATTCGAAAGACCGCATCTGGATCACCATCTCGACCATGATCAATCCATGGAACGAGGCGATCCGCACCGGCCTGACCGACGGCTATGTCGCGCTGGTCGACGAGCACGGCATCCGCATCGTCGCCGACGGCTTCGCCTTCACCAACGAGATCCGCCTCGACGCGAACGAGGAATGGCTCTACGTGGCGGAAACCTGCGCCAAGCGGGTGACGCGGCTGCGCGTGCAGGCGGACGGCTCGCTGACCGACCGCGAGGTCTACGGCCCGTCCAGCCTCGGCGACGGGCTGATCGACGGCTTCGCCTTCGACGCCTACGGCAATCTGTGGTGCGCGATGATCTTCGCCGACCGGCTGGTGGCGATCACGCCGGAGGGCGAGGCGCTGACGCTGCTCGACGACGGCGACGCGCGCCAGACCGCGGCCTTCGAGGCCGAGTTCGCCACCGGCAGGCCGATGCGCTTCGAAACGCTCGCCGCCTCCGGCGGCAGGATCGCGCCGTGGCTCGCCAGCGTCACCTTCGGCGGGCCGGACCTGAAGACGGTCTATCTCGGCAGCCTGAAGGGCAACACGATCCCTTGTTTCCGCTCGCCCGTGGCCGGCCTGCCGATGGTCCACTGGTAAGCCAACCCCGTTCGCATCCGAAGGAGATACATCATGGCGAAACGCAAGGTCATCATCACCTGCGCCATCACCGGCTCGATCCACACGCCGTCGATGTCGCCCTATCTGCCGATCACGCCGCAGCAGATCGCCGACAACGCCATCGCCGCGGCGGAAGCCGGCGCGGCCGTCGTCCACCTGCACGCCCGCGACCCCAAGGACGGCCGCCCGGTGCAGTCGACCGAGGCTTTCGAGCCGTTCCTGAAGGTGATCAAGCAGCGCTCGGGCGTGGTGGTCAACATCACCACCGGCGGCGCCCCGACCATGCCGATCGAGGAGCGCGTCGGGCCAGCCGCCCATTTCAAGCCGGAGATCGCCTCGCTCAACATGGGCACGATGAATTTCGGCCTCTATCCGATGCTGGAGCGCTTCAAGGAGTTCAGGCACGACTGGGAGAAGCCGTATCTGGAAGCCTCGCGCGCCGGCATGTTCAAGAACACCTTCGCCGACATCGAATATATCCTGACCACCTGCGCCGAGAACGGCACCCGCTTCGAGATCGAGTGCTACGACATCGGCCACCTCTACACGCTGGCGCATTTCGCCGACCGCGGCGTGGTCAAGCCGCCCTTCTTCGTGCAGTCGGTGTTCGGCCTGCTCGGCGGCATCGGCGCCCACCCGGAGGACGTGGCGCACATGAAGCGCACCGCCGACCGGCTGTTCGGCGACGAGTATCGCTGGTCGGTGCTGGGGGCCGGGCGCAACCAGATGCCGGTGGCGGCCATCGCCGCCGCCATGGGCGGCAACGTCCGGGTCGGGCTCGAAGATTCGCTGTGGATCGGCGCCGGCCAACTGGCCGAGAACAACGCCCAGCAGGTGACCAAGGTGCGCCAGATCATCGAGGGTCTCGGCCTCGACATCGCCACCCCCGACGAGGCCCGCGCGATCCTCGAGCTCAAGGGCCCCGACCGGGTCAACTTCTAGGGCAGCTCCGGCGGGAGCCCGAAGCGGTTTCGCGCCCGGAATCGAATGAAAACAGAAAGATGGATCGTTTCACGGAAGCGGAGAGACGATCCGGAGCGCCGGGCGATGGCGGGACCGCGAGGCCCCGCCATGCCAGTCTCGCCATGCCGGCCTCGCCTCACAGGTTGTACTGCTCGCGCGCGTAGCCGCCCAAACCGACCGCGTCGAGTTTCGCCAGCGGCGCCAGGAACGTCACCTGGACGACGCCGGGCGCGCGGCCGATCTCGATCGCGCCGTTGATGGTGGCGCGGTTGCGCACCTCCGGCACCGTCATGCCGAGCAGCTTCGCCGCACGCTCCAGCCCGTTGTCGATGGCCGCGTTCATGTTGGCCGCCGTGCCGACGACCGAGATCGGCGCCAGTTCCTCGACGCTGTCCATGCCCCAGGTCTTCGCAAGGCGCGCCGCGCGGGCGCGCTCGTCGGCGCTGAACGGGCGCGCCAGCGGCGGCAGGTCCTCCGGCAGCGGGAACAGCACCGGCCCGTCGATCGGATAGTCCTTCACCACCTCGACCTGGAGGGTGACGCTGCCGGCGACGTCCATGGTGTGGCCGGCGATCTCGCCGTCGCCCTGGGCGGCGTGCATGTCGCCCATGTAGACGCCGCCGCCCCTGACCTTGACCGGGGCTATCAGGATCGCGCCGGGCCTGACCGCGTCGATGTCCATGTGGCCGTCGGTTTTGTGCTCGGCCAGTTGCTCGGCGGTGATGGCGTAAGGATGCGGCGCGCCGACGAGGAAGGCGCCGAAATCGCCGGCATTGTGCGAGTCCGGAATCGGATGCGAGGGCGTGGTGCCGAGCTGGCCGAGGAAGGGGCGCATGCGCACCATGACGCCGGGCATGTCGGAAGGGGCGAAGGCGAGGATCGGGTGCTGGACCGAGCCGTCCGGCAGCGCCGCGTAATGGTGCGGCTGGAGGGCGATCTTCTCCGCCGCCGCCTTCGGCACGGTGACGCCGACATGGCGCGTGTCGTCGAAGACCACCGTGTAGCCGTGGACGATCTCGAACGGCTTCACGGCGTTGCCGCATTTGTCGCACTTCACCGCGTCCTGGCCGATGCCCTCGAGATGGGTCTCGGGCCACAGCTCGTCGCAGGTCGGGCAGCGCGCGGCGACGTAAGGGTCGCCGAGGCAGAAGCCGGCGGGCGAGGAATCGTGGCCGGAGGCGGTCGCCAGCGCGGTGACGGTGATGTCGCGGATGCGGATGGCGATGCCGTCGCCGGGCTCGGCGCCGTCGACATGGACCGGCTGCGTCACCTCGTGGCCGCCGCGCAGGCTGGGCGTGATCATCGGCCCCCAGCAGCCGGGCGCGGTGTTGGCGATGATGGTGCCGCCGTTCTCGACCGGGCCGAGCATCGGCGCGCCGGGGTCGAGCAGGGCGTTGGTGAAGCCGTCGACGACGACGCTGCGCCGCGGCGCGCCTGAGATCGGGCTTTGCTTGTTCATGACGTCGCTCCCTCTTCGTGGTCCGGCCGCCGCCGGCATCGCGCAGCATGCTGCCCCCGGCCGCGCCGGTCAATCCGCGGGGCGCCGTCCCGCCTCGCGCGGCCCGTCCCGGCGCCATTCCGAGGGCGTGCGGCCGAAGGCCGCCTTGAACAGGCGCGAGAAATGCGCCTGGTCGGAAAAGCCGTATTTGTAGGCGATCTCGGCGATGGTGACGGCGCGCGAGGAGACGATGGCGTCGCGCGCCGCGATCAGGCGCTCGTCGCGGATGAACTGCGACACCGTGCGGTCGGTCTGGCCGAACAGCTCGTGCAGGTAGCGCTTGGAGATGTTGCAGGCGTCGGCCACCATCTGCGGGTCGAGCCGGGGATCGGACAGGTTGCGCCGCACGACATGCTCGGCCCGGCGCAGATGCGCGGCCGCGACGGCGCTGCGGCTGGTCTCGTCGGTGTCGCGGCGGCCGTCGAGCGCGAGCGACAGGATCTCGACGATCTGGCGTCCGAGTACCGCGCCGGCATGCGGCTCGGCCAGGGCGAGCTCCTGCAACTGCGCCATCAGGCCGGCGAACAGCGCCGCGACTCCGTCGCGGGCGTCCACCACCTGGGCGCAGAATCGGTCGGGGTCGCGGATCTTCTCGGCCAGCGCCCATTTGGGCACCTTGAGCACGTTCAGCTCGTTCACCGCGCCGTAGGAGAAACGGTAGGGCTCGTCGCCGCGCTCGAGGATGAAGCCGCCGGGGCTGCAACGCACGTCGCGGCCGATCTGGTAGAACTGGACCGGGCTGCGGCGGGGGATGGTGATGAGGTACTCCTCCTCCTGCGCGCCGCCGATGTGGTTGGGCCGGCGCTCGTATTGCAGCGGCTCGGTGGCCAGGCGCGACAGCGACACGTCGCCGAGCTGGCGGCGGCTGACCTGGCCGACGAAGCCGGCCGGCTCGCGGAAGGTGAGCTGAAGCGGAAAGTAGGTTTCCGCGATGACGCAGTTCCAGTGCGCGGCGCGGCGCGCCGGCGGAATCTGCGCCGTGCTGTGCGAGATGACATCCATGCGCTTCCTCCCAAAAGCGCGGGCCCGAGGGCGCGGGACAGAATCGCTAACAATTCGCACTTCAGCAATCAAGGATATTTCGCGGATGCGACGCAAGGCGGCAATCCGTCCGCCAACCACTGCACGGAAATCCAAACAGCAGCGCGCTCCCGTGCAAGATCGCGGCCCCGGTTTCGTGACAGCCTCAACGAAACTGTCGAGAAGCCGGAGAACGGCTCGGATGCCGGGAGGAGAAACGCCGCACGCGCGGCCTCGTCGTCCGTGACCGCTCTCCCATCAGGAGGAGGGCTTTTTCCATGTCGAAACCCAAGGTGGACCCGATCACGCTGTCGGTGGTGCGCGGCGTTCTTGAGACCACGCAGCGCGAGATGACGCTGACGCTGGAGCAGACGGCGCGCAGCTCCGTCTTCAATCTCGCCCACGACTATTCGACGGCGCTGTTCAACCACACGCCCGAGATGATCCTCCAGGGCCAGGACATCCCGATCCATCTCGGCTCGCTGATCCCGGCGATGAAGTCGGTGGCGCGGTTCTTCGACGGCGACATCCACGAGGGCGACCTGATCCTGCACAACGACCCGGCCTATGGCGGCTCCCACATCATCGACACCTGCATGTACATGCCGGTGTTCTACGACGGCGAGCTGGTGTTCTGGACCGTCTGCAAGGGCCACCTGACCGACATCGGCGGCCCGGTGCCGGCCGGCTACAACCCCAACGCCACCGAGATCTACGCCGAAGGCTTGCGCATCCCGCCGGTCAAGCTGTGGGACAAGGGCAGGCCGCGCCACGACGTCATGAACCTGCTCCTGACCAACATGCGCGCCCGCCGCGACCAGGAGGGCGACTTCAACGCCCTGATCGGCGCCTGCCAGGTCGGCGCGCGCAACCTGAAGAAGCTGATGGACAAGTACGGCAAGCGCGTCGTGCAGGACTGCATCGCCGAGCTGCTCGACATGGCCGAGGCGCACATGCGCAAGCTGATCTCGCAGGTGCCCGACGGCACCTATACCGGCACCGCGATCCTCGAGGACGCCGGCCACGGCCTCGGCGATTTCGAGATCACGGCCACCGTCACCGTCGCGGGCGACGGCTGCCACATCGCCATCTCGTCGCCGCCGCAGGTGCCCTATTTCATCAACAGCTACGAGGGCAACAGCCATTCCGGCGTCTATCTCGGCCTGATGATGTTCGCGCAGTTGCCGCCGCCCTACAACGAGGGGCTCTATCGCTGCGTCACCACCGACATGGGGCCGAAGGGAACGCTGTGCAACGCCAAGTCGCCGGCCCCGCACATGAACTGCACCACGACGCCGATGGAGACGCTGACGGATGCCGTGCGGCTCGCCTTCGAGCAGGCCGCGCCGGACAAGGTCTCGGCGAGCTGGGGCCACGCCAACGGCTGCAACATCGCCGGCTGGGACAAGCGCCACGACGAGGAATACGTCACCATGGTGCTGGCCTCGATCATCTCCGGCGCGGGCGCGACCGCCAGCCAGGACGGCTGGCACGCCTGCGGTCCTGAATGCTGCTTCGGCGCGCTGACCTCGGGCGACATCGAGATGCTGGAGCACTCCTACCCGATCATCATCCACCGCTATTCGCTGATGGAGGATTCCGGCGGCGCCGGCAGGAACCGCGGCGGCTCCGGCACCTGCTGGGAGGTCGAGCCGCTCGACGCGCCGATGACGCTCGTCACCTTCGGCGAGGGCCGGCGCATCCCGGCGATGGGCGCGGCCGGCGCGAAGTCGGCCATGGTGCGGCCGAAGGTCGGCCGGCTCGAGCTGACGCGCAACGGCGAGACCCGGACCATCACCGAGAACGTCATCGAGACGATCATGCCGGGCGAGCGCGCCGCCAACAAGAACCCCGGCGGCGGCGGCTACGGCAACCCGTTCGAGCGCGACGTCGAGAAGGTGGTCGAGGACGTCAGGAACGGCCTCGTCAGCCTCGAGGGCGCGCGGCTCGACTACGGCGTCGTCATCGCCGACCGCGACAGCCTCGCCGTCGACCGGGAGGCCACGGCGCGCCTGCGCGCCGCCTGAGCGGCGCTTCATTTCCGAACCGACACCCGAGGACCGGGGGGCGAACGCCCGCCGCGCGGCCTCGCGCACCCGAAAGGACCCGTTATGCGAAACCAGTATCGTCTCGGCATCGACGCCGGCGGCACCTTCACCGACTTCATCCTGGCCGACCGCGCCGGCGACGTGCGCATCTTCAAGGCGCTGTCGACGCCGCAGGACCCGACGCTCGCCATCCGCGCCGGGCTGGCGCTGATCGAGGAGGAGACCGGGATCTCCGCCCACGAGATCGTCTCCAACGCCGATCTGTGCATCAACGGCACCACGGTCGGCCTCAACGCGCTGATCACCCATACCGGGGCCAAGACCGGCCTGATCGCCACCAGCGGCCACGAGGACTCGATCGAGATCCGTCTCGGCCATAAGGAGGACGGCTACCGCTACGATCCGGAATATCCGCCGGCGACCATGCTGGTGCCGCGCTATCTGCGCCGGGGCGTGGCCGAGCGCGTGCTGTCGAACGGCACGGTCCACACCCCGCTCGACGAGGAGGGCGTGCGCGCGGCCTGCCGCCACTTCCTCCACGAGGGGGTGGAATCGGTCGCCATCAGCTTCGTGTGGTCGGTGCTGCATCCCGGGCACGAGCTGCGCGCGGCCGAGATCGTGCGCGAGATGATGCCCGACGTCAGGCTGACCGTCGGCTGCCAGCTCTATCCGCAGGTGCGCGAGTACACCCGCACCTCGACGGCGGTGGTCAACGCCTATCTCGCCCCCATCCTGCAACGCTATGTCGGGGCGATCGACAGCCATTTCCGCGCGCTCGGCGCGCGCCATCCGGTGCGCTACTTCCAGTCGAACGGCGGGCTGGCGCTCGGCAGCACGGTCTCCGACCAGTCGGTCTACGCCATCAATTCCGGCCCGGCCTCGGCGCCGCGCGCCGCGCTGTGGCTCGGCGAGCCGTGGGCGATGGACAACATCATCACCGTCGATATGGGCGGCACCTCCTTCGACATCACGCTGACGCGCGACGGCCGCGCCAACGTCTCCAAGAACATCGACTTCCTGCGCTACCGCATCGGCATCCCGATGATCCAGGTCGAGACGCTGGGGGCCGGCGGCGGCTCGATCGGCTGGATCGACTCGATGGGGCTGATGCAGATGGGGCCGCAATCGGCCGGCTCCGAACCCGGCCCGGCCTGCTATGGCCAGGGCGGCGACAGGCCGACCACCACCGACGCCAACCTCGTGCTCGGCTACCTCAACCCCGAGGGGCTGGTCGGCGGGCGGCTGCCGCTCGACGTCGCCAGGGCGCGCCAGGCGATCAAGACCCATCTCGCCGATCCGCTCGGCATCAGCGTCGAGCGCGCCGCCTACGGCATGTTCACCATCGTCAACAACAACATGGTCAACGGCATCCGCCGCGTCTCGGTCGAGCGCGGCTACGACCCGCGCGACTTCGTGCTGAACTGCGCCGGCGGCGCGACGGGGGCCCACATCACGGCGCTGGCGCGCGAGATGGGCATCCGCACGGTGCTGGTCTCGAAGCTGGCGTCCGGCCTGTGCGCCTTCGGCCAGATCATCTCGGACGTGAAGTACAACTACATGGCGCCCGCCCCGGTCCGGCTCGAGGGCGCGGAGGCGGCGGCGACGCTCGACCGGCTGTTCCACGATCTGGAGCGGCGCGGCCGCGACGACCTCGCCGGCGACGGCTTCGCCGAGGAGGCGATCTCCATCCGCCGCTCGCTCGACATGCGCTATGTCGGCCAGGTCCACGAATGCACGGTCGACGTCGAGCCGTTCGAGGTCACGGAAGCGGCGCTGGAGCGGCTGAAGGCCGCCTTCCACGCCCGGCACGAGGAGCTTTACACCTATTGCGAGCCGCAGAGCGCGGTCGAGGTGGTCAACGTCGAGAGCGCCATCACCGGCGCGGTCGACAAACCCGGCCGCATGGTGATCGCCGCCGGAAACGGCGCCCATTCGGCGCTCATCGGCACCCGCGAGATGATCTTCACCGCCGAGGGCCAGGTCCACGATACCCCGGTCTACGACGGCGCGCTGCTCGGCGCCGGCGACCGCGTCACCGGCCCGTCCGTGATCCAGGAGGTGACGACCACCATCGTCATCGAGCCGGGCTGGCTGGCCGAGCTCGACGCGTCCGGCGTCTACGTGCTGACGATGACCCCGGTGGTCGGTACGGTCGGCGCGGCCGGCACGGCCGAAGCCGTGGCCGAGGACGCCTGAGATGGCGCTGGCGCTGGAACGGGTCGGCATCGCCTTCGGCGGCTTCCGCGCGCTGGCCGACATCGACCTCGAGGTCGAGCCGGGGCAGATCGTCGGGCTGATCGGGCCCAACGGCGCCGGCAAGACCACCTGCGTCAACGTGCTGACCGGGTTCCAGCGCCCGAGCTCGGGCCGGGTGACGCTCGACGGAAGCGACGTGTCGCGGCTGCCGGCGCATCGCCTGCGCCGCGCCGGCGTCGCCCGCACCTTCCAGGCCGGGCGGCTGTTCTCCGGCCTCGACGTGCTCGACAACCTCGCCTGCACCGGCGTCGGGCTCGGCCTTCGCCGGGCGGCGGCGGAGCACGAGGCCGAGGAGCTGCTCGGCTGGATGGGGATCTCGGCGCTCGCAAGCCGGCCCGCCGCGGGCCTGCCCTATACCGACGAGCGCCGCGTCGCCATCGCCCGCGCCTTGATGGGGCGGCCCGCCTATCTCCTGCTCGACGAGCCGGCGGCCGGCATGTCCGAGCCCGAGGCGGCGGAGCTCGCCGGGCTCATCCGCCGCATCGCCGCCGAGCGCGGCGCCGGCTGCCTGCTGATCGAGCACAATGTCGGGCTGGTGCTGTCGGTGTGCGCCCATGTCGTCGTCCTCGACGGCGGCCGGGTGATCGAGCAGGGCGGGCGCGCCGCCATCCTCGGCTCGAAGGCGGTGCGCGAGGCCTATCTCGGCGCCCACGCGGAGGCGGCGTGATGTCCAAGCTCGGCGTCTTCGACCTGACGGTGCGCTACGGCAAGCTGGCGGCGGTGAAGGAGGTTTCCTTCACCGTGGCCGAGGGCGAGCGGCTGTTCGTCTCCGGCCCCAACGGCGCCGGCAAGTCGTCGCTGCTCGGCGCGATCGCGGGCGCGGTGCGGGCCGCGCAGGGCCGGATCGAGATGGACGGCGACATCCTCTCGGGCCGCTCGTCCGAGGAGATCGCGCGGCGCGGCCTGTCGATGGTGCCGGAGGGCCGGCGCATCTTCGCCGGCCTGACCGTGCAGGAGAACCTGATGGTCGGCACCGGCCTTCGCCGCGACCGCGCGGCCATCGCCGACGACCTGGAGACCGTCTACGCCGCCTTCCCGATCCTGCGCGAGCGGGCGCACGCCAATTCCGGCGCGCTGTCGGGCGGCCAGCAGCAGATGCTGGCCATCTCGCGCGCGCTGATGACCAACCCCAAGCTGATGCTGGTCGACGAGCCCTCGCTCGGCCTCGCGCCCAAGGTGGTCGACGACGTCTACGAGCGGCTGTGCGCGTTGCAGGCGCTGCGGGGCCTGACGCTGGTGATCGTCGAGCAGTCCTCGACGCGCGCCGCCCGCGTCGGCGGCCGCATGCTGCTGATGCGCGGCGGCCGCATCGTCGCCGACGGAGATGCCGCCGCCTTCGCCTCGGACGACCTTCTCGCCGAGGCCTATTTCGGAGACCCGTCATGAGCCTCCAGCTCGTCTTCGACGCCCTGTCGCTCGGCGGCATCTACGCCATCGCCGCGCTCGGCATCGCGCTGATCTTCGGCGTGATGAACCTCGTCAACTTCGCGCACGGCCAGTTCATCGCCTGCTCGGTCTTCGCCCTCATCATGCCCTCGGCCGACGCGGTGGCGACGATGGGACTGGGGGCGCTGCCGGCGGTGCTCCTCATCCCCGCCATCCTCGCCTTCGGCGCGGGGCTGGCCGTGGCGGCCGAGGCGCTGGTGTTCCGGCCGCTGCGCCACGCCTCGCCGGTGGCGCTGATGGTGGCGAGCTTCGCGCTCGGCATCCTGCTGCAGAACGTGCTGCTCGTCGCCTATGGCGGCCGGCCCAAGGCGGTCAGCCTGTGGCCCGAGCTCGGCTCGCCGGTCGCGGTGCTGTCGGCGCAGGTGCCGTTGCTGCAACTGCTGGTCATCGCCGCCGTCGTCCTCATCCTGGCGGGGCTGGCGCTGATGCTGAAGCGCACGCGCGTCGGGCTGGAGATGCGGGCGGCGGCCGAGGATTTCGACATGGCGCGCATGCTCGGCGTGCGCGCCAACGGCGTCATCTCCGGCGCCTTCGCGCTGTCGGGGGCGCTGGCCGCCGTGGTCGCGCTCGTCCTCGTCACCCAGACCGGGGTGGCCGACGTGCGCATGGGCGGCCAGATCATGCTCG
Organism: Aquamicrobium sp.; assembly: GCA_039808485.1. Taxonomy (GTDB): domain Bacteria; phylum Pseudomonadota; class Alphaproteobacteria; order Rhizobiales; family Rhizobiaceae; genus Aerobium. The sequence continues at coordinate 33,505 of JBDHTD010000016.1, read as the reverse complement.
TCGCCTTCATCGCCACCGTGGTCGGCGGCATGGGCAGCTTGGCCGGCGCGGTGGCGGCGGGGCTGGCGCTGGGCGCGGCCTCGGCGCTGTTGCAGGCGTTCCTGCCGGTCGACGCCCGGCCGTTCCGCGACGCCTTCCTCTATGCGCTGGTCATCCTTGTCCTCCTGTTCCGTCCGCAGGGGCTGTTCGCCTCCGTCGGCGCCAAACCGAGGGTCTGAGTCCATGCCCGACTCCCATGTGATCGCCTCCCGCGCCACCCGGCACCAGGTCCGCCGCCGCATGGCCGCCACGACGCCGGTGCTGCTTGCGCTGCTGCTTCTCGTCTTCGTCGTCGCCGTCGTCACCTTCGGCGACCGCGCCAGCGCGCGCATGGCGTCGGAGACGCTGATCCGCGTCACCCTGGTCGCCGGCTTCTGGATCTTCGTTGGCAATTCCGGCGTCGTCAGCTTCGGCCATGCCGCCTTCGCCTGCGTCGGCGCCTATGTCTCGGCCTGGACGACGGTGGCGCCGGCTATGAAGGCGACGCTGCTGCCCGGCCTGCCGGCGCTGCTGGCCGACGCGCGCTGGCACGTGCTGCCGGCCTCGCTGGCGGCGGGGCTGGCGGCGGCGCTGCTGGCGCTGGTGACGGGCGCGGCGATCCTGCGGCTCTCCGGCATCGCCGCCTCGATCGCCACCTTCGCCTTCCTCGCCATGGTCAACACCATCTGGGCCAACTGGACGCCGGTGACCGGCGGCACCTCCTCGGTCGTCGGGCTGGAGCGCTACGTCACGCCCTGGGTCGGGCTCGGCTGGGCGGTGGCGACGCTCGCCGCCGCCGGCCTCTATGCGGCTTCCGCTTCCGGCCTCGCGCTGCGCGCCAGCCGCGAGGACGAGGTCGCGTCCTCGGCCTCCGGTATCGACCGCTACCGCCACCGGCTCGCCGCCTACACCATCTCCGCCTTCTTCTGCGGCGTCGGCGGGGCGCTGATGGGCCATTACATCGGCGTCATCAACCCCGACGGCTTCTATCTCAACCTGACCTTCCTGATGCTGGCCATGCTGGTGGTCGGCGGCATCGGCTCGCTGTCGGGCGCGGTGGTGGGGGTGCTGGCGGTGTCGCTCGCCGTCGACGCGCTGGTGCGGATGGAGAAGGGCGTCAGTATCGGCGACGTCACCTTCGCCCTGCCGCCCGGCTCGCAGGAAATCCTTATCGCGGCGGCGATGATCCTCGTTCTCATCTTCCGTCCCGCCGGCCTGCTCGCCGGCCGCGAGATCACGCTCCCCGCCCGATGGGTCGCCGGGCGAGGCGCATCCAACGACTGACCCGTTCCAGAGGAGGCACAGATGAAATCCGCACTTTCCATGCTCGCCCTGCTGGCGCTCGCCGCGCCCGCCCAGGCCGAGGACATCACCATCGGCTTCGCCATCGCCAAGTCGGGCTGGATGGAGGCCTACGACACGCCCGCCGCGACCGCGGCGAAAATCCGCATCGATGAGATCAACGCCGCCGGCGGCCTGCTCGGCAAGAAGATCGCCATCGTCGAGGCCGACACCCGCACCGACCGCGCCGGCGCGGCCAAGGCCGGGCTCGACCTGCTCGACCAGGGCGCGCAGATGATGATCGTCTCGTGCGACTACGATTTCGGCGCGCCGTCGGCGCTGGTGGCCGAGGGCGAGGGGATGATCAGCTTCTTCCTGTGCGCCGAGGACGTGAAGGCCGGCATCCAGGGCGTCGGGCCGCTCAGCTTCTCGTCGTCGGTGCTGGCGCCAGTGCAGGGCGCGACCATGGCCGAATGGGCCCATGCCAAGCGCGCGGCGCGCGCCGCCTACGTGCTCGAGGACACCTTCATCGAGTACAACAAGGGCATCTGCACCGGCTTCGAGTGGATGTTCCCGCAGCTCGAGGGCGCGGCGATCGTCGGCCGCGACAGCTTCAAGAACGACGACGCCTCGATTGCGGCGCAGATCACCCGCATCAAGTCGCTCGACACGCCGCCCGACGTCATCATGCTGTGCTCGGTGATGCCGGGCGCGGCGGCGGCCGTGCGCCAGCTCCGCGCCGCCGGCATCGACGCGCCGATCCTCAACGGCTCGGCCGTCGACGGCTCCTACTGGCTCGACGCGACGCCCGGCCTGTCGAACTTCGTGCTGCCGGTGCAGGGCTCGATCCACGGCGACGACCCGCGCGCCGAGGTCGAGGCGTTCAACCGCGCCTACGAGGCCAAGACCGGCGCGCGCCCGGCCAGCCAGTACGCCTATCCCGGCTACGTGCTGGTCGACCTGTGGGCCAAGGCGGTGGAACGCGCCGGCACCGTCGACGGCGCGGCGGTGACGGCGGAGCTGGAGAAGATGAGCGACGAGCCGACCGCCTTCGGTCCGCGCAGCTTCTCCTCCGAACTGCACCACCAGAACACGGCGCTGATGCAGATCATCGAGATCAACGACGGCAAGCCGGCGCGGACCGACGAGTGGCGCATCTCGCGGCCGGTGCCGCTCGACGTGCTGATGGGCCGATAAGGCATCCCGCGCCGCCGGTCGACGGCGGCGAGACGACAACGGCGCCGCCCGCGATGCCGGGCGGCGCCCGACAGGCCATCCTCGACCTCCAAGCCTCAACCCCCAAGCTTCAAAACCCCAAGTCCGTTCCGGAGCCCGCCATGACCGCCACCGCCGCCCTTTCCGCCCGCAAGTCCGCCGCCGTCGCCCGCGGCGTCGCCACGCGCGGCGTTTACGCCGTCCGCGCCGACAACGCCGAATTGTGGGACGTCGAGGGCCGGCGCTACATCGACTTCGCGGCCGGCATCGCCGTCAACAACACCGGCCACCGCCATCCGAGGGTGATGGAGGCGGTGGCGAGACAGGCGCAGGACTTCACCCACACCTGCTTCCACGTCGCGCCCTTCGAGGGCTATATCGGGCTGGCCGAGCGGCTGAACGCGCTGACGCCGGGCGACTTCGCCAAGAAGACCATGCTCGCGACCACCGGGGCCGAGGCGGTGGAGAACGCCGTCAAGATGGCGCGCGCCCATACCGGCCGCTCCGGCATCGTCGCCTTCTCCGGCGCGTTCCACGGCCGCACGCTGCTCGGCATGGCGCTGACCGGCAAGGTCGCGCCCTACAAGAAGGGGTTCGGCGCCATGCCGCCGGAGATCGTCCACGCGCCGTTCCCCAACGCCTTCCACGGCGTGTCGGAGGAGGACGCGCTGGCGCATCTGGAGCGGCTGTTCGCTTCCTCGCTCGATCCCGAGCGGGTGGCGGCCATCATCATCGAGCCGGTGCAGGGCGAAGGCGGCTTCACCATCGCCCCGTTCGGCTTCCTGCGCGCCCTGCGGGCGCTCGCCGACCAGCACGGCATCGTCCTGATCGCCGACGAGGTGCAGGCCGGCATGGCGCGCACCGGCCGCATGTTCGGCTTCGACCATGCCGGCGTCGCGCCCGACCTCGTCACCATGGCCAAGGGGCTGGCCGGCGGCTTCCCGCTGTCGGCCGTCACCGGCCGGGCCGAGATCGTCGACGCGCCCGGCCCCGGCGGCGTCGGCGGCACCTATGCCGGCAACCCGCTGGCGGTGGCGGCCTCGCACGCCGTGCTCGACGTCATCGAGGAGGAAGGGCTGTGCGCGCGCGCCGACAGGATCGGCACGGTCATCCGCGCCCGGCTCGACGCCATCGCGGCGCGGCAGGGCATGGAACGCATCGGCGAGGTGCGCGGCCTCGGCGCAATGAATGCGTTCGAGCTGGTCGTGGACCGTGAAAGCCGCGCCCCCGACGCGGTGCTGGCCTCGGCCATCGTCGCCGAGGCCGAGGCGCGGGGCCTGATCCTCCTGTCCTGCGGCACGCGCTACAACGTCATCCGCCTCCTGCCGCCGCTGACCATCCCGATGGAGCAGCTCGACGAGGCGCTCGACATCATCGAGGCATCGATCGAGGCCGCGGTGCAGACAGTGGCGTGAACGTCGTGTAAGCGGTTTGGTCGTGTTCGGACATCGGCGGGAGCGGAAGCGAATGGACATTCGGGCATTGCGGCCGGAAGACGAGGAAGCCTGGCTGCCGCTGTGGCGGGGCTATCTCGATTTCTACGCGGCGACGCTGCCGGAGGAGGTGACGCGGACCACCTGGCAAAGGCTGCACGATCCGGCCGAGCCCGTGCACGGGCTCGGCGCGTTCGACGCCGGCGGCCGGCTCGTCGGCATCGCCCATTACATCTTCCATCGCTCGACGTGGTCGGCGGCGAGCCACTGCTATCTCAACGACCTGTTCACCCTTCCCGAAGCGCGGGGCGCGGGCGTGGGCCGCGCCCTGATCGGGCGCGTCTACGCCGAAGCGGAAGCGGCCGGCGCCGGCCGCGTCCACTGGCTGACCCACGAGACCAACGCCGTGGCGCAGAAGCTCTACGATCGCGTCGCCGACAGGCCGGGCTTCGTCCAGTACCGAAAGGCGCTGGCCGACGCGCGGCGATAGGCGGCCCCCTCCCCGCGCGCCGCGGGCAATGGACTTCAGGGGCGGAATCGCTCCATCATCGCGCCGATCGACCGGATGCCGGGGCCGGACGTCGGGATCGTATTCCCATTTGTCCCGGAATCGCTCTACAGACAGGCGATGACGAAGCTCGACAATCCGATCCAGATGGCGATCATCGGCGCGGCCCACGGCGTGCGCGGCGAGGTGCGGGTCAAGACCTTCACCGGCGACCCGATGGCGCTGGGCGACTACGGCCCGCTGCGCGACGCCGACGGCCGCGCCTATACGGTGGCGGCGCTGCGCCCGGCGAAGAACGTGCTGGTGGTGCGGTTCCGCGAGCTGGCCTCGCGCGAGGCGGCGGAAGCCGCGACCGGCACCGCGCTCTACATCGACCGTTCCGCCCTGCCCGACGATCTCGACGACGACGAGTTCTACCATGCCGACCTGATCGGCCTTGCCGTGCGCGACGAGACGGGCGCGGAGATCGGCCGCATCGCGGCGGTGCAGAATTTCGGCGGCGGCGACATCGTCGAGATCGCGCTTTCCGGCAAGGGCACGGTCATGGTGCCGTTCACGCTTGCCGCCATCCCCGAGATCTCGGTGAAGGGCGGGTTCGCGCGCGTCGACACCGTGGCGGCGGGGCTGGCCGGGGACGATGAAGGCCGGGAAGACCGCAAAGACGGCGAGGCCGGGGCATGAGCTTCCGCGCCACGGTGCTGACGCTCTATCCGGAGATGTTTCCCGGCAGCCTCGGCCACTCGCTGGCCGGCAAGGCGCTCGCGGCGGGGACATGGTCGCTCGAGACGGTGCAGATCCGCGACTTCGCCACCGACCGCCACCGCACGGTCGACGACACGCCGGCCGGCGGCGGCGCCGGCATGGTGATGCGCGCCGACGTGCTGGCGGGCGCCATCGATCATGCCGCGCCCCAAGGCGACCCGCGCCCGAAGCTGCTGATGAGCCCGCGCGGGCGGCCGCTGACGCAGGCGCGCGTGCGCGAACTCGCCGCCGGGCCGGGCGCGGTGATCCTGTGCGGCCGCTTCGAGGGCGTCGACCAGCGGCTGATCGAGGCCCGCGCCCTGGAGGAGGTCTCCGTCGGCGACTACATCCTGTCGGGCGGCGAGCCGGCGGCGCTCACGCTGCTCGACGCGGTGGTGCGGCTCCTGCCCGGCGTCATGGGCAACGAGGCCTCCGGCGAGGAGGAGAGTTTCGAGGGCGGCCTGCTCGAGCACCCGCACTACACGCGGCCGCAACTTTTCGAGGGCCGGCCGATCCCCGAGGTGCTGACCTCCGGCAACCATGCCAGGATCGCGGCGTGGCGGCGCGCCGAGGCCGAGGCGCTGACGCGCGAGCGCCGTCCCGACCTGTGGACCGGCGCTCGCGGCGGCGGGTAGAGGCGCGCAGACGGCCGGCAGTTGATTCTTTGCCGCAAATTGTGTATCGCCGCGCAAGTTCGGGCTGAAACCGGACATCCGCCAACCAAGGAATGGTGAAACCGTCCCTGCCTTCACGGGCATAGCCGCACGGCCAACGCGCCGGGGCGGCGAGCGCCGGACGCTCTGACCGTTCGAGAACAACCAAGGATCAGGACGATGGTCGACATCATTCGCCAGCTCGAGGCCGAGCAGGCCGCCAAGATCGAAGAGAAGCGCAAGCTCCCCGAATTCCAGCCCGGCGACACAGTGCGCGTCAACGTGCGCATCACCGAGGGCAGCCGCACCCGCGTGCAGGCCTATGAGGGCGTCTGCATCGCCCGCGCCGGCTCGGGCTTCCAGGAGAACTTCACCGTCCGCAAGATTTCCTACGGCGAGGGCGTGGAGCGCGTGTTCCCGGTCTATTCGCCGCTGGTCGAGGGCGTCGAGGTCATCCGTCGCGGCAAGGTGCGCCGCGCCAAGCTCTATTACCTGCGCGACCGCCGCGGCAAGTCGGCCCGCATCTCGGAAAACACCGGCGTGCGCGCCCGCAAGCTGAACGACGCCGAGCGCGAGGCGCTGAACGCCGAGAAGGCGCGGATCGAGGCCGAGAAGGTCGCCGCCGCCCAGGCGCTCGCGGCCGAGAAGGCCGCCGCCGAAGCCGCCGAGAAGGCCGCGGCCGCGGAAGCGTCCGCCGAATAGGCGCCTGCCGCCGACGATGGTTGAAGATGGCGGCTTCGGCCGCCATTTTCATAGCTGCCGGCAGATGAAGCGCCGCGATTGTCGCGGCCGCCAAAGGCTGGTATGAGCAGAGCATGGAAGAGCTTTTCGGACATCCGGCCTACACGCGCTTCGTCCTTCAGGACGTCAAGCGCCTGCCGGCCCGTTTCTTCGCCCGCCTTTGCGGCGCGCGACTTGCCCGCGCGTCCTAGACGCGCCCGCCGGACGCGCCCCCTGGCCCTGTCCGTTTTCTCCTTCCATCACCCATATCGACGGATCGACGCAAAATGACCGCACCGCGCACTCTCTACGACAAGATCTTCGACGACCATGTGGTCGACCGGCAGGACGACGGCACCTGCCTCATCTACATCGACCGCCACCTCGTCCACGAGGTGACGAGCCCGCAGGCCTTCGAGGGGCTGCGTATGGCCGGGCGCAAGGTGCGCCAGCCGGGAAAGACGCTCGCCGTCGTCGACCATAACGTGCCGACTTCGCCCGACCGCAAGTTCGGCATCAAGAACGAGGAAAGCCGCATCCAGGTCGAGGCGCTGGCGAAGAACGCCGCCGATTTCGGCGTCGAATATTACGACGCCGCCGACATCAGGCAGGGCATCGTCCACATCATCGGCCCCGAGCAGGGCTTCACGCTGCCCGGCATGACCATCGTCTGCGGCGACAGCCACACCTCGACCCATGGCGCATTCGGCGCGCTCGCCCACGGCATCGGCACCTCGGAGGTCGAGCATGTGCTCGCCACCCAGACGCTGATCCAGAAGAAGGCCAAGAACATGCTGGTGCGCGTCGACGGGCAGTTGCCGCCCGGCGTCACCGCCAAGGACATCATCCTCGCCATCATCGGCGAGATCGGCACCGCCGGCGGCACCGGCTACGTCATCGAATATGCCGGCGAGGCGATCCGCGCGCTGTCGATGGAAGGCCGCATGACCATCTGCAACATGTCGATCGAAGGCGGCGCCCGCGCCGGCCTGATCGCGCCGGACGAGACGACTTATCGCTATGTGAAGGACAAGCCGCGCGCGCCGAGGGGCGAGGCGTGGGACCGCGCCGTCGAGTACTGGAAGACGCTGCGCTCGGACGAGGGCGCGCATTTCGACAAGGTGGTGGTGCTCGACGCGGCCGCGCTGCCGCCGATCGTCACCTGGGGCTCCTCGCCCGAGGACGTCGCCGCCGTCACCGGCGCGGTGCCGAACCCCGACGAGATCGAGGACGAGAACAAGCGCAACTCGAAGAAGCGCGCGCTCGACTATATGGGGCTGACGCCGGGCACGAAGATGACCGACATCGCCATCGACCGCGTCTTCATCGGCTCCTGCACCAACGGCCGCATCGAGGATCTGCGCGCCGCCGCCAAGGTCATCGAGGGCAGGAAGATCGCGCCCACCGTCAACGCCATGGTCGTGCCGGGCTCCGGCCTCGTCAAGGCGCAGGCCGAGGCCGAAGGGCTGGACAAGGTGTTCATCGACGCCGGCTTCGACTGGCGCGAGCCGGGCTGCTCGATGTGCCTGGCCATGAACGACGACCGGCTGTCGCCTTACGAGCGCTGCGCCTCGACCTCGAACCGCAATTTCGAGGGCCGGCAGGGCTTCAAGGGCCGCACCCATCTCGTCTCGCCGGCGATGGCGGCGGCCGCGGCGATCGCCGGCCATTTCGTCGACATCCGCGACTGGAAGTAAGGCTCCGCCCGCCTTCCCGCGAAACCACCGACCGCGACAGGCGGCGCCCTCCGGCGCCGCCTGTCGCCGTTTCAGGGGCGGCCGCCCGTCTGTCTCCCCCTTCTCCCTCCCGGCGGCCGCGCCTCGCGTTGCGTTAACCGGATTTTCGCCCCTTTGCCCGATCATCGCGGTCATGTCCGGGGGTCGGGCGCTTGGGTATGGTGCATGAGCGGCGCAGGTTTCATCCTGATCATCAATCTCGCGGTCGCGGGACTTTTCTGCATCAGCTTCCTGCTGATCGCGGCCTATGACCGCCGCTACCAGTCGGCGCGCTGGTTTGCCGGCGCCTATGTCTTCGGCATGCTCTATGCCGCGCTCGAATTCCTGCTGCCCGTCTTCGCCAACATCAATGTCGGGGTCTTCCTCGGGCATCAGGCGTTCTTCCTCGCCTGCCTGCTGCTCGATATCGGCCTTGCCCGCCGCTACGAGACCGCGCCGCCGCGCCTCGTCCTCACCGCCGCCGCCGCGGTCTCGGTCGCGGCCGGCATCGCGCTTCAGGACATGCCGCGCGACACGCTCGTCCGCAACTTCCTCTACCAGGGGCCGTATTTCCTGATGCAGCTCGTCGGCCTCTACATCGTGCTGCACGCCTCGGCGACGCGCCCGGCCGGCCGGCGCGGGATCGACGCGATGCTTGCGGTCTTCCTCGGCTTGAACGCCCTGCATTTCCTGTCGAAGCCGTTCATCGCCACCCTGCTCGGCAATGGCGGCTCGCCGCAGGACTATCTGTCGACCACCTATGCCATGGTCTCGCAGGCGATCGGGGCGGTCGTCGTCGTCGCCACCGCGCTCATCCTGCTCGCCACGCTGATCCTCGACATGGTCAGGGACATCACCGCCCGCTCGGAGACCGACCTGCTTTCCGGCCTGTTGAACCGGCGCGGTTTCGAGAGCCGGCTGACCGACATCGTCAACCAACGGCCCGTCGACGGCCTGCCGGTCTCGCTGGTCATCTGTGACCTCGACAATTTCAAGAGCATCAACGACACCTGGGGCCACGCGGCGGGCGACCGGGTGATCGCCGCCTTCGCCGCCACGCTCGGGGAGGCGGCGGCCGGCCACCATGTCGTCGGCCGCATCGGCGGCGAGGAATTCGCGGTGCTGCTGCCGGGCTGCCACCTCGCGGCCGCGCGTTTGTTCGCGGAAAGCGTGCGCGCGGCGTTTTCGAGCTGGGACATCGACGGCTTTCCGCCGGAGCGGACGTTCACCGCCAGCTTCGGCGTCGCCGAGATCGCGCCGGCCGAGGGCGCGGCCTCGCTTCAGTCGCGGGCCGATGCCGCCCTCTACGAGGCCAAGCGCGCCGGGCGCGACTGCGTGCGGCTGAGCCGCGGGCCCGGCACGGCGGCCGGCCCAGCGGTTGGCCCGCGCGCCGCCGCCGCGGGATAGCGGCCGGAAATTATCGGCAGACCACCGGCGCCTGCGGTATCTCGCCCCGGTCCAGCCCGTACATCCGGTCGCGGCCGTACCAGACATGCGGCGGCCGCGCGCAGCGCGGTCCCGGGCGCATGGCGTCCAGCTCGACCACTTCCGGCTCGTAGTAGGACCCCGTCAGCCGGTAGGCTTCCGCGACATGGCCCATGCCGACGATGATGCGCTTGTAGCCGGCGGGGCTGTTGATCACCAGATTGCCGAAGCTGTCGGCACGGACGCGGTCGCGGCCGCCTTCCGCCGCCCGGGCGGGAGAGGCGAGCAGGCCCGCCGCCGCCACGGCGGCAAGGACGGAAAGGGTGCGCATGACGTTTGCTCCTGTCATTGGGGGCGCCGGGGGGGCGCGCCGGGAGTTTAACGTCTTATTAACCTTTGTTAAGAGCGCCGCTGATGATCGCGGCGGCGCTTTGCGTTATATGGTTAACCGGCGCGCCGCCGCAGGGCCGCTACGGGGCCGCCGGCCCAATTGGAAGGCAACCCGGAAGAGCCGGGAAGATCGAAGGGAAGACCATGGCTTCGGAGCCTCAGATCGACATCGCGCTGTTGCGGCTCAAGGACGCGCGCGAGCTGGCGCCGCTGCTGGCCGCCTATGCCCAGGCGCTGAAGCGGGGCGCGCCGCGGCGGCCCGACGAGTTCCACGCCGAGAGCCTGCTCCAGGACCGCACCGCCGAGATCATCGGCGCGCGCCTCGACGGCGCCCTCGTCGGCTTCGCCATCTTCACCGACCTGCCCGACCCGATCACCGGCCTGCGCTGCGGCCAGGTCGACCACCTCTACGTCCACCACGACCATCGCAACATGGGCATCGCCAAGGCCCTGGTCGATCTCCTCGCCGACAAGGCCGACGAGCGCGCCTGGTCGCGGCTGATCCTCAACGCGCCCCGCCAGCCCGAGGACGGCCGCCGCCTCTACGAGCAGATCGCGACGCCGGCCGACTGGACGTCGTTCGTCATCCATTTCGAGGGCGAATGATCCTTTCGCGCCGCGCCCGCGTCTCCGGCAAGGCGGCATTGCCGGTGTTTCGGGCAAGGCGGCATGGCCGCCAATGGGCCGTTGATCTGGGCCGTTGATCTTTCGCCACGATTGGCGCTAAGTCTCGCGCCCATGACAGTCGATGCGACCGCGAACAGGAAAGCCACACCGCGCGCCGGTGTCCGCGGCGCGCTCGCCGCCGTCGGCCTCGCCTTCGGGCTCTGCGCCTGCGTGTCGGACGGGCCGGCCCCCGCCATGACCTCGCTCCAGGCGGTAGAGGCCGCGCCGCGGCAGCCGCGGCTGGCCACCTACAATTGCGGCGACGACGGCAACATCACCGTCGAGGCGATGCCGAGCGCGGTGCGGCTGGTCGAGGCCGAAGGCTCGAGCTACGACCTGCCGGCCTCGCCGCCGACGCAGAGCAACCGCTTCGGCGAGGGCAATGTCGCGCTCGTGGTCGAGGATGGCGAGGCGCTGTGGATGAAGGCCGGGCGCGAGCCGGTGACGTGCCGGCGCTGATTCGTCCGGCGGCGATCCGCCAATGGCGATCCGCCGGGGACGGCGCGACCCTCCCCGCGCTTCAACCGATTGAAGCCGCGCCGCTCTCCGGCCGATTGCACGGATTCCGCTAAATCGCAGCGCTGTCGTGGTTTTCCGGCTTTGACGCGGCGCAAAATCCGCATTAGAAAGCGGCAGCCATAGGCTTGCCCCCGGAACCAGTTCCTTCTTTTCGCGAAGCTCCGGGACATATAGCCGCGAGATTGGGGGAGCCATGAGCAAATCCGCAGCCACCCACGACAGGCCCCGCGCGAGGCCGCTTTCACCGCATTTGCAGGTCTACAGACTGATCCCGACGATGGCGATGTCGATCGTCCATCGCATCACCGGCGGCGCGCTCTATTTCGGCACGTTGCTGGTCGCCGCCTGGCTGGTCGCCGCCGCGATCTCGCAGGACTGCTTCGAGACCGTCGCTTACGTCTACGGCTCGTGGATCGGCCGGCTGGTTCTGTTCGGCTACACCTGGGCGCTGATCCATCACCTGATCGGCGGCGTCCGCCATCTGGTCTGGGACACCGGCGCCGGCTTCGACAAGCATCTTTCGACCAAGGTGGCGCGGGCGATGCCGTTCGTCTCGGTCGGCCTGACCCTTCTGGTCTGGATCGCCGGCTACATGGTGCGGGGGGCATGACCATGAACGATTCTCGCACTCCCGATTTCCGCACGCCCATGGCGCGCGTGCGCGGCCTCGGCTCCGCCAAGGAAGGCACCGGCCATTTCTGGCACCAGCGCATGACCGCGGTGGCGCTCGTCCCGCTGACCCTGTTCTTCGTCGGGCTCCTGGTCGCGCTCAGCGACGCATCCTACGCCGAAGTCCGTGCGACGCTCGCCAATCCCTTCGTCGCCGTCGTCGTCGGGCTGATGCTCGTCGCCGGCGTCTATCACATGAAGCTCGGCATGCAGGTCATCATCGAGGACTACATCCACGGCAAGCTGCTCAACGTGACGCTGCTGCTGCTCAACATCTTCTTTTCCCTGATCGTCGGCGCGGCCTCGCTGTTCGCGCTGCTCAGAATAGCCTTCGGAGGCTGATGCCGTGGCCGAATCCAGGAAGAACGTCTCGCGGCCGGCGGTTTCGGGCAGCGCCTACACCTATGTCGACCATTCCTTCGACGTCGTCGTCGTCGGCGCCGGCGGCGCCGGCCTGCGCGCCACGCTCGGCATGGCCGAGCAGGGCCTGAAGACCGCCTGCATCACCAAGGTGTTCCCGACCCGCTCGCACACGGTCGCGGCCCAGGGCGGCATCGCCGCCTCGCTCAGGAACATGGGTCCCGACAACTGGCAGTGGCACCTCTACGACACCGTCAAGGGCTCGGACTGGCTCGGCGACGTCGACGCCATGGAATACCTCGCCCGCGAGGCGCCGGCCGCCGTCTACGAGCTCGAGCATTACGGCGTGCCGTTCTCGCGCACCGAGGACGGCCGCATCTACCAGCGCCCGTTCGGCGGCCATATGCAGAATTTCGGCGACGGCCCGCCAGTGCAGCGCACCTGCGCGGCCGCCGACCGCACCGGCCACGCCATCCTGCACACGCTCTACGGCCAGTCGGTCAAGCACAACGCCCAGTTCTTCATCGAGTATTTCGCGCTCGACCTGATCATGACCGACGGGGTCTGCACCGGCGTCGTGGCGTGGAACCTCGACGACGGCACCATCCACCGCTTCGCCGCCAAGACGGTGGTGCTGGCGACCGGCGGCTACGGCCGCGCCTTCTTCTCGGCCACCAGCGCCCACACCTGCACCGGCGACGGCAACGGCATGGTCGCCCGCGCCGGCCTTCCCTTGCAGGACATGGAGTTCGTCCAGTTCCACCCGACCGGCATCTACGGCGCCGGCTGCCTGATCACCGAGGGCGCGCGCGGCGAGGGCGGCTATCTGGTCAATTCCGAGGGCGAGCGCTTCATGGAGCGCTACGCGCCCTCGGCCAAGGATCTTGCCAGCCGCGACGTCGTCTCGCGCTGCATGACGCTGGAAATCCGCGAGGGACGCGGGGTGGGCAGGAACAAGGACCACATCTTCCTGCATCTCGACCATCTCGACCCGGCGGTCCTTCATGAAAGGCTCCCGGGCATTTCGGAATCGGCAAAGATCTTCGCCGGCGTCGACGTCACCCGCGAGCCGATCCCGGTGCTGCCGACGGTGCACTACAACATGGGCGGCGTGCCGACCAACTATTGGGGCGAGGTGCTGAACGCCGACCACGACAACCCCGAGCGCATCCAGCCCGGCCTGATGGCCGTCGGCGAGGCGGGCTGCGCCTCGGTCCACGGCGCCAACCGGCTCGGCTCCAACTCGCTGATCGACCTGGTCGTGTTCGGCCGCGCCGCCGCCATCCGCGCCGGCCAGGTCATCGACCGCAAGGCGGCCATTCCGGCGGTCAACGAAGAGGCGGTCGAGAAGATCATGGCGCGCTTCGACCGTCTGCGCCATGCCGACGGCGGCACGCCAACGGCCGTGCTGCGGGAAAAGATGCAGCGCGCCATGCAGGAGGACGCCGCCGTCTTCCGCACCCAGGAATCGCTGGAACAGGGCTGCAAGCGCGTTTCCGCCATCTGGAACGAATTGAAGGACATCAAGGTCTACGACCGCTCGATGATCTGGAACTCGGACCTGGTCGAGACGCTGGAGCTCGAAAACCTGATGGCCTGCGCCATCACAACCGTCCACGGCGCCGAGGCGCGCAAGGAAAGCCGCGGCGCGCATGCCCGCGAGGACTTCTCCGAGCGCGACGACAAGAACTGGCGCAAGCACACGCTGGCCTGGGTCGACGATGCCGGCAAGGTCACGCTCGACTACCGCCCGGTCCACACCGACACCATGCTGCCGGTGGACGAGGGCGGCATCGATCCGGCCAAGATCGCGCCCAAGAAGCGCGTCTACTGATCGGGGGACAGGAAAATGGTTGAACTCACCCTTCCCGAGAATTCGCGCATCCACGAGGGCAAGACCTGGCCGAAGCCGGACGGCGCCACCAACCTGCGCGAGTACCGCATCTATCGCTGGTCGCCGGACGACGACGACAATCCGCGCGTCGACACCTATTACGTCGACGTCGACGATTGCGGACCGATGGTGCTCGACGGCCTGCTCTACATCAAGAACAGGATCGACCCGACGCTGACGCTGCGCCGCTCCTGCCGCGAAGGCATCTGCGGCTCCTGCGCCATGAACATCGACGGCACCAACACGCTGGCCTGCACCAAGGGCACGGACGAGATCAAGGGCGCGGTCAAGGTCTATCCCCTGCCGCACATGCCGGTGGTCAAGGACCTGGTTCCGGACCTGACCATCCCCTACGCCCAGCTTTCCTCGATCCAGCCCTGGCTCCAGACCGTGTCGCCGGAGCCGGAGAAGGAATGGCTGCAAAGCCACGAGGACCGGGCCAAGCTCGACGGCCTCTACGAGTGCATCCTGTGCTTCTGCTGCCAGACCTCGTGCCCGTCCTACTGGTGGAACGGCGAGCGCTATCTCGGGCCGGCGATCCTGCTGCAAGCCTATCGCTGGCTGATCGATTCCCGCGACGAGGCGACCGGCGAGCGGCTCGACAATCTCGAGGACCCGTTCCGGCTCTATCGCTGCCACACCATCATGAACTGCACCCAGGCGTGCCCCAAGGGCCTGAACCCGGCCAAGGCCATCGCCGAGATCAAGAAGATGATGGTGGCCCGGCGGACCTGACGGGCAAACGTCGTCACAAAAGCAAAGGGCGCCGGCGGCAACCGGCGCCCTTTGCGTTTGCGCGAGGCCTATTCGACCGGCTTGTCGTCGAGCGAATGGCGCATGATCAGCGGCATCTGGGTGAAGGTGAAGAGAATGGTGATCGGCATGATCGCCCAGACCTTGAACGCCACCCAGAAATCGGTCGAGAAATTGCGCCAGACCACCTCGTTGGCGATGGCGAGGAAGACGAAGAACAGGCCCCAGCGGAAGGTGAGCTTGCGCCATCCTTCCGCGTCGAGCCGGAAGGCGGCGCCGAAGACGTAGCCGAGCAGCGCCTTGCCGAAGAACAGCCCGCCGAGCAGCACCAGCGCGAACAGCGAATTGACGATGGTCGGCTTCATCTTGATGAACAGCTCGTCCTGAAGCCACAGCGTCAGCGCGCCGAACACGAACACCACCACGCCGGAGACCAGCGGCATGATCGGCAGCGAGCGCGTCAGCGCCCACGATACCGCGAGCGCCAGCGCGGTGGCGATCATGAACAGGCCGGTGGCGAGGAAGATCGGCCCGCCGAACGTGCCGAGCGCCGGCCACTTTCCCACCAGCCATTCGCCGCGCGAATTGGCGAAGAAGAAGACGAGCAGCGGCCCGAGCTCCAGCGCCAGCTTGAGGAGCGGCGCGACCTCCTTCTTGTTCGGGTCGGACGGGTCGCGCTCGAAGACGGGCTTGCTCATCAGTTCACTCCGGCGATCGCCTTGGCGAAATCCGCCGCCGCGAAGGGTTCGAGGTCGTCGATGCCCTCGCCGACGCCGATGAAATAGACCGGCAGCCTGTGCCTAGCGGCGATGGCGACGAGGATGCCGCCGCGCGCGGTGCCGTCGAGCTTGGTCATCACCAGCCCGTTGACGCCGGCCACGTTGCGGAAGATTTCCACCTGGTTCAACGCGTTCTGGCCGGTGGTGGCGTCGACGGTCTGGAGCACTGTATGCGGCGCGTCCGCGTCGTGCTTGCCGAGCACGCGCACGATCTTCTCCAGCTCCGCCATCAGCTCGGTCCGGTTCTGGAGCCGGCCGGCGGTGTCGATGACCAGCACGTCGGAGCCGTTGGCCCTGGCCTTCTCATAGGCATCGAACGCCAGGCCGGCCGCATCGGCGCCGAGCTTCGACGACACGACCTCGGACCCCGTGCGCTCACCCCAGATCTTCAACTGCTCGATCGCGGCGGCGCGGAAGGTGTCGCCGGCGGCCAGCGTCACCTTCAGCCCGCCGGCGGTCAGCTTGGCGGCGAGCTTGCCGATGGTGGTGGTCTTGCCGGTGCCGTTGACGCCGACGACGAGCACCACATGCGGCTTGTGGGCGAGGTCGAGTTCGAGCGGCAGCGCCACCGGCGTCAGCACCTTCTCGATCTCGGCCGCCATCACGGCGCGCACTTCCTCGTCGGACACCTCCTTGCCGTAGCGGCCGGACGACAGCGCATCGGTGATGCGGATCGCCGTCTCCATGCCGAGATCGGCGCGGATCAGCACGTCCTCGAGGTCCTGAAGCGTGTCCTCGTCGAGCTTGCGCCTGGTGAAGACGCCGGAAATCGAATCCGTCAGCTCGCGCGACGAGCGCGACAGGCCCTCGCGCAACCGCTGAAACCATGGCTTGCGCGGCGCCGGCGCTGGCGCGGCGGGAACCGCCTCGGCCTTCTTCTCGACCGCCTTCGCCACCGTCACCTTGGCGGCCGAGGGCGTCGGAACCACGGTTTCCGGCACAGCGGGCGGCACGGCGGACGTTTCGGCCGGCAGCTCCGGCTCCGGCGCGACGGCCGGCCCGGCGGGCAGTTCCGCGGGTGGTTCGACGGGAGCTTCGGCCGGGGAAGCAGGCGTTTCCTCGGGAGCGGGCGGGATTTCCGTGGGGGCCGGGGCGGGCGCTTCCGGCGTCACGGGTTCGGGGGGCACCTGATCCGCTGCCGCTGCTTCCTCGTCCTTGCCGAAGGAGAAGATCTTCCTGATGAAGCCGAAAGCCATCCCGCTCTTCCCCGTTCCGCTCAGGCCGCCCGCGCGGCGCCGTCGCCGGCGATCAGCCTGTCGCCGTCATGGCCGGAAACCGTGATCTCGACGATCTCGCCCGGACGGCCCTCGCTCACCTTCGCCACGACGAAACCTTCGGTGCGGCCGATGCCGTCCTGCTCGACCAGCACGCGCTGGCGCGTGCCGACGAGGCCGTCGAGATGGCGGCGATGGGCGCGCTCGCCGGCGGCGCGCAGCAGGCCGGCGCGCTCCTTGACGATGCGGCGGTCGACCTGCGGCATCCGCGCCGCCGGCGTGCCTTCACGCGGGGAGAACGGAAAGACGTGCAGATGCGTCAGCCCGCATTCCTCGACGATGCGAAGCGAGTTCTCGAACATGCCTTCCGTCTCGGTCGGGAAGCCGGCGATGATGTCGGCCCCGAAGACGATGTCGGGCCGCAGCCGCCGCACGTCGTCGCAGAAGCGGATCGAATCGTCTCGGCTGTGGCGGCGCTTCATCCGCTTCAGCACCATGTCGTCGCCGGCCTGGAGCGACAGGTGCAGATGCGGCATCAGCCGCGTCTCCGTCGCCAGCGCCTCCAGCAGCGCCGCGTCGGCCTCGATGGAATCGATCGAGGACAGGCGCAGGCGCTTCAGGTCCGGCACCTGCTTCAATATCGTCTGCACCAGCCGCCCGAGGCGGGGGCTCCCGGGCAGGTCGCCGCCATAGCTGGTCAGATCGACGCCCGTCAGCACGACCTCGGCATAGCCGTTGCCGACGAGACGCCTGACCTGCTCGACCACGCCGCCCATCGGCACCGAGCGCGAATTGCCGCGGCCATAAGGGATGATGCAGAAGGTGCAGCGATGGTCGCAGCCGTTCTGCACCTGCACGAAGGCGCGCGCCCGGCCCTCGATGGCGTCGACCATGTGCGAGGCGGTTTCCCTGACCTCCATGATGTCGTTGACGCGGACCTTCTCGTAGAGGTTGACGCCGAAGTCGGGCAGCGCGCGATAGGACTGGCTTTTCAGCTTCTCCTCGTTGCCGAGGACGAGGTCGACTTCGGTCATGGCGGCGAAGCCGGACGGGTCGGTCTGGGCGGCGCAGCCGGTGACGATGATGCGCGCTTGCGGGTTTTCCCGCCGCGCCTTGCGGATCGCCTGCCTGGCCTGGCGCACCGCCTCGCCGGTGACGGCGCAGGTGTTGACGATGATCGCCCCGCCTTCGAGCGCGTCGAGCCCGGCGGCCTCGGCCTCGCGCCGCATCACCTCGGATTCGTAGGCGTTCAACCGGCAGCCGAAGGTGACGACGTCGATGCCGTTGCCCGTAGCGGTCATGTCGCACCCCCGGCCGCGCCCTCGGTCTCGCGCGACCATGCGCCGGTCTCGGGGTCGAGGCGGCCGGAGAATTCCCATTCGGCCGGGCCGGTCATGATGACGTGGTCGTCGCCGCGCCAGTCGATGACCAGCCGGCCGCCGCTCGGCGCGGTCACGGTGACGGTGCGCCCCGTGCGCCCCGTGCGCGCGGCCGACACGGCCGCCGCGCAGGCGGCCGAGCCGCAGGCCAGCGTCAGCCCGGCGCCGCGCTCCCAGGTGCGGATGGTCATGGCGTCGCGCGCCGTCACCCGGGCGATGGTGATGTTGGCGCGCTCGGGAAAGATCGGGTGGTTCTCGAGCAGCGGCCCGAACTTTTCGAGGTCGTAGGACCAGACATCCTCGTCGACCCAGAAGATGGCGTGCGGGTTGCCCATCGAGGCGACCGAGGGCGAATGCAGCACCGGCGCGTCGATCGGCCCGACCTGAAGCTCGATGGCGCGGGTGTCGCGGAATTCCTCGGCCAGCGGGATGTCCGCCCAGCCGAAGCGCGGCCGGCCGAGATCGACCGAGATCGAGCCGTCCTCGTGCTCGGTCGCGTTGAGGATGCCGGCGACCGTCTCGAAGGTGAACGCCCGCTCGCCGGTCTCGGCGGCGAGCGCGGCGACGACGCAGCGCGTGCCGTTGCCGCAGGCCTGGGCCCGGCTGCCGTCGGAATTGATGATCTCGATATAGTTGTGCGTGCCCGGCGTGCGCGGGTCGTGCACCGCCATGATCTGGTCGAAGCGCGTCGCCGGGTCGGCCGCCAGCGCCACCGCCGCCGCCGGCGCGATGCGGCCGGCGCGCCCGCGCATGTCGGCGACGATGATCTCGTTGCCGATGCCGTTCATCTTGGCAAAGGGGACGTGCGGGTTCATGCGCGGGCTCATGGGCTGCTATATGGCGGAAACGGCGGGCGATTTCCAGTCTCGCGATGGCCGCGGCGCGGGAACGGTTTCTTAACCATGCGCGTTGGATTCTCCCAATGTTCGCCATTATTCTGGCGCTTGAAGGGATTCGATCGACCTGTGGGGCGCCCCCGCCCCGACGGAGGGACTTGATGGTTTTCAGAACTGGCGGCATCGCCGTCGCAACCTCGCTTCTGGCGCTGGCGCTGGCCGGCTGCCAGAGCGACCGTTTCTCGCGCATCGACTCGCGCCCGGCGCCTCTGCCGGCCGTTCCCGGAGGAACGGTGACATCCGGGCAGCTTCCGCCGCCGACCCAGCCCGGCACCACCGATCCGTCGCAGTTTCCCGACGCGCCGAGCGCGGAGGGCGCCGAGCCCGCCAATGGCCAGCAGGTCGCGGCGCTGGAGCAGAACGCCGCCGACATCACGGCCGGCAGCGTCGCCGGCGTCTGGAACGCATCCGTCGCCGGCCAGAGCTGCCGCATCGCCACGCCGCAGACCCGGTTCGGCCAGGGCTTCCGCGCCGGCCCGCTGCGCTGCCCGGCGCCGCTTGCCGGCGTCAAGTCGTGGAACGTCTCGGGCAAGCAGCTCGCGCTCTACGACGAAAGCGGCACCGTGCTGGCCAGGCTCTATTCGTCGGGCGGCAGCCGCTTCGACGGCCAGACCAGCTCCGGCCAGCCCGTCTCGCTCTCGCGCTGACCGATCCGCGGATCCATGTCTTCCTATGACGGGCTGTCGCCCTCCCGCACCGTCCGTCAGGCCTACGACCATCTCGAGGAGACCGGCGCCATCGGCCGCGATCCGGCGCAGATGGAGGTGGTCGCCGCGCTCGACCGGCTGATCGAGGAGCTTTCCGCCAAGCGGCTGGCGGCGAAGAAGAGCGCGCTCGGCTGGCTGTTCGCCCGAAAGCGCCCGGCGCGCGAGCCGGTCAGGGGCCTCTACATCCATGGCGAGGTCGGGCGCGGCAAGACCATGCTGATGGACATGTTCTTCGAGCTCACCCCGGCGCGGCGCAAGCGGCGCGCCCATTTCAACGACTTCATGGCCGACGTCCACGACCGCATCCAGAAGCACCGCGAGAAGCTGAAGCGCGGCGAGGTCAAGGAGACGGACCCGATCCCGCCGGTGGCGCGGGCGCTGGCCGAGGAAGCCTGGGTGCTGTGCTTCGACGAGTTCACCGTCACCGACATCGCCGACGCCATGGTGCTGTCGCGGCTGTTCTCGGCGCTGTTCGACGAGGGCGTGGTGCTCGTCGCCACATCCAACGTCGCCCCGCGCGACCTTTACCGCGATGGCCTGAACCGCGGCCTGTTCGAGCCGTTCATCGGCATTCTCGAACGCCACGCCAGGGTGCTGAATCTCGACGGGCCGACCGACCATCGCCGCCGCCGGCTCGACCGGATGCAGGTCTACATCACGCCTGTCAGTGAGGCGGCCGACCGGCAGATGGACGAGGCGTGGGCGGCCGCCGCCTCGGGGCGCGCCGTCCACGAGGACAGGATCGCGCTGAAGGGCCGCGAGATCGTGGTGCCGCGCGCCGCGGGCGCGGCCGCGCGCTTCACCTTCGCCCAGCTCTGCGGCGCCGCGCTCGCCGCGCGCGACTATCTCGCGCTTGCCGCCCGCTACGACACGCTGTTCCTCGACCATGTCCCGGTGATGGGCCAGGACCGGCGCAACGAGGCCAAGCGCTTCATCCTGCTCGTCGACACGCTCTACGACAACCGCGTGCGGCTGGTGGCGAGCGCAGAGGCCGCGCCGGAAGCGCTCTACACCGGCACGGTCGGCACGGAACGGTTCGAGTTCGCCCGCACCGCCTCGCGCCTGACCGAGATGCAGAGCCGCGAATGGCTCGATGGCGCGCGACGGCGCGACGCCGCCGAATGAGTCCGGCTCACCGTAAAATTCTTACGTTTACGTAAGATAATTATCGCTTAAACATTTGAAATTGCTTGTCCGGTAAGAATCGGTTGAGTTTTACGCCCTATCCGTCTATGCGAAAGCCCGATCCGGGCGGGCTCCCGTGTCCGGATGAGACGTCTCGGCACCATCTTTTTACCTGCCGGCGCGGTGGCGGACCGGCATTCGCAAGGGAACCCAATTCATGGCTCGCAACAAGATCGCCCTTATCGGCTCCGGCATGATCGGCGGCACGCTCGCCCATCTGGTCGGCTTGAAGGAACTCGGCGACGTCGTCCTGTTCGACATCGCGGAAGGCACGCCGCAGGGCAAGGGCCTCGACATCGCCCAGTCCTCGCCGGTCGACGGCTTCGACGCGCACTACACCGGCGCCAACGACTATTCGGCGATCGAGGGCGCGGATGTCTGCATCGTCACCGCCGGCGTGCCGCGCAAGCCCGGCATGAGCCGCGACGACCTTCTCGGCATCAACCTGAAGGTGATGGAGCAGGTCGGCGCCGGCATCGCGAAATATGCGCCCAACGCCTTCGTCATCTGCATCACCAACCCGCTCGACGCCATGGTCTGGGCGTTGCAGAAGTTCTCCGGCCTGCCGAAGAACAAGGTGGTCGGCATGGCCGGCGTGCTGGATTCGGCCCGCTTCCGCCTGTTCCTGGCCGAGGAGTTCAAGGTCTCGGTCGAGGACGTCACCGCCTTCGTGCTCGGCGGCCACGGCGACACCATGGTGCCGCTGGCGCGCTATTCCACCGTCGCCGGCATCCCGCTGCCCGACCTCGTCAAGATGGGCTGGACCTCGCAGGACAGGCTCGACCAGATCATCCAGCGCACCCGCGACGGCGGCGCCGAGATCGTCGGCCTGCTGAAGACCGGCTCGGCCTATTACGCCCCGGCCTCGTCGGCGATCGCGATGGCGGAAGCCTATCTCAAGGACAAGAAGCGGGTGCTGCCCTGCGCCGCGCACCTGTCCGGCCAGTACGGCTTGAAGGACATCTATGTCGGCGTGCCGGTGGTGATCGGCGCCGGCGGCGTCGAGCGCGTCATCGAGATCGGGATGAACAAGGACGAGCAGGCGATGTTCGACAAGTCGGTCGCCTCGGTCGAGTCGCTGTGCAACGCCTGCGCCGAGATCGCGCCCAGCCTCAAGCAGTAAAGGTCGCCACGCATGAACATCCATGAATATCAGGCAAAGCAGCTTCTGAAGGGCTACGGCGCCCCGGTCGCCGAGGGCGTCGCCATCCTTTCGGCCGGCGAGGCGGAGGCTGCGGCGAAGTCGCTCCCCGGCCCGCTCTACGTGGTCAAGAGCCAGATCCACGCCGGCGGCCGCGGCAAGGGCAAGTTCAAGGAGCTTGGCGCGGAAGCCAAGGGCGGCGTCCGGCTGGCGAAATCCGTCGAGGACGTCGTCGCCAACGTCAACGAGATGCTGGGCAATACGCTCGTCACCAAGCAGACCGGCGAGGCCGGCAAGCAGGTCAACCGCCTCTATATCGAGGACGGCGCCGACATTTCCCGCGAGCTGTATCTCTCGATCCTGGTCGACCGCTCGGTCGGCCGCGTCGCCTTCGTGGTCTCGACCGAAGGCGGCATGGACATCGAGGCCGTTGCCGAACACACGCCGGAGAAGATCGTCACCGTGGCGATCGACCCGGAAGCCGGCGTCACCGACGCCGACGTGGCGAAACTCAACGACGCGCTGAAGCTCGGCGGCGAGGCGGCCGAGGACGGCAAGAAGCTGTTCCCGGTCCTCTACAAGGCGTTCACCGAGAAGGACATGAGCCTGCTCGAGGTCAACCCGCTGATCGTGATGGAGAACGGCCGCCTGCGCGTGCTCGACGCCAAGGTGTCGTTCGACAACAACGCGCTGTTCCGCCACGCCGACGTGGTCGAGCTGCGCGACACCACCGAAGAGGACGCCAAGGAGATCGAGGCGTCGAAATACGACCTCGCCTATGTCGCGCTCGACGGCAATATCGGCTGCATGGTCAACGGCGCCGGCCTCGCCATGGCGACGATGGACATCATCAAGCTCTACGGTGCGGAACCCGCCAACTTCCTCGACGTCGGCGGCGGCGCTTCCAAGGAGAAGGTGACGGCGGCGTTCAAGATCATCACCGCCGACCCGAACGTGAAGGGCATCCTCGTCAACATCTTCGGCGGCATCATGAAGTGCGACGTCATCGCCGAGGGCGTCATCGCGGCGGTCAAGGAAGTGGGGCTCAAGGTTCCGCTGGTGGTGCGCCTCGAAGGCACCAATGTCGAGCTGGGCAAGAAGATCATCAACGAGAGCGGGCTGAACGTCATTTCCGCCGACGACCTCGACGATGCCGCCCAGAAGATCGTCAAGGCCGTGAAGGGAAGCTGAACCGCGATGTCCATTCTGATCGACAAGAACACCAAGGTTCTGGTTCAGGGCCTGACCGGCAAGACCGGCACCTTCCACACCGAGCAGGCGCTGGCCTATCACGGCACGAAGATGGTCGGCGGCATCCATCCGCAGAAGGGCGGCGAGACGTGGGCCGGCTCGAAGGGCGAGAGCCTGCCGATCTTCGCTTCCGTCGCCGAGGGGCGCGAGAAGACCGGGGCGGACGCTTCCGTCGTCTACGTTCCGCCGGCGGGCGCCGCGGCCGCGATCATCGAGGCGATCGAGGCCGAGATCCCGCTGATCGTCTGCATCACGGAAGGGATTCCGGTGATGGACATGGTCAAGGTCAAGGCCCGGCTGGAGAAGTCGAAGTCGCGGCTGATCGGCCCCAACTGCCCCGGCATCGTCACCCCCGACGAATGCAAGATCGGCATCATGCCCGGCAACATCTTCCGCAAGGGCTCGGTCGGCGTCGTCTCGCGCTCGGGCACGCTGACCTACGAGGCGGTGTTCCAGACCTCGAACGAGGGCCTCGGCCAGACCACGGCCGTCGGCATCGGCGGCGACCCGGTCAAGGGCACCGAGTTCATCGACATGCTGGAGATGTTCCTCGCCGACGACGCCACCCAGTCGATCATCATGATCGGCGAGATCGGCGGCTCGGCCGAGGAGGACGCGGCGCAGTTCATCAAGGACGAGGCCAAGCGCGGGCGGAGGAAGCCGATGGCCGGCTTCATCGCCGGTCGCACCGCGCCTGCCGGCCGCACCATGGGCCATGCCGGCGCGGTGATCTCCGGCGGCAAGGGCGGCGCGGAAGACAAGATCGCGGCGATGGAGGAAGCGGGCATCCGCGTCTCGCCGTCGCCGGCCCGGCTCGGCAAGACGCTGGTCGAGGCGATCAAGGGCTGAGACGCCGTTTCGCCGCCGTCGCGACGGCGGCGACCACGATCTCGTGCCCGGCGGTCATCCGGCGGGCATATTCAACTGACATGAGGGCGGGACCAACCGCTCCGTCAGGGAGGGAACACCGGAGCGCTCCGTCGCTCGTAACGCGGCGACGCCGCTTGGGACAACAAGGAGACGGGGCGGAAACGCTCCGATGATCGTGATGGCGCGGCAAGATCAGGCAAACGACCTCTTTTCGCTCACCTCGTTCCTTTACGGCGGCAACGCCGACTACATCGAAGGGCTTTACGCCGCCTGGCTCGACGATCCGGCGTCGGTGGACCCCGAGTGGCGCGACCTGTTCGCGACCTTGCAGGACGATGCCGGCGACGTGCGCAAGAATGCCGAAGGCGCTTCCTGGCAGAGGAAGAACTGGCCGCTGGCCGCCAATGGCGAGCTGGTCTCGGCGCTCGACGGCGACTGGGGAACCGTCGAGAAGCACTTCGAGAAGAAGGTGAATGAAAAGGCCGCGGCGGCCAGGGAAGCCGGGGGCGACGCGCCGTCCGACGCCGACGTGCTGCGCGCGACGCGCGATTCCGTGCGCGCCATCATGATGATCCGCGCCTATCGCATGCGCGGCCACCTCCACGCCAATCTCGACCCGCTCGGCCTGGCCGAGCCGGAGGAGGACTACAACGAGCTTTCGCCGGAAGCCTATGGCTTCACCGAAGCCGACTACGACCGGCCGATCTTCATCGACCATGTGCTCGGCCTCGAATACGCCACCGTGCGCGAGATGCTCGACATCCTCAAGCGCACCTATTGCTCGACGCTCGGCGTCGAATTCATGCATATCTCCAACCCCGAGGAGAAGGCGTGGATTCAGGAGCGGATCGAGGGTCCGGACAAGGGCATCGAGTTCACCGCCAACGGCAAGAAGGCGATCCTCCAGAAGCTGATCGAGGCGGAAGGCTTCGAGCAGTTCATCGACGTCAAGTACAAGGGCACCAAGCGCTTCGGCCTCGACGGCGGCGAATCGCTCATTCCCGCGCTCGAACAGATCGTCAAGCGCGGCGGCGCGCTGGGGCTGAAGGAGGTCGTGTTCGGCATGGCCCATCGCGGCCGCCTGAACGTGCTGAGCCAGGTTATGGCCAAGCCGCACCGGGCCATCTTCCACGAGTTCAAGGGCGGCTCCTACGCACCCGACGACGTCGAGGGCTCGGGCGACGTCAAGTACCACCTCGGCGCGTCGTCGGACCGCGAGTTCGACGGCAACAAGGTCCACCTGTCGCTGACAGCCAATCCCTCGCATCTCGAGATCGTCAACCCGGTGGTGATGGGCAAGGCCCGGGCCAAGCAGGACCAGATTTTCGGCCGCACCCGCGAGGAGATCGTTCCGCAGGAGGAGCGCGCCAAGGTGCTGCCGCTCCTGCTGCACGGCGACGCCGCCTTTGCCGGCCAGGGCGTCGTGGCGGAAATCCTCGGCCTTTCCGGCCTTCGCGGCCACCGCGTCGCCGGCACGGTCCACTTCATCATCAACAACCAGATCGGCTTCACCACCAATCCGCGCTTCTCGCGGTCCTCGCCCTATCCGTCGGACGTCGCCAAGATGATCGAGGCGCCGATCTTCCACGTCAACGGCGACGACCCCGAGGCAGTGGTCTACGCCGCCAAGATCGCCACCGAGTTCCGGATGAAGTTCCACAAGCCGGTGGTGGTCGACATGTTCTGCTATCGCCGTTTCGGCCACAACGAGGGCGACGAGCCCGGCTTCACCCAGCCGATGATGTACCGCGCCATCCGCGGTCACAAGACCACGGTGCAGCTCTACGGCGACAAGCTGATCGCGGAAGGGCTGGTCACCGCGGCCGAGATCGACAAGATGCGGGCCGACTGGCGCGCGCATCTGGAGGCCGAGTTCGAGGCCGGCCAGAGCTACAAGCCGAACAAGGCCGACTGGCTCGACGGCGCGTGGTCGGGCCTGCGCACCGCCGACAACCAGGACGAGCAGCGCCGCGGCAAGACCTCGGTGCCGATGAAGACGCTGAAGGAGATCGGCAGGAAGCTGACCGAGGTGCCGGCCGATTTCGAGGTCCACCGCACCATCGGCCGCTTCCTCGAGAACCGCCGCAAGGCGATCGAGACCGGCGAGGGCATCGACTGGGCGACGGCCGAGGCGCTCGCCTTCGGCTCGATCCTGTACGAGGGCAACCCGATCCGCCTGTCCGGCCAGGATTCCGAGCGCGGCACCTTCTCGCAGCGCCATTCCGTGCTCTACGACCAGCGCAACGAGAACCGCTACATCCCGTTGAACAACCTCGGCCCGCAGCAGGCCAATTACGAGGTCATCAACTCGATGCTCTCGGAAGAGGCGGTGCTCGGCTTCGAATACGGTTTCTCGCTGGCCGAGCCCAGGGCGCTGACCATGTGGGAAGCCCAGTTCGGCGATTTCGCCAACGGCGCGCAGGTGGTGTTCGACCAGTTCATCTCGTCCGGAGAGCGCAAGTGGCTGCGCATGTCGGGCCTGGTCTGCCTGCTGCCGCACGGCTACGAGGGCCAGGGGCCGGAGCATTCCTCGGCGCGTCTGGAGCGCTTCCTCCAGATGTGCGCGGAAGACAACATGCAGGTCGCCAACTGCACGACGCCGGCCAACTATTTCCACATCCTGCGCCGCCAGTTGAAGCGCGACTTCCGCAAGCCGCTGATCCTGATGACGCCGAAGTCGCTGCTGCGCCACAAGCGCGCGGTGTCGACGCTGGCCGACCTGTCGGGCGACAGCTCGTTCCACCGCCTGCTGTGGGACGATGCCCAGTATTATGGCAACGAGCCGATCAAGCTGGTCAAGGACGCCAAGATCCGCCGCGTCGTGCTCAGCGCCGGCAAGGTCTATTACGACCTCTACGAGGAGCGCGAGAAGCGCGGCATCGACGACATCTATCTCCTGCGCGTCGAGCAGCTCTATCCGTTCCCGGCCAAGGCGCTGATCAACGAGCTTTCGCGCTTCCGCAACGCTGAAGTAGTCTGGTGCCAGGAAGAGCCGAAGAACATGGGCTCGTGGTCGTTCATCGAGCCCTATCTGGAATGGGTGCTGGCCCATATCGACGCCAAGCACCAGCGCGTGCGCTATGCCGGCCGCCCGGCATCGGCCTCGCCGGCCACCGGCCTGATGTCCAAGCATCTGGCGCAGCTCGAGGCTTTCCTCGAAGATGCGCTCGGCAAGTAATCAACGGAATCGCTGAAGCGAACCAAGGCAACGGAAGAGAAGAATGGCTACCGAAATCCGCGTCCCCACTCTCGGCGAGTCCGTCACCGAGGCAACCATCGGCAAGTGGTTCAAGAAGGCGGGCGACGCGGTCGCCGCCGACGAGCCGATCGTCGAGCTCGAAACCGACAAGGTGACGATCGAGGTTCCGGCGCCCGCCGCCGGCGTGCTGGCCGAGATCGTGGTCCAGGAAGGCGAGACCGTCGGCGTCGGCGCCCTGCTCGGCTCCATCGCCGCCGGAGCTGGCGCAAGTGCCGGCGTAGCCGCGCCGAAGAAGGAAGAGCCGAAGGCGGCCGCGACCCCGGCGAAGGCCGAGGCCGCAAAGCCCGCCGCCGCTACCGGCAAGACCGAGATGCCGCCGTCGCCCGCCGCCGCCCGCGTTCTCGCCGAGGCCGGCGTCGCCGCCGACCAGGTCGCCGGCTCCGGCAAGCGCGGCCAGGTGCTGAAGTCGGATGCGCTGGAAGCCGTCGCCCGCGGCGTCACTGCCCTTGCCCCGACTGCCGCCGCGCCGGCGCCGGTGTCGGCCGCCGCGCGGGCGCCCTCCTCGGACGCGGACGCCGCCCGCGAGGAACGGGTGCGGATGACCAGGCTGCGCCAGACCATCGCGCGGCGGCTGAAGGACGCGCAGAACACCGCCGCCATGCTGACCACCTTCAACGAGGTGGACATGAAGCCGGTGATGGACCTGCGCGCCAAGTACAAGGACCTGTTCGAGAAGAAGCACGGCGTCAAGCTCGGCTTCATGGGCTTCTTCACCAAGGCGGTGACGCACGCGCTGAAGGAAATCCCGGCGGTCAACGCCGAGATCGACGGCACCGACATCATCTACAAGGACTATGCCCATATCGGCGTCGCCGTCGGCACCGACAAGGGCCTGGTCGTGCCCGTGGTGCGCGACGCCGATGCCATGTCGATCTCGGAGATCGAGAAGGAGATCGGCCGGCTGGGGCTGGCCGCGCGCGACGGCAAGCTCTCCGTCGCCGACATGCAGGGCGGCACCTTCACCATCTCCAACGGCGGCGTCTACGGCTCGCTGATGTCGACGCCGATCCTCAATGCGCCGCAGTCGGGCATCCTCGGCATGCACAAGATCCAGGACCGCCCGGTCGTGGTCGGCGGGCAGATCGTCATCCGCCCGATGATGTATCTGGCGTTGAGCTACGACCACCGCATCGTCGACGGCAAGGAGGCCGTGACCTTCCTCGTCCGCGTCAAGGAGACGCTGGAGGACCCCGAGCGGCTGGTGCTCGACCTCTAGCATCGGACGGGAAAGACGATGCCGCACCAGCCGAACTGCCTCCTGCGGGTGTTGCCGCGCGCCGCGCTGCTGGCGGCGGCGTTCGGCGGGCAGGCGCTTCCCGCGCTCGCCGCCTGCCCGGTCGAGCTCGCCGTCTACCGCGAGGCGCGGACCGGGGCCATGATCGACTTCCGCCCCGGGGCGAACGCCACGGTGACGAACGCCTTCCGCATGGTGTTCGGCAAGGGTACCGGAAATGAGGGCGTCGTGCTCGACGGCGTGGTGATGTGGGACGCCGACGTGCCGCGCCCGATCGGCATGCTGACGCATGACTGCCCCGAGGGCGACGCCACGGGCGAGGAGCTTTCCGCCTGCACGATCTGGCAGGGCGTGGTCTACAGCGCCGGCGGCGACGGCCGCGTCGACCTGATGCCGCCCGAGGGCGAAGCCGCGCCGGACACGCTGATCCTGGCCGATCTCGGCCGAGCGATCGCGGCCTGGCCGGCCTATGCGGCCGCCGGCCTCACGGATGCGCCCCTGGGTGCTCCATGGGACGCGTTTGTCCTGCACGGGTGCCAGGAATGAGCGCGGCGGGGAAGACGGTGCTGATCACCGGCGGCTCGCGCGGCATCGGCGCGGCGACCGCGCGGCTCGCCGCCCGGAACGGCTGGCGCGTGGTGGTCAACTACGTCGCCGACGCGGCCGCCGCCGCCGCCCTCGTGGCCGAGATTGTCGCCGCCGGCGGCGACGCCTTCGCGGTCCGGGGCGACGTCGGCGAGGAAAGCGATGTCCTTGCCATGTTCGCGGCGGTCGACGCCCGTTTCGGCCGGCTCGACGCGCTGGTCAACAATGCCGGCATCGTCACCGCGAAATCGCGCGTCGACGGCATGGATGCCGGGCGCATGCTGCGCGTGATGCGCGTCAACGTCGTCGGGGCGATGCTGTGCGCCCGCGAGGCGGTCCGGCGCATGTCGACCGCGCATGGCGGCAGGGGCGGCGCCATCGTCAACGTCTCCTCCATGGCCGCCACGCTCGGGGCGGCCGGAGAATATGTCGACTATGCCGCGTCCAAGGGCGCCATCGACAGCTTCACCGTCGGTCTCGCCCGCGAGGTCGCGGCCGAGGGAATCCGCGTCAACGCCGTGCGCCCCGGCATCGTCGACACCGAGATCCACGCCTCCGGCGGCCAGCCCGACCGGGTGGCGGCCCTGCGCGGCACCGTGCCGATGCAGAGGGAGGGGAAGGCCGACGAGATCGCCCGCGCGATCCTGTGGCTCCTGTCGGACGACGCATCCTACTCCACGGGTGCGATACTGAACGCAAGCGGCGGCCGCTGAGGCCCGCGCACACGAGAAGGAAGGGATTTGCCATGAGCTATGACGTCGTCGTGATCGGAGCCGGACCGGGCGGCTATGTCTGCGCCATCAAGGCCGCCCAGCTCGGCCTCAAGACCGCGCTGGTCGAGAAGCGCGACACCTATGGCGGCACCTGCGTCAATGTCGGCTGCATCCCGTCCAAGGCGCTGCTGCACGCCACCGAGATGCTGATGGAGGCCGAGCATTCGTTCGACGCGCTCGGCATCGAGATCTCCAAGCCGAAGGTCAACCTGACCAAGCTGATGGCCCACAAGGCCAACACCGTCGACCAGAACACCAAGGGCCTGGTCTTCCTGATGAAGAAGAACAAGATCGACACCTTCCACGGCACGGGCCGGGTGCTCGGCCAGGGCAAGGTCTCGGTGACGGCCGAGGACGGCGGGACGCAGGAGATCGCGGCGAAGAACATCGTCATCGCGACCGGCTCCGACGTCGCCGGCATCCCCGGCGTCGACGTCGCCTTCGACGAGAAGACCATCGTCTCCTCGACCGGCGCGCTCGCTTTGGCCAAGGTTCCGGGCCATCTCGTCGTGGTCGGCGGCGGCGTCATCGGGCTCGAGCTCGGCTCGGTCTGGGCGCGTCTCGGGGCCAAGGTCACGGTGGTCGAGTATCTCGACACCCTCCTCGGCGGCATGGACGGCGAGGTCGCCAAGCAGTTCCAGCGCATGCTGGCCAAGCAGGGCTTCACCTTCAAGCTCGGCGCGAAGGTCACGGCCGTGGCGAAGAAGGGCAAGGGCGCGTCGGTCACCTTCGAGCCGGCGAAAGGCGGCGCGGCCGAGACGATCGAGGCCGACGCGGTGCTGGTCGCCACCGGCCGCAAGCCGTTCACCGAGGGGCTGGGCCTCGCCGAGGCGGGGGTGGCGCTGGACGAGCGCGGCCGCGTGAAGATCGACGGCCGGTTCCAGACCTCGGCGCCCGGCATTTATGCCATCGGCGACGTGGTCGCCGGGCCGATGCTGGCGCACAAGGCCGAGGAGGAGGGCGTGGCCGTGGCCGAGATGCTCGCCGGCAAGGCTGGCCACGTCAATTACGACGTCATCCCCGGCGTCGTTTACACCAGCCCCGAGGTCGCCTCCGTCGGCAGGACCGAGGAGGAGCTGAAGAAGGCGGGCGTCGCCTATGCCGTCGGCAAGTTCCCGTTCTCGGCCAATGGCCGCGCGCGCGCCATGCTCCAGACGGAAGGCTTCGTCAAGGTGCTGGCCGACAAGGCGAGCGACCGGGTGCTCGGCGTCCACATCGTCGGCTTCGGCGCCGGCGAGATGATCCACGAGGCGGCGGTTCTGATGGAGTTCGGCGGCTCGGCGGAAGACCTCGCCCGCACCTGCCATGCTCACCCGACCATGTCGGAGGCGGTCAAGGAAGCGGCGCTGGCGGCCTTCTCCAAGCCGATCCATATGTGAGGCGGCAAACGGCGCGCTTCCGCGCCGGGCCGACGGCTGAAAATGCAAAAAAAGCCCGCCCCGGAAAGAGCGGGCTTTTTGGTTTCCGGCCGGCTCGTGTCAGGCGGCCCGCTGCTTGGGCTGGATCAGGCCGCGCGCGACCAGCAGCTCGGCGATCTGGACGGTGTTCAGCGCCGCGCCCTTGCGCAGGTTGTCGGAAACGACCCACATGTTCAGGCCGTTGTCGATGGTCGGGTCCTCGCGGATGCGGCTGATATAGGTCGCGTCCTCGCCGGCGGATTCGTGCGGCGTGACGTAGCCGCCGTCCTCGCGCTTGTCGATGACGAGGCAGCCCGGCGCCTCGCGCAGGATGTCGCGGGCCTCGTCGGCGGTGATCGGCTTCTCGAACTCGATGTTGACGGCTTCCGAATGGCCGATGAAGACGGGCACGCGCACGGCCGTGCACGTCACCTTGATCTTCGGGTCGAGCATCTTCTTGGTCTCGGCCGTCACCTTCCATTCCTCCTTGGTCTGGCCGTCTTCCATGAAGACGTCGATGTGGGGAATGACGTTGAAGGCGATGCGCTTGGTGAACTTCTTGCGCTCGACCGGATCGTTGACGAAGACGGCGCGGGTCTGGGTGAACAGCTCGTCCATGCCCTCCTTGCCGGCGCCGGAGACCGACTGGTAGGTGGCGACGACGACGCGGCGGATCACGGCGCGGTCGTGCAGCGGCTTCAGCGCCACGACGAGCTGCGCCGTCGAGCAGTTGGGATTGGCGATGATGTTCTTCCTGCGGAAGCCTTCGATCGCGTCGGGGTTCACCTCGGGCACGATCAGCGGCACGTCGGCGTCGTAGCGCCAGGCCGAGGAATTGTCGATGACGACGCAGCCCTGCGCGCCGATCTTCGGCGACCATTCCTTCGACACGTTGCCGCCGGCCGACATCAGGCAGATGTCGGTGTCGGAGAAGTCGTAGGTGGCGAGGTCCCTTACCTTCAGCGTCCTGTCGCCATAGGAGACCTCGGTGCCGACCGAGCGGCGCGATGCCAGCGCCACGACCTCGTCGGCGGGGAAGCCGCGCTCCTCGAGGATGGCCAGCATCTCGCGCCCGACATTGCCGGTAGCGCCGGCGACTGCAATCTTGAAACCCATTATCGGTTGCTCCTCAATCTCTCCGCTTGATGCTTCAGGAGAAGCCCCGCCGGCCATCGCGGGGTCCGCCTCCCTCGGGCCAGCCGGGGAGAGGGGCGAGCGGGCCAAAGGGGATCAGACCGTTTTCGCGGTCGTGGTTTTGGCCGTAGTTTTGCTGGAACGGGCGCGCGCGGGCGTCGCCGCGGCAGCGGAAAAGCTTCCGCCGGAGGCGTAAAGTGCCAGAAATGCAGTCACAAGGCCGCGCATCGCGTTGATCCCGGTTCGCGCCCGCCTTTTACGCCGTTCGGCACCAGAGTCAATCGTGGCGCGAACGGCGGGCAGGCGGCGCGCCTATGCCGACAGGGCGCGGAACTTTTCCATGATCGCGTCGCCCATGGTCGTGGTCGACACTTCCGTCATGCCGTCCGACATGATGTCGCGCGTGCGGTAGCCGTCGTCGAGCACGGCCGAGATCGCGGCCTCCAGCCGGTCGGCCTCGGCGACCATGTTGAAGGAATAGCGCATGCACATGGCGAAGGAGGCGATCATGGCGATCGGGTTGGCGATGCCCTGGCCGGCGATGTCGGGCGCGGAGCCGTGCACCGGCTCGTAGAGCGCCTTGCGCTTGCCGGTCTTGGCGTCCGGCGCGCCGAGCGAGGCGGAAGGCAGCATGCCGAGCGAGCCGGTCAGCATGGCGGCGACGTCCGACAGCATGTCGCCGAACAGATTGTCGGTGACGATGACGTCGAACTGCTTGGGCCAGCGCACGAGCTGCATGCC